>NZ_DAIOXM010000004.1:0-24294 GCF_036758025.1 Lacrimispora sp. | reverse complement strand
TATATGATCCTTTAAAAAAAGTCATGACAAATAAGCATATATGAAGCCTACCCGCTTGACAAACCAGGCTATAGCCATTAAACTAAGGATACTAATAAACTATATCTGTAAGAATGCTGAGAAAAGAAGAGTAAGAAATCCACCTCATGAACAGAGACTTCCGGAAGCTGAAAAGGAAGCTTGAGCGAATTTCCCAACATGGCCTTGGAGCAGCGGAATTGAACTGGCAGCCATCTGCTTTTAAATTCCGACGGTTACACCCGTTATCGTGTCAGACTGTTAAAACAGCCATAAAGCCGGTAAAGGCATTTATGAATGTGAATGCAGCCGTTAAGGTCTGTGCTGTAAGGCACAGATGAATTAAAGTGGTAACACGGGACTGTTCCCCGTCTTTAAATTTCCGAAAGGATGTTTGAGACGGGTTTTTTCTTTGCAGAAAGTCTATTTTATTTTATAACAGGAGGAACATTTATGTGTAAGAATATTGACAAAAAGCCATATTATATCACCACAGCCATTGCCTATGCTTCAGGAAAGCCCCATATCGGCAACACCTATGAGGCCATTTTAGCAGATGCCATCGCCCGCTACAAGAGGGCTGAGGGATATGATGTATTTTTCCAGACAGGAACCGATGAGCACGGCCAGAAAATTGAAGAGAAGGCGGCAGCGGCAGGAGTTTCACCAAAGGAGTTTGTGGATCAGGCGGCTGATCAGATCAGGAATATCTGGGATTTGATGAACACCTCTTATGATAAGTTTATCCGGACCACAGATAAAGACCACGAAGAGCAGGTTCAGAAGATCTTTAAGAAGCTGTATGACCAGGGCGACATTTATAAAGGCCATTATGAAGGCTTATATTGCACCCCATGTGAGTCATTTTTCACGGAATCCCAGTTAAAAGATGGAAAATGTCCTGACTGCGGACGTGAAGTAAAGCCTGCCAAGGAAGAGGCTTATTTCTTCCGTATGAGCAAATATGCAGACAGACTGATTCAGCACATCAATGAAAACCCTGATTTTATCCAGCCCGTATCCAGAAAGAATGAGATGATGAACAACTTCCTTCTTCCGGGCCTTCAGGATCTGTGCGTATCCAGAACTACCTTCAAATGGGGCATCCCTGTTACCTTTGACCCCAGACACGTGACCTATGTATGGCTGGATGCTCTGACCAACTACATCACAGGCATTGGCTACGACTGCAATGGAAACAGCACTCCCCAGTTTGAAAAGCTCTGGCCTGCTGACCTTCACTTAATCGGGAAGGATATCATCCGGTTCCATACCATTTACTGGCCCATTTTCCTTATGGCACTTGACGTACCCCTTCCAAAGCAGGTATTCGGCCACCCATGGCTGCTGCAGGGAGACGGAAAGATGAGCAAGTCCAAAGGAAATGTGCTCTATGCTGATACCCTGGTGGACTTCTTCGGCGTGGATGCAGTCCGTTACTTTGTGCTTCATGAAATGCCCTTTGACAATGACGGAGTCATTACCTGGGAACTGATGGTGGAGCGGATGAATTCAGACCTTGCCAACATCCTTGGAAACCTGGTAAACCGCACCATTTCCATGTCAAATAAATACTTTGGCGGAATTGTATCCAATGAAAATACAGAAGAAGCCGTTGACCAGGACTTAAAGGCAGTGGTACTGGAAGAAGTGAAAAAGGTTCAGGAGAAGATGGAAAAGCTGAGAGTTGCCGATGCCATGACAGCCATTTTTAACATCTTCCGGAGAAGCAATAAATATATTGACGAAACAGCTCCGTGGGTTCTTGCCAAAGATGAAGCAGCAAAGCCCCGTTTGGCAACGGTATTGTATAACCTGACAGAAGCTATTACCGTAGGCGCTTCCCTGCTGGCCTCTTTCATGCCTGAAACTTCAGAAAAGATACTGGCCCAGCTTAATACAGCAAAAAGGGAGCTGTCCCAGATGAATGAATTCGGTCTCTATCCTTCCGGCAACCAGGTAACTGATAAACCGGAAATCCTCTTTGCCCGCATGGACATAAAGGAAGTCATGGAAAAGGTGGAAGCCATGAATGCAGATCAGGAGGCAGGCTTAGGAGAAACAACTTCTGAGGCAGGCTCTGAAGGCGGTATTGATATCGAAGCAAAGGCTGAAATTGAGTATGATGACTTTGCCAAGCTCCAGTTCCAGGTAGGCGAGATCATTGCCTGCGAGGCCGTTGCAAAATCCAAAAAGCTTTTATGCTCCCAGGTAAAGATCGGAAGCCAGGTAAGGCAGATTGTCAGCGGCATCAAGGCCCATTACTCGCCGGAAGAAATGGTTGGCAAAAAGGTGATGGTTGTGGTAAACTTAAAGCCTGCAAAGCTTGCGGGAGTCATGTCTGAGGGCATGCTTCTCTGTGCAGAGGATGCAGACGGAAATTTATCTCTTATGGTTCCTGAAAAGCCAATGCCTTCAGGAGCAGAGATCTGCTGATAAAAATATGTGAGAACGAAGAAAAGGCCGGGTTTTTGATCCGGCCTTATTAAAAAAGGAGAATTCCATGTACGAGACAGGAACAGCTTCTGTAAAAGGAATTACCGGAAATACGTTGAAAATGGTTGCTATTGTAACTATGTTTTTAGACCATGCCGGAGTGATTTTGGTTGCAGGAGGTATATTAGGAGGCCCGGAAGGCGTGATCCCGGAAGGAAGCCCGTGGCCCATGGCATACGTGGTGCTGAGAACCATCGGAAGACTGGCCTTTCCCATATTCTGCTTTCTGCTGACAGAAGGTTTCCTTCATACGCGTGATGTGAAAAAGTATGGAATCCGGCTTCTGGCCTTTGCCTTTATTTCTGAGATTCCTTTTGATTTAGCTATCTTTGACCAGTGGTTTCAGCCCGGTTACCAGAATGTCTACTTCACCTTGTTCATCGGCCTCTGTGTCCTGCATTTTTACAGAAAAGCCGCAGGAAATCCTGTAAAACAAAGCCTGGCGGCCCTGGCAGGAATGGCAGCAGCTTCCTTAATAAGGAGCGATTACGATGCCATTGGAATTGGCATGATTTTGATTTTCTATGTGTTTCGTGAAAATAAAAAGCTTCAGACCTTGTTTGGAGGGATGCTGGCAGTGGTGTCCAGCCTAAGCCTTTCCGGTGCAGCGGCTTTGGCGTTTATCCCTATCCGTATGTATAACGGAAAAAGAGGAGAAATGGACTTAAAGCACTTTTTCTACTGGTTTTATCCGGTTCACCTTCTTCTGCTGTATTTGCTGCGCTTAAGCATCACTTAAAAGGAGAATATTATGATTTTTGATACACACGCCCATTATGATGATGAGGCATTTGATGAAGACAGAGACTTGCTGCTGGGCTCCCTTTTGGAGCATGGCATTGAGGCAGTGACTAATATAGGGGCCAGCATGGAGACCTCCAAAAACACTTTGAAGCTGGCTGAAAAATATCCTCATGTCTATGGAGCCATCGGCATTCACCCCAATGACACCGGGGAAATGAGGTCAGAGGATTTAAACTGGCTTAAAGAGCATTCTTCCAATAAAAAGGTGGTAGCAATCGGGGAAATCGGCCTGGATTACTACTGGGAGGAACCGGACCATGATACTCAGAAAAAATGGTTTATCCGCCAGTTAGACCTTGCAAGAGAGGTAAAGCTTCCGGTGGTCATTCACAGCCGTGATGCGGCAAAGGATACCCTGGACCTTATGAAGGCCCATGCAGAAAAGAACTTAGGCGGAGTGATTCACTGCTTTTCTTATGGAAAAGAAATAGCAAGGGAATACTTAAACATGGGCTATTACCTTGGAGTCGGCGGAGTGCTGACGTTTAAAAACGCCAGAAAACTGCGTGAGGTGGTGGAATATATGCCTATGGAGCAGATGGTTTTAGAAACAGACTGCCCCTATCTGGCGCCGGTTCCCAACCGGGGAAAACGAAATTCCTCTTTAAATCTCTCTTATGTAGTTCAGGAGATCAGCGCTATTAAGGGGATTTCAGAAGAAGAAGTCATAGAGATTACCAACCGCAACGGGAAAAAATTATACGGTTTAATATAACAGGAAGCAAGCGAAAACGGAGGACTAGCATGACATCATTGGGAAATCCCCAAAAAACCATTGAAATCATAAAAAAATATGAATTTACATTTCAAAAGAAATTCGGCCAGAACTTTTTAATCGATACTCACGTGCTGGATAAAATTATTGCATCGGCAGGCGTAACAAAGGATGACTGTGTGCTGGAAATCGGACCGGGAATCGGCACCATGACACAGTATCTGGCGGAAAATGCGGGACATGTGGTGGCAGTGGAGATTGACTCCAACTTAATCCCCATTCTGAAGGAAACCCTTGGGGATTACGACAATGTGACAGTCATACACGGCGACATTTTAAAAACAGATGTGAATCAGATCACAGAGCAGTATAATGGAGGCCGCCCCATTAAAGTGGTGGCAAACCTTCCTTACTATATTACCACCCCCATTATTATGGGACTTTTTGAAGGAAATGTTCCTATTGATAACATTACGGTCATGGTTCAGAAAGAAGTGGCAGACCGGATGCAGGTGGGACCCGGTACCAAGGATTACGGTGCTCTTTCTCTGGCAGTCCAGTACTATGCACAGCCCTATATTGTAGCCAATGTACCGCCAAACTGTTTTATGCCCCGCCCTAACGTAGGCTCTGCTGTAATCCGCCTGACCCGGCATAAAAATCCGCCTGTAACTGCAGAAGATCCGGACCTGATGTTCCGCCTCATCCGGGCCTCCTTTAACCAGAGGAGAAAGACCCTGCAAAATGGCTTAAACAACTCGCCGGAAATTTCTTTCACAAAAGAAGAAATCTTAGAAGCAATAGAAAGCCTGGGCCTTGGCGCCTCCATAAGAGGGGAAGCCTTGACTTTAGAGCAGTTTGCCGCCTTAAGCAACTATTTTACCAATATGAGAAAATAAATTTACAGGAGGGGACATGTCGGATTCACTGATTACCAAACGTGCCATAGCAGAAGCTTTGAAACAGGTGTGCAGGGAAAAGCCGTTTAACAAGATATCCATATCAGATATTACGGCTGTATGTGGTCTGAACCGGCAGACCTTCTATTATCATTATCAGGATAAATATGAGCTGTTAAGCTGGATCTATTACAATGAAAATTTTGCCGCCATAGCGGAAAATATCACTCTTGAGAACTGGGATCAGAAGGTGCTGGAACTGCTTGAAAATATGAGAGCAGAGAAGGCTTTTTATATCAATACCATAAAAGAACAGGAGCATACCTTTGAAAGCTATCTTCTGGAAATGGCAAAAGCCCTGTTTTTGGAGGCGATCCTGTTCCTTGACGAAAAAAAGAAGCTAACAGAGGAAGAACAGGAATTTGATGCCCAGTTTTACGCTTACGGCATCTGCGGCGTGATTGTCAACTGGGCGGAAAAAGGCATGAAGCAGGAGCCCTGGCTGATAGTCCGGCAGTTAAAGAGCCTGGTCAATGCCACCAAGCAGATCGGCTATCTGAAAGCTTTTTCATAATGAGATTTAAGCATTCCTCCAGAGTGCAGCTTTTGATCATTGCAAGAAGCTCGGTATAATGAAACTGTTCCATGGAACAGGGCTGAAACCGCAGCAGCAGTTCTTCCATATTTCTGGCTGCCCGTTCCGGAGATTTCTGTCCGTTTTTTAATTGATGGAGAAGTGCCGTCCTTAATACGGATTCCCGGATGTGATTGCGCAGGGTCACTGACATAATTCTCCCTCCTTTTGTTTTTACTTATTGTAAAAGAAGAAGAAAATAATTTCGATAGACAAAATGCAAAAAATGTCCTGTTTTTTGACACCATTTCCATGGTGTCGTTTTTTTTTACAATTGTAAAAGCATGTATGATGACGAGTAAAACGAAGTATGCTAATATGAGGCCATCAGTTACATCAAATCACAGATTGGAGCATTGATCATGAAGGACAAAAATAGTTTCGGAAAAGCATTGACCTATAGTCTGGCAGCCACTGCCGCAGCCATGGCAGCAGTGAAAGCCTATGATTATTCAAAGAAACAGAAACATTCAAAACAAAACGAGCCGGAAAGGCAGGAGAAAAAAGTCCATAATCCGGAAGGCAGAAAAGCCTATTTTGTAGGCGGAGGCCTGGGAAGTCTGGCAGGAGCGGCGTACCTGGTACGGGATTGCAATATGCCGGGAAAACAGATCACGATTTTTGAAGGACTTCCGATTTTAGGAGGAAGCAACGACGGCATCGGTACTCCGGAAAAAGGTTTTGTCTGCCGGGGCGGCCGAATGCTTAATGAAGAAACATACGAAAATTTCTGGGAGCTGTTCCGGTCCATCCCATCCTTAAGTAACCCCAACAGGAGCGTGACTGAGGAAATCCTGAATTTTGACCACGCCCATCCCACGAAAGCCAAAGCCAGACTGATTGACAAAAGAGGAAATATTTTGGATGTAAAAAGCATGGGATTTACACAGAAGGAGCGGATGGCTCTTTTAAAGCTCATGAATACTCCGGAAGAAAAGCTGGACGATATGACCATTGAACAGTGGTTTGCAGACATGCCCCACTTTTTTACCACTAATTTCTGGTACATGTGGCAGACTACTTTTGCATTCCAGACCTGGAGCAGCCTTTTTGAGTTCCGCCGTTACATGCGCCGGATGATTTTAGAGTTTTCAAGAATTGAAACCCTGGAAGGAGTGACAAGAACTCCCTTAAACCAGTATGACAGCGTAATCCGTCCTCTGGAAGAATATTTAAGAAGACAGGGAGTTGTTTTTGAGGAAAACTGTGTTGTAAAAGACATTGACTTTGCTGACGGTGATGGAATCACGGCAAAAATGCTTCACTTGATAGACAAAGGAAAGGAGAGCACCATCGAGCTTCAGGATGGCGACATCTGCATCATGACCAACGCCTGCATGACCGACAGTGCTACCTTGGGAGACCTTCACACTCCTGCCCCTGCGCCTAATTTAAGACCCATATCAGGAGAGCTGTGGAGCAAAGTCGCCGCAAAGAAGCCGGGACTTGGAAATCCCTATCCGTTTTTTGGCGATGTACAGGAAACCAACTGGGAAAGCTTTACCGTTACCAGCCGGGGCAATAAGCTTTTAAAAATGATTGAGAATTATTCCGGAAACGTTCCTGGAAGCGGAGCCTTAATGACCTTTAAAGACTCCAACTGGCTTATGAGCATTGTAGTGGCCGCCCAGCCCCACTTCATCAATCAGCCTATGGACCAGACTATTTTCTGGGGATACGGGCTTTATACCGATCGGGTGGGCGATTATGTAAAGAAGCCTATGAAGGACTGCACCGGAGAAGAAATGCTGACAGAGCTTCTCCACCACCTTCATATGGAAGACCGCTTAGAGGAGATTCTGGCCGATGTGGTCAATGTAATTCCCTGTATGATGCCCTACGTGGATGCCCAGTTCCAGCCCCGTAAAATGACTGACCGTCCCAACGTGGTTCCCGCAGGTTCCACTAACTTTGCCATGGTAAGCCAGTTTGTGGAAATCCCTGATGACATGGTATTCACCGAGGAATACTCGGTCCGTGCCGCCAGAATAGCCGTATACACCCTTATGGGAGCGGATAAAAAAATCTGCCCGGTTACACCTTACGTCAAAGACCCTAAGGTTCTGGCGAAGGCAGTTCAGACTTCATACCGTTAAGAAAATAAAACTGCAAATAAAATACCGGATTAAAACATCAGGCAAGACAGAAAAATGCGCCAGGACCGTGGTATACTACCCTATATAGGGACAGCACACCTCGGTTCAAGGCGCATTTTTACATGGTGTTTTTAAAAAATATACTCAGCAGCAGTCTACTCTCGAGAGTCCTCATAACATGCCCGGACTCCCCCGATATACTTAGGCCTGGTGCGGGCAGCCACCACATTGGCAAACCCGATGCGGTTGGTCTTAAGTCTGACAGGAACAGCCACAGCCTTTAAATGCATCCCAATGAGGGTGTTTCCGATATCCATTCCAGCGTGTGCCTTTATGGCCTCCACTGCCACAGGCTCCTTAAATATCCTGTAAGCTGCAGAAGCAAAAGAACCACCTGCCTTTAGCTGGGGAACAACGCTCACCGGCTCATAGCCGTAAAGCTCTGCCGCTTCCCTCTCCAGAATCAAGGCCCGGTTCAAGTGTTCGCAGCATTGGGCTGCCACATAAATCCCTTGAGCCTTAAAAACCTCATAGATAGCGGAAAAAACTGCTTGTCCGATCTCCTCACTGGAATGAGAACCAATGCGATGATCGGAAATCTCACTGGAGGAGCAGCCGATCACAATTAAGTTCCCTTTCTTTAAGTGAGCAGCCTCCAGCAATTCCGCGGCCGCCTGTTCAGCCTGCAGCCTGATTTCTTCCAACACGGCGGACACCTCCTTTTACAATCATTTTCATGGTTTATAATGCGGCCCTGATGGCAGCAGCCATGTCTTCATATTCTTTGTCAGTTAAATATACCTTATCCGGATTCATGGTAAAGGTGCTGCCCCATTCATCCCCTCCATTGTACTTAGGAACGATGTGCATATGAAGGTGACATCCGGTATCCCCATAAGCGCCGTAATTCACCTTATCCGGATTAAACACTTTGTGAACAGCCTTGGAAACCCTGGCGGTATCAGCAAAAAAGGCATTTCTCTCCTCATCGCTGATGTCAATCATTTCGCTGACATGATCCTTGTATGCCAGAATCACCCTGCCTTTTTTACTCTGTTCCTTAAATAAATATAAAAATCCCGTTTCCATTTCACAGACCGGATAGCCGAACTTGGCTACCAGTTCCCCTTGCATACAATATGCGCAATTTGGATCTTTCATTGTACAGATGCCCTCTTTCTGATTATGTATTATTCCCATGGTCCAAAAGATTATTACTTGCCCTTTATATATGCGGCAACCTTTACGTCTTCTTTCTTAATATGAGTGATCAGCCAGCCTGCAATGGTGCTGTTAACCTCTCCCACAAGAGGGATGGTAGGACCTTCCTTCTCCAGCTTGGCACAGATTCCAGCCACAACCCTTTTAAAGTCGTCATGATAACGCTTGTGTGTGGCATAATCCGGATACTTATATTGAAGCTGAAGCTTTTCTTCATTGCTGAAATGCTTTGCAGTATAATCCTGCAAAAATTTCGTCGTATTGGCCAGCTCCATACGCCCTTTTCCTGCACCGCAGGCAGCAAGCAGGTTGTTGATAGCGTCGACCAACTGGCGGTGCTCAGAATCAATTAACTGATTTCCTGTTTCCAAATCTTTTGTAAATGTATATGCCATAGTCATGGCCTCCTTATCTTTGTGTGTTATACACATTTTACCTCATTTTGAAAAGAAATCCAACTGTTAAATTTCCTTCCAGCTTAAATACAGGCCTGCAACCACATCCTCAATAGGAGCTTTTTTAATCTCCACATCCTGAATTTGAGTAAATTCAGCCAGCATACCCAGAATTTCATGGATTTCCAGCTTTTTCCGGTCAAATTCATACTCGTGAAATCCGTTTTCTGAGCTTAACAGCTTCAGGGCCGGAAGTCTTGGAGCAGACTCGTGGACAGGAGTAGTAATCTGGATTCTGTAAAAGCCTCCCAGAACCTCCCTCAGTTCATCGAAGCTTCCGTCAAAAGCGATCTGTCCTTTGTTAAGAAGCACCATCCTCTGGGCCATTTCCTCCAGATCATCCATGTCATGACTGGTTACCACAACCGTAGTACCCCTCTCCCTGTTGATCTTTTTTAAGAAACGGATCATCTGCTGTTTAGCCAGAACGTCAAGGCCCAGGGTGGGTTCATCCAAAAAGATCAGTTCAGGACCGTGCAAAAGCAGCATGGCGATATCCGCCCGCATCCGCTGTCCCAGACTCAGCTCCCTGGCAAAAGTCTTCAATATGTCTCCAAGGTCTAACAGTTCCGTCACAAGACTTAGATTTTCCTGATAAACCTTTTCCGGAATATTCCAGACCGCCTTTTTCCATTCAAAGCTGGTGATGACCGGATGATCCCACCACAATTCCGTCCTCTGCCCAAACAGCACCCCGATATGCCGCATAAGGGCAGTCCGTTCCTTGGCCGGATCAAATCCAAGGACAGACACCCGCCCTTCCGTCGGCAAAAGAATGCCGGAAAGAATTTTTATAGTAGTGCTTTTTCCCGCCCCATTGGACCCTGCATAGGCTGCAAACTCCCCTTGGCGGATGGTCAGGGACAAGTGGTCAAGGGCTGTTACCACCCGTTTTTCCGGGTGAAGCATATTTTTTATAATATCGCGGGCTTTCCCGCTTCTCTGCCACTGGCAGTATTGTTTCGTCACATTATCGATGGCCAAAGCCGGTGTATCTGGGTGAGCCGTGAAGTACATAATGTTTCAGTCCTTTCTTAAAAAATAAAAGAGCAATAGTAAAGAGCACAGCCGCTGCCGCCGGAATATAAAACCCGCCCTTTTCCCCGGTTCTAAGCAAAATCAGGGAAGGGAGCCAGGAAGCCAGCCCTATGGGTATGACGGTAAGGAAGATCCCTCTGACCGTTTTGTTCATCTTTCCCAAAGGATAAGTTTTCAAAGAAGAAAATAAATCCCTGACCGTCCCGGCAATTTCCTCTGCCGCAGCAGGAGAATAAAAGGCAGTGCAGGACAAAAGGTATAAAAATGAAAGCATAATAAGGCAGGAGCAGACACTGTAAAAAAGAAACAGCAAAATCCATCCCGGACTTATTGCCACCCCGGCTCTGACAGCTCCGTACCAGGAGAGCCCTGTTCCCAATATGAGAAGAGGAGAACCGGAAAACGGAGAAAAGCCCTGGGCCAGAAGCTGGGTCCACAGAGGAACCGGCTGAATCATAATGTGGTCAAGCTGCCCCCGGCCGATGATCCGGCTGACCATGGAGGTATTATTTCCAATAAAAAACACGGTATAAATCCCGTCAAGAAATACGGAATAACCCATCATAAACAGAATCTCCTCCCGGCTCATGCCGGAGAAATCCCCGAAGCTGACAGACAAAAGGAACACGCCTGTAACCGTACAGATTCCGGTTACGGCATCAGATACCAGCTGCAGCAGAAAATACCGCGTATCACGAAGGAGCCATAAAAGGTCCATTTTCGCATACTGCCCGTAAAGCCTAAAAAGAATTTTAATATTATCCACCAAAAGAAATCATCCTTTCTTTGCTTTTTTTAAAGACATGGGCCGCAGCAATCCACAAAATAAGGTTCCAGAAAATCTGAAGCCCTAGAACCTTCCATGGGTTTTCTGCTGTGCCCGTATAAATAGTAAGAGGCCCATGAGCCACTGATCCAAGGGGAAGCAGGGAAAATAAGTTCCCAATTCCAAATGGAAATAAGGAAAATGGAATCATCTCTCCTGAAAGCAGGGAATAAACGGCCTCCCGGACAGCCAGGGCGGCAAAACAGCCGTTTTTTAAATAGATAGCCAGAGATGCAAAGAGCAAATCAATGGCAAAGCCTAAAGAAGCCGCCAGAATAAGGCTGAAAACAGCCAGGATTCCTGACAAAACCCCGGCAGGCCAGGGATTGATCCCCAAAAGAGGAGACAAAAGCCACAGAGGCAGGCCGAAGAATATAAAGTTAGGAATCCACCACTTTCCAATGGTTTCCGCAAAAAAGCTGACTTCCACAGGCATGGGACGAAGAAAACGCCCAATGACAGACCCCTCCCAAAGGGAAGAGGTGGCAGGGGAAATAATATTCAGCTCCTGATGAAAAATCGCCGCCATAAGGGTATAGGTCATCAACTGGTCAACACCTTCCCCCAGAGACTTCCAGATAAAAATAAGCATGACAAACTGGACGGCCTGAACAAAATATCCTCCTGATACAGACAGGAAGCCGCCGTCAAAGATTTGTTTGGTACATATGAACATAGTGGAACATACGGCTCTGGAATAAGAGCCGAAGCCGGTAAGAAACTTTTTATTCTGTTTCATGAATGAAATTCCTCCATTGCGAATGCGCCCGGCCGGAAATTCAGTCACATAACAGTCAATAAAAGCTACCTGCTATTGGACAAAATTTGAGGCAAGACGCTGTTTTTTTCGTAAAAATGGGCGCACTGATACACGGACAGGTCAAAATTACCCAAAATAACGGAAATATGCTCAATATTCATCCATAAAGAACTGATTTTTATTGAAGTACGGCACACAGCGTCTCACCTCCTTTTTTTCAAGATTTGTTTAAAACTATAACAGCATAAAAAATAAAAGTCAAGATAAATGGAATCAGCTGATTCCCATTTTGGATAAAGCTGCCTCATCAGCCACAATAATCACATCAGGATGAAGCTGTAAGATAGAAGCAGGGACACTTGGAGTAACAGGTCCGCAGATAGATTCATACAGGATATCCGCCTTTTCTGCCCCGCTGACCAAAAGCAGGATTTTCCGTGCCCTCATAATAGTTCCGATTCCCATGGTATAAGCCTGGCGTGGAACCTCATCAATGGAGTCAAAAAAACGTTTATTTGCTTCAATGGTGCTCTCCTGAAGGTCAACAACATGGGTATCTTTTGGATAAATGTCGGAAGGCTCATTAAAACCAATATGGCCGTTGTGACCGATACCCAATAACTGCAAATCTACACCGCCAAGGCCGCTTATGATTGCTTCATAGTCTTCAGCCGCCTTCTCGGCATCTGTCTCCGTCCCGTCAGGGATATGGGTGTTCTTCTCTTTGATATTTACATGCTTAAATAAATGTTCCTGCATGAAGTAGTAATAGCTCTGGCTATTGTCCTTGGAAAGCCCTTTATATTCGTCCAGATTTGCGGTTTTTACTTTAGAAAAATCCAGATCCCCTTTTTGATACCAATCAACTAACTGCTTATAGGTTCCCACAGGAGTGGAACCGGTAGCCAGTCCCAGTACGCAGTCCGGCTTCATAATAATCTGTGCGGAAATAATGTTTGCAGCTTTCCGGCTCATATCGTTATAATCCTTAGCCTGGTAAATCTTCATATCTTTTTACCCTCCATCTGTGATTAAAGATTTTTGTTTATTCTTTCAACAGGATATCATTTTTATGTCATAGTTGCAATGATATTTCCATAAAATAGTTATAAAGGAGTGATGGCATGTCTAACTATCGGAGACTAATCTCATATATTTATGCCTACGAAGGCGGAGTCAAAGGAAAAAACATCGGATTCGCCAAGATTGAAACCAGGGGAAGCCAGTGTAAAGTTACGGTCAGTGCCAAAAGAATCTATGTGGGAGGCAATGACATCGGAGTCTACTTACTGTCCGGAGATCAGGAAATATATCTGGGAAATATTTTTGTGCGCGGAGGTTCCGGAGAATTCAGAATCTCAGTGTCTGCCGAGGATATAGAACATTCCGGAATTTCCATGGACCAGTGTTACGGCCTGACCATCCATGATGTTAAAAACACATGGCGGTCCTATACCACCATATGGGAGGACTCTGTCGCCCACGCAGCAGAAGTGGATTTACAAAGTGCAGTTTCCGCCTCTCTTGAAAAAGATCAGGAAGCGATTTCAGAAGAGCGGATCAAACGGGCAGTAAAGGAAATTGAAGAAGAATTCCCCCTAGAGCCGGAAAAAGTCCAGTCAGCCAGCCAGGAACCGGAAGAAGAACCGGTTTCCTCTTCGGATGCCTCCAGTGAAGAGGAGGAAAGCCCTGTTCAGCAGGCTCAGGAATCTTCTCAGGAAGAAAACCCTGCCCAGCAGGTTCAGGAATCTTCCCAGGAGGAAAACCTGCCCACAGAAATGATGGAAAAAGAAGAAGAGGCTCAACCGGAAGAATCGGAGAAGCCTCAGGAGCCAGAGCCTGTAGAAACTGAGGAAGCTGACGAAGCTGACGAAGTGAAACAGCAGAGCAGCCAGCCAGAGCCAGAGCCTGTAAGCCGGGAAGAAGAAAAACCCCGTGAGAGGATGATGACATTCGGAGAGCCTACCATCCCCTATGACAACCGGGAGCCTGCCGCTGATGGAACCAGTAACGCTGCCGGTCAGATGCCCGGAGAAGAACAGCCTGTACTTGGAAATCCCAGCGATCTGGAACGCCTCCGCCAAAAAGAAGACCCGGATGTAAGCTCTCATGATATGATCTGGGATAAACTGAAACGGGAACATACCCGTATCCTTGCCTTTGACTATGAGCATGGCTGTGAAATCCTCACCATCAAGCCCCAGGATATCGGCCTGCTCCCCAGAGATGCCTGGGTTTATGGCAATAACAGCTTTCTTCTGCACGGATACTACAATTACCGCTACTTAATCATTGCAAAGCTCTTCAATCCACAGGGCATGCCCCGCTATCTTCTGGGAGTTCCCGGCCATTATTACAGCAACGAACGCTACATGGCCTCCATGTTCGGATTCCCCAACTTTGTGCTGTCTAAAGACCAGCCTATGGAAGATGGAAGATTTGGATTCTGGTATACGGATGTAAAACTGGGGGGCTGATATCAGCCCCTTTTTTACGTGCACCCGTCAGGCTTCCATGCCCCGCAGCACTGCATCAGGCAGAAATGGCCTTAAAACATCTAAAAATTCCTTTAATTCCTCTCTGGAAAAAGACCGGAACCCAGGACATAGAACCTGCCCGGAATCCTCAAAATTCTGAAGATAATAAGGAGAACTGCCGGCCAGCCATCTTCCAATATCGGAAAAGTCTCCGAGATCATGAATCCCTTTCACCGCCGTGGTACGGAATTCATAAGGAACTCTCCCTGACATCAAAAAAGAAACGCTTTCTTCAATGTTTTCTATTTTAAGGCCTTCCTTTCCCGCTGCCTTAGAATAATTGTCCCTTCCGGCCTTGATATCCATTGCAACGTAATCCAAAAGCCCTGAAAGAACCAGATTTTTCAAGACCTCCGGGCGGTACCCGTTTGTATCCAGCTTCACCAGATAGCCAAGCCTCCGTATTTCCCTGATAAAAGGCTCTAAATCAGCCGCCAGAGTCGGCTCACCTCCAGTAATACAGACTCCTTCTAAAATCCCTTTCCGCTTTTTAAAAAAATCCAAAACTTCCTCCTGAGAAAACAAAGCCTCCGCCTCTCCATCCAAAAGTCCGCTGTTATGACAGAAAGGACAGCGGAAATTACAGCGGTCAAGAAAAACCGTAGCAGCCACATGCCCCGGAAAATCCAGGAGAGTAGTTTTTTGCAGTCCGCAAATCTTCATATCTTCACCATTCCTTTATTTCGTGATATACTGGTGCAAGTATATCACAAGAAACCACAAGGAGCCAATATGACCATAGATGAAAAATATATGCGGGAAGCGGTAAGACAAGCAAAAAAAGCTGCAGCCGCAGGCGAGGTCCCCATAGGCTGCGTCATTGTCTATGAAGACAAGATCATCGCCAGAGGCTACAACCGCCGAACCATTGATAAAAATGTTCTATCCCATGCAGAAATCAACGCCATCCGAAAAGCCTGCAAAAGAATAG
This sequence comes from Lacrimispora sp., assembly GCF_036758025.1. Classification (GTDB taxonomy): domain Bacteria; phylum Bacillota; class Clostridia; order Lachnospirales; family Lachnospiraceae; genus Lacrimispora. Next base: position 8,864 of record NZ_DAIOXM010000004.1, on the reverse strand, counting down.
GAGACTGGAGGCTGGAAGGCTGCACCATGTATGTGACCCTGGAGCCATGTCCCATGTGCGCCGGAGCCATTGTCCAGGCAAGAATTCCCAGAGTTGTCATAGGCTGCATGAATGCAAAGGCCGGCTGCGCAGGCTCAGTCCTTGACCTGCTTCACGAAGAAGGCTTTAACCACCAGGTTATTACGGAAACCGGAGTGTTGGGAGAAGAGTGCTCCCAGATGATGAAAAACTTTTTTAAGGAACTGCGGGAAAAGAAAAAACAGCCGTAATCCTTGACAACAGCTCTGTTTCCATGTATACTAAATTCCGATTCAATCAATTATGTCATAAAGTTTCCGTGCAGCCGGGGAGATAGCGGTGCCCTGTACCTGCAATCCGCTCTAGCAGGGGTGATGTCTCACCCAGGGCCGTCTATTGCAGGGCTGCCCCTGATAAGTGGCGATGACGTTTGGGTCTTACGCAACAGATCTTCATGAACCGTGTCAGGGCAGGAATGCAGCAGCACTAAGTGAAATCATCTGTGTGCCGTGAGGGAGCCTGGACCGAGCTAACTGTCAGGGTAACGCTTGTGATAGCGGTTCAAAGTGAGACGCACGGATTAAATATAAAGAATTTCCAGACGCCGGGAAGCAGAAAACTGTTTCGCAGCGTCTTTTATTTTAAAATAATCATTTTTAATATTTTCTTACATTTCTCAGTGAAACAAAGTTTTCCCTTGCCCCCCATGTCCCTTTGTATTATAATTGAGTATAAAATGGGTATAATAGTACCTATTTCCATATGACAAACCGAATCAGAAAAGGGGAGTTCTTTAATGATAAGAATTGGAATGCTTACAAGCGGAGGTGACTGCCAAAGCTTAAATGCTACCATGCGCGGGGTGGCAAAGGCGTTGTACCGGATGATGGACGATGTGGAAATCGTCGGCTTTGAAGACGGTTATAAGGGCCTTATCCACGCGGATTACCGTATCATGAAGCCAGAAGATTTTTCAGGAATACTGACAAAGGGAGGCACTATTTTAGGAACCTCCAGACAACCCTTTAAGCTTATGAGGGTGCCCGATGAAAACGGCCTTGATAAGGTGGAGGCCATGAAGCACACATACAGAAAGCTGAAGCTGGAATGTCTTGTGGTTTTAGGCGGAAACGGAAGCCAGAAGACTGCCCATCTCCTTTGGGAGGAAGGGCTCAACGTGGTGTCCCTTCCAAAGACCATTGACAATGACCTTTGGGGGACCGATGTCACTTTTGGTTTTCAGAGCGCCATTAATATAGCCTCCAATGCCATCGACTGCATCCATACGACTGCAGCTTCCCATGGACGGGTTTTCATTGTAGAAGTTATGGGACATAAGGTGGGCTGGCTCACCCTGTACGCAGGCATAGCCGGAGGAGCTGATATCATCCTGCTCCCGGAGATCCCTTATGATTTGAATGTTGTAATAGACGCATTAAAAACAAGAAGTAAAAACGGCAAAAAGTTTTCCATCCTTGCCGTAGCAGAAGGAGCCATTTCCAAAGAAGATGCCCTTCTCACTAAAAAGGAATTAAAAGAAAAAAGGAAAAACGGCCCGGTTTACCCTTCCGTGGCCTATGCAATCGGCGCACAGATCACAGAGCGGACCGGACAGGAAGTGCGGGTCACCGTACCCGGCCACATGCAGAGGGGCGGACAGCCCTGCGCCTTTGACAGAGTGCTTTCTACCCGTCTTGGGGCAGAAGCTGCTTTGTTAATTAAAAACAAAGAATACGGATACATGGCTGCGGTGAAAAACAACGAGATTGTTAAAACGCCTCTGGCCGAAGTAGCCGGAAAATTAAAAACAGTCGACCCGGCGAGCTCGATCATCAGGGAAGCCAAGATGACAGGTATCAGCTTCGGCGACGAATAAGGAGTCATTGGCATGTCATATACGGCATTGTATCGGAAATGGCGCCCCTCATCCTTTTCCGACGTAAAGGGTCAGGACCATATCGTACAGACATTGAAAAACCAGATAGTATCCGGGCGTATCGGACATGCATACCTGTTTTGCGGAACAAGAGGAACCGGAAAGACCAGTATTGCCAAGATTTTTGCAAAAGCGGTCAACTGCGAACAGCCCATAGACGGAAGCCCTTGCGGGGAATGCCGAAGCTGTAAGAATATCTCAGCCGCCGCCTCTCTCAATGTGGTGGAAATCGATGCCGCATCAAACAACGGCGTGGAGAACATCCGGGAAATCAGGGAAGAAGTCCAGTATCCGCCTACAGAAGGCAAATACCGGGTTTATATCATTGACGAGGTTCATATGCTTTCTACAGGAGCCTTTAATGCACTTTTAAAGACTCTGGAAGAACCGCCGTCCTACGTCATATTTATACTGGCAACCACAGAAGTCCAGAAGATTCCCGTAACCGTCCTATCCCGGTGCCAGCGTTATGATTTCAAACGGATTACCGTGGAAACCATTGTGGAACACTTAAAAGGACTGTTAGAGACAGAACAGACCCAGGTGGAGGAACGGGCCCTTACTTATATAGCCAGGTCGGCAGACGGAGCCCTGAGAGATGCCTTAAGTCTTTTGGACCAGTGCATCGCCTTCCATTACGGAGAACCATTGACCTATGATCTGGTTCTGGATGTGCTGGGAGCCGTGGACATTACGGTATTTGGAAAGATGTTCCGGGCAGTGGCAGAAAACCGGACCAAGGACTGCATTCTGGCTCTGGAAGAAATGGTGATTCAAGGCAGGGAGCTGGGCCAGTTTGTCATTGACTTTATCTGGTATTTGAGAAACCTGTTATTGTTAAAATCTGTGGACGATCCGGGAGGCCTTCTGGATATGTCGGCAGAGAATCAGAGCATTTTAAAGGAAGACAGCCGGCTTGCGGATCAGGAAACCCTGCTCAGATACATCAGGGTATTTTCAGACCTTTCCAACCAGCTTCGCTACGCTTCCCAAAAGCGGGTCCTCATTGAGGTGGCTTTAATCAAGCTGACCCGCCCCCAGATGGAACAGAATTTAGATTCCATACTCCAGCGTATTTCCGTCATGGAAAAGATGCTGGAAGAAGGTGTTGTGATGGCACCTTCCTCCGGAGCGGAACCTTCCAAAGAAACCGCTTCCTCCCCCGCAGCCCGGGAAATGACTCCTGCAGAGCGGATCACCCTTCCCAAAGGCCAGCTGGAGGATTTAAACTTAATCCGGAGCGAATGGAACAAAATCATACGGGAATTAGGAGGCCCAATCAGGGCCAGCTTCCGTGACACAGTGGTGGAACCGTCGGGAGAAAGCTGCCTCTGCATCGTCTTTTCTGATGAGAGCAACTATATGATAGGAAGCAGGGAAGCCACTATTTCCCAGATCCAGGGTTACGTAGAAGACCATTACCAGAAATCCATCGCCTTTAAAGCAAGACTTCGAAGCGGAGGAGAACGGCTGGATACCATATATGTAAGTGATGAAGAATTAAAAGCAAATATTTTAATGGATATAACTATAGAAGATTAATCAGGAGGAGACACACCATGGCAAAACGTGGCGGTTTTCCAGGCGGTATGCCTGGCAATATGAACAACTTAATGAAGCAGGCGCAGAAGATGCAGCGCCAGATGGAAGAGACGACAAAGGAACTGGAAGAAAAGGAATATACAGCAGCAGCAGGCGGCGGAGCCGTATCTGTCACTGTTTCCGGAAAAAAAGAAGTGACCTCTGTCAAGCTGTCCCAGGAGGTTGTGGACCCGGACGACATCGAGATGCTGGAGGACTTAATCGTGGCAGCCACCAATGAGGCTTTCCGTCAGATGGAAGAAGACAGCAGCTCTGCTATGGCTAAACTGACCGGCGGTCTGGGAGGCTTAGGCGGAGGCTTTCCGTTCTAGCCATGGACTATTACAGCAGTCAGATAACCAGATTAATTGAAGAGCTGTCCAAGCTTCCGGGCATTGGAAGCAAGTCAGCGCAGCGTCTGGCATTTCACATTATCAACATGCCGGAGGAGCAGGTGATGGGCCTTTCCTCATCCATTACCGAAGCAAAACGGAATGTCCGTTACTGCAAGGAATGCTTTACCCTGACTGATCAGGAGCTGTGCCCCATATGCCGAAGCGAAAAACGGGATCACAAAACCATCATGGTGGTGGAAGATACCAGGGATTTGGCGGCCTATGAAAAAACAGGGAAATTTGAAGGAGTTTATCACGTGCTCCATGGTGCCATTTCCCCTATGCTGGGAATAGGACCTAATGACATAAAGCTGAAAGAACTGATGCAGAGACTGCAGGGAGAGGTGGAAGAAGTGATCATTGCCACCAACTCCAGCCTTGAAGGCGAAACCACAGCCATGTATATCAGCAAGCTGATCAAACCCACAGGAATCAGGGTAACCCGGATTGCCAGCGGAGTTCCCGTCGGCGGGGACTTGGAGTACATAGATGAGGTAACATTGCTGCGGGCCCTGGAAGGACGGGTTGAGCTGTAAAATCCCCGTCTTGTCAGAAGCTGGAAGTCTGAAAGAAAAGATTCATTAGGAGATAAATAATGGATAAGTACGAGTTTAATATAAAGGTTGAACAGATTAAAAAACTGGTAGGCAAAAACGACTATGAGACAGCTATGAAAATAGCCGATACAATAGATTGGAGAAGAGTCCGCAACATCAATCTGCTTTCCATGGTAGCCACTGTCTATGAAAAGAACAGGAACTATCAGGAGGCCAAGGAGATCCTTCTTCAGGCTTTTGAGCGGGCACCCATTGGAAAACGGCTGCTTTATAAGCTGGCCGAACTGGCCATCAAAGAAGGAAATATCGAAGAGGCCGAAGCCTATTACAAAGAATTCGGCGACCTGGCTTCTGATGATCCAAGGCAGCAGCTTCTGCGCTACATGATTTTAAAAGCAAAAGGAGCCCCTGCCCAGCAGCTCATCCATTCCCTGGAATCCTACACCAGCGTGGAGCTGGATGAAAAATGGCTGTACGAGCTGGCAGAATTATACAGCCTGGCAGGAATGACGGACCGCTGCGTGGAAACCTGCGACCGGATCATGCTGATGTTCGGCCTTGGAAAATATGTGGATAAGGCCATGGATTTAAAGATACGGTACGCACCCCTGACCAGCTACCAGATGGATCTTGTGGAGAACCGTGATAAATACGAAGCGAAGCTGCGGGCAGTGGAGCTGGAATACGGAGCCGGAGGAAGACCGGCTGCAGAATCTGAACCGGAAGAAGAGTATTACGAAGAAGAACCCGTTCAGGAGCCTGAGTCCTATTATGAGGATATGAGGTTTCAGGAACCTCCTATAGAAGATGACCTGGAAACCAGTATGGAAGAAGAAGCAGTTCAGGAAAGTCTTGCCAGAGAAATGTCCAGAATTTCCTATGACGAGCCGGTGATACAGGAAGCTCCCAGACTGGAGCGCACCAGGGTTTTAGAAGATATCAGACGTGTGGGCCATCCTACAGCAGTTCTTCCAAAGCCCAGAGGAATCTATTTAAATGAGGAAGAAGCTGACTACTCTTATTCTTCCGGCCCAATCATTGAAGAAGATGACATAGAAGAGCCGGAGATGGAAGCTGTTTCTGAATCCGAATATGCCGGATTCCAGTCAGCCGCGACAGCCGAGGATTCCGAAGAAGACTTCTATCAGCCCCAGGCTTTCGTCTCCGGTGACCCTGACGACCATCAGCCTTATGACGCTGAATTATACCAGGATGAAGATGAGCCGGAACTGATCCATGACCCTTCCTATGAGGAGCCGGAAAATGAAGCTTCCTGGCATTATTCCACCGGCCAGGATGGTGACTTGGAACTGGAAGAACCTTATGAGGAAGAGGAAGACGAGGAAATCGAAGAAGCACCTGTCCGAAATCATTTGATGATAGAGGCCACAACTCCGGAAAAAGGACTTAAGATGGCGGTCGACGCCTTAAAGCAGATTCACCTAGAAAGTGGTGTGAAAAATCCGGTTGCCAGAATCACGGGATCAAAGCTTTCCAAACGGGGAGTGCTGGTATCTGCGGAAAAACTGGCTGGAAAAGACCTTGTAATTGAAGAAGCAGGCGATCTTACAACAGAAGCCTTAGAAGAATTAAACATCCTTATGGCTGAAGACACCAGCGGCATGATCGTAGTTCTCATCGATAATCCCAAGCAGATGGAAGCCCTTCACTGTGACCACCCGGATCTTGCCAGTAAATTCGAATGCATCGGAAGCGGCGAGGAAATGACGGCTTCTCCTGTAAGAAGTTCAGATGAGAGTCTTCCTGAAAGGGAAATACCAGCTTCTCCCTTAAGAACCCAGAAAGGTTCCATGCCAAAAGCATCTGCCCATCAAGCCCCTGCTTATAAAGTACCTGCCTATAAGGAGCCTGTCTATCAAGCACCTCCTGTATATGAAACTGCCGCCCCTTCCTATGAAACACCGGAAGCTTCTGCCTATGAAGCAGATTATGAAGATGTTCAGGGAAGCTACGAGGCACCAAGGTATGAAAATCAGGGATATCCGGTAGAATCAGATTCCTGGCAGAATCAGGAGTATGAAGAAGAGGAAGGATATGAAGAGGAGGAGTTTTACGAAGAAAACCGCCCCTCTGTCCGGGATGAAGAAGGCCCAGGCTTTCATGGGGAAGAGATGGACATTGACGAATTTGCCCAATATGCCTGCCGCTATGCCAATGAGATTGATTGCAGCGTTACCGGAAAAAGCATGTTGGCGCTGTATGAAAGAATTGAAATCATGGAGGAAGACGGCCTTCCCCTTAACCGTGCCAATGCGGAAAGCTTAATTGAAGAAGCAGCGGACCGGGCGGAAAAACCTCCCCTTGGAAAACGGCTTAAAAATCTGTTTTCTACAAAGTACGATAAAGAAGGTCTTCTTATATTAAAGGAAGAACATTTCATTTATTAATTGGAGTATAAAACGTGAATATTAAACTCATTGCACTAGATTTAGACGGAACCCTGTTAAACAGCAAAAAGGAAATCTCTCGGAGAACACTCCGGACTCTTACTGAGTGCTGCCAAAAAGGGCTTTGGATCGTTCCCTGCACTGGCCGGAGCGCATCGGGAATCCCGGAAGAAATAATCAGGATTCCCGGTGTACGCTATGCCATTACCACCAATGGTGCAGTGATTGAAGACATGACCCAAAAGCAGATCATCGATACCTGCATGCTGCCCTGTGAGCAGACTTTGGAATTACTGCGGTTTGTGGATTCCTATGATGTGATGTACGACCCCTATATCAATGGCCGGGGGATAACAGAAGGCCGCTTTTTTGAACACCTGTCAGAGTACGGTCTGACTCCGGAATTACAGGAATTAGTCCGCCGGACCAGAGATGTTCACCCCAATATCCTGGAATTTGTAGAAAACAGCCGTAAACCTGCGGAAAAAATCAACCTGTTTTTCTCAGACATGGAAGAACGGGCCAAGTTAAGAGCTGAACTGGAAAAGAGAGATGACATTCTGGTCACCTCCTCCCTTCCTAATAACCTGGAGATCAACGCCCACGGCGCAACAAAAGGAGCAGCTCTCCTGCGGCTGGCCTCCCATCTGGGACTGGAAGCCGGTCAGACCATGGCCATCGGAGACGGAGAAAATGACCTTTCCATGATCCAGGCAGCCGGAATCGGAGTTGCCATGAAAAATGGAAAGGAAGAACTTCTTGCGGCAGCCGACTACATAACAACCACCAATGATGAAGACGGAGTGGCGGCGGCCATTGACCGGTTTGTATTGAAGGCGGAATCATGATGAGGTTTTATATGGAAAACTGGTTATCGATAGCAGCAGGAGTCTACCTGTTGGGAATGATTTTGTACGGCCACCGGAGAGGCTTTATCCGGCTGGCAGTTTCCATGGTGGCGGTAATCCTGTCCCTTACCATTGCAAGAGTATCCCTTCCTGTTGTAACAGGATTTTTAAAAGAGAATACAGCCCTGCAGCAGACCATTTCAGAAAGCATAAAAAAATCCATAAATTTAGAACAAGAGGAAATCCCGGCAGACGAAGTCCTGGAAACACCCTCTGCCCAACGCCTTCTAATTGAGAGCCTTGAACTCCCGAAGAATATGAAGGAAGCCTTGATTGAAAATAATAACAGCGAGATGTACCAGTCCCTTGGAGTCAATGCCTTCACTGATTATATAGGAGGCTATCTGGCAGAAGTCATTCTCAGCTCTCTGGGGTCGGTGATTTTGTTTTCGCTTGTTTATATGGTAATCAAGCTTCTGGTCGGATGGCTGGATATCATTTCCAAACTCCCCATTCTGTCCGGAATCAATCAGATCGCCGGAGCTCTGCTGGGAGGTTTGGAAGGCCTTGTCTTTTTATGGCTGGCCTGCCTGGTTATTACTGCTTTCCCGTCCACCGGCTGGGGCCTTGCCCTGTTGGGTCAGATTGAGGCGAGCAAATGGCTGTCCTTCTTATACAACCATAATCTTCTGAATCTGATGGTTTTAGGACTTTTGCAAAAACTGGTGTAGAAATAAAGTTGTAGTTATCATATGTGCAATTAAAACAAATCTGCAGACCAAGAGAGATTCCCCTTGGTCTGCAGATTTTTTCATACACCACAAAATATAGAAATATTCAGACGAAACTTATATATATAGTGGTTGGAGAAATACAGAAAAAATTGTTTGAATAAAAGGCACAAATATCCTTGACAAGATGAAAAGGACATGATATATTAAAGACCCGATGCGAGAGAAACCGCAAAGGCAGCCAGTTAAAACCGGTTGAAAAAAGTTAAAAAAGTTGTTGACAGATAAGTAACTGCATGATATACTATATGAGTTGCTGATTAAGCAAGAAGACAACAAAAAGCACTTTGAAAACAGAAGATTGAACAGTATGTAAAACCCTGAAAATTC
>NZ_DAIOXM010000003.1:0-252082 GCF_036758025.1 Lacrimispora sp. | reverse complement strand
CCATCATAAGCATACTCCACCACCTGGCCGGAACCGCTTGTTACCTTGATAATTCTTCCCAGAGAGTCATACTCATACTCACTCTCCCCAGTAGTATCCATCATGGATACTCTCTGTCCTAAGGCATCATAACCGTAAAGAACGTCTTCTTCCTGCTTCTTTCCGTCCGCACCTTCATAAGACTTTTCCACCAGATCATTCAGCTTATCATAGTCATAACGGATCGTATCCCCGCTGTTAGTGGCATGGCTGATCAACCGTCCTCCGGCATCATAAGCAGACAGTTCCTTCCTGCCTTCCGCATTGACCAAAGAGGTCATGTTTCCCTCGATGTCATAGGTGTACCGGGTAGTCCTCTTCATGGTATCTGTCATGGTGGTGACATTTCCCATCACATCACAGGTGTAGGTAGTTGTCAGATTGCTTGGCATGGTCACCTTCACCAGATTATCCAGAACATCATAATTAAACCGGGTAATCAGTCCATTGGTGGCCTTAACGCTCAATACATTGCCATGAGGATCATAGGTATAGCTTTCCGTCAGCCCCATCTTATCTTTTACTGATGTGACACGGCTTCCTGCGTCATAGGTGATCTCTTCCACCTGAGCAAGGGGATCCTTTGTTCCAATCAGACGGTTATCCTTATCATAGGTATACTCATACAGATACCCCTTAGGATCAATCACAGTCGTCTGGTTATAATTCTTGTCATACTCAAACCGTGTGGTTCTCTCTCCCGGCTTTGTCACCGCAGCGATTTTACCCACCAGATTATAAACGACTTCCGTAGCCTTGCCTTCCGGGTCCACGCTTGCAGTCAACTGGTCGATCTTATCGTACCGGTAATTCCATGTATATCCCAGAGCATCAGTAACTGCATTCTGGTTTCCGCGGATATCATAGCCAAACAAAGTCTCTCCGCCCTTGGCATCCACGGCTTTTGTCATGCGGTGCATAATGTCATAGGTGTAGGTACTGTCACGTCCCAGACTATCAGTATCTGTAACAATATTATCCGCCACATCATAAGTAAAAGTTCTGGATAATCCCAGAGGAGTCTTGATTCCAGTCAAACGGTGTACCGCATCATAGTTGTAGCTGTAAACGCCGCCGTTCTTCTCTGTTCTGGAACGGACCAGACGATTTAAGTCCACCTCATATGAGGTCACATTTCCTGCCGGATCGGTGATACTGGTTACTTCATCATGTTTGTCATAGGTATAGTTCGTTACTGCCCCCTTGGGAGAAATGGCTTTTACCAGATTACCCATCACATCATACTGGTACTGAGTAATCAAATCATTGGCATCTTTTACCTTCGTTACATTTCCAACGCCATCATAGCGGTATTCCTGCCTGCTTCCCTCCGGTGTGGTGTAGGAAAGGAGTCTGGACAGGGCATCATACTCATAAACCGTATCATTTCCCCTACCATCAGTTACTTTTGTCAAACGGTCAATGGCATCATATGCATAAGTCTGTTCTGCTCCTTCGCCGTCCTTCGTACCCGTCAAGTTGCCTTTGGCATCATACTGAAAGGTAGTGGAAGCACCTAAAGGATTCACCTTATTGGTCAGACGATAAATGGCATCATATGCATATGTATAAACTGCCTCCCCCGGTTCTGTGGTCTTAATCAGGTTTCCAGCCAGGTCATACTCATATGACGTTTCTTTTCCTTCTGGATCTGTCACCTTCACCAGGCGGTCCATGGCATCATAGCTATACCGCGTTGTCGCCAGATCTGTTCCGGTCACGGCAATCAAATGGTTAAACTTATCATACTCATAAACAGCACTTCGACCAATGGTATCTGTCTGTTTCACCAGATTTCCGCTTTCATCATACTCATAAGTCATGGTATTGCCGATGTTGTCTTTGGCTTCTGTCAGCCGTCCCATGGAATCATAGGTATAAGACGTAATCACATCTGCCTCATCAATGCTCCGAATCATCCGGTTTTCTGCATCGTAGGTCATGACCACACTGTCTCCATCCGGGAACAGAATGCGGATCACATTTCCATTGGCATCATACGTATACTCATACTCATGTCCCATGACATCAGTCATCTTTGTGGTGCGGCTTAAAGCATCCACCTCCATGGCAGTCTCGCCCTTTAATGCATCAATCACCTTCTCCACATTTCCAAGGGAGTCATATTCCATGGCAGTGATAAAGCCTGCTCCGTCGACCTCAGCCAGCACCTGTCCGATAACGTCATAATGGTAGCTGGTGCTGTTGCCGTTCTGATCCGTAGTTTTTAGAGGATTACCGTTTAAGTCATACTCAATAGCCGCCAGACCATTTAACGCATCTTTCACCTCTTTTAAACGCCCTACTGCATCATAAGCATACTCCGTTGCATTTGACTCAGCATCAACCACTTTTCTTTGATTTCCAGCCCTGTCATAAACATAGAGTATCGTACCGCCCAAAGGATCTTTGGACTTTACAATCCGGTTGTTACGGTCATACTCAAACTGATAAACCCGGGTTTCATCATCTGCAATGCGGATGATATTTCCGTTTCCATCATAAGAAATCTCTGTTACCAGACCATTAGGAGCTGTGGTGGATACCAGTCTTCCTGCCCTGTCATAGGCATAGGACATAGAGGTTCCATCCGGATATATGATCTTCTTTAAATTTCCATTGTGATCATATCTGTAATGGGTCTCATTTCCAAGTGCATCCTTTGTAAGTACCGGAAGATTTAAGACTTTATGATATAAAACCTCTGTTATATTTCCCCGGCGGTCAGTAGTATTTACAATATTTCCTTTTCCGTCTAACTCGTAAAGGACTTCCTTGCCCAGGGCATCAGTCGTCTTTATCATACGGTTCCGGTTGTCATAGGTGTGATGAGTTTCCTCTCCCTTGGCATCCGTTTCCTTTATCCTATTATAGTTCTCATCATACTCATAGTTCAGAGTATTTCCCAAAGCATCACGGCCTGATAAAATGTTATATATCTTATCATAAGTAAAGTCCGTTTTTGCTCCCATAGGATCAGTAATGGATAAAACGGTTCCTACTGCATCAAATTCATATACCGTTGTTCCGCCATCCTTTTCCGTCTCTGAAACCTTCCAGCCCTTTAAGTTATATTCATAAGTCCTGGAATTTCCCAAGGGATCCCTGTCTGTCAGAACATGGTTCATATCGTCATATTCAAAGGTCCAGGTGCTTCCTTCCCCGTCAGTCATAGAGGTGACCATTGCCCCGTCATAGGAAAATGACGTTGTTCCTCCATTGGCATCTCTTATGGATACCACACGGTTCAGCTCATCATAGGAATAATGAGTGGTATTGCCCTCGCCGTCAGTCATGGACAAAAGATTTCCGATTTCATCATAAGTGAAAACAGTTCTATTGCCTTCATAATCTGTTGCAGTTAAGGGCAGGTTTAAATCATTGTAGGTATAAGAAGCCTTGCTTCCGTCATCTCTGGTTTCTGTCAGGACATTTCCATTGGCATCGTAGGTATAAGAGGTCACAGCTCCCCGCTCATCAGTCTTCCGGGCAACCCGGTTATCGTCTGTATACGAAGTGCTCTCGCTGCTTCCATCAGGATATTCAACCCGTGATATCCGCCTCTGGCTGTCCATGTAATATCTGGTCACATTGCCCCGGTTATCTGTTGAAACGGTACAGCCTTCCTGATATTCAAGGGTAACCGTATTTCCCAAAGCATCTGTCTGACTGGTGATCCGTCCCCGTTCATCATAGCTGTTTTCCACAATACGGCTGTCATTTTCATCATACCAAGCTGTCATATGGTGGGCATCGTCATACTCGTAACGGCGCACGCCTCCCTCCGGATCAGTGACGGAGATCAGGTTGTGGCTGTCATCGTATTCATAAACAATTGTTCCGCTATTTGGCAGCGTCACAGAGGTAATCCTATGGTATTCATCTGCTATTAATTCAAATATCTTCCCTGAAGCTGTCCTTATCTGACGGACATCATCATTTTCATCATAAAGAAGTACTGTCCGGTAGCCCTTCCGGTCTGTCACATAGCGCAGAAGTCCCCTGGCATCAAAGGTGAGTACTGTTTTATCAGCCTTCTCCAGTTCCCAGGCAGTGGCCTCCGGAACTGCGGTATCTGTGTCTTCGCCTTCCTCATCTTCATCTTCGTCAGTTTCTTCTTCATCTTCTTCGTCCTCATCGAACTCTTCTCCCATGAAGAATCCAGCCTGTGACGGCGTTCCCCTTCCTGCCTCATCAGGAACATCTGCCACTTCTAAATCAATGGAATCAGCAGTCATCAGAACCATATCATAGCCGTCCGGCGCCTCATAGCTGCCGTCAGACTGTTTTGCAAAGTTAATGGCTCCGCCGTCATCTTTCCGGTATAATATGTCCCCGTTATGCCTTACCGTCAATCTCTGCCCAAATGGACTGCTCCATCCGATACCAAACTCGGAAAGGAAATGGGCTGCAATGGAGTTATAGCTTCTTTGGAATAAGAACATTCCGCCAAGCTCCTCCAGTTCTGCATCCACCTGCTGCATAAAGAAGTCACCGGTATTCATGTTGATTGGCTCATGGCTAAACACACAGTCTTTTCCCATACCGTTTAACAGCATGTCAATCATCATCTGTTCCATATCCGTAAGAGGCTTTGGTGTATAAGGCTCACTCTTCTTAGGGTTACGGATAAACAGAATATCACCGGAAAAAGTCAGTCCATTGCCCAAAAGGTTATCCTTTTGAATGGTCTTTTCCGCCACTCCATAGTGATCCGCAATACGGGTCAGCAGATCCAGGCTCTGAACCTCATAAAGCAGGAACTCATCACTTGGTTTTTCTTCGCTGACAGCCGCTTCTGTTCCTAAAATGATTTCCCCTGTTTCAGGGTCTTCATCCAGCTCAAATCCTTCTGCTACAGCCATTACTTGATAAATGGTATCAGTCTTTAAAAGCGTTTCGGTTTCCAAGGCATAACTCTGCCAGTTTCCCGTTTTAGCCTGGCTGTTTATTGCCCCTGTAAATGCCATATCCCTTGAGAAATCTGGAGAGGTATAGGAATCATCTGCAATCTCATCATTGCCGGCTACATTGTCTCCCATCTCTCTCAGTTCCCAGGTCACAGTTGACCCAGCCTGAGATATTCCGTGAGTCAGAACACCCATGGAGGTCCTTCCCCCGGATTCACTTTCTCTGACAGCCGGATTGACGTTTACCGTTAAGGCATCAATATCAAGAAGGCCTAAGTCCCCGATCAATTCCCCTTCCCAGGTAATATCAATTCTCGGGCCCATGGCCGCATTGTCCCGGTTGTAGAAGCTTTCCGCAGGCATCCGGAGGGGCGCCTGAGCATCTGATTTGGGCTCGCTGGCGGCCTGAAGCACAAGACCGGCCTGGAGCCTGCTTCCCGGCGTCATCCAGGACTGCATCATGGCCGTAATATCATACTCCAGAATCTGATCCGCTCCCGGGGAATCCAATACATCAATAAATTCTGAAAGCGGTTCCTTTAACTGGTTCCATGTAAGGGTCGTGGCATTCCACTCTTTATTCGGTGCACGCAGTTCGATTTTCGTTTTTCCAACTCCGTTTCCGGTCTGTGTGCCAATGCGGAATGTTGCCTTTGTACAGACAGCCTGGCCCATGACCTGGCTCCAGTCTCCGTTTATGGCAACATACGTCCTCATGTTGCCAAATCCTTCCCGGTATCCCGCATACATAGGTCCTGTATTTCCCAGGAATCTGGAAGGCTGGCCGTCAGCCACATTTACAAGTACAAACTCACTGGGAACCATCTGAACGGCAGATGGATCAATTCTCACCGGATAAGCCCTGTCCTCGTCCTCCAGCCACTTTTTATCGGCTGTTACAGTAGCAACATAGCTGCCCTGGCTTCCGCTCAGCTTCAGGGTCAAATCATCACTGGTTTCCCCATCCGCGTCAATCATCAAAGGGGCTTCCAGGACAAATTCCGGATTCTTCTTGTCCTCATCGTAAAGGATGATGGTATTTTTCTCCTGGACGGCCTTTAAGCCTCCTGTCCTGACAGAGAAGGAGAACTGGTTTTTATCCGTCTCTTCCAGCAGAATAATATCTTCTTTTACCGTATTTCCCACCAACGTGTACTGATAGTCAATACCAGGGTATACGTCACTGTAACGGATGGAATTCTCCCATACAGCGCTTTTCTCAAAGCTGCCGCCTGATGGGATGAGTTCAATCCTGAAATCACCTTTTTCTATAGAAATACCCTGACTCGATGTGATTTTCTCCGGAAACAATACATTCGTGCTCCCCGCACTATTTCCATAACCAGTTCTGGTCCTGGTTCTGGAACGCATCAGGGCGCTGGAAGGGGTTCCCACTGTATACTCTTCCTCTGTTTCCGTCAGGCTGTTATCAACCTGCCCGATCTCTCCGTTCTCATTGCGGTAAAGACCGGAATATCCACCTGCTACCGTTATATACTGGTCTTCGCCAATGCGGTAGGTACGGTAGGATTCATTAAACTGCACCAGCTCCCCTCCGGGTTCATCAATATACTGGTCGTAATCGTAAAATGCTTCCGGCTCTCTTGCCTCCTCTTCCTCCTCAGGAATGAGATCAGCCGGCTTGTCCTTTACGCCCTCTGATTCCGGTTCAGCATCTGGTTTTGATTCCTCCTCCGGTTCCGATTCCTCGCCTGGTTTTGACTCATCTTCTGATTCGTCTTCTGACTTGGATTCTTCTTCTGATTCGGATTCATCTTTTGGTTTAGATTCCTCTTCTGATTCGGATTCATCTTCCGGCTCGGACTCTTCTGATTTGGATTCTTCTTCTGATCCATTTTCTTCTGAACCAGCTTCCTCTGAATCCTCTTCTTCACCAGTACTTTCAGATCCATCATCTTTCGGATCTTGTTTCTCCGGGGGAGTCACTTCCCCTGGTTCCTCTTCCACGCCTGACTCTTCTGTCTGATCTGTTCCAATTCCCAGATCTTCCAGAGACAACATATCCGGACTGGAAAAATTCACATACCTCGGCCTGTTCCCCAAATACTCCGCACCCTGGGCCGCAATTGGGGTCACGTTGGGAGCCATCATGCTGATACACAGCAGATAACTGAGAACTTGTTTCATAAATCGTTTTTTCTTGCTTTTCATACTCATGCTCTCTCCTTTGTATTTTCCCAATATATATTGGTATAAATATGATAACAGAAATCAATACTATTTCAATACAAGTGCCAAAATTCGACACCTTAAGTTCCAAAATTTGCATTTCCATTTTAAATTTCCAGATTTCTTTCCCAAACCAAAGCGCTATCCCCCTGTTTTCTACCTCATATAATCCATTAAATATATCTGCAAAAACCAATCCCTCACCCCCCTTATTTCAAATACACCCCTCTATCCTATGGTTTTCTCTCTCAAAATGTGTTATATTTTAAATATATGGTATAATATCCCTGTAATTTAAAAACCCGGAAACAGATACAGAAAGGACAGGAAATATGAAGGACATCATGGACCTGCACACCCATACCATTGCCAGCGGACATGCCTATAACACCTTATATGAGATGGCAAAATCTGCTTCTGAAAAAGGCCTCAGCTTAATAGGATTTTCAGACCACGGCCCTAAGATGCCAGGGTCATCCCATGAATTTTATTTTATCAATTTCAAGGTCATTCCCCGCAAGCTCTTTGGAATCAACATACTTATGGGAGCAGAACTCAATATTCTGGATCACACCGGACGGGTGGATTTGCGGAAAGGGCTTTTGGAAAAAATGGATTATTCCATTGCCAGCCTTCACGAGCCCTGCTTTAAAAGCGGAACTGCCTCAGAAAACACCAATGCCTATTTAGGGGTCATTAAAAACCCTTTGATTCATATAATCGGCCATCCCGATGACGGGAGGTTTCCGGTGGACTATGATACCCTTGTGGCCGCTGCTGCGGAACACAACACTCTTTTAGAGGTCAACTCCAGCTCCCTCCACCCCTTAAATCCCAGAAAAAATGCGCGAGAAAATTACCTGACTATGCTGGAATTATGCAAGCGGTACCGAACCTCCGTCATCATTGACAGCGATGCCCATATCGAAGCGGACGTCGGAAACCACAGACAGGCCTTAGAACTGATCAAAGAGGTGAATTTTCCCGAGGAACTGATCGTCAATTCCTCTTTGGAACGGCTCCTTCCCTACATTCCAAAGCTGAAAACATATTTATAACCGGTCTTTGAGCCAAAACCATACCATCCATCTGCACATTGACAAATGATTGAAAATCTTTTATTATTAAATAGTAACAATTACTACTATGATTACTATTTAATAGAAAAGGAGCGGCCATGAAAACATTAAAGTACAGCCGTCAGCGGGAATCCATCAAAGCCTGCCTTATGGCAAGGCACGACCACCCCACTGCCGATGCGCTATACACCTCTATCCGCGAAGAATATCCCAACATCAGCCTGGGAACCGTGTACCGGAACTTAAACCTTCTGGTGGAGCTGGGAGAAATCCGGAAACTGACATGCGGAGACGGTGCGGACCACTTTGATGCAGACACCTCACCCCACTATCATTTCATATGCAAGGAGTGCGGTCAGGTTAATGATCTGCAGTTGGACCCCATGGATCATATCAACCGGCTGGCCCAGGAGAGTACAAACGGTCTGGTAGACGGCCATACCATTTATTTTTACGGCACCTGCAAAAATTGTTTGGGAAATAATTGAGAAAAATTCTTGACATAAGAGAAAACTTGTGCTAAATTAATATCAGTAATCATTACTATTATTGATTGCGCACTAGAAAAACACTAATTTTTAAATAAAAAGGAGACTTAAGATCATGAAGAAATGGGTTTGTACAGTATGCGGCTATGTTCACGAAGGAGAGACAGCACCGGATTTTTGTCCGATATGTAAGGCTGGTTCTGAAAAATTCAAATTGCAGGATGGAGATATGTCATGGGCATGCGAGCATGAGATCGGCGTAGCTCAGGGTTCTCCTGAAGATATCATGATGGATTTAAGAGCTAACTTTGAAGGCGAATGTTCAGAGGTAGGCATGTACCTTGCCATGTCCAGAGCTGCCCACAGAGAAGGCTATCCTGAAATCGGCTTATACTATGAAAAGGCTGCTTTTGAAGAGGCTGAACATGCTTCCAAGTTCGCTGAGCTGTTAGGAGAATGCGTAACTTCCAGCACAAAGAAGAACCTGGAATTAAGAGTTGCTGCTGAAAACGGCGCTACAGCAGGTAAATTTGACCTTGCCAAACGTGCAAAAGCCTTGAATTTAGATGCAATTCATGATACAGTACATGAGATGGCAAAGGATGAAGCCCGTCACGGAAAAGCGTTTAAGGGCTTATTGGAAAGATACTTCGGTTAATTAATAATTTTGCAGGGACAGCGGCATTTTCGTTGTCCCTCATTCCTAACCACTGGTAACTGATCATTCATATACATAATATTCAGGAGGGTTTTAAAAATGTCTAACAAGTATGCGGGAACAAAAACAGAACAGAACTTAAAGGATGCTTTTGCAGGCGAATCCATGGCAAGAAATAAGTACACTTATTATGCTTCCGTGGCTAAGAAGGCTGGCTACGAGCAGATGGCTGCCTTGTACTTAGAGACTGCAGATCAGGAAAAAGAGCATGCTAAGATGTGGTTTAAGGAGCTTCACGACATCAGCAGCGTGGAAGACAACTTAACTGCTGCTGCCGAAGGCGAAAACTACGAATGGACTGACATGTACAAGAGAATGGCTGATGAGGCAAGAGAAGAAGGCTTCGCTGCCCTGGCTGTTAAATTCGAATTCGTAGCAAAAGTAGAAGCTGCTCATGAGAAACGTTATTTAAAGCTTCTTGAAGGCGTAAAGAATGACAAGACCTTTAAGGGTGACGCTCCTCTTGGCTGGAAGTGCCGTAACTGCGGTTACATTCACGAAGGAGAGAACGCTCCTGAGCTCTGTCCTGCATGTGCTCATCCAAAGGCTTATTTTGAAAGAAAAGCTGAAAATTATTAATTCATGTAAAAAGGGCTGCCCCGGATCCGGGACAGCCTTTTTATTATACTACCTTATTCTTTATGGTTCCGATTTTCTCTATGGTACATTCCACTTCATCTCCCGGTGACAGGAATTTCGGAGGGGTAAAGCCCATCCCCACTCCCTTAGGAGTTCCTGTGGAAATAATGGCTCCCGCTTTCAGGGTCATTCCTTTTGACAGCTCACTGACAACATGGTCAATGTCAAAGATCATCAGCCCGGTGTTGCTGTCCTGGCGAAGCTCGCCGTTGACCTTGGACTGAATGGTAAGCTTAGGCGGATAGGATGTGGAACCGGCTGTCAGAATACAGGGGCCCATGGGGGTAAATCCATCCAGACTTTTTCCAAAATACCACTGCTTATGATTACTCTGCAAATTCCGGGCGCTGACATCATTGATAACGGTATAGCCGAAGATATAATCCTTTACCTTGTCTGGTGCCACATCTCTGGCGTCCTTTCCGATGATCACTCCCAGCTCTGCTTCATAATCCAGGCCTTCTACAATATCGCTGTGGCTTAAGATCTGTCCGCAAGGCCCTACAGCCTCATTTACTCTCTTGGAAAAGTAAACCGCTTTCTCCCGTTTTCCGTCAAAATCCTCTTTTTTAAAGCGTGCAGATTCTTCCGCATGTTCCATGTAATTAAGCCCCAGACAGATAATGTCCTGATCCGGTACCTGGATTGGTGCCAGAAGCTCGACCTCTGACATCATGGCAGCTCCGACAATGTTGCTTTTGTGAGGGTCCAGGCCCGAAGCATGCTCCAGTAAGTCCATCTCTGACTGGCTCAGTCCTTTGATTACCTCAAGCATCTCCTTGTACTCCATACCGAAGGCTCTGAGCGGAAATACCCACATCTCATCCTTGCTCACTACCCCGATATCTTTTCTCCGGTCAACCTCGTATGTAACTAATTTCATAGCTTCCTCCTTTTACATGAACCATAACTCTTCCTTTGTGGCAGAGATTGCATCCACCAAACAGGGTTTTATAGACGCCAGCTTCAGCGTCATTCATCCCATGACAGGGATATGGTTCTACTTTATCAATCCTTTCCCCCACCGTCAAGGCAAATTTTACGAAGTATGCCATTTCCGTGCAAAATAAAGCATTTATTTCCCACTTATATGACACAGCCCCCAGTTTTAGGGCCTTTGGGCAAAATTCCAAAGGGCTTCAAACTGGGGGGCTGTTTCAGTCTTTTCTATGCTTTTTTTACATTTCTGGTTGCAACAATGGAAATGCCGGTTCCGGCGCAGTCCGGAATGATCACATCTCCTATGGAAACAGGTGCACAAACAGTCACCTTTCTGATTTCCTCCATACAGGCAAATATCTTATCCTTGGGAATATCCTGGGCGGTTTTTACGGATACCATCTCCATACTGCCTCCGGTTACAGGAACCGAGGAGGTCACCATTCTGGTAGGGCTTAACACCTCTTTTTTTCCGTATTCAACGCCCCGGTTACAGGAATGTCCCGTCACCTCGATCTGGTCCCCTTCTATGGACACAGTGAGGAAACATCCCAGGGGACAGCGGATACAGGTCATTTCTCTTACTTCCATTTATTCCACCTCCGTACAGATAAGGATTCTTTTAAGGTCCGGATATTCTGAAAAGCTGTCTTTTTTCAAGACCACCTGCTCCATCTCTCCGGGCGCCAGCACTCGTTTTTTCTTATGGGATACCCTTACATCGTCATAATAGACGCTGATGTAACGGTCTTTATATACGTCTGCAACCCGGAAACGCACCGTCACCTGATCCGCCATATTAGACGTATCAATGGTCTGGGGAACGGTGTAGCGGACTCCGTTTTCAGCCTTTAATTCCACGGTATGAGAAGGATTTTCAACTGCATTGGCTTTTACATAGGCTGCCGCATTGGTTCCTGCCATGGCGGCCTCCTCAGACACGTAATCCACCAGGTCGTGAACGTGAAGCACATTGCCG
Source organism: Lacrimispora sp. (assembly GCF_036758025.1). GTDB lineage: Bacteria > Bacillota > Clostridia > Lachnospirales > Lachnospiraceae > Lacrimispora. The sequence goes on along the minus strand of NZ_DAIOXM010000003.1, from coordinate 240,101 downwards.
CAGGCAAATATGCCTTCTGCGCTGGTTTCCAGCCTATCCCCTACCATGGGCCCTGAAGTGACAGGATTCATGTTTACCCCTGCATTTCTGGAAAGCTCATTTTCCGGAATCAGACCTACGGAGAGAAGAAGGGTGTCGCAGCTATAGAACTCTTCGGTGCCTTTTATGGGCCTGCGGTTTTCGTCCACCTGGGCCAGAGTGACTCCGGTCAAACGGTCTTTTCCCTCAATATCCACTACCGTATGGCTCAGCTTTAAGGGAATTCCGTAATCATCCAGGCACTGGACAATATTTCTCTTTAAGCCGCCGGAATAGGGCATCAACTCTGCAACCACCTTTACCTTGGCCCCTTCCAGAGTCATTCTCCTGGCCATAATAAGGCCGATGTCGCCGGAGCCTAAAATAACAACTTCTTTTCCCACAGCAAACCCATCCATGTTCATCAGCTTCTGGGCCGTTCCTGCGGAATATATTCCTGCGGGGCGGTATCCCGGTATGTTCAAGGCTCCTCTGGGCCGTTCCCTGCATCCCATGGCTAATACGATTGCCTTGGCTTTTATGGTAGTCAGGCCCTCTTCCCTGCTTATGGCCGTCACTTCTTTATTTTCATTAATATCCAGAACCATGGTGTTTAGCCGGTAGGGAATCTGTTCCGCTTCCACCATATCAATATAACGGGACGCATACTCCGGTCCGGTAAGCTCTTCTTTAAAGGTATGGAGGCCAAAGCCGTTATGAATGCACTGGTTTAAAATTCCGCCCAGCATTTCATCCCGTTCCAGGATCATTATATCTGTAATTCCCGCCTTTTTTGCAGCCACCGCTGCGGCAAGGCCTGCCGGTCCTCCACCGATTATTACAATGTCATGCTCTGTCATGGTGTGCTCCTCCCTGTTTACGTCCGGTTAACATGCTGGAACCGGGCCTGTTCTTGCAGATATCTTCGATTTCTCTGTCTGTTTCCCTCGCCAGAATTTCCATGGTCTTAGGTCCACAAAAGCCTGCCTGACACCTTCCCATGCCTGCACGGACCCGGCGCTTGATTCCGTCTAAGGAAACAGCTCCTAAGGTGCGGTTGATGGAATCCACGATTTCGCCTTCACTGACTTCCTCACAGCGGCAGATGATGGTTCCGTACTGGGGATTCTTCTTAATAAGCTCTGCCCGTTCCTCCCATGACAGCTTACGGGGATCAACGATTCCGCTCCGGGTTGCTTTAAAATTCTCTTTCTTTGGAGCATTGGCCTTTTGGGCAACAAGCTCTGCAAGGTACACGCCTATGGCTGGAGCACTTGTGAGACCGGGGGACTCAATTCCTGCGGCGTCAAAAAATCCTTCGGCATCTTCTGCTTCTCTCACGATGAAGTCATCTCCATCCTCATGGGCCCGGAGGCCGGAAAAGGAGGTGATGATCTGACGGAAGGGAATATTCTTCACTCCCCAGGCCGCTTTTTCCATGACATCAGCTAATTCTTCGGCATCTGTCCTTGTGATTTCCTTATCCTTTACATCGGTTGCCGTAGGACCGGTGAGCAGGTTGCCGTGAACCGTAGGGGTGACCAGAACACCCTTTCCCATTTTGCCCGGAAGCTGGAAAATGGTGCGGGTCACATGGGTGCCTGCCTCCTTATCAAGGAGCAGGTAATCGCCTTTTCTGGGGGTTATATGAATTTTCTTTTCGCTTACCATATTGTGCAGCACATCGGCATAGACTCCTGCCGCATTAACCACATAGGAAGCGTGGATAATACTATCCTTTGTCTTTAAATCATAGCCATTTGAGGTCTTTATAATTTCCATTACTTCGGTTTGAAACAGGAATTCCACTCCGTTGTCGCAGGCATTTTCCGCCAAGGCAAGGGTAAGTCCAAAGGGACATACAATTCCCCCGGTGGGTGCATAAAGGGCCGCCACAACCTGATCGGACACATTAGGCTCCATGGCCCGGACTTCATCTCCGGAAAGAATGGACAGGCCTTCCACTCCATTTTTTACCCCTTTTTCAAGGAGTTTTTTCAAGTTAGGCATGTCATCCTCTGAAAAACAGAGAACAAGAGAACCGTTTTGGATGAACGAAAAATCCAGCTCCTCTGCCAGCTTTCCCATCATAAGGTTTCCTTCCACATTGAATCTCGCCTTCCATGTTCCCAGGGTCGCATCGTGGCCTGCATGAACAATGGCACTGTTGGCCTTTGATGTGCCGGAGCAGACATCCTCCTCCCGTTCCAGGACACAAGTCTTAAGGTCATATCGTGACAGCTCCCTTGCAACTGCACATCCGATGACGCCCCCTCCAATGATTGCCGCATCGTAATACAATTCCTTCATGTTCTTCTCCTCCATATAGTTTCTGCTGTTGCGCAGTTTTGCCAGTTAAATACAAAACCATGTTCTCCGGTTTATTATGCGCAAATAAAAAAAGAGCAAAGGAAATATGCGAATTTCTCCGCAATATCACCCTTACTCTTTCATCTCAAAGGCTTTTATTTAGCTAAGTTAATGCTAGCACAATCCGCATGGAATTGTCAAGAAATTTCTTTCCCCTTCATTTCCCATATTAAGCCTATTCACTGACTTCCATAACATCTTCCAGCTCTGCCAGCCGGGTCAAAAGCATTCCTTTGTCAAAACCTGACGGATAAATGACCTCAAACTGCATTCGGATCTTGCCGCTTTTGGTTTTTTCCGTTCTTATAGAAACGATTTCCACATGGTTTTCATCCTTTAGGAAATCCTCCATACGGTTGATTGCGCTCGGGTCCTCCGCTACGGTAATATTCAAGCAGCCGGAATATGCAGCCTGGGAAAAGTATGTTATCTTGTGGGTCATCATCTGTATGCCAATGATCAGGACAGAAGTCATAATTCCTACAATATACTGCCCCGCTCCCAAAGCCAGGCCCACTCCTGCGGTGGCCCATACTCCGGCAGCAGTGGTCAGGCCGTTTACAAGATTATTCCTCACAAATATAACGCCTGCTCCCAGAAAGCCCACTCCGCTGACCACCTGAGCCGCTATTCTGGTTCCATCTGATTGTACCGCCATATCTGAAAATCCATACTTTGAAACTACCATGATGAGGGCTGAACCCAGGGCAACAATGGCGTGAGTCCGCACACCTGCCGGTTTGTTCTGGTTCTTCCTCTCATGGCCGATCAGAAAGCCTAAAAATCCGGCTGTGACGATCCGCAGCATGTACTCCAGCTGAGCCAAAAGATATGACGTGGTAAATGTCCCAAATAATGCGTCTGTTACTTCCAATTTCCTTCCCCTCCAGTCAACTTCCCTTGATCTTTTTATAGTATGTTAAACACTTGCCAAAGTATAAAGAAAGAGCCTTAGAAATGAACGCAGCCCCCTCGCTCATCCCCGGCTCTGTCATCTCTCAGGCCATCTGTTTTTCATTTGCCTTATAGTACCATGGTATATAGAGTCTGTCAAGATTTCAGGCACCTTTAACCAACTTGTAATAAAGCAATGCCGCCAGGGTGAGAGCGTCTGTAATTTCTCCTGCCAGAACCTTTTCTATGAGCTTATCTTCTTCCATCCAATAGCATGTGAGGATTTCATCCTGGGAGGTAAGCTGACCCTTTTCATATTCTGCAAATATAACGTGTATCTTTTGGTCTGTTATTCCGTTAGAAGGGTAAAAAGAGTAGGAAATGCCGTTACAGGATATTTCAATTCCCGTTTCTTCCAAAACTTCTCTCTTTGCAGCTTTTTCCGCTGATTCCCCGTCTTCTATGCTTCCTGCCGGGAACTCGGTCTGTACTTTTTCAATGGGGTAGCGGTAGGCATCAACCATTAGAAAGCAGTTTCCTTTCTTTACAACCGCAACAACGGATTCATTTTTAAAATGAACTACATTGTATTTCAGAGGATGATTATGATTGTCTTCCACATCATCTAAAAACAGTTCGATCCATGGGCTATTGAAAATGGTTTCTCTGGATTTTCTTTGAAACATGGCGATTACCCTCCACTATAGACCTCCACAACCTGAAATCCCTTCTCCCTCAATAAATCCTCACAAGGACTATCCAGATGCATGCAGTATACCTGATTTCTCTTTTGAACCGGAATACTTACCTCCAGCTTCCCATAAAAGCAATGGGATGGATTAGGCTCATCATGAGTTGAGGTATCCTGATAAACACGGTCAATCTCATCTGTCAGGAAGGCTGTTAATATTTCTTCCGGAATCTCAGAAGAATCTCCGCTGTAATAAACCCTTTCCTCACCGTCTGAAAGCAGATATCCGTAACACCTCATATTACCCGCATGCTTCACCTCCACAGGCCGGGCCTCAATGCCTGCGCTGTTTTCAGGAAGCAGTTTTAAGTAGCAATACCCATTTTGATCAATTCCCATTAAGGAAAGCAGTTCTATAACCGTATGTTCCGGATGAACCACATGAACCTGTATGCCCTGGTGAAAATAAAAATAAGAAATAAGGGTTCCCAGACTTCCCACATGATCTGCATGGAGATGGGTAAGAATCACATACACTCGTTCTACCTGTTCCAAATCCACATGCTCATAAAGAAAATCAAAGGCCAGTTCTCCGCAGTCCAGCAGATACAGTTCCTTGCCTTCCAGAATATATGCACCGGTATTGCCGTAAACGGGATAGAAAGCGCTGCCCTTTCCTATAAAATTCAACTTCATTGGTACAACCTCCCGTCTATTCTTTAATTCCTGCGCTTACAAAGCTGCTCATAAATTGTTTCTGGGCAACGAAGAAAGTTGTAAGCAAAGGTATGATGATAATAAATGCAGCCGCACAGACATTTGCCCACTGCATATTGGCCTCCTTGGACTTTGCAAAAATCGCCAGACCTACGGTCAGGGTTCGGTTCTGAGGTGAATTAGTCACAATCAGGGGCCATAAATAGTTATTCCAGTGGTAGCTGACCGATATAACCGCAAAGGAAAGATAGGCCGGCTTTGCACATGGCATGTACACCCTCCAAATGGTCTGCCAGATGGTAGCACCGTCAATTCTGGCCGCCTCGGCAAGGGCCTTTGGAATGGATTTAAAATGCTGCCTTAAAAGGAAGATTGCCAAAGCACTTCCATAGAAGGGAAGCATCATACCCACTTTGGTGTCCACCAGCTTTAACTCTGACAAGAGCATAAAATTAGGGGTAATGAGCACGTCATTGGGAATGATAATCTGCATGAAGATCACGGCAAATACAATGGACGAACCTTTAAAATCCATAACTCCCAGAGCATAGGCCGCAAGAGTAGAAGTAAAAAACTGCACGGCAAAGGTACAGCACACCAGTATGAGGGTGTTTAAATAATAAGTTCCGAAAGGAATCGCATTCCAGACATAGACGATGTTATCCAAAGTAAAGGCTGTAGAAGGAAACAAGGTCATATGAAAAGAAGGAACGGAAAATGCGGTCCCAATCATCCAGATCAGGGGAATCAGCCATAAAAGCCCCAGGAGAACTGCAAATGCGGTAATCGGAGAGCTGGTCATTTTTTTCGTCATATTCCCGTCCTCCTTTAGTTGTAATGTATTTTTTTATCCTGGCTCAAGAACCTGGGAAGGGCAACAATCATGAGAAGAACCAGCATGACCGTTGTCAGGGCAGCCGATATTCCATAATTAAAGTTGGTAAAGCCCTGCTGGTAAATGTAATACAGAAGCAGTGTAGAAGCATTATTAGGGGCTCCCTCGGTCATGATCACCACGTGATCCACCAGCTTAAAGCTGTTGGTTAAGGCGATGGTGGACACAAATAAAAGGGTGGGAGCCAGAAGAGGAAAGGTAATTTTCCTGAAAATCGTCCAGGGCCCGGCCCCGTCAATTCTGGCGGCCTCGTTCACCTCAGTGGAAATGCTCTGAATGCCGGATAAGAAAAATACCATCAGATAACCGGCCTCCTTCCACACATACATAAATGCCATGGCAGGAAGAACCGTCTTTTTGCTGGACAGCACATTGGCAGGCTTAAAGCCCAAGGTCCCCAGCATCTGATCGAACAATCCGTTTTTTGCCATATAAATAAACATCCAAATGCTTGCAATGGCAATCATAGGCATGATAACCGGATAAAAATAAGCTGTGCGTACAAATCCGGTCATACGGCTTTTTCTGTTTACGACCACTGCCAGAAAAAGTCCCACCACCATGCTGGGGATAATGGTAATAAGGGCGAAAAACAAGGTATTGCCCATGACCTTCCAAAAAAGAGCCGAATTAACCAGGCTGGCGTAATTTTCCAACCCAATAAATTCCGGTCCCTTCATTCCCAGCTTGTACTTTGTCAGGCTTAAATAAATGCTTCTGAAAACAGGATAAACGGTAAAAATAAGCATAAAAAACAGAGAGGGGGCAACCAGGAGCCATGCCAAAAGATTATGCTTCAGCTCCCGCTGCTTTTTTGTTTGTACTTTCATATTCTCCTCCGTCAGGGCATGTCCCTGGATAAACAGGGAGCCGCTGCGTCACCATTGATCTGCAGCGGCTCCGGCTGCTATAAGTTACTGATATTCTGCCAGAACTTCTGTTGCCTGTTCCTGGGCGGCTTCTAATGCTTCCTTAGGAGTCGCATCTCCTACCACTGCTGCCTGGATGTTGTCATTTAAGATTCTCCAGATTTCAGCCGCATTGTAAGTGGTAAGCTCTGGTTTTGAATATGGAATCTGCTCGTAAGCCACTTTGGCCTGGGGAAGCTCTTCATAATAATTCTTTAACAGGTCTGTTTCATAGCAGGACTTTCTGGTAGCTACATAACCGGTGTCCAAGGACCACTGAGCTGCTCTTTCTGTCTCTGTTGCAAAACGGATGAATTTCCATGCAGCGTCAACTCTGTCCTCAGAAATGCCGTTTGAAATATAGAAGTTTCCGCCGCCTGTAGGGGCTGCTGTTCTCTTGTGTCCCGGAAGGAATGCTGTTCCGAATTCAAATTCTGCGTTCTTGCTGATGTTTGCCATGTTTCCGGTGGTGTGGTAAATCATAGCCACTTCTCCTGCCAGGAACTGAGTGGGAAGGTCTGTCCACTGTACGATGCCGGGAGCCATGATCTTATGCTTGTTCTGAAGGTCCAGCCAGAACTGAAGGGCTTCTTCATTTTCAGGGGTGTCAAAGAGAACGGCTTTTCCGTCTTCTGTCGCAAGGTTTTCACCGTTTGCACTGTTTTGAAGGGCAAAGCCTGTGAATCCCCACTGGGCAGAGCCGGAGTTTAAGGCCAGGCCTACACCGTAACGGTTGTCATTGGTCAGCTTCTTTCCGTATTCCACCACTTCCTCCCAGGTTGTGGGTGGTTTTTCCGGATCAAGTCCAACTTCTTTAAAGGCATCCTTGTTGTAGAAGAGAACCATGGTACTTCTCTGGAAGGGAATGGAATAAGTCTGTCCATCTACATAAGAGTCTTCCATAAAGCCCTCTAAGAAATCTCCGATGTATTCCTTTCCATCTTCGCTGGAGGCGATCAGGTCATCGAGAGGCATAGCCATGCCGGTAGATGCCATGGTAAAGCGCTGGGTTGCCAGGCTTACGAATACATCCGGGGGAGTTCCTCCCTGAACGGCAGTCTGGATTTTGGTGACCGTATCGTCGTAGTTTCCGGTATAAACCGGCTCCACCACGATATCAGGATTTTCTGCATTAAAGTCCTTACAGATCTGCTCAATCAGTGCTGCTGCCGAACCTCCTACCTGAACCGGGTAATAAAATGTGAGATGAAGGCTGTCGCCGCTTCCTTCCTTTGACTCGGCGCTCTGGGAACCTGCGGCCCCGCCGGCAGCAGAAGTTCCCCCGGCAGTATTTCCGCTGTTTCCACTGTTCCCGCATCCGCTTAACATGGAAGCGGAAAGGGCAAGACAAAGTGCTGCTGCTATTACTGACTTCTTTTTCATTTGTTTCCTCCTTTTTTTATTTTCACTTTATGGTGAGTAAATTATATCATTACAATTGAAACGTGTCAATTATATTTCAATATTTTTATGTATAAAGTGCATGCAAACCATGTTAATATTTAAACCAAATAAAACACATTGCACAATTTACTCTTTTTAACAAACAATTAATAATTGAATGATGTTCAATATTATTTTTAAGATTGTTGTTTTTTTGGGTGTATGGTATAGTAAGGAGTAGAAATACAGGAGGATACTATGGCTACAATTAAGGATATCGCAAAGCTGGCAGGGGTTGCCCAGGGGACTGTTTCCAACGTTCTAAACGGAAAAGGCAATGTCAGCAGTGAAAAAATCAGACGCGTTATGAATGCAGTTCACCAGCTGGGATATGTGCACAATGAACGGGCCGCCCTGCTGCGTAAGGGTTTTAACGATTCTCTTGCAGTTATTATGCCGGATTCTTCAGCCAAGCAGTACCAGGACTTTTATTCCGGTTTTAAAAATTACGCCCAGAGCCATGGGTTTACAGTGACCCGGCATCTGACCCATGAAAATACACCCTTAAGCGAAGAAGAGGCCTTAATCGAGGCCAAAACCCTTCAGGCAAAAGGAATTGCCTGCATTTCCGTGGCAGCGGGTACCCCCCACGAATCCAGTATTTATAAAAAAGATTTGGATGTCTCCGATATGGTTTTCATTGAACACAAGCCCTCCTTTGGCGGAGACTTTATCGGCTTCAATTATGAAGAGGCAGGAAAACGGATGGGGCGCAGAGCTTCGGACCACGGCTATACCAGCGTATGCCTTTTGACAGGGAATCTCTGTTTTTCCAATGAAGCCGACTTTTACCGGGGATTTATGGAGGCTGCGGACAAAACCGGCTGTCAGGTGACCCATATTCAGACAGACCCCTTCCGAAAATATCAAAATATCATGCAGATATCAGGAGATTCCATGCCTCAGGCTTTTTTTATTTCCAATTACGGCTTTGCGGAAAGTGTGAAGGACATCTGCTGCTCCTTTTACGATATCAGGGAAGGACTGGATATTTATACGGTTTCCCCTGTATTCACCATGCCTGAAAATGATTTTACCAAGTACGAGATGAATTACCGCCAGCTTGGCAAGGTTGCAGCTGAAGCCCTCATTAAAAAGACCGGAGAAGAAAGGGAAGGCTTTGGACAGCGTCTTTTGGAAAGCAGCGGCTTTCGGAACTGGTATTCCAATATCATCGTGCCTAAAGAGCCTAAGACCTTAAACGTCATCACTCTGGACAGCCCGGAAGCTTATATTATGAAAAGCTTTTCCCACCTGTATACGAAAAAAAGCGGTATTGACGTGAATATCTGCATTTTTTCCTATGATGAGATTTATGAAGCATTTAACATGCTGAATGCTTCCTCCAATTATGATGTTCTCCGTCTGGATGTGACCTGGCTTTCCTGGTTTGCCCAGAAGCTATTGATGCCTCTGACAGATATTGATCCGGATATTGAAAACAGTTTTGACGACTTTTTGGAAGGTACTCCGGAGCGCTATGCCAGAGTCCATGATAAGATTTACGCCCTGCCCTCCACTCCCAGCGTTCAGATTCTTTATTATAGAAAGGATTTGTTTGAAAGCCCCATTTATAAAAGGATGTATTTTGAACAGTTCCGCACCGAGCTGGTGCCTCCCAGAACCTTTGATGAGTTTAACCGGATTGCAGCATTTTTCACCAGGGAAATCAATCCCTCTTCTCCGGTGGAATACGGGGCTACGGTCACCATGGGATCTACGGGAGTGGCAGGTTCTGAATATCTTGCAAGACTTTTCAGCCATCAGGAAAATTTATATGACAGCAACGGGGAAATCCGTCTGGATTCAGAAGTTTCCCTCCAATCCTTAAAGGAGCTGACAGAACTGAAGCGGTATACTCAGCCGGATTACTGCGGCTGGTGGACTGATACGGCCAAAAGCTTTGCCTCAGGAAACTTTGCCATGTCCATTCTCTACAGCAATTATGCCGGCCCCTTCCTGGACAATACCTCCAATGTGGTGGGAAATATCGGCTACACCATGATGCCGGGAGCCAACCCGGTTATTGGGGGAGGCAGTCTTGGGGTATCAAAATACTCCTCCCAGCCGGAAAATGCTCTTTCCTTTATCCGGTGGATGTGCAGCGAGCCCATTTCCTCGGCGGCTTCCCTTTTAGGCAGCACTTCTCCTTGCAGGAAGACTTATGAAAATTACGAGGTCATGAATAACTTTCCCTGGATGAGCCTGTCCAAAAAATGTTTTCCATTGACCAAGGGAAACCGTATTCCCCAACACGCAGGACTGCCCTTTGACGAAAGAAAGTTTTTAAATATTCTGGGAATGGCCGTTAAAGATACCTACAGCAGCGTATCCGCACCGGAAGAAGCCCTTCGCAATGCCCAGGAGCAGTTGGAAAAGCATTTTAAATGCAAATTTTAAAAATAATATACAAACAGGACACCTTCTCACGTACCAAAAGAAGGTGTCCTGTTTATTAATGAAGGCTTTCCCGTATGGTCTTAAATGACTGAATCCCAAGAGTAGGAAGAACGGCAAATATGAAGATGGTGAGAAACTGTCTGGCTGTTAAGTCGGCCACATAAAAAAATGCATGAAGCCCGGGCACAAACAGCACTGCTGCCAATAATACCGCACCTGCCTCAAAGGCCATAATGGTCCATAAATTGCTCCTGAGCCCGATCTTTAATATGGAATGGCTGCTTCGGCAGTTAAAACCGTGAAAAAGTCTTGCCAGAGTCAGGGTAGAAAATGCCATGGTGCTGGCAGCCTGTTCGCTTCCCGTGACCAGTCCTGTGTGGTAGGCCGCCATGGTACAAAAGGCAATGAAAGTCCCCTGCAAAAGAATCTGAATGACAAATCTCTTTGTCAATATTCCCTCCTTTGGATTTCTCGGAGGGTGGGCCAAAAGGTCTGCTTCCGCCTGTTCCATGCCAATGGCAATGGCAGGAAGGGAGTCTGTCAGCAGATTGATAAACAGCAGATGCACCGGAACAAAAGGGGTGGGAAGAGCCAAAAAAGAGGTATACACAACGCAGAGGATTCCCGCCATATTTCCCGACAAAAGGAACTTGATGGCATTGCGGATATTCCGGTAAACATTGCGCCCGTTGGCAACCGCTTTTATGATGGTTGCAAAGTTGTCATCCATGAGGATCATGGCAGAAGCATCCTTTGATACCTCGGTTCCCATCTTTCCCATGGCAACGCCGATATCAGCCTGCTTTAAGGCAGGGGCATCATTGACTCCGTCTCCTGTCATGGCTACGATGCTGCCCTTCTTCTGCCAGGCCCGGACAATGCGGATTTTATGTTCCGGGGAAACTCTTGCGTAGACGCTGATGCTCTCCAGTCTTCTATCCAGTTCTTCTTCCGTCATATCGTCAAGCTCCGGCCCGCTGACTGCGGTTCCGTTCATGTCTAAAATCCCAATTTTTTCTGCAATAGCTGCAGCCGTCACCTTGTGATCCCCTGTGATCATGACGGGACGGATTCCTGCCCTGCGGGCGCTTAAAACTGCATTTCTCGTTTCCGGGCGGGGAGGGTCCATCATGGCTGCCATGCCCAGAAAGATGTATCCGTCCTCTGACTTTTCCGTCAGCTCTTCCTGTTCTCCCATTTCCCGGCAGACAAAGGTGAGGACCCGAAGGCCCTGTTTGGAAAAGTCCAGATTCTGCTCTGTCATGGCCCGTCGGTCACTCTCTGTTATGGACCTGACCCCGTCCCAGGTCCAGATCTCAGTGATTCGGGGAAGGAGAACATCGACTGCCCCCTTGGTAAAGAGAATCCGTTTTCCTTCAATCCGGTGGAGGGTACTCATCAGCTTTCGCCTCGAATCAAAGGGAATCTCTCCGATTCTGGGATACCAGGACTTAACCTCTTCCTCTTGCAGACCCGTTCTCTCCGCCATCTGGATCAAAGCCGCTTCTGTAGGATCTCCCAGCAGCTTCCCCTCTCCATAGACAGAGTCATTGTTTAACACAGCATCATACAGCAAATATTTATGTACGGAAATTTCAGTATTTAAAAGCTCCGGCACGTAAAGGCGGTTATTGGCATAAACCTGCTGGACTGTCATCCGGTTCTGGGTCAGGGTTCCCGTTTTGTCGGAACAGATAACAGAAACGCATCCAAGGCTTTCCACTGCCTTCAAGTCCTTTATAATGGCATTTTCCCGGACCATCTTCTGGGTTCCCATGGCCTGCACAATGGTGACAATGGAACTCAATGCCTCCGGTATGGCGGCTACGGCAAGGGCTACTGCAAACATCAAAGAGTCCAGAATGGGCATCCTGCGGTAAAGGCTTAATCCAAAGACTCCGGCGCAGATAATGAGAATTGCGGCCGCCAGCCTGCTGCCAAACTGGTCCAGACTCACTTCAAGGGGAGTCTTTTTCTCTCCCGTATCGTTCATCAGGGCGGCAATCCGGCCTATTTCCGTATCCATCCCGGTTCCTGACACCACTGCCACGGCTCTGCCTGAGGCGACCAGGGAACCGGAAAACACCATATTGGTCTGTTCCGCCAAAGGCACCTTTTCCCCTCTTAATCTTCCCGTCTTCTTCTCCACCGGAACCGATTCTCCGGTTAAGGAGCTTTCATTGACCAGGAGAGAGTGATTTTCCAAAAGTCTGCCGTCAGCCGCAACCATATCTCCGGCCTCCAGCAGCAAAATATCTCCCGGTACGATTTCAGCCGATAAAACCTCCTGCTTTTTTCCCTCCCGGATTACCTTTGCAATGGGAGCTGACAGGGCCATCAGGCTGTCTAAGGACTTTTCCGCCTTCTGATGCTGGACGGTTCCTAAAATTGCATTTAACAGAAGCACTGCAAATATAACTCCTGTACTTTCCACATCACCGGAGATCATGGAAATGACCGCCGCTATAATTAAAATAATGACCAACAGATCTTTAAACTGGTCTAAAAACACTTCAAAAGCGCTTTTCCGTTCCACCCTTTTTAACATATTGGGTCCATAGATTTTCCTGCGCCTTAAGATTTCCTCAGAATTCAGCCCGTTCTGGCCTGCCTCCAGCCGTCTCAGGACCTCTTCCTCTGATAAACGAAACCATTCTTCCATACTGACGCTCCTTCCCATTTCTCCTACTATGGTATGAAGCGGGCAGGGGATTTCATGAATGAATCTTACCGGGCCATGAACCGAGGGTCGTTCTTTTTGCCTATTGCAGGAACGCAGATTTTTTATTATAATTTCTATATGACATTGAAACTTCAGGCTGACATGATACAACAGAAAGGATACGATTCCTATGGAGAAAATCACAAGCTTTACCATAAACCACTTAGAACTGCTTCCCGGCATCTACGTTTCCCGCAAGGACCAGGCCGGAGATGCTGTGATCACCACCTTTGACCTGCGAATGACCCGTCCTAATTTTGAACCGGTCATCAATACGGGAGAGCTTCACACCATAGAGCATTTAGGAGCTACTTTCTTAAGAAACCATGAAACCTTTGGTTCTAAAATCCTCTACTTCGGCCCCATGGGCTGCCGTACCGGCTTTTACCTTCTCTTGTCCGGAGATTACAGCTCCAGGGACATCGTTTCCCTGGTCACAGAAATGTATGAATTCATCCGGGATTTTGAAGGAGAGGTTCCCGGTGCTGCTCCAAGAGACTGCGGCAATTATCTGGATATGAACCTGGGGATGGCAAAATATATGGCCGGAAGATACCTGGATCAGGTTCTGTACGGAATCGATGATAAGAATCTTATTTATCCGGAAAACTAAAATAAACCCGAAGGGAGGAAGAGATGTACAAAGTATTAATACCTAAAACCATTTCCAACACCGGGGTGGAATATCTTCTGGAAAAAGGCTGCGAGGTCATCATCGGAGCCCCCTCTTCCCCTGACGATCCCCGTTTGGAGGATTGTGATGCCATTTTGCCAGGGGGAAAGTCCAAAATCAGATACGATCAGGAGGTTCTGGACCGGTGCAGAAACTGCAAGATCATCGCCAATTTCAGCGCCGGATATGAGCATGTGGACACTTTGTATGCGGAACAGGTCGGAATTCAGGTCACCAATGCGGGAACCGCCAACTCCAATGCTGTGGCGGAGCACACCTTATTTCTCCTGCTGGCCTGCGCCAAAAATCATGAAATCATGTCAAAGGCAGCCCGGACAGGCAGCTTCTCCATCAGGGCAGATGTGTTTAATTTAGAGCTTCAGGGAATGACTCTGGGAATTATCGGCTTCGGAAACATTGGCCGGCGGGTTGCAGAGAAGGCTGTCCATGGATTTGGGATGAAGGTTCTCGTCTATTCGCCCAGCTTGACCAAAGAACAGCTGCCTGACGGCATCCGGCTTGCATCTGACGAGAAGGAGATTTATCAAACAGCAGATTTTATCTCCCTCCACGTGCCTCTGACAGAAAAAACCAGATATATGGTTTCCAAAGAACAGTTTGATCTGATGAAGCCTTCTGCTTACATCATCAATGTTTCACGGGGAGGAATTATCAGGGAAGAGGATTTGATTAATGCAATAGAAGAAAAGAAAATCAGCGGAGCAGGGCTTGATGTGTTTGAGCAGGAGCCCCTTCCTGTTGACAGCCCGCTGTTCCGATATGAAAATATTATTATCTCTCCCCACTGTGCCGCCAATACGGTTCAGGCGCTGGAGAATATGGAATTGTATGCGGCCAAAGATATCTGGAGGGTTTTAAACGGGGAAGAACCGGAGTTTCCCGTAAATCATCCAAGAAAAAATTTGCCGTAAGAGAAACCGGACAGGAGGATTTCAAATGATTGATTTATCAGGAATACCTAAGACCAGCAGCCTGATTGATGAAGCATTAAAAGAGCAGCTCACTGGCATTTTTTCCAGGATGCCGGAACCAGTGGTGCTGAAGGCCGTGGTTGACACAAAACAGGAAAAGGATTCTGAAATGGCTTCATTTTTGCATGTTATTTCGGAGCTGGGAGAAAAGCTGAGTGTGGAACTCTACACCCCGGCGGAGGCTGCGGCTCAAGCTCCTGAGCTGGATACGGCTTATCTGCCGGTGACCGGATTTTACAAAAACGGCAGATACCAGCGAATAGCCTTTCATGGGGTGCCCGGAGGTAAGGAGATAAACTCCTTTATTCTTGCTGTCCTGAATCTGTCGGGAGGCTGTCGGGACGTACCGGAAAAGGTAAAAAAAAGCATTGGCAAACTGAAGAAAACGGCCAATATCAAGATCTGTGTATCCCTGTCATGCCACCACTGCCCTTCGGTGGTAACGGCGTGTCAGCAAATCGCCATTTTAAACCCGGGCATTGAGGCCGAGATGATTGATGCGGCCCTTTATCCGGAGCTGGTGGAAAAATTCAATATCTCGAGGGTGCCCATGATCATCACCAATGACCATGATATCCATATGGGCAGTAAAACCATTGAGGAAATCGTTAATCTGTTAAAATATTAACTAATTACAGATGAGAAATTTACCCATAATTGTGAAAACTCAACAATTTTTATCAATAAACTTGTCAACAATATGTACAAATCACAACAAATAAATTCAAGCTATTGAAAATATGTGTGCAATGTGCTATATTGTAATAAGGTTAATACATTGTGCAGAGACGATTGAGAGCATGGGATAACAACAGAAATGTTGGTTATATTCCATGCTCTTTTTTTCTTAGAGGGGTGCATTGTATTCAATTCAGGAAAGGGAGATTCCATGGATCAGAAATTATACGACCTAATTGAGGCGAGCCCGGTGATCGCAGCCGTCAAGGATATGGAGGGCTTAAAGGCCTGCTGCGAAGCTGAGGATGTAAAAGTAGTTTTTGTCCTGTTTGGTGATATCTGCAATATAGGTTCCATTGTAAAAAGGATCAATCAGGCAGGAAAGGTTGTAATGGTACATATTGATCTGATTACGGGTCTTAGCAGCAAGGAGATTGCTGTGGATTTTATCAAGAATAACACAGAAGTGTACGGGATCATCTCTACTAAGCCTTCGATGATTAAACGTGCCAAGGAGCTGTCGCTGTACACAATGCTGAGAGTTTTTATTCTGGATTCCATGGCATTTGAAAATGTTGAAAAACAGGTAAATATGGTACGCCCGGATATGATTGAAATTCTGCCGGGGCTGATGCCTAAGATAATCCGCCGTGTCAGCCGACTGGTGAAGGTTCCGGTGATTGCCGGCGGTCTGATTTCCGAGAAGGAAGATGTGATGGCTGCACTGCTGGCGGGAGCCATCTCCGTATCGTCTACAAACCAGGATGTGTGGAAGCTTTAACGGCAATAAATAAGGTAGCTAAACTGTTCTTTTTGCAGAGGACAGTTAGTACAATAGAGACAAACAACAACCAAATTATTAAGGAGGTCTTTTATGGCAAAGTATGTAATGGCATTGGATGCGGGGACAACAAGTAATCGCTGTATTCTCTTCAATGAAAAGGGTGAGATGTGCAGTGTGGCTCAGAAGGAATTTACACAGTATTTTCCGAAACCCGGCTGGGTTGAGCATGACGCCAATGAAATTTGGTCCAGCCAGCTCGGTGTTGCAGTAGAGGCAATGTCTAAGATCGGTGCAGCGGCTGAAGATATCGCAGCAATCGGTATTACAAACCAACGCGAAACTACAATTGTATGGGATAAAGAGACCGGTGAGCCGGTTTATCACGCAATCGTATGGCAATGCCGGAGAACCTCCGAATATTGTGACTCTTTAAAAGAAAAGGGATTGGTTGATACGTTCCGCGAAAAAACCGGACTGGTCATCGACGCATATTTTTCCGGAACCAAGCTGAAATGGATTCTGGATGAGGTACCAGGTGCCAGGGAGCGGGCCGAAAGAGGAGAGCTTCTGTTTGGTACCGTGGAGACATGGCTGATCTGGAAGCTGACCAAAGGGGCTGTCCATGTGACTGATTACTCCAACGCTTCCCGTACTATGCTGTTTAATATTAATACTCTGGAATGGGACGAGGAAATACTGGCAGAACTCAATATTCCAAAATCCTTGCTTCCGGAAGCCAAACCGTCAAGCTGTGTATACGGAGAGACCGATCCCCAGTTCCTGGGCGGCCCGATTCCCATCGGCGGCGCTGCAGGAGATCAGCAGGCGGCATTGTTCGGCCAGACCTGTTTCGAAGCGGGTGAGGCAAAAAATACATATGGAACAGGCTGCTTCATGCTGATGAATACCGGAGAAAAGCCTGTCTTCTCAAAGAACGGACTGGTTACTACCATCGCCTGGGGTCTGGACGGCAAAGTTAACTATGCTCTGGAAGGCTCCATATTCGTAGCCGGTGCGGCCATTCAGTGGCTTCGTGACGAGTTAAGAATCATTGACTCCTCACCTGATTCCGAATATATGGCAACGAGAGTAAAAGACACCAACGGCTGTTATGTAGTACCTGCATTTACCGGTCTGGGAGCACCTCACTGGGATCAGTATGCACGTGGAACCATTGTGGGACTGACCCGTGGTATCAACAAATATCATATTATCCGCGCCACCCTGGATTCACTGTGCTATCAGGTTAACGACGTCCTGCAGGCTATGAGAGCGGATTCCGGAATTGAACTGGCTGCTCTTAAAGTCGATGGCGGCGCAAGTGCCAACAACTATCTGATGCAGACCCAGGCCGATATTATCAATGCCCCGGTTCACCGTCCTCAGTGTGTGGAGACAACCGCCATGGGCGCTGCTTATCTGGCAGGTCTGGCAGTTGGTTACTGGGCTACCAAGGAAGATGTAATCAAAAACTGGGCTATCGACAGACAGTTCCATCCGGAGATTGAAGAAGAACAGAGAACAGACATGGTCCGCGGCTGGAACAAAGCAGTTAAATATTCTTACGGATGGGCTAAAGAAGACTGATTGCTGCAACGAGAATGTTTCACATAAACCAATAATAAAAAGAGGGGACTACTACTATGTTAGTTTATATTGCTGAATTTATTGGAACTTGTTTGCTTATATTGTTAGGTGACGGAGTTGTTGCCAATGTAACTTTGAATAAATCGGGTATGAAAGGGGCAGGCTCTATTCAGATCACCTTTGCCTGGGGTCTTGCGGTTATGCTTCCGGCGTTTATATTCGGAGCTTCCTCAGGAGCACATTTTAATCCGGCACTGACCATCGCTTTGGCAGTGGATGGAAGCCTTGCCTGGAGCCTGGTTCCCGGTTATGTCATCGCACAGTTTGCAGGTGCATTTTTAGGCGCATGCCTGGTTTACATCTTGTTTAAGGATCAGTTCGACGCGACAGAGTCCGCAGGCACAAAGCTGGGCGTATTCTCAACCGGACCTTCCATTCCCAACATGGGCCGCAATATTTTAAGTGAAGCTATCGGAACATTTGTCCTGACATTTGCCATTAAGGGCCTTGCTCAGGCAGGCGCAGTTCCTCCCGGAGTGAGCAATCTTCTGGTCTTTGGAATTATCGTATCCATCGGTATGTCTCTGGGCGGTCTGACCGGTTATGCCATCAATCCAGCCCGTGACTTAGGACCCCGTCTGGCTCATGCAGTTCTGCCTATCAAGGGTAAGGGTGATTCCAACTGGGGTTATGCACCGGTTGTTATTATCGGTCCCGTTATCGGAGCAATTGCAGCAGTGCTTCTGTATGGTGCAATTCCCTGGCAATAAGATACAACTGGCTTCTGTGTGAATTTCGGCGGCAAATAAATCCGGCACCGCAAACCACCGGTCATGGCATCTGGTAAAATGAATGAAACTAAGTTGAATCGGGAAACCAAGAAAGGAGGACAATGCATGGAGAAAAAACAGCTGGATATCACCAATATGAACGGTGTGACGGAGGATGAAGACACAACCTGCGGGCTGAATGACATGAACTGTGTCGGCGAAGACGAAGTGAACACCTGCGGATTGACTGACATGAACTGTCTGGGAGAAGATGACGATACAACATGCGGGCTGAATGATATGAACTGCCTGGATGAGGAAGAAGAAAAGGAAGAAAAAGAAGAAAAAAAGTAAAAAGACGCTAACATTCAGAGACTTCTTATGATAGAAGTCTCTGAAACGTATATCAGGAAATTATAAAAAGGGGGTTTCACAATGAAAAAATTCATCAATGATGCGGCACTGGTTGAGGAACAGATGATTTTGGGAATGGTAAAGGCATATCCTCAATATTTGAAGAAACTGGATTGCGGCAATGTGGTAGTGCGGGCCCATAAAAAGAATGGTAAGGTTGCCTTAATCAGCGGCGGCGGCAGCGGTCACGAACCGGCTCACGGCGGTTTTGTGGGCCAGGGTATGCTGGATGGAGCAGTTGCCGGAGCAGTCTTTACCTCTCCCACTCCCGATCAGATTTATGAAGGTATCAAGGCAATCGCCACAGATGCCGGAGTGCTGATGGTAGTTAAGAATTATACCGGCGACGTCATGAACTTCGAGATGGCTGCCGAGATGGCGGAGATGGAAGGCATTCAGGTTGCATACGTGGTAACCAACGACGATGTGGCTGTCAAGGACAGCCTGTATACGGTTGGACGCCGGGGTGTAGCCGGTACTGTTTTTGTACATAAAATTGCCGGTGCCATGGCTGAACAGGGCGCTTCCCTCAGCGAAGTACAGGCCGTAGCACAGAAGGTAATTGACCAGGTCCGTACCATGGGTGCAGCCATTGAACCGTGTACAGTGCCGGCAGCGGGAAAACCCGGATTTGAACTGGCAGAGGATGAGATGGAGATCGGCATCGGTATCCATGGAGAGCCGGGAACTCACCGGGAAGGGCTGAAACCGGCAGATGAGATTGTGGATCTCCTTTTAGAACAAATTCTTGCTGATATTGATTACACCGGCAGCGAAGTGGCAGTGATGATCAACGGGGCCGGAGCAACACCGCTTATGGAACTGTTTATTATCAATAACCATGTTGCAGACGTCCTGAAAGAGAAGAATATCCATGTGTATAAAACCTTTGTGGGAGAATATATGACTTCCATCGAGATGCAGGGCTTTTCCATTTCACTGCTCCGTCTGGATGATCAGCTAAAGGAGCTTTTAGACGCCCCGGCCGATACACCGGCATGGAGATAATATATACGGAGAGGTGATGCAGCATGGCAGACAGCAATAAAGTAATCGAGATTATCAAAGCAATCGGGCACTGCATGGTGGAGCACAAAGAGGAGCTGACAGCGTTGGACCAGCCCATTGGGGACAGCGATCACGGTATTAATCTGGCCCGCGGCTTTGAAGCGGTTGAAAAGAAGCTTCCGGAGCTGGCCGGAAAAGACATCGGAACGATCTTAAAAACAGTGGGGATGACCCTGGTCTCCACTGTTGGGGGGGCATCCGGTCCGCTTTACGGTTCGGCTTATATGAAGGCCGGTATGGCTTTGGCGGGAAAAAACGAAATGGATCAGAAAGATTTCCTGGAGATGATGAAGGCGGCCTCCGATGGTGTGATGCAGCGTGGCAAGGCAGTCTTGGGAGAGGCGACCATGCTGGATGCCATGCTTCCGGCACTGAAAGCTATGGAGGAAGCTGACGCTGCCGGAGCCCCGGCTAAGGATATGCTGGAGGCGGGTGTGCAGGCTGCCTGGGCCGGCACGAACCATACAAAGGATCTGATCGCCACCAAAGGACGGGCCAGCTATGTAGGAGAACGTGGACTGGGACATCAGGATCCGGGTGCAACGTCATTTTCCTATATGCTTGAAACAGTTGCACAGTGGAAAGGATAAGAAGAATGGTTGGGATTGTAATTGTTTCACACAGTGAGGATCTGGCAAAAAGCGTGGTGGGGCTGACCGCCATGATGGCCCCGGATGCAAAAATTGCACCGGCCGGCGGTCTGGAGGACGGCAGTTTCGGCACAAGTTTCGAGAAGATTCAGACAGCCATCCAGTCGGTGTATTCCGATGACGGAGTGCTGGTGCTGATGGATATGGGCAGTGCGGTAATGACCACCGAGATGGTAATAGAGACCATGGAGGGCATGAAAGTGGCAATGGTGGATTGTCCGCTTGTTGAGGGAGCAGTGGTCGCCACCATTGATGCGGCCGGGGGAATGGATTTTGACAGTATCCGGCAGGCACTTTCTTCTGTTGCAGCATCAAATAAGTTTTAAATAGAGGAAGCTTCAACCGTTAGTAAGACCGGAAGTAAATGCAGCAATTCAGCCAAGCTAATTACTCATTAGGTACAAGCAGTCAATAAGCCCGCCTTCAGGCGGGCTTATTAATTATACTTTTTTAGGATATCTCTGCATAACGTTTTCAAAACAGTTTCTCTTCTTTACACTTACAGATACATCATGACCACACACAGTCCAGGCACAGTGATAAGAGACAGTATAGTCGATAAAAATACAATTTTTACTGCAAAATGTTCGTCTCCGTCATATTTCGATGCCAGAATTGCTGTGGTGGTGGCAGCCGGCATTCCGGCAAGCACCACTGAAACCTCCGTAACCAGTTGATCTAACCTCAGCAGACGGCAGATTAACAATACCAGAGCCGGAAAGATCACCAGACGCACAAAGCAATACCATAAATTGTCACGGTCAATAATTTCGGAAGCTTTCACCTCTGCCAGTATGTTTCCAATTACAATCATGGACAGGGCTGTTGTACAGTTACTGGAATACTTAAGGGTTTTTTCAATTCCGCTGGGCAGACTGATCTGGCTGACCATCAGCATAACGCCTATTACAACTGCCACAATGCAAGGATGCGTTGCCACCTTGCGCAGCACATTTTTCCCCCTTGTTCCTGTAAAACAGGATATACCCGCAGACCACATCATGATTCTTTGGGGAATCAAATAAATTGATGCATACAGAAGTCCCTGACTTCCATACAGGCCTTCCACAATTGGGTTTCCAAGAAACCCGGCATTTGATACAATGGTTCCATACCGAAGTACAGGAATCCGGCTTTCACGGGCTCCCGGATAAAAGAACCTTCCCGCAAAGGCCGCAAAGACTTGTATTCCAACTGATATGAAGAAAACCGTAATACAGGATATGAGGATCTGTCTGTTAAATTCAATTAGAAACGACATGATTATGTTGCAGGGAAGGATAAAGCCAATAATTAAATCTGTCATTGGAATTCTGGCTGAAGGAGTCAGAATTCCCAGCCTGGTCATCACATAGCCTGCCATCATCAGGCAAAACATTGCTGTCTGAAGATCCAGCAGGCTTTTCACATCAGCCATTGTACTCCACCTTATTTACCGGCCAGGTTAATGGCTTGTGATACAAAACCTCAAGAATGCCAGCTGCCCCTGTGTAAGACAGATTCTCAGATGCTTCTACTGTCAGCCCTGAACAGTGAGGAGTTACAGACACATGATCCATGGCCAGCAGAGGATTATTTTTCTCCACCGGCTCCTTCTCGAATACGTCAAGTCCGGCGCCTGCGATTTCTCCCGTATTCAATGCTTCCACCAGATCATCTTCCCGAATCACATTTCCCCTGGCAGTATTGATCAGAAAAGCTGTCTTCTTCATGAGCCTGAACTCCTTTATGCCGATGCTGTGAATCGTATCCGGCAAGGCAGGCAGATGCACGCTCACAAAATCCGCTTCTGAAAACACCTGGTCCCGGTCAGCAATCACTTCTATGCCGCACTCCGTCATGCCCGGTTTTACAAAGGGATCATATCCGATCACCCTCATCCCAAAACCGGCAGACGCTTTCTGTGCCACCAGTCCGGCAATGCGGCCGCAGCCTATGAGAGCCAGAGTTTTTCCCTTGATTTCATGAGTATCATTTAACACAAAACGGATATCGTAATTTCCATTAATCAGTTCCTGCTGGGAACACCGTATTCTTCTTGCACAGCTTAATATATGCATCATGGCCATCTCAGCTACGGAATTGTTATTGCCCAGAGGCGCATAGACAACCTGAATTCCTTTCTTAGTGGCATATGCTACATCGATGTTATCATATCCTACTCCATGCTTGGCAATAACCTTCAGATTAGGTGCCATATCAATCATCTGGGAAGTCACAGGCTCATTTCTCACAAATATGGCATTGCAGCGCTTTAACTGATCCTGATAATCCGAAAGTTCTGTTCCATCTGCAATCATCACTTCACAGTCATTTTCTTCCAGAAGTGTTTTTCCTGATGGATGCATGTCCCGCAATAATAACGCACTGTATTTCATACTTCCTTTTCTCCTGTCTGCATTCTCAGTTCTATGATTCCTTCAGCCAGCCGCCTGCAGCCTTCAACAATATTTTCATAGCTGTTTGCAAAAGACATCCTTACATAACCTGCACCATTGTTTCCAAACACATCACCTGGTACAAGCGCTATCTTCTGATGTTCCAGCAGATATTCGACCACCTGGGAAGAAGGAATCCCCAGTGATTTCACATTAATGAAGATATAAAAGGCTCCCTTCGGGCTCAGGCAATGAATACCCGGAGTATTGTTAATGACTTGAACAGCATAATCCCGGCGGCGCTGATACTCTTTCACCATGTCCTCAACCTCGCTGCTTTCATCACGAAGCGCCGCAATACCTGCTTTCTGAACAAAAGAGGCTGCGCAGACAGTGATATGCTGATGCACTTTATTCAGCTCCTGAATCAGTTCGCTGGGAGCTGCCACATAGCCCAATCTCCAGCCTGTCATGGAGTAGGCCTTAGAAAATCCGTTAAAAGTAACGGTACGCTCTTTCATGCCCGGCAGGGATGCAATGCTCACATGTTCGGCATCATCATAAAGAAGGCGGTCATATATCTCATCTGAAATAATTGCCAGATCATATTTTTCAGCCAGTGCCGCAACCTCTTCCAGAGTTTTTCGGCTAAAAATACTGCCGGTGGGATTTCCGGGAGTATTAATCACCATAGCCTTGGTTTTATCGGTAATCAGTGCTTCCAGCTGTTTTATATCAGGCTGATATCCGTTCTCTTCCAGCAGATCATAGCAGACCGGCTCGGCTCCCAGCAGTTTGGGCACATTCAGATAATTGATCCATACCGGATCGGGAACCAGAATTTCATCTCCCGCGTCCAGCAATGCACAGAGAACATCATATACGGCTTCCGAGAGGCCTGCGGTAATGAGGATTTCTTCTGCCTTATAAAAAATGTGATTCTGTCTTTCCAAATACTCTGCCACCTGCTCCCGCAGCTTCATATCTCCAAAGTTAGACGTATAAAATACCTCACCCTTTTTAAGACTTTCTGCACACGCTTCCTTGATATACTCAGGAGTATCAAAATCAGGACGCCCTATTTCAAAATGAATCACCGTCTCACCGGCACGTTCCATCGCCAACGCCTTTTCATTTACCTTACGAATGCCGGAGGGAACCAGCCCTTTCATTCTGTCTGCAATCTTAAAGCCCATTTTTCCTGTCCTCCTTAACCTTTTAATGCTTCCAAAATTGTTAATGCGTAGACCTTTGCCGCTTCTGAGAGTTCTGAAATCCATACATATTCATTTGGCATATGAGCCAGCCGCCCGCTGCCCGGACCGTAAAGCACGGTAGGAATGTGCCCCAGATTGGTAAGAAAATCTGCGTCATCGTGCTGCGGCGTTCCCACCAGCGGACAATCGATTCCCATATACCGGTGTGCTGCCTGAATAGCCTTTACCACCTGAGCCTCCTCCTCAACGATAGAAGGGTTGGACTCGTAAGTCAGCACAGCAGAAGCCTTAAAATCCGGATCTTCCTGCTTAAGCTTATCCAGGATTTCATTGATCTGCTCCAGAAACAGCTCCCCGGTTTCACCCGGAACCGTAAATCTTGAACATTTCAGTATACAGGTATCGGGAACCACACTGGAGCGGCTGCCTCCCTGAATAACACCGGGATTAATGGAACCTTTTCCTGTGTAGGGATTGGTTCCCGGAACAATTCTGCACAGATGATCCACAACCTTTGTCATCATAACGATAGCATTTTTTCCTTCTTCCGGTGTGGCTCCATGAGCGCCTGTGCCATATGTAGTGATCAGCGCTTCCAGCATACCTTCACATGCAAGGCATACGCGAAGATCCGTATCTTCACCGTTGACCGCCATATCACCGGTAAAGCCATCCATCAGTGCCTTCCACGTGCCTTTCCGGCTTACATCCTGAACTTCTTCCTCCACAGGATACATCAGGCAGACTTCTCCGGCAAAATCAGCACCTTCCTTTAAAAGCGCATAAGCCGCAACAATCTGCGCTCCTATGGCTCCCTTGCAGTCTGTACTTCCTCTGCCCCATATCCGGTCTTGATGGACTTTTCCTGAATAGGGATCATCCTCCCAGCCCTCTCCCACCTCTACCGTATCCAGATGGCTGTTAAATATCAGACGTTTCCCTGGCCTGTTTCCCCTGATCCATGCAAAAAAGTTGCCATGACGGTCTGTTTCACATTCAAATCCCAATCCGGTGCAGTAATTCATCAGGAACGCAGCCAGCTCTGCTTCATTTCCGCTGACACTGGGAATCTTCACCATATCTGACACCAGGTTAATCATACGCTCCTGTTCTTCTTCTATACGTTTTAATACTTGTTCTCTCATTCAAGGTTCTCCTGTATTAAAAAGCGGCGTTTTAC
The DNA here is from genome assembly GCF_036758025.1 of Lacrimispora sp. Lineage (GTDB taxonomy): Bacteria > Bacillota > Clostridia > Lachnospirales > Lachnospiraceae > Lacrimispora. The sequence continues at coordinate 214,652 of NZ_DAIOXM010000003.1, read as the reverse complement.
GATGCCCTTCAGCATGTCAATGCATTCCGCCTTTTCTACCCGGCCTGTATTGATCACATAATCATAATGATTCATGTTAGTCCATTTAAGGCCTCCTGTATAATAATGGTAATAATCAGAACGGTATTTATCAATCTGATGAATCAGACGGTGGGCTTCGGCCTCATCTACTTTAAGCCTGTTCATAACCGTCTTTACACAACACGCTCTGGGAGCGTCAACATAAATGCTTATTACATTTTTTCTTTCCCGCAGAATATAGTCAGCACATTTTCCTACGATTACACAGGATTCCGCCTCTGCCTGACTCCGGATAATTTCCGCCTGGATATTAAACAGGTTATCATCTGATGTAAATTCCTTGTCATCGGGAGTCAAAAGTGCGGCGGCCGGAACACCGGTTAGCAGCCTTCGGATGTTTTTTGCTCTCAGCTTCTCATCTACCTCTGAAAACAGCTGCTCACTGATACCGCTGTAATCAGAAGCCATTTTTAGAATCTGATGGTCATAGCAGGGAATATGAAGTTCATCTGCCAGCATATGTGCAATTTCCCTGCCTTTGCTGCCAAATCCTCTGGCTACGGTAATTACATAATTTCCCATTCCAATTGTCCTCCTGTCTGTTACTTGCTAAAGCAGCTGATCTCAATGCCTTCTTTGCCAAAAGCTTCTTTCAGGGCAAGGACAAATTCCAGCGCATGATCGCCGTCTCCATGTACCAGAACTGTCTCGGCCTTAACTTCAATATCCTTTCCGGTAACAGCTGTAACCTTTCCTTCTTTAATCATACGGATCACCCGTCCAATCGCTTCATCCTTATCCTCAATCATGGCACCAGGCTGGCTTCTTGGCACCAGGTTTCCATCTTCTAAATATGCCCTGTCTGCAAATACCATACTTACGGTTGGAAGACCAAACCTATCTGCCTCTTTTTTTAATACGGAATTTTTCCCATAATATAAGATCCGCATCTCTGTATCAAACTCGCAGCAAGCCTGACACAGTGCTTTTGCGGCAACGGCATCTTCCTGCACCAGATTTCCCAACGCTCCATGAGCACTGATATGAGCCACAGGTTTGCCCGCCGCTTTTGCAAATGCATAAACAGCTCCCAGCTGGTATGTGACCACGTTCTTTATCTCATCATAGGAAAGGGACATCTTTCTCCGGCCAAACCCCTGCAGATCAGGATATCCCGGATGGGCACCGATTCCTGTGCCGTATTTTACAGCCATCTCTACCGTGTGGCGCATAACCATAGGATCTCCGGCATGAAAACCGCATGCAATGTTGGCAGATGACACATGTTTGATGATTTCTTCATTTGCCTCCAGTGTATAACGCCCAAAGCTCTCTCCTAAGTCACTGTTTAAATCAACTTTATACATTCTAAACCTCCTCCTTTAACGGGGTCATTGTTCCGTCACACCGACATGATAAGTCCTGCCTCCCACATGAAGGCGAAAGGTCCGCTGATAAGATCTGTGCAGTTCCTCTTTTATTCCTTCCAATTCTTCCAGCTCAGACAGCCATAACTTCTGCGCTTCTTCCACAGTAACCTGTCTGAAGCGCACTCTTGTACCCGGCAGGGACTGGGCAATCAACGGCAGGTCTGCACTGATGACATTGGCGATTTTGGTGTACCCTCCCATGCTCTGACGTTCACTGAGCATGATGATGGGCAGCCCTGAAGTTGGAACCTGAACTGCTCCCAGCGCAATTCCATCTGAAATAATGTTTCCGTCCGTCTTATGTTCAATGGTTTCTCCCTCCAAACGATATCCCATACGATCGCACTCCTGACTCACCCGGTAAGACGTTCCATAAAATGCCGCCAATCCCGCCTCTGTGAAACGTTCCTCCTGGGGTCCTCCGATTACCCGAAGCTCAATTTCACTGTAACTAACCTTCTGAGGAGTATATCTGATATCATAATTTTCAAGAAATGACCTGGGTGCGGTAAAGCCGATTTCATCCCCTGTCTGAAGTTTCCTTCCGTTCCAGCCTCCGATGGCATTTCTCAGCAATGTGGATTTGCTTCCATCTGTCTCCGGAACAGCCAGCCCCCCTCCAAAAGCAATATAGGAACGGCAGCCGGAGTTTGCTGCACTGCATTGCAGAACGCTTCCTTCATATGCATAAAGGGCGGTATACATCGGAACCTCTCTTCCGTTTAAAGTGAGATTCATAGGAGCTCCCGTAACTGCAAAAAAGTTTGCCTCCGTAAATAAAATCTCCGGCCCCATGAAGGTAGTTTCCAGCACTGCTTCATCCATGTCATTGTCAATCAGAAGATTTGCCAGCCGCATGGAATGCAGATCCATGGCACCCGATGGCGACACGCCGTCTTTCTGACCTCCAAATCTTCCCCGGTCCTGAACGCTGGTCAGAAGTCCAGGGTTTTGAATATAGATTCCCATCGTTTATTCCTCCCTGTATATGACCGGCTTGTAGGTCCCGTCTTCCGCCTGTTTCCGGATTTTCCGGTATTCTTCCGGCGAGACAGGAATAAATTTCACCCACTGGCCTGCCTTTAAATAGCTTCCCTGTTTTCGTCTCCTGTCGTACAGATGAACCGGTGTCCCGCCGATAATATGCCAGCCGCACGGCTGATCAAAGGGAATGGTTGTGGTCTGGGATTCCCATACCACAATACTGTCTCCCGGAATCTTTACTCTGGGAGATTTCAGCCGGGGTATGGTGAAAGTAGGCTCCGGACAGCCGATATAGGCCAGACCCGGAGAAAATCCTATTGCATACACGAAGGACAGATGCCCGCTGTGGCGGCTTATTACCTCATCTTCCGTAATGCCGTCATGTTCTGCCACTATCCCGATGTCAGGCCCCAGTTCACCTCCATAGCATACCGGAAGTTCAATAATCTCTTTCACATGTTCCTGACCGCTGCCGCAGCGGTCCAGCCGTTTAAGGACAGCCTCCTTTAAATCACCATATAAAATCTGTTCCGGCCGGTAATACACCATCACCGACCGATAGGTAGGCACCATTTCTACAATACCCGGAATCGGGTCTTCTAAAAGAACCTTTACAAGGGTATGGACCTTCTGATTTACGGAAATGCTTATAATATTCTGAAACTCCACAGCAAGAGCACTGTCTCCTGTTGGCTTGATTACAACCTCTTCCATATCCTTCCATCTCCTTTTTGCAGCATAGACCTACAGGCCCAGATAAGCCTTTTTCACATCTTCGTTTGCAAGCATTTCCTGTCCGGTTCCTTCAAATACCGTTTCGCCGTTCTGAATGACATAGGCATAATCTGAAATTTCCAGAGTCATATTCACATTCTGTTCTACAATAATGACCGTAATGCCCATTTCTTTGATTCTGCCGACAAACTCAAAAATTTCACCTACCAGCTTTGGCGAAAGCCCCAGAGACGGCTCATCCAAAATCAGGAGCTTTGGCTCTGACATCAGCCCTCTGGCGATGGCCACCATCTGCTGTTCACCTCCTGATAAAGTAGCTGCCGTCTGCTTTAGACGTTCCTTTACACGGGGGAACATTTCATATACCTGCTGGAGACGTTTTTCTTTTCTTTCTTTATCTTTAATCAGGTAAGCTCCCATCATGATATTATCTTTGACGCTCATTTTCCCGAACAGGTGACGGCCTTCCGGCACCATATTAATTCCCAGTTTAACCACGTCATTGGCTTTTTTTCCGCTGATGACCTGCCCTTCATAGGTGATTGTGCCGCCCAGAGGTTTTGCAATTCCCGTGACGGCCTTCAGTGTGGTAGTCTTACCGGCACCGTTGGAACCAATCAGCCCTACTACCTGCCCTTCCTTCACTTCGAAACAAGCATCATGTACTACCGGCATTCCGCCGTATCCCGCTTTTAAATGTTCTACTTTAAGCACTATGAGCACCTCCTAAATAGGCAGAAATAACTTCCTCATTTGAAGTAACCTCCTGGGGAGTTCCTTCCATAAGTAAACGCCCTGCGTTGATAACAACTACCCGGTCAGAAACAGTCATGATTACATCCATTACATGTTCAATGGTGATAATGGCGATATTCATTTTGTTGATTTTACGAATCAGTTCCACTGCTTCCACACGCTCGGTATTGGTCAGACCTGCCATAGTCTCATCCAGCAGAAGGAGCTTAGGCACTGTTGCCAGTGCCCGTGCAATCTCAATTCTCTTCTTCTGGATAACACCCATCTTTCCTGTTATCTCATTCTGATGCTTGCTCAGGCCGCAAAGCTCAATGACCTCCATAGACTTTTCCCTGGCTTCTTTCATGTTTTTTGCTTTTCCAAGAGCACCAACCAGAACATTTTCAAATACAGTCATATTGTTCAGGGACTGGGGAATCTGAAAGGTCCTGCCTATTCCCAGTTTAGAGACATTGTGAGGCTCCATTTTCGTAATATCTGTGCCTTCAAAGATGATTTTTCCATATGTCAGTTTGTGAGCGCCGGACAGAGAATTGAACAATGTGGTTTTACCCGCTCCATTTGGTCCCACCATACCAACAATCTCACCGTAATTTACATGAAAGGATATATCCTCATTGGCTTTTAAGCCGCCAAAGATCTTGGTTGCATTCTGTACATTCAGAATATATTTTTCCTTCTCCATCAGTTTACCGCTCCTTTCTTCTCTGCTTCGGACACTTCTGCCTCTTCCGTTACCGGGGCTTTCTTCTTAAAAAACAAGGCGGCTATCCACTTCACACACCGCTCAAGCAGAGGCATTACACCGTGAGGAAGGAACAGAACAACGATAATTACAAGACCGCCGTAAAGAATCAGGTCAATTCCGGTTCCGGTTCCGCCGAAATAGATTCGGGTATACTGAGAGATCATGACCAGAACCGTCGCACCTATGATAGAGCCGTAAACAGTTCCTACACCACCCATAACCACTACTAAAACAATCATGAGGGACACTGACATGGTGCTGGATATATACGGATCAATGTACAGAAGGTACTGTGCATACAGACTGCCCGCAACACTGACAAATACGGCACTGAGCATAAAGGCCAGTGATTTATATTTTGAAGTATTGATGCCTACGCTTTCTGCCGCCATCTCATTTCCGGCTATACATCTTAAATTATATCCGAACTTCGATTTATCAACGTGAGAAGCAATTGCAATTGCTGCCACCAAAAATGCCAGTGCCACCCAATAATATTCCCTCTTATTAGTGAACTGCATATACAGATAAGGGTTTACTTTTTTATTCAGAAAATCAATGCCTGCGGAACCTCCCAGTACCTTTGTATTAATCAGTATGGTTCTCATACATTCCACTACAGCCATGGTTGCAATAGAGAACTGGGGACCACGAAGGCGCAGAAGAGGGATTCCGATTAGATTTGCACAGATTACAGACAGAATCACACCTATGACCATGCTGACCCATGGAACCACATGAAACAGATGAAACAGTGCTGACGGTGTATAAATACCGATGGCAAAGAACAATGCATGACCGATAGAAACCTGCCCCGCGTAGCCTCCGATAAAGTTCCAGCCAATTCCGGCAATGGACCATATGACAATCAGAAACAGGATATGCTGCTCCAGGGTAGATGTCAGGACCAGCGGAAGCATGACGGCAATCAAAAGCAGAATCAGTTTTGAAAGATACTTTTTCATCATGGCCTCCTCCTATTTCCCAAACAATCCGTTAGGTTTAAACGTTACAATCAGTACATATGCCACACATACAAACAAATACTTAAAGGCTGAGTTGAACGCAAAACCGGCCCCCGTATCCACGAGTCCCATAATTACCCCGCCAAAAAATGCACCTACAATACTTCCGAAGCCTCCAAGTGCAACAGCAATAAATCCAAACAGCTGGAACGTGACACCCACAGACGGGAATACATAGTAATAATATGTAAGGATACATCCGGCGGCTCCGGTGATTCCGCAGGAAAGGCCAAAAGCCAGTGCATAACATCTGTCAGAATCAATACCCATCAGAGAAGCGGCTTCTTTATCCATGGATACTGCCTGGATTGCCTTTCCGAATTTTGTCATATTCAGGATCAAGTACAGCGTCAAGGTCAGCAATAAACAAACGCCCAAAGGAATCAGCTTATTGATGCCAATGCTCAGTTCGCCAACGGAAATGCTGCCGGAAAAAAGCAGTTCTGTGTCACGAATAGTTCTGTAATCACCCTTGAAGAACATCAGTGCCAGATTACAGAGCATCATGCTTAAACCAAATGTCAGAAGCCTCTGCGAAAGCTGGGGCCCTGTCAGAACCCGCCTTACCATCAGATTGTAAATAGCAATACCAAATACAAATAACACCAGTGCACAGATCGGAAGGGAAAACAGAGGGTCCAATCCCAGATACTGATGCAGGAAAAATGCTGTATACATTCCGATCATCAGAAATTCTCCCTGTGCAAAACAAAGAAGACCCATAACCCCCCAGATCAGTGCAATTCCAATGGCTACCAGCGCAATAATGGAACCATTGATGATTCCTTCAACAATAATTTGTGTAAGCATCAGCATTTCCCTTTCATAAATCAGGGCCTGCCGGTATTCCCAGCAGGCCCTGTTGCCTTAACGTGGTTATTTAGTTATTTCCCCATGCTGAAAATGGATAGGCCAGTTCTTTCGCCGCAGCATCTTCAGGGTAAACTGTGTAGAACATACCGTCAAACATCTGAGTCAGAATGGAATTGCATCGGATATTCTGTCCGTTCTCATCAAATTTGATGCCATCCCACGGAACAATCAGCTGCCCTTCGTTTGTAATATCCATATTGATCAGTGCATCTCTGATTGCCTCCGGCTCTGTGGAACCTGCCGCATTGACTGCCTCTGCTACCGTACAAAGACCTACAAAGGAGCGGCAGTAAGCATCAGTCAGATCTTCACCTGTAATTTCCTTGAACATCGTATTAATTTTTCCGATTGTCGGATTGCTTTCCTGAAGGTCAGTGGCATATAAGTTGGTGGCAATGATACCCTCCACATTCTCAACTCCAATTGTCTCAACTGTCTCAGGAGCGGTAAAGCCTGATCTCTGTCCGATCATCATCTTAGGAGCCCAGCCCTGTTCTTTCATTGTTTTAAAGAGCAGAATCGTATCAGCAGTATAGGAACCGCAAAGAAGCACATCTGCATTTGCCGCCTTCAGTTTCATAACCTCTGCGCTTAAGTTTGTCGCACTGGCAGAGTAGGAAATATCCTCCAGAACCTCAAAATTATAACCGCCTATTTGTTTTTGGAACTGGTCTCTCAGCATTGCTCCCCATTCTGAATCTTCATGAATCATGGATACTGTCTTAATATCTTTACCTTTTTTATCCCTTGCATCCTGCATGAACTTCAAAGTATCTTCTACAAATGTAGAATCGTTTGGAGTCGTTCTGAAAAACCACTCATATCCCCGTTCTGTCAGGGTAACAGAGGTACTGTCCGGATTAATAAAAGGAATTCCGTATTTCTCTGCCACATTGCTGGCTGTCTTGGTTACAGAGCTGTGATAAGCTCCCATCAGCACATCAACACCTTCTTCCGTAATCAGACGCTCAGCCTCAGAAAGTCCTACCTCGGGAGATCCTTGGGAATCACTGATAATCAGCTCAATTTTAGCTCCGTTCAGATTTGGAAGTCCTTCTTCTTTTGCAAAGGGAACATTCAGATCGTCATAGGAATTATTAATAATGTCTGCCGCCAGCTTGATGGCTTCCAGTGACTCCTGGCCAATCTTGGCCACGTTTCCGCTGGTGGGATAAATAATCCCGACCTTTACCACATTGTCACCAGCTGACTCCGGAGCTTTGCTTCCTGCAGCAGAACCGCTTTCTGTTCCTGCAGCAGGAGCAGAAGTTGACGGCGTACTATTTCCTGCGCAGCCTGCCAGGGAAACAGCCATAACCCCGGTCATAGCCGCTGCACACAATCTTTTCATCATAGTTTTCATAATCCTCTCTCCTTTTTTAAATAAGTATTTATAAGGCCTGTAAAATACAGAACCGGGTTACCTGGGCCAAATATCTAAAGTGTGATTGCCGGAAACAAAACCATTAATGCTCTAAACAATCCGACTGCGCCGGCCTCCTTCTAAAAACGACCGGATATTTTCAATCGTTTCATCAATTGCTCTTTGCCTGGACTCTTTTGCTCCCCAGGCAATATGTGGTGTCAGGATCAGTTTTCTGTATAGTTCCTGATCCAGTGTTCCCTTCAGATAAGGACTGTCGGGGGGAATGGGTTCTTTTTCATAAACATCAATACAAGCTCCTGCAATTGCCCCTTCAGATAAGGCAGTAACCAGGTCGGTTTCCATGATGATGCCGCCCCGTCCCACATTGATGATACAGGCCGTTTTTTTCATCTGCCTCAGTTCTGTGATTGTAATCAGATCTTTTGTTTTCTCATTCATAGGTGCATGAACGGATACAATATCAGACTGTTTCAGAAGCTCTTTAAGCTCTGCTCTTTCATAATCTTCCTTTCTGTCAATGCCGGAAGCAGAGAAGTAAATAACCCTGCACCCGAAAGCGGAAGCAATTGAGGCCACCTGCCGACCGATATTACCAAGTCCGATGATTCCCCAGGTCTTTCCCCGAAGCTCAAAAAAATGGGTATCAACCATATTGTATAAATCTTTTCCAATCATACTTCTTTCTCTCGTGACCTTTTCATATTCACTGATTCTCTCCATAAACCGAAACAGGAGTGCAAATGTATGCTGTGCCACGCTGTCTGTCGAATAAGCCGGTATATTGCAAAGACTGATTCCCCGTTCCTTCAGAAATTCAAGATCCACGTTGTTATATCCGGTGCCGGTCACACAGATCAGTTTCAGGTTTTTTGCCTCTTCCAGCTGCTGACGGTCAAATCGGATTTTATTTCCAATCAGGATATTCATGTCTTTCACACGTTCCTTCATGATTTCGGTTTCAGTATTCTGGAAAAAACTTACATCTCCCAGCTTACTCAGTTCTGTATAATCCAAGTCATTTCCAATGGTGATTTGATCCAAAAGCCCGATCTGCATAACATTCTCCTCCCTAAAAAACTTAAAAAAAACAGGCGTATCACTTGAGATACGCCTGCGTACACTTTACAAATCAACGATTTTTGTCCGGTCCGGTGAACCGGGATTGATTGTGCTTGATTTTAACAAAAGGAATAACTATAATCAAATATATATTTTTGTATAATACTTATATAAATTTAATTATATCCCTTCCTTATGGACCAGCTTATGCAGAGAGGAGAACGCCTATGCTCAAAGAAATGCATTATGCCTACGAAGTATACAAAGAACAGAGTTTTTCAAAAGCTGCAAAGAATCTATATATCTCCCAACCGGCTCTCAGCGCCATCATCAGGCGCCTGGAGGATGAAATTCACCAGCCTCTCTTTGACCGCAGTACTAATCCCATCCAGCTTACTTCTGCCGGAGCTTATTACATTCAAAACATTGAACAGATCATGACAATTGAACGCAATCTGCAGACATATTTTGATGATTTATCTAATTTAAGGCGGGGTTCTCTCCGTATCGGAGGCGCAACATTTTTCTGCACTTATATTATTCCCCCTCTTATTTCCCCTTTTTCTGAACAGTATCCGGGAATCAATATAGAACTGATTGAAGCCTCCACCAATGAAATATTAAACATGCTTCAGCAGGGGCTGATTGATCTCGCTTTTGACAGCACTCCTCTGGATAACACACTTTTTGATGTAACCCGTATCTACGAGGAAGAAATCCTGCTGGCTGTTCCTGCATCCTGGCCCGTCAATAATCAGCTTACCTCCTGCCGCCTTACATTCTCCCAGGCCCAAAAAAAGAAACAACTTGCAAACGCCTCCGGTGTTCCGCTCCACCTGTTCGCCAATCTTCCGTTTCTTTTTCTGCACGAAGGAAATGACTTATATACCCGGAGTGTTGCCATATGCAAAGCCGCCGGTTTCTTTCCTCAAATTCAAATGTATCTGGACCAGATGATGACGTTGTATCATATGAGTAAATCTCAGATGGGAGCCACATTTCTGCGAAATTCCATCCTGAATTATGAAGTACCAACAGATAAACTGTACTTTTATAAACTGGATTCTTCATTAAATATTCGTCACGTCAGCATCAGCTGCAAAAAAAAGCGCTATGTCTCTCATGCAATGACCACCTTTATTGACTTTTGCAAATCCCAATACAAGGTGTAATCTTTAAGAGGTTTCAAGTAAATAATCTCAAGTCTTTGGCAAATATGATTGACAACTCAGTTTTTTTTATATATCATAACCAGCAAAACTTATTTTGCCGGCAAAGGAGAGAACATTTATGACAAATTCATTGAAACAAGACCTGACAACCATGTCACCAAAAGAAGTCCGTGCACTGATTCGCCAGGGAAAGATCACCTCCTCTACAGCAGGGATGTGCAACGCCTACGCCCAGGCAAATCTGGTCATACTTCCCAAAAAACTGGCTTATGATTTTCTTCTGTATGCGCAGCGGAATCCCAAGCCTTGTCCGATTCTGGAGGTTTCTGATGCAGGCAGCCGTAATCTTCCCATCATTGCAGACGGATGTGATATCGCCAATGATTTCCCAAAATACTGGGTCTATGAACACGGCGAAAAAGTTGGAGAATTTACCAGTGTGGAACAATTTTGGCGCGATGATCTGGTCAGCTTTCTGATCGGCTGCAGCTACTCTTTTGAAGCCGATCTGATAGAAGCCGGTATAGAGATGCGACACCAGACTGAAGACCATGCGGTACCCATGTATATCAGCAATATGGCCTGCAAACCAGCCGGTATCTTCCACGGCAATACCGTAGTCAGTATGCGCCCCATGTCAACTGAGGATGCCATCCGTGCTGCTATTATCACTTCTGCAATGCCCAATGTCCATGGTTCACCGGTTCACATCGGCGATCCTTCCCAGATTGGAATTAAAGACATCCAGAAACCTGATTTCGGTATTTCTGACACAATCAAAGAAGGGGAAGTTCCAGTATTCTGGTGCTGCGGCGTCACCCCCCAGGACGCAGTTATGCAGGCAAAGCCAGATTTCTGCATTACACATGCACCGGGCCATATGCTGGTCACTGATGTCAAAAATTCCATGCTGAAAAACTAGAACCGTGTCCTGTTCGGGTAACGCTGCAGTCAATAAAAAGAGGGTGTCACTGACACCCTCTTAATTTATAGCAGGAAGGAATCCCCATGAATACCACAATCGTCCTGGGAAGAACCATAAACCGTTTCCCTTCTGCTGCCGGCCCCGCAGTTTCTTCATACATGCCGTTGACTTCATTTCTGTCCGTATGGAAAACCACATGCCACTGTTCCCCCTTGGGAACGGTAGGAAGGTCAAATTCATGGGGCTCCCAATGCATATTATAAACCACGTAAAAATGGCTGTCCCTGGTGCCATCAGCCTTTTTCCCATAGTTTCCGCAGTAGAAAACCCCAAGCTGCCTTCGAAAATTTTCAAATTCCGGGCGCCATGCCTGTACGCCGTGATAAGACATATCAGGAAGTCCGCAGGACAGGTAATCCATAATTCTGGGCTCTTTTGGCATGTGAAATACGGGATGGGCCTTCCGGAAAGCGATTACTGCCTTTACAAAATCAAACAGATCTTTATTGGTCTTTTTTAAATTCCAGTTGATCCAGGACACTTCATTATCCTGGCAGTAAGCATTGTTATTGCCTGACTGGGAATTGCCGAACTCATCTCCTGCCATAATAAGGGGAGTTCCCTGACTTAAAAACAGGAGCAGAAATGCATTGCGAAGCTGCTTTTTTCGAAGCTCCACCACCTTTTTCCGTTTGGTGGGACCCTCTACCCCGCAATTCCAGGAATAGTTCACGTCACTTCCGTCCTTGTTATTCTCTCCGTTTGCCTCATTGTGCTTCATATCATAGGAAACCATGTCCATCATAGTGAAGCTATTGGTATTGGCCATATAGTGAATAAGGCCGAAATCAGCAGAATTTCTCCGGGTCCGGTAGGCCAGGGCCTTCATCTGGTCCTCATCTCCCTTAAGCACCCGTCTCATATCGATCATGAATCCGTCGTTGTATTCCCCTAAATGCTTTACCTTTCCGCCGGAAATCCCGCCCCAGTTCTCTGCCAGAAGCTTGATCCTGCTTAAATAAGGATCACGGCCCAGCAGTTCCAGGGGAGGCGCCCCGGTAAGCCGCAGTCCATCCACGTGAAATTCTTCCGCCCAGAACCGGACCGCATCAAGAACAAATGCCGGAGATTCATTTCCTGTAAAATAAAGCTCCGGAATCACCTCAATTCCTTCTTGATGAAGTGCCTTAACAAGACATTTAAACTCCAGGTCAGGAGTCTTTTCCTTACCTGAACCATAGGAGGCCTTGGGAGCAAAGTAAAATCCTGGCCCGTATCCCCAATAATTTAATTTCCCCGTAGGCTTATCCACATGATAAGGAGCTCCAGGTGTGGATTCCTGCATAATGACCTCGGAAAATTCATTGACCGGCATCAGCTCCACTGCCGTAATTCCCAATTCTTTCAAATAGGGAATCTTCTCCTGTATCCCCTGAAACGTCCCTTTATTCTTTACCCCGGAGGAGGAATGCTTTGTAAATCCCCTTACATGGAGGCGGTAGATCACGCTGTCTTCATAAGGAATCTGAGGAAGCTTATCCTCTCCCCAGTCAAATTCCGGAAATTCCACCGGAGTCCTTAAGATCCTGGAAGGGTGTTCCAAATCTCCCCAGACCTCCCGCCCGGTAAACCGTCTTCCATAAGGGTCGGCAAATAACGTTCCGTCAATTTCAAAACAGTATTCCAGGCCGTCAAATTCCTCTCCTAAAAGGGCCATGCTCCACACATCGCCTCTTCTGTACTCCTCAGGAAATGAAAGAGCCTGAACCGGTTTTTCCTCTCCCCTTTTGAATAAAAGAACCCGGCACACCTCTCCCTCTGCGGCTACGCAAAAATGAATTCCGCCATGAATTTTAGAAAGTCCCATGGGATACCCCCGTACATCACGTTTTGCTATCTTGTACTGTTCCATATTTCTTATCTCCTCCGCCTTTGGTCCGATTCAGGGAATGCCTTTGTCATCAGTTACTGGTTTTCAATCTGTTCTGCCAGGTCATTTAAGTACATCCACCGCTCCATCTTCTCCTCCAGAAGCCGCTCCTGCTCTGTCTTTTCTTCCATCAGAGCGTTCAGCTTGCTGTAATTGGAGGCAGCTTCTGCCATCTGCCCGTCAAGCGCCTGGATCTTTTCCTCCAGAGCAGCCATATCCTCTTCAATCGTATCCCAATCCTTCTGTTCTTTATAAGAAAACTTAAGCTTACGCTCTCCTCTGGGCTTTTCCCGGTTCTTCTTCACCTCTGTTTCAGCCTTTTTCCCCGGTTCCTCCTGCCCCGGTAGTCCATCGGGATATTTGGCCTGAAAGGCCGCCTGATAGTCCGTATATCCGCCTTCATACTGGGTCACTTCCCCCTGTCCCTCAAAGGCAAATATCCGCCGGACCACCCGGTCTAAGAAATACCGGTCATGAGAAACCGCAACTACGATTCCCGGAAAGCTGTCCAGATAATCTTCTAAAATGGTCAGGGTCTGGATGTCCAGGTCATTGGTGGGCTCGTCCAATAAAAGCACATTAGGGGCTTCCATCAGAATCCGAAGGAGATAAAGCCTTCTCTTCTCCCCTCCCGACAGCTTTTCTACCAAAGTATACTGAACCTCCGGGGGAAATAAAAATCGCTCCAGCATCTGGGATGCGCTGATGCTTCCGTCCTTTGTCTTTACATACTCAGCCGCATTCTTAATATAATCAATGACCTTCAGACTGCCGTCCATATCTTCACTTTCCTGAGAAAAATATCCCATTTTCACAGTCTGTCCCACGGTGACAGTTCCGGAATCCGGCTCCAGCCAGCCTGCGATAATCTTCATTAAAGTGGATTTTCCCGTTCCGTTAGGCCCGATAATGCCGATCCGGTCATTTTTGAGGAAAATATAGGTGAAATCCGTCATCAACACCTTTTCCCCGTAAGCCTTGGAGATTCCCTCCAGTTCTACAGTGGTCCGTCCAAGACGGCTTGCAATGGAATCCAGATCAATGGTCTGGTCAAACTCCAGCCCCTTCTGGTCCCGGAGGGCTTCGTACCTCTGGATGTGGGCCTTCTGCTTGGTAGATCTGGCCCTGGCTCCCCTCTGCATCCATTCCAGCTCTACCCTGAGAATGGACTGGCGCTTCCGTTCTGCCGCCACAGCCATATCCAGGCGCTCTGCTTTTAGCTTTAAGTACCCTTCATAGTTGGCCTGATAGCTGTATAATTTTCCCTTATCCAACTCCACAATCCGGTTAGTAACACTGTCCAGGAAATACCTGTCATGGGTTACCATTAAAAGGGCTCCTTTAAAGCGGCGCAGATAATCTTCCAGCCAGTCCGCCATGGTGCTGTCCAAATGGTTGGTAGGCTCGTCCAAAACTAAAATATCCGCAGTGGACAGCAGGACACTGACTAAAGCCACCCTCTTTTTCTGGCCTCCGGAAAGAGTTTCCACCTTGGAGTCAAAGTCAGTAAAGCCCAGCCTGGTCAGCATGGTCTTGGCCTGGCTTTCCATGTCCCACACATGCCCATGGCCTTCATTTTCCCGGACAATGCTCTGGAGTATGGTATCTCCCGCCTGGAATTCCGGGTTCTGGGAGAGGAAGCGAATGTCTAAGTTCCTGCCCTTTACTACTTTTCCCTCATCAGGCTCTTCAAGTCCCGCCACAATCCGCAGCAGGGTGGATTTTCCCGTTCCATTAATGCCGATTAAGCCGATCTTCTCCCCTTCATTGATGCTGAAGCTGGTATCGTCAAACAGCAGCCGTTCTGTATATGATTTTGTCAAATGATCAATAGTCAGTAAATTCATTGTTTCTCTTTCTCTCCTGTCTCGTTCTGCCGGATTACCAATCATACCGGATTGCCAGTTCTACCGGATTACCAGCTCCACCGGGCAATGGTCGGAGCCCAGTACTTCCGTATGAATGGATGCGCTTTCCAGCCTGTCCTTTAAGCTTTCTGAAACGCAGAAATAGTCAATGCGCCACCCCGCATTTTTCTGTCTGGCGCTGAACCGGTAGGACCACCAGGAATAGATTCCCTCCTGATCCGGGTAGAAATGGCGGAAGGTGTCAATAAAGCCATTTTCCAGAAGGTTGGTAAACTTTGCCCGCTCTTCGTCGGTAAAGCCTGCATTTTTCCGGTTGGTCTTGGGGTTTTTCAAATCAATTTCCTTGTGGGCAACGTTTAAATCGCCGCAGATAATTACCGGCTTTTTCTCTTCCAGCTTCTTTAAATAAGCAAGAAATGCCTCTTCCCATGTCATGCGGTAGGGAAGGCGGGCCAATTCATTCTGGGAATTGGGAGTATAGCAGGTAATCACATAATACTCCGGAAATTCTGCTGCAATAATTCTTCCTTCCTGATCATGTTCCTCAATACCGATTCCATAAGCCACTGATACAGGCTCTTCCTTTGTAAATATGGCTGTTCCCGAATAGCCTTTCTTCACTGCATAGTTCCAATACTGGTGATAGCCCGGTAAATCAAGGCTGATCTGCCCTTCCTGCAGCTTGCTTTCCTGAATACAGAAAACATCTGCATCCATCTCTTTAAAATAATCCAAAAAGCCCTTTTCCACACAGGCGCGAAGGCCGTTTACATTCCACGAAATCATTTTTTTCATCGTCGTCACCTCAAAATTAAAGATAGAAATAGTATACCATTTTCCTATTGATTAGAAAAGGGCTGAATGTTCTTAGTTTTTAGCTATTGACATTTTTTCTGATTAGTGATATCTTTTACTTAATAAGTAATAGGTATTACCTATTACCATAATAACAAAAAACGGAGGAATTTGATTATGGCTTACAAAAATCACATTGATTACTTAAAAAGGGCTGTTGATATCTCAAAAGAAGCCAGAGCAAACGGAAACACCCCATTCGGAGCACTTTTAGTGGATAAGGATGGAAACATCGTCATGGAACAGGGCAATATCGAAATTACAGATAAAATCTGTACCGGTCACGCAGAGGCCACACTGGCAGCCCGCGCTTCCCATGAATATTCCAAGGACTTCTTATGGGACTGCACCCTTTATACAACGGCTGAGCCATGTGCTATGTGTGCAGGAGCCATTTACTGGGCCAACATCGGCTGTGTGGTTTACGGAATGACAGAGCGCAGACTGCTGCAGCTTACAGGAAGCAATGAGCAGAATCCTACCTTTGATCTTCCATGCCGGGATGTCTTTTCAAAGGGACAGAAGGAAATCACAGTTCTCGGGCCTTTCCCTGAGATTGAAGAAGAAGCTGCTAAGGTACATGAAGGTTATTGGGACTAAACATATTGACATTCACTTGGAGGAGGATAAGAATGAAATCAGATCATACACCGGCCGGTGATGCATTTGGGGAAAAGATCAGTCTTGGAAAAAACATCATATTAGGTCTTCAGCATCTTTTGGTTATGTGTCCGGGCACCATTGCAGTGCCTCTCATTATGGCATCCGCACTGGAACTGGATGCAGAAACTACCGCATTTTTAATCTCCGCAAACTTTTTAACCAGCGGAATCCTGACACTCATTCACGTTTTAGGAATCGGCAGCCATGTCGGTGCCAAACTGCCCATTATATTAGGCTCTTCCTTTGCACCTTTGGCCCCCATGATCGTCATCGGGCAGAATTACGGCCTGGCTGCTGTATTTGGCTCCATTATCGCATCAGCCATCGCCATTTTTATCCTGACCTTTTTCATGGATAAGGTTCTGGTGCTCTTTCCCAGAAATGTAATCGGCTGCTTTGTTGCTTTAATGGGAATCAGCCTTGCTCCCACGGCCATTCGGGATCTTGCAGGAGGCCCTGGTGCTCCTGACTTCGGTTCTGTTGAAAATATTATTCTTGGAACCCTGGTCATGGTTTCCATTTTATTGATGCAGCGCTTTGGAAACAGTTTTATCAGTGCGTTTTCTCTGCTTATCGGCATTGTGGCAGGTACTGTTATCGGTTCCTTCTTCGGTATGGTCAACTTTGCTTCTGTGGAGCAGGCCAAATGGTTCCAGATGGTAACTCCCTTCCGGTTCGGTGCTCCTGAATTTAAGCTGGTTCCCATTGCCCTTATGACTGTTTTCTGTATCATCAACATCATTCAGTGTATTGGAGTATACTCTGTGCTTGACGAAATTTCAGGAACAGAAACTCCCAATGAACAGCGCATCAATGGAATCCGGGCCCAGTCCATAGGTCAGATGATTTCAGGTGTTTTTAACTCGGTTCCTTCCACCATGTTTAACGAAAACATCAGCCTTCTCGACCTTACAAAGGTAAAAAGCAGATCAGTTATCGTAACATCAGGAATCATGATGATCGCACTGGGGATATTCCCCAAGTTTTCAGCGGTTGTCACCATGGTACCTAAAAGCGTATTAGGAGGGGTTACCCTGGTATTGTTCGGAATCATCACGGCTTCCGGAATCTCCATGCTGTCAGGGCTGGACTTTTCAAAGGATAATAACTTTACCATTGTAGGCACCAGCCTGGCAATTGGAGTGGGCGGAAACTTTGCATCAGAAATATTCACCCAGCTCCCTTCCACCTTAAGTATGATCCTGAGCAACGGCCTGTTTATGGTCAGCATATCTGCAATTCTTTTGAATTTGCTGTTTAACGGAAAAAAGGGACTTTCCCGAAAAAGCCTTAGCGATTGACATTTATTTTAAAATCACCTATACTAATGTCACCAGTCACTCTATTACAGGACTGGTGGCATTTTTTCAGGGCTTTTAAGACCTTGATTACCCTAAGGAGGCCAGGACTTTGGAAGATCTCCATATTAATGTTACATCACTTTCCGAACAGGCAAAAAGCAAAATAAGACAGTATATTTCTTCCATGGATCTTGAAAAAAGCAATAAGCTGCCCAGGGAAGAGGTTTTTGCAAGCCTTATCGGCGTCAGCCGAATCACTCTGCGCAGTGCATTAAATGACTTGGCCTGTGAAGGCCTTATTTTCCGGCGTCAGGGAAAAGGCACTTTTGTAAATGTAGATTCTCTGAATATCAATGTGACCTTTAACCCTGTTATGGAATTCACTCGTATGATCTCCAACAGCGGGTATACTCCTTCCGTACAGCTTTTGGGAATCCGGATTGTGCCGCCCTCCAAGTCCATTGAAAATATATTGCAGCTTTCTGAAAATGATAAGCTGGTCATGTGTGATAAGATATTTCTTGCCGACGAGCGCCTTTGTGCTTACTGCATCGATTACTTTCCTCTGGCTGCAATTGGGGGAGAAGAGGCCTTTGATAATTTTTCCAACTATCAGAACTCTGTTTTCACCTACATTCACAGCCATTCCGGGCGTAAGATCATCTGGGATAAGGTGAATATAAAGACAGCCATAGGCAGCGACATTCCAAACCTGCCAAGCCATGTTTCAGATAAGAATATAAAGAATAAGCCCTTTCTGCTGCTGGAAGGTGTCAATTATGATGATAATGATAATCCGCTTTTATATGCTAGGGAGTATATTGATACAGAATTGATTCAGTTCAGTATGATACGGCAGAGAAATATTGATTATTTTAAATAAGGAAATAGATTTAAAAAATGTGCTTTGATCGGGCTTATTAAGGCCCTTTCAAAGCACATCTTTGATTTTAAATTCTTTTTATTTTTCCTGCCACTTTTTCCGTTCCACAAACCGTCCCATGAAAAAGGCCAAAATTCCAGTTCCAATTCCAGTCTGAAGGCAGAAGATCAGACTTTCCACCTCTCCGGGAATCTCCCCGCCGATCCAGGTTTCCATAACAGGGGTAAACCAGGGTTCGTGTTCTTCTCCCTTTATTTCCGATATCATCTGGCTTCCCGCATCGTCGGAGCCGCCAAATTCAGCCCCTCTTAAGACAAAGACAGGAATCACTGCAATCAAGCATACCAAGATCAACAGCATTGCTGCAATCTGTTTATTTTTCTTACTCATCTCCTTAAACCTCCTTTGAAAATCCAACGGCCTTAAGCTCAGGAAGAGCATAAGTCTCAAGGGTCATTATAATCACTGCAGTTAAGATTCCCTCAATGACCGCAAGGGGAAGCTGGGTGGGAGCGAAAACCCCTAAAAACTTAACAGCAGAAGCCCCTATGCCGCCGATCTCAGACGGATAAGCCAGGGCCAGCTGAAGGCTGGTCACACAGTATGTAAGCAAGTCGCCCAGCATGGCTGCCAGGAAAACGCTGACCATCTTATTTACATTCAGCTTTCTGCATAATTTATAGATACCAAAAGTCAGAAACGGCCCTGCAATCGCCATGGAAAAAGTATTGGCGCCCAAAGTCGTAAGTCCTCCGTGTGCAAGCAGAATTGCCTGGAAAATCAGTACAATCAATCCCAGAATGCTGACAGCAGACGGCCCGAACAAAATAGCCCCCAGGCCGGTTCCCGTCATATGGGAACAACTTCCCGTAACTGACGGAATCTTCAAGGACGATATGACAAAGATAAATGCCCCGGACATAGCCAGTATGGTAATGGCCCGGCCGTCCTTTTGAAGGGATTTCCTGATTGAGAAAAAGCCTGCTACCAGGAAGGGAAGGCAGACAGCTCCCCAGGCGATGCAGTATGCCGCCGGAAGATACCCCTCCATAATGTGCATTCCATAGGCGCTGGGCACAACGGCGAAGGCCATGGCAAATGCAATTGCCAGTTTCATAATACTTGTTTCTTTCTTACTCATGTTCATTCTCCTCTCAAAAAAATAAGCACCTACGATCCGATGATTCCCACTCATCAGACAGGCGCCCTCTGGGTAAATCTTTGTACAACAAAAAGACTTCCCGGCATCCGGTCATCGCTCGTAACCGAATGCATCGCAAAATGAAAGGCAGGTCTTCTGACTTTGGCTTCCTCGCAGCAGCTCCTCTTCCCGGTTTCCCAGTGATTTATGGAACCCTGCTCCACACTTACAGCGGCGGGACCGTAAGGGATTTTCACCCTTTTCCCTATTATCCTGCGGAGAATTTTCACAGGCACCTTCCAAATAATACCATTGTATTGTAACGTTTTAGAACTTTTCTGTCAACTTTTTTGATTTGGTCTCAATTCCTTCAGAAGAGTTTCCAATTTTCCGGCACTCCTGGGACAAACTTCCTTTTCATCTAAAATCCCATGTTTTACCAGACTGGTCCATACCTCAAGAAGTATGGGCTTTCTCAAATTAGCCTCTTGTAATACCTCATCTCTTTTGAAAATCTCTGCCATAGGACCGTCAGCAATGACTCTGCCATGGGCAAAAACCACCGCCCGGTCTGCCCATTGGTAGGCAAAATCCACATCGTGGGTAGAAATCAAAAGGGTTTTCCCCATAACTGCCATCTTATCCAGAATCCCTTTCAACATTTCCACATTGACCGGGTCTAAGGAAGCAGTAGGCTCATCAAATATCACTACCTCGGATTCCATGGCTAGAATATCCGCAATGCTGACCCGCTTTTTCTCCCCTCCGCTTAAATAGTGAGGCGGGCGGTCTTTCATTTCGGTTAAATTCATATCAGATAATGCCTGTTCCACACGCCTTGCCACCTTTTCCTTTGGAAGCCTTAAATTCATAGGACCAAAGGATACCTCGGAAAAGACTGTGGAAGCGATGATCTGGTGATCTGCATCTTGGAATACAATTCCCACGTGCTTTCTCAATTCATTAAAATCCTTTTTCTTTACTTCCTTTCCATTATAGAAAATCCGTCCGGAATCCGGCTGCAAAACTCCGTTTAGGTTGAGAAAACAAGTGGATTTTCCTGCCCCGTTAGAACCCAGAACTGCGATCTTCTCCCCTTTTCTCACAGTTAAGTTAACTCCCTTTAATACTTGAGCGCCTTCTTCATAGGAATAGCATAGGTTTTCTGCCTGTAAAAGAATACTTTCCATTTTTTCACCTCCCTTTCAGCCCGCAAAAGCTATTAATTCTGCTTTTAACCTCAGACGTTATCTTAGCCATTATCCAGTCTTTATTTCAACTATCTCCAGCCATTATTCGGTCCCTATTCCAGCTATCATCTCGCCCGCCATACCAACAACCATGCCAAAATCAGACCCCCAACATAACCTGCTGCTGCACCTATCTGCCACCCCTTAACCGGCCGCTCTTCTTCCAGAAACAAAAGCTCCCCGTCATAACACCTTGCGGTCATTGCATTGTAATAGATTCCTGCCTTTTTCAAAGAAACCACAAATAAGTTTCCCCCTATGCACCCAAAGGTACGGCAGGATGTCTTAAAACCGCTGTATCCAAGGCGTGACTCCGCCGCCTGCTTCATTTGGCGCTGGGAATCTGTCATTACAAAAATAAACCGGTAAATCAGGTTCATTAATTCCACAATTATCTTGGGTGTCCGGATGCTTTTCAAAACACCGATTACCTCGCTGGCAGTCGTGGAAAGTACCAGCATGTACATAGCGCTTAAAGAAGCCGAAGCCTTTAAGACAAGGCCAGCCGCCAGCCTTATCCCCTCCTCTGTCACATAGAGATAAAACCCTGCTGCAGAAATAAGAACCTGCCCATAGGGTTCTCTGGATATACCTATGGCAATGGCCGCCGTACCCAAAACCAGAAATCCAAACGGTATTCTAAAAAGGGCCAGATATTTCCTCCAGGAAAGTCCCCCTGCCAAAATGGTAATGGCAGACATGGACAAAAGCACCAGACAGGATACCCACACATCATTTGCTGCAATGCAGATCAAAAGCCCGGAGACAGCTACAGCAGCTTTCAGCCGGGGATTCCAGCTTCTCAGCCGGGAAACGCAGGCATAATAATCAATGGTATTCAACATTTTCACCTCCTTTCGTATGACTTAAGGCTGATTTCTGCTGCGGCCTGCAAAAAAAGACGGGAAAGACAGGCGTTTTTACGACTGACTTTCCCGTCTTTTTTATGTTATTTAACCCTCTGCATTCTCTGCAACCTGTTCCTCGGTCAGAGTAAATACCTGTCTCTTACGAGCCATATCATCGCTTGCCAGGTACTCATCGTAGGTAGTGATCTTATCAATCAACTGGCCGTTTACGATCTCCATAATTCGGTTTGCCGTAGTCTCCACGATCTGATGGTCACGGGAGGAGAAAAGCAGAACTCCCTGGAATTTCATAAGACCGTTATTTAATGCAGTGATTGACTCCATATCCAAATGGTCCGTAGGCTCATCAAGCATCAGCACATTGGAACCGGAAATCATCATTTTGGAAAGCATACAGCGCACCTTTTCACCACCGGAGAGCACACGCACTTTTTTCACGCCGTCTTCTCCTGCAAAAAGCATACGTCCCAGGAAACCGCGTACATAAGTAACATCCTTTTCCGGAGAATACTGGGTCAGCCAGTCTACAATGATATCGTCATTGTCAAACTCCGCAGAATTATCCTTGGGGAAATAGCTATGGCTGGTGGTAATACCCCACTTGTAATCACCTTCATCCGGCTCCATTTCTCCTGAAAGGATTTTAAACAGAACTGTCTTGGCAAGCTCATTTGGTCCTACCAAAGCCACCTTATCCTCACGGTTTAAGGTAAAGGAGATGTTATCTAAAATCTTTACTCCGTCAATGGTCTTTGATAAATTGGTAACCGTCAGTACTTCATTACCAATCTCACGGGCAGGACGGAAATCGATGTAAGGATATTTCCGGCTGGAGGGCTTAATGTCATCCAGTTCGATTTTCTCCAAAGCCTTCTTTCTGGAGGTTGCCTGCTTGGATTTGGAAGCATTGGCAGAGAAACGCTGGATAAATTCCTGCAATTCCTTGATCTTTTCTTCCTTCTTCCTGTTGGCTTCCTTCATCTGCTTTACGATCAACTGGCTGGACTCATACCAGAAGTCATAGTTTCCTGCATAAAGCTGGATCTTGCTGTAATCAATATCTGCGATCTGGGTGCAGACTTTATTTAAGAAATAACGGTCATGGGATACCACGATTACGATATTTTCAAAATTGATAAGGAATTCCTCCAGCCATGCAATGGCATCCAAATCCAAATGGTTGGTAGGCTCGTCAAGGAGCAGAATATCCGGATTTCCGAACAATGCCTGAGCAAGAAGCACCTTAACTTTTTCCGCTCCGGTTAAATCCTTCATCAATTTATAGTGAAGATCTGTCTCAACTCCAAGTCCGTTTAATAAGTTGGCTGCATCGGATTCAGCCTCCCAGCCGTTCATGGAAGCAAATTCGCCTTCTAAATCTGCCGCCTTAATGCCGTCCTCTTCCGTGAAGTCCTCCTTCATGTAGATGGCATCCTTTTCCTTCATGATCTCATAAAGTCTGGCATTTCCCATAATAACCGTATCCAGTACCTGGAAATCATCATATCGGAAGTGGTCCTGCTTTAAGAAGGAAAGTCTCTGTCCCGGTGTAATGACGATATCACCGCTGGTAGGCTCCAGCTCGCCGGAAAGAATCTTGAGAAATGTGGATTTTCCCGCACCATTGGCACCGATCATACCGTAGCAGTTGCCCTCTGTAAATTTGATATTTACATCTTCAAACAATGCTTTTTTTCCAATTCTTAATGTTACATTATGTGCACTGATCATTTTAACTTTAATTCCCTTTCTGTAATCTGCTTTTATCCGCCCTTCCTGTCCATGGTTCTTGGACAGAGCCTGCGGTTTTTCATTGTCTCTACTCAGCAAAATAGGGGTCAATTGGCCCCTTTCTTGTCATCTCTCTTATTGTACCTGAAAATCCCGAATTTGCAAGCCTTTTATACTGAAAAAAGGAAGTTCTGCCTGCATAATCCGGGATTTTAAGTATTTTTACTTTGCTGCTTCTACCTTTAATGGAAAATTCGTCTTACTGCCTGCATCATAATTGACAGTCACATAGGTTACCTTTACCATGGCTCCGCTTCCGTTTCCTCCGTCAGTGGCTGTTCCCAGCACACCGCTGTCCAGACCTTCACCGCTGCCCTTGATAAAGCTGAGCTCTTCTTCCGACTCCGTCTTAATGGTAAAGGTACTCATAGCCTGATCCACCACGCTGCCTGTCACTGTCTGAACCGTCATATCCTTTTGTCCATCCAGCACCAGAATGATCTTTGCGTTAGAGGTATCAGAACCGGATATCTCACCCTTGTAAACAACGGAAACCTCAACATCAGGCCCGAGAGCATAGGAAGTCTCCACTACCACGCCCTTTAAGTCAAAATCAGTCTCTGCCTCACCGTTTAACACGGTCATGTGTTCCAGATTGTCGTCCACCTTTGTGACCTTAGCTGTCAGTATCTTAAATTCAGCACCATTGCCGGGGGCCTCCTGGCTGGCAGTTTCCGTGCTATCTGTTGATGCTTCGGAAGAAGCAGTCGTCGATTCTGAGCTGCTTTCCCCGTTGCCAGCCGGTTTTCCACAAGCAGTAAATAAAACAGCACCGCAGACGGCCAATGCTAAAATCCATATTCTTTTCATGAGCATCCCCTTCTTTCTTTTCTGCTTTATCTGTTATTTCAAATTCAGTATATCATCCGATTGTGAAAAATCTTTATCTTTTTTCTTAAGTAATTTTAATAATTGGATAAAACTTCCTGAATTATTATTTTCTGCCCAACACACCCTATTTTTGAGGTGATTTAATGAAAAACAATTTATCCAAATTACTTTTTAAAAGTACCAGCACCAGACTTTACTTTATAACACTCCCTGTATGGCTGCAAATGTTACTGCACGAAAATCATTCATACATTGATACCGCTGCACAATTACACCACGTTGCCGGGATATTATTACAGCAAAAAAACCTTAGTTTTTAATAAACCAGTTTTAGAGGTATGGGTAAAATATTTATTCTTAAATTTCTCCGTACCGCCCCAGAAAACTCTGAGTTCTCACGTTATTGGAGGCAAAAACATCTTCCGGCTTTCCTTCTTCCACGATCACTCCGCCGTCCATAAAGATAATCCGGTCTGAAATATCCCTGGCAAAGGCCATTTCATGAGTTACAATGACCATGGTAATCTGCATGTCCGCCAGAGATTTAATAACCTTCAATACCTCTCCCGTAAGCTCCGGGTCCAAAGCTGAGGTGGGTTCATCAAAGAATAAAATTCTGGGGTTTAAAGCCAAAGCTCTGGCAATAGCCACTCTCTGGCACTGTCCTCCGGAAAGCTGGCAGGGGTATGCATTGGCTTTTTCCTCCAGGCCCATTTTCCGCAGAAGCTCCATGGCACTGGCTTCCGCCTCTTCCTTCTTCCGCTTCTGCACGTGGATAGGCGCATCGGTCACATTTCTTAATACGGTCATATGGGGAAATAAGTGAAAATTCTGAAATACCAGACCGTAATGTTTCTGTATTTCCTTCAGATTTTCCTTTTTGGCGTAAACGGATTTTCCATCACTGCCTTCCCAGGCAGCCTTTTCTCCTATGTAGATCAATTCTCCCCCATCCATCTGTTCCAGCATGGTGGCGCAGCGGAGCAAAGTGGATTTGCCTGAACCGGAGGGGCCTATGATGGATACGATCTCCCCTTCTCTTACCGACAGGGAAATATCCCGAAGCACACCCTGGCCGTCAAACTCCTTGCGGACATGGTTCATTTCCAGTAAGTACATCTCTTCTTCCTCCTATTGATAATAGTTCAAACGATGTTCCAAATGCTCCATTCCCACTGCCACAATCAGGTTAAAGACATAATAGAACAGCCCTGCCGCAACAAAGGGAACGAGACTGGTCTGAGAAGAGGCCAGAGCCTTGGCAACGGCGAACATTTCTAAAACGCTGATGGTAAAGGCCAGGGACGTGTCTTTAACCAGAGTGATGACCTCATTGGTGACAGAGGGCAGTATCCGCTTCACTACCTGGGGAAATATGATCCGGAAAAAGGTCTGCCCCCTGGAGTAACCCAGCAGCTTTGACGCTTCATACTGCCCAACAGGCATGGACTGAATCCCGCTGCGGTAAATCTCTGCAAAATAGGCGGCATAGTTGATGATAAAGCCAATAAAGGCGGCCATAAGCCGGTATCCGTTTCCCACCTTTAAGCCGAATAAGTAATAGGGGCCGAAATACACCACCATGAGCTGAAGCATCAGAGGAGTTCCCCTCATGACTGAAATATAAAATTTAACAATGGCTCTTATAACAGGGTTCTTTGACATCCTTCCAAAGGATACCAAAAGTCCCAGGGGCAGAGAAAAGACCAGCGTCACAAAAAATATCTGGATGCTGACCCACATACCCCCTGCCAGTTGTAAAAGTATCTTATCTAAAGTCATGACTTCTCCTCCATGTTCTCCCGAAAATGGGTTCCGGCTTCTGATGAAAAGGGCCGGAACCCATGGGTTTTATCTTTATTTTCCGATGGTTGTTACATCTTTGCCGAACCATTTTTCGGAAACAGTCTTTAATGTTCCGTCAGCGGCCATTGCCTCTAACTGTTCCTGAACCTGATCTCTTAAGGCTTCATTGCCTTTCTTAAAGCCTACGCCGTATTCTTCGGCAGCCAGGGCTTCTTCCAATATGATGAAATCTGCGTTTCTCTGTTCAATCTGATATCCTGCCACAATGACATCCATGGCAATGGCATCAACAGCGCCCATTTCCAGATCCATAAATGCGGTGTTGTAATCCGGTGTGGTCTGTAAAGTACCAAAGGTTCCTGTCAGCTCTGCGTCTTCCTGCAATGCCTTTTCCGCAGAGGAATCGGCCTGAACCTCTACCACTTTTCCTGCCAGATCAGCAAGAGTTTTGATGCCGGAATCTCCTTTTACTACAAATACCTGACTGTTTTCCATATAAGGGGTTGTCCAGGTATAACCGTCTTCCCGTCCGTTCATGGTAAAGCCGTTCCAGATGCAATCCACATTTCCGGAGGTCAGTTCCATATCCTTGGAATCCCAGGCAATGGGCTGTGGAACGTAAGTCTTTCCAAGACGTTTTGCAACCTCCTGAGCCAGCTCTAAGTCAAAGCCTGTATATTCTCCGTCGTCTCCCACAAATCCCATAGGCGGGAAGTCCTGGTCAAATCCAACGGTAAATGTATCTGTTCCATCTGCCGCAGCCTGGCTGGTTTCTCCTGCCGCTGTGGTCTCTTCTGTCTTTGTCTGTGCGGTAGTTTCTGCTGCCGTAGTAGTAGCTGCCTCCTTCTGTCCGGAACAGCCCCCAAGAATCAGTGCTGCTCCCAGCAGTGCCGCTGCTTTCCAAATCTTCTTTTTCATAATTACTTCCTCCTCGTTGTTTTCATGTGTTACCATGGTAGCATAGTAAAGCGTTTCTGTAAAGAAGAAACTTTATAATTTCACTTTACCTTCCCATAAAACCCACAAAAAATATCAGAAGAAGCAGTCCTGCAAATACTCCAAATGCTACAACCGGACTTACAGCCCTTTTTCCGGAAGGCCTTTCCGGCTCCGCAAACATCCCCCAGGGGCTCAGCTCCAAAAGCCCGGGCAGGAGACGTCCAAAACCTTCCCCTTCCAAAAAATTTAAAAACTCCCGCCAGTCCCGCTCTAAAATACGTTTTCCATCCTTCCAGTCCTCCAGGGCTTCCCTCTTTTCCCTGGAAAAAAAGAATCCCTCTTTCTCTTCCTCCCCAGCGCTTTCCCTTTTCTTTAAATACTGCCGGTAAGCCTGGCGAAGCCCCTTATTGATGACTTCTTGAAAGTCGCCTGTGGTCTGATAAAGATTCATCATATAATAGTAGGTCTTATAGGCTGCCCTTGGCTCAAAAAGGCTTTTACGGATTCCCGTCCCAGCCCTTTTCTCTGCCTCCTGTCTGGCAGCTTCCTCCTGGATATATAAATCGATCATCTTATCAACTGCGCTGCGCAGATCAGAAGACAGCTCCTTTTCCACCGCAGAAATAGAAGTATAGGTCTGGGATTTGATCGCCATGACTGCTGCCAGAAAGCCGTAAAGCTCTCCGCTGCTGCCGCTGATCCCCTGTGCAACGAATAAATTTCCTCTGCGGCTTATGTACCCGGCAAACCGTTCCCCCGGTTCTAAATCCCCCGGGGAATAGACCCGGTTCTTTCCCAGGGCAGAGATAGAGGCTTCCGCCCCGTAAACCTTTTCCTGTCCCGCCTTCATGGTCAGAGGAAACTCCATTTCCATCCGGTCCGTGTACCGTTCATTTCTTATGATCCGTCCCTGACCGTCAGGCTGATAGATAATTCCCCGGCTTAAGCTCCCCTGGTTTACAGGAGTCCGGATTCCGCCCCGGACCGGGAAATTCCCAGCTTCTGCCTCAGGATCTGTCTGCCCTTTAAACATTCGGTCCAGCTCTCCCTGATCCGGCGAACGGCCCGTTACGCTGCGGTAAAGGGCCGTCTGCAGGGACCTTACGGAATCCTGGGTTCCATAAGCTTTAAAAAGTCCGTTCAACTCTCCCAGGCGGGTATTTAAAACCTTTGACAGAACCTCCGAAAGCATCTGGTCAAGAGTTCCGGGCTGTCCCTCAGTCATTTCCTGGTTCCCGTAAAGAAGCATCTGCTCAAGGAGCTTTTCATACATGGCCCCAAGATTTAAAAGCTCAGACTCCAAAGAGATATCCAGGGAAACGGCCCAGTTTTGCAGACTCTTCCAGGCAAGCTCCAGTATTTCCCGGCCCTGTTTCTCTTCAGAAACAGCGGACTGGTTCCGAAGCTGTCGGTAGGGCCTGCTTTCCCTGGACAAGACAGCCTGGTCCTTGCCGGAATCGCCAGTGCTTTCCAGTTTGCTTTTATTCTCCTCTTCTTTTTGCACCATGGCTTCAATCAGCTTGCCGTCAGTCTGGATTTTCCCCATTTCCAGGGCTGCTTCTACATTCTGGGGAAACTCCTGGATTGCCGGTTCCCCTCTGGATGTTCCGGCAGAGGATAAGTCCTGAGCCTTAATTTCCATATTTACTCCTTAATCTTTTTCGTCCTGGTAAACGATCTGACCGCTGCAGATGGTGTATTTCACCTTTCCAAACAGCTTCTCTCCTGTAAAGGGGGTATTAGAAGATTTTGATGCATATTCCCCTGCAATCCATTCTTCATTGGGATCAAAAATTACCAGATCCGCTGCTGCCCCTTCTTTTATGAAACCGGAATCCAGACGGTATAATCTGGCGGGATTGAGGCTCATCTTTTCCATAAGCTCCATCATGGTCAAATGACCGGGCCTTACCAGGTTAGTTACAGCCAGTCCTAAGGCTGTTTCAAGTCCTGTAATTCCGCTGGGTGCTTCGGTTAAGGGTCTTTCCTTCTCCTCTTTGCTGTGGGGGGCGTGGTCGGTGGCAATGATATCAATGCTTCCATCCTTTAACCCCTGGATAATAGCCTGGCGGTCCTTTTCCGTTCTGAGTGGCGGATTCATCTTTGCCAGAGTGCCGTACTTTAATACCGCTTCTTCCGTCAGGGTAAAGTGGTGTGGAGTCACTTCTGCGTATACGTCAGCTCCCAGCTCCTTTGCCAGCTTCACCATTTTTACAGAAGCCGCAGAGCTAATGTGCTGGATGTCTATGGTGGCACCTGTGTGGAGGGCGATCATGCAGTCCCTGGCCACAAGGCTGTCCTCTGCCAGAGCAGGGGAACCGTAGATACCAAGCTGTTCGGACACCTTTCCATGGTTGATTCCGTTATTTTTAATAAATGCAGGCACTTCCTCATGAAAGCTTAAAGGAAGGTCCAGCTCTGCCGCCCGCTCCATAGCCTCCTTAACCAGAGCTTCATCTAAAAGAGGAATTCCATCATCTGTAAAGCCTGCGGCTCCCTTGGCTTTTAGCAAAGCCATATCCGTCAGTTCCTTCCCCTGAAGTCCCTTTGACACGGCTGCTGCCTGGAGCACGTGGATTCCTGTTTTTTTTCCTTCTTCTATTATATATTGAAGAGTTTCTTCATTGTCTACCGGAGGCTTTGTATTGGCCATGCAGACTACGGTGGTAAAACCGCCCTTTGCCGCCGCCCTTGCCCCTGTATAGATATCTTCCTTGTAAGTAAATCCGGGGTCACGGAAATGAACGTGAACGTCAATCAGCCCCGGCGCTGCCACAAGACCAGTTCCATCAATTACTACATCCTCTTTAGAAACCGAATCCCGGTTGATCGAAAGAGATTCCCC
The DNA here is from genome assembly GCF_036758025.1 of Lacrimispora sp. Lineage (GTDB taxonomy): Bacteria > Bacillota > Clostridia > Lachnospirales > Lachnospiraceae > Lacrimispora. The sequence goes on along the minus strand of NZ_DAIOXM010000003.1, from coordinate 184,565 downwards.
TATTGAAACAATCTTCCCGTCTTTTATACAGATATCTCCATCCCGTTCCAGCCCGCTTCCGGGGTCTACCAGGTGGGCATTTTTAATCCATATCATCCTTTTTTCCTCTCTTCCTTCTCTATGGTATTCTGCTTCCATTTTCAGTTGATTTCGAAGCTGTCTCCATCCCGTTGAATGACTGCAATTCTTTCCCGGTAAGGAGCGGAAACTTCCATTTCCTTAAGCCTTCCGATTACGGAAAAATCTCCCCAGCAGTGCATGGGAAATGCATGGGATGCAAAAGCTTTTCTCATGAACTCATCAAAGCCCAGGTAAAAGTTTTTCTCCTGCCTGGGGTCTAAGGGGAGAAAGGCCACCTCCATGTGCAGTCCTTCCAGCTTGTCCATTTCCGCCGAAAACTGTTTTGCCATGTCTTCATTCCAGCTTTCCGGTTCACCTTCCCATCTCCAGTGGTTCAAGTCTCCGGCATGGTAAATGGTCTTTCCCTCGGCTTTTATAAGAAAAGCGACGCCTTCATCGGTGGATCGGAAGGTCTGCACCTGTACTTCCTCCCCTGTCTCAGAAATGCTTAAATGATATATTTCTCCCGGCTTTACAGCGGTAACACGTTCCGAAATTTCTTTGGGGAACTGCTTTCTTTCTATGTCATCTGACAGGACATACCGGACACTTTCATGAATTTTCTGAAATTCCAGTATTTTTGATGAATAGTGATCCCCATGACGGTGGCTGGCAAATACCAGAAGAGGCTTATGTGCCGGAAATTCCGGCAGTGTTCCCTCTGTATAATCAAACAGAAGGCACATGGTATTAAGTTCCACCATGAAGGAGCTGTGATGGATAAATGTAATCTTCATCTGAAATGACCTCCTTTTAAGTTTCTTTAGAAAATTATATCACAGAAGCTGCTGCTCTGCATAGGATTGTAAACGGAATCCCCTTTATTTTTCGCGTAAAAAAGAGACACTGTCTGGGGTTATTAAAAATCAGGGCGGAGACAATTGTCTCCGCCCTGATTTTTTTGCTTTCTGACGCACTTATCCTGCTGCTTATTTTGCGGCAGTTTCTGATTCTTCCGCCGGAGATTCCTCTGTTTTTTCGGTTGCTCCTGAAACAGCATCTGCTGTAGTCTCAGCAGTTGTTGCTGCTGTTGTAGGCTCAGGTTCATTGCCGCCGCATGCGGAAATAATGGTCATGGTCAATATGGCTGCACTTGTAAGTACAAGTTTTTTTGCTGTTAATTTCACAATGATTCTCCTCCTTATAACTGCACGGATTAATAGACTTTTATGTATCCATGAAGCACGTTATCAAGTCTAGCACTATAAACAGCCAAAGTCAATTGCTGTGGCATGATTTTAAGCCTCTGTCCATTGTGAATTGCTCTCATTCCTGCTATAATTTTATTTAAAGACACAAATAAAATCTTAACTACCAGGAGGAATTGTATATGCTGAAAGATTTAGTTACCAAATGCCGTACCTACCGCCGTTTTTATGAGGAGGAATCCATTTCACTGGAAGATTTGAGAGATCTGGTGGATTTAGCCAGACTGGCTCCCTCCTCTGCCAATTCCCAGGCTTTAAAGTTCCGGCTGTGTAATACACCGGAAGAAAATGCAAAGGTATTTAACACTCTTTCCTGGGCCGGCGCCCTGCCGGAGTGGAAAGGGCCTGAAGAAGGAGAGCGCCCCTCTGCTTATATCATCATCCTGTGCGACCTTTCCCTTGGAAAGAACAAGTTTCATGACGATGGAATTACCGCTCAGACCATGATGCTTGGGGCGGTGGAAAAAGGGTATGGAGGCTGTATCCTTGCAAGCGTTCAGAGGGAAAAGCTGGCAAGAGCCTTGGGTATCGATATTTCCCGTTACTCTCTTGATCTGGTTCTGGCTCTTGGAAAGCCTAAGGAAGAGGTTGTCCTGGTTCCCATGAAAGAGGACGGGAATGTCCGCTATTATAGGGATGAAAATCAGGTGCATTACGTTCCCAAGAGAGAGCTTGACGATATTATTATTTAAGTTTGGCAGGTATTTTAAAAACAGCCGGTTTCCTGACTATTCAGGGCCGGCTGTTTTCTTCATTCTTTATTCTAAAAATGCTGTCCGCATTTGGGGCAGTATTCGAAGTTTTCCGATGTTTCATATCCGCAGCTTGAACACTTTTTATAATTCCACTCCTCCGCCCTATGCCCGGACTGTACCAGGGTTAAATCCTGCTCGCTGATATCTGCAGACTCTCTGCGGCTGATCTGCTTTCCCTTTTCCGAGTTTAGTTCATAAACGGTATTACAACAGGACATCTGAACGTAATAATGACGGTTCCATTTTATAATAGGGATGAAGAAAATGCTGAAATAGCTATAGGTCATGAATACCTGATATCTGCCATAGCCTCCGCACTGGCCGCAAATGACCGTTTTTGTGTAATCAAGCAGTTTTCTTCCCTGGCTTATGCCGAATATAAATAACATAGCGTCCTCCTGAAATTGGAATTTTCTATGGCCTGTGGTTAACACTTGAGTGGCATTGGTCACATTAACGCCCCACTGCAAATATTGATGAGATAAAGTGGTATAATAAAGTGAGGTATGTTACCATAATACTATAAAGCAGCTTCAAGTAAATTTTCACAACCCTAAGATGTAAGTATAGAAAATATAGCATATTCGATTCATCATTGCAATGGATATTGATTTCGATAGAATTGAGAACCCCCCCGGGAACCCAGCATAAAAATGTACCTTCGGAGCTCTCAACTCCCCTGGCATGCCTGCATTTGCTCTGGAATATAGAGAAAAATAATCAATAAAATTAAAGGTATTTTGTAATAGAAAACTTGACAACCGGCAAATTAGTAACTATAATAGTTACTAAAGGTGGTGCTTATGTACTCTACAAAATTATCGGTTAGTATACACATTATGTGTTTAATTGCATTGACCAATACAGAGCCTGTTACATCGGAGTATATTGCTTCCAGCATTAATACCAATCCGGCGCTTGTCCGGCGTTTGATGAGCCGGCTAAAAAAAGCACAGCTGATTGAATCCAGCACAAGAGTCGGTATTACAGGACTTGCCAAGAAGGCAGAAGACATTACACTTCTGGATATATTTGAGGCCGTGGAGGAAAACCCGGATTTGTTCGGTATACACAGTAATACCAATCACAAATGTCCTGTAGGGGCAGAGATTGAAAGTACCTTGAAGCATTTATATAGCAATATTCAAAGTGCAGCAGAAAATGAAATGTCCGCCATTACATTGGCTGACATCACAAAAGAATTCATCAAATAAATAAGGAGGGGGGATCTATAAAACTCACAATTATCAGAGCAACAGGCATGGCAATTGCAATTTTAGATGAAATAGAAAAACCCCAGTTTATCCGCACCAGATTCACAGTATGCAATCAGTAGTCTTTGAAAAATAATTATATAACGGAGGTATGTAATCATGAGTAAAACAATTGGAATTATTACAGGCAGTTTGAGAAAAAACTCTTTTTCCGGAAGCATTGCCGAGTATGTGAAGAACCATGCTCCAGCAGGAGTTGTATTCAAAACCATTGATATCAGCCAACTTCCTCTTTATAATCAGGATTATGACGGTGCTGATCCGGAAGAATACACCACATTCCGCAATGAAGTACTAACTTTGGATGGCGTACTCTTCATCACGCCAGAACATAACCGTTCCATTCCTGCGGCACTGAAAAATGCATTGGATGTAGGGTCCCGTCCTTATGGAAAAAATGTTTGGAACGGTAAACCAGGGGCTGTTATCAGTCAGTCTCCCGGAGGTATCGGTGGTTTTGGAGCAAATCACCACCTGCGTCAGGTGCTCGCTTTTCTGAATGTTTTAACCTTAGCTCAACCGGAAGCGTATATTGGTTCTTACCACACCTTGATCGATGAAAACGGCGCTTTAAGCAATGAGGATACAAAAACGTTCCTTGACAGCTTTTTAAGCTCTTTCGTATCTTGGATGGAAAAGGTTTCTTGATTCCTTGTTAAGGACATATTAAAAGAGGGCGTTGATCTTTAACAGATCAGCGCCTTTTATATAGCATGTTTTCAGCTGTTAAATAGATATTATTTCACTTAAGAATTATAACAAAAAGTACCCTAATAGTTCAACACAGCTTTTTTTCTGTGTTTTACTATCAGGGTACAGTTTAGGGTACAGTTTACCCCTTCTCCATATTACCTACTATCTTTCTGTACTAACTTCGGAACGACCATAAAAGGTGAACAGGTACAGTCCGCAAATTCCCACCAGCGCATACAGGATTCTGGAAACCCATGTCATGCTGCCAAAAATAAATGACACCAGGTTGAAATCGAAGAATCCTACCAGCCCCCAGTTTACTGCGCCCACAATGGCTATGGTAAGGGCTGTGTAGTCCAATGCTTTATTTCTCATGGCACTACCTCCTTTTCATCTGTTATTATGATATAGAGGCCTGATTTTTATACATTATCTCCCTAAGCCGTTGATCCTGGCCCTTATTTCATCCTCACGGGTGTTGAATAAAAGCCTTTCATTATACTGATAATACCGTTCACAATCGTACTCCTTTAAAAACTGAACGCTGTAATAACCGGTATTTAATTCCGTTACAAATATGACCATTTCCTGCCCGTCTCCAAAAGCTGCCTCCATAAAATCAAAAGCATGTTCCAGGGCTTTTCCTGCCTCAGATAAGGCCTCATCATACTGTATGCTTTCTTCTTCAAACATCTGGCTGATCCGTTCCCAGGCTGTTTTTAAGTCTGTAATATCTTCCCTTTTAAGGGTTTCTTCATATTTAAAAAGAAGTCCTTCCACATCGCGGCGCAGGTAATCTTCTCTTCTGCTTAAAAGACCGGCTTCCCGCTTGCTGTTCCATTCCTTTTTCCATTTTTCCCGCAAAGAAGCCAGACGGCTTAACATGGAACCGGAAGCATTTCCTTCTGTTTCCGGATTAATTTCCTTTAAGGCTTCCATCAAAAGCTGGGTCTTGTCTCCCTGGTCAGCAGCCTTGCGAAAACCCTGGCCCAGCCTGGATAAAAGCAGACCTATGACATTTAATTTTTCATCAAAAGCCGCCCGTTTCAGCTTATCGCAAAGCCTTTCCCGAATAATCCCTGATAAAATCTCATCAATCTGATAATCTTCCTCATACTTATAGTATAGCTCCAGGTAGTTGGCAAAATCCTTGGAAATCTTTGGAAATTGAATGTATTCTCCCACTACATCCCGGTCCGGTTTTCTGCCCAGCCGCTCGCTGATCTGGATAAAGCGGGATAAGTCCTCCCAGCCTCTGGGAGTGGCAAAAAGCTTGCCGTCCACTGTGGTTTCAATGCGGCAGAAGTTTTCAGTTCTGGCATTTAGATAAGATATGATCGCCGGATGAAGTCCATTTTCATAGGCATAAGCCTTCCATACCTCATAATCCGGCTCCACCTGGATCAGCTTGATCCGATCCAGGGTCACAACGTCAAAATCCCGGACCGATTTATTGTATTCCGGCGGATTTCCGGCCGTGACGATAACCCAGCCTTCTGGAATGCTGTGATTTCCAAAGGTTTTATACTGAAGAAACTGGAGCATGGTGGGCGCCAGAGTCTCGGAAACACAGTTGATTTCATCAATAAAAAGGATTCCCTCTTTAAGCCCTGTGCTTTCTATTTTATCATAAATGGAAGCCACAATTTCGCTCATGGTGTATTCTGTTACACTGTAATGCTTCCCGTCGTATTCCTTTTCCGTAATAAAAGGCAGGCCAACAGCACTCTGCCGGGTATGATGAGTAATGGTATAGGCAACCAGACCTACCTGGCACTCTCTCGCCACCTGCTCCATAATCTGAGTTTTTCCGATTCCGGGAGGCCCGATGAGAAATACCGGCCTCTGCCGCATGGACGGAATCTCATAGGAGCCATAGGAATCCTTCAGCAGATAGGCTTCAATGGTATTTTTAATTTCTTCTTTCGCTCGTTTTATATTCATAGTCAAATCTCCTGTAAGTTAACTTGCAGTAACAGTTCAGTCCTGAACAGTTACAAGATCTTCAGGCATCAATATCACCTTCATAGCCCACCCGGGGACAGAAATATCTTCATACTGATCCTTCATAAAGACAAATGCAGTATCATAAGGAGGCATTTTCACCGGATAAATTCCCTTTCCATCGGTAAAATAAATCAGTCCCCGCAGCTTCTTAAAAGCCCCTTTGTTCACAAGGCCGTTTACATATTCAAAGGCAGGACGGAAATCCGTACCTCCAAAACCGGACAGGGTAAAATGCTCCATATAGTCCTCCATCTCCTCTCTGCTGGTGATGGTCACGTCAGAACGGATTTCTTCATCGCATTGAATGATGTGAATATTGATTTTCCTGAAATAGCTTTCAGACTCCCCAAGAACCCCATAAGTTTCCTGAAGAAACTGGCTCACCAAATCACCTGATACGGACATGGAGGTGTCAATGACAATGACAAAGTCTTCTATTTTAAAAACCTCTTTCGTTTCCAGAGGCTCAATTAAAGGCATGTTTTTATAAAGAGACAGGCCGTAGGTATAGAAAACATAATCAAAGGAATCAGGGTCCACTTCCGCTTCTTCCTTTAGGACTGCAAACTTTCTTAAAAACTTTTTGTAGTCGTATTGTTCCCTGTTTTCAACCTTGATCTGCTCCAAAAGATTTTTAGAGGATTTATCATCCTTTTCTCCAAAGGATTCCATCTCCGTTTCCATTTTCTCCCGGATGTTCTGCCACTGGTTCTGGCGCTCCACCGGAATCTTGGGGTCCTGCTCCTGGTCCCAAAGGACATGGCTGTCCACATAGAATTCTCCTGCCATTTTCTGAAGCTGCTCTGCAGGGAAGTTCTTTTCCCGGAGAAACTGATAGATTCCTTCCGCAGTAAAGACCTTAAGCCGCTCTCCAATCCGCCCGTATATTTCTCTGCGGTAACCGGACTGATGGCGGTAAACAGATTTCACATAAAAGCTGTCCAATATGGACTCTATGGCAATGTCGCAGGCTAAGTCCCAGACCGCCTTATCCCTGTTTCCCCTGGAGTATACGTGGCAGAACAGGCAGTGAAACAGCATATGCAAATAGGACCGGTTCACCCAGACCCTGTTGCTTTTATACATGGCAAACAAATGCTCCGGCTGGTAATAAATCACGGCCCCGTCCGTGGCCAGACCTGTTCCGGACCAGTCTGCCTCAAAGATGAAGCTGCTCAGGGCAATATCCAGGTATCGGAAATTCAAATACAGCTCATTGCGTGCATTGGTTAAAATGTCACTGCCTATTTCCACGGTTTTCAGCTCATCAAGCTGCTTTTGCCTTACCGGATCAATCATTGCTTCACCTTCTTTCTGTTTCATTCTGTTTATTGATTACGATAAAGAAAACTTTCGCTTCACAGCAGGAAAACGCCTGCGGCGCATTTCCATAAGCGCACTTAAAACCTCTGTGCGGTCCGCCTCCCCTGCCAGGTCAACCAGCCCGTCAAAGGTCTTCCTGTCCTGCCCATACTCCCTTGCAAGCCATAGGAAAAGATCGGGGTCCTCGTCTGCAAGGGCCGCCTTCCCTGCTGCTGTCATATGATCCGTCAAATAATCCTCATAAATTTCCCTGTCCTGATCATAGAGGTCAACAGGAGTATAAAGCCTGCCAAGAACCAGAGCTGCTGTTACAGACTCTCTTTCCTGCACTAATGCGTGGGGAAACAGGGCATCGTATTTGTGAAACTGAAATTCCGTATGTTCAAAGCAATAGCGGTACATATGACCGCAGCCGTGCATTTCCCGGATGGTGATCCGGGCCGGAGTGTGCTCCACCGACTCCTCAAACATCTCAGGAAAGACCAGGCGGGCATTCCCTTTTGGGCTGTAATAGTTTATATAAAGCTCCTGATGCAGCTCTGCCAGAATTTCTTCCATACAGGAGCGTTTTTCCGCCACAATATGAATATCCAAAGACCGGATTCCCGTACATCCGGTAAACAGCCCGGAACCCAAGTTTTCTATGGAACTATAGCACTGGAGGTGAGCCAGATCAAAACAATTATAAAATGCGTAATTTCCTATTTTCCTGATGGTATCCGGCAGATACAGGGCCTTTAGTTTTTCACAGTTGATTTCCGGAGGCAGGTCTGTTTCCTCTGCCGTGACAGGATTTCCTTCCTCATCACAAACCAGTATTTCACTTCCTACACGGGCAAGCATTGCATCTCTGCCCCAGCCGCAGGAAAAGGCATAGGCAGACAGCTCTTTCACTGTCCTGTTTCCGATTCGCTCCGGAACCCGCACAACGCCGTCATATCCCCGGTAACCAAGGATTTTTATATGATTATCCACAATCTGATATAAAAACATTCTAAAATCCTTTCCGTCAATGGTTTAACATGTTAGTTTAACAGAAAAAATGGATAAACGCAATGGATTTTACCAAAAAACGGCTTTTGCCCCGCAAATGTATATCTGCATACAGGGCAAAAGCCGTTTACAACTATTCTCCCGCCTCCGGTAGAGTCAGGTTCATACTTCCGGTCCGGTAGCCATCCAGATCCAGTGTCACATAAGAAAAGCCCAGACCGTGAAATGCATCCACAATCTCTTGTCTTTTGGGTCCCTCTACCAATTGCAATAACTGAGAAGGAAGTACTTCAATCCTGGCTATGGTTCCATGGATTCTGACCCGGACTTGTTTTAGCCCCATATCCAGAAGAAGCTGCTCCGCCTGGTCAATCATGGACAGCTTTTCCCTGGTAATAGTCTCACCGTAGACAAAACGGCTGGACAGACAGGCAAATGACTGTTTATCCCAGGTCAGCAGGCCCAGTTCTTTGGACAGTTCCCGGATTTCTTCCTTGGTAAGCTTTACATGGCGCAAAGGACTGCGGACATTTAACTCCGCCACTGCCTGCAAGCCGGGGCGGTAATCCCCGTTGTCATCCTCGTTGGAGCCTTCTACGATTTCACTTATGCCATGTTCAGCGGCTATGACAGCAATCTTTTCAAACAGCTCATGCTTGCATAAGTAGCAGCGGTTTTTCGGGTTGCTGCTGAAACCATCTATATCCAGCTCTTCGCTGTCCACAATAAAATGCCGAATTCCCTCTGCTTTACAGAATTCCACCGCTTCATTTAACTCTCTTTCGGGAAAGGAGCAGGAACGGGCTGTAACGGCAATCACACGGTCTCCCAGCACATCATGGGCTGTTTTCAGCAGAAATGTGGAATCAACGCCTGATGAAAAAGCAACGGCAACGCTTCCAAGCTGGGAAAGGTAGTTTTTAAGTTCTTCATTTTTTTCTTGTAAAGTCATATGCACTCCTTAAGCAGGTCTTATAACCATTTATCCTGTAACAGACCAAATATATATGTTGTACAAAAATTATAACAATATATGATTTGCGTGTCAATGGTTTTAAACCGCCTGCCAAAGCAGCCGTCAGGGAAGAACATCAGGGATCTGCCCCGCCAGGCGTTCTGACTCTTCTGAATCATCAGCCATTACACAGGTAATTAGCCTGTGAACTCCCGGTTTCAGCCGGTAGCAGATGGTGGGAATGACTGTTAAGGGCTGGAAGAGATTGGTATTAGGGAAAGCATCCACCATCTTCCCCTTTCCTCCGCTTAAACTGACTACTTTACTAATTCCCCATGGGAAGGAGGCGGAGGCTGTTTCTTCTCCCTCTTCAATACAGCTTCTGTCATATTTTGCCGACTCCACCGGAATTGCAAAGCCTCCGTCAGCCACATCAATTTCATGTTCCGTCCTGATTTCATGGATTCTCACATGCCAGGCTCCCTGAGGAATGATCCGGCTTACTGCTTCTACTCCCGGCATGAGACGGTAAGTGATTTTCACTTCGTCTTCACTCACTTCAAAGTCCCGGGCTCCATAGCGCATCTGATACCGTTCCTCACCGGCCAAAGACACTGCCAACGTGTTGTCAAAAGCCCCTTCAGACAGTCCAAAGCCTCTGGATACGCTGAATCCGAATTTATTGGAATAGACGAATTTTTCATATTTTTCCGGGCAGGCTCCATGATTTCTGCAATGCTGACCGGCCACATAGGCCAGCACATGATTGTGGCTGTCATGGGTGACCAGCATATGAGGATGGGAAAGCAGCTTTTTCTCTTCATATGGATAAGTCTCTTCCTCACTCTGCCAGAAGGGATGTTCCTGGGGGAGAGCCAGAAGAAAGAAAGACTTAAATGCCCAGTAAGGAGAGCCTGGAGCATTGTAGCGCTCGCTCATAAACAGGTTGGGATACCCGTAGCCGATGGACAGGACTCCTCCATTATCAAAAATAGGAAGCTTCATCCACTGTTCCAGATTCTTAAGAGCCAGACTCTTCATAACCCCAAATCCGGCTCCCTCCACTCCGGCAAAGCCCATGGCCCCAAAGAAAGCGCCGTGGGCAAAGCGGTATGTCAGGCTTCTTCCATAGGGAATCTCCCGCCCATCTTCTGCAAACCAGTAAATGAAATCGTGGGAAAATACACGGGAGCGCTCCTTAAACATTCTGCTTCTCTCCGGGTCCTTCTGCTCCATGAGCCGGGAGTAAATCAGACTGTAAAAATGAATGGCAAAGGGAATATAATAATCCACCTGCCCTGCATTTCCGTCATAATACCAACCGTCCCCTGTATAACAGCCTTCTATGACTGCCATATCATCCTCCAGGACCTCCTCAGACCAGGGCAGGTCCAGAAGCTGGAACATCATGTTCACCAGAATGCGGAAGAACCTCCAGTTATTAGGGTGAACTTTGTGGTCATTGATCTGATTCAGCCATTGATAGAGGTTTTCCTTCTGCTTTTTCGTAAGGGGATTCCAAAGCTTTTGAGGGGATAAGCTGATTCCTGTCACCAGAGAAGCCATTTCCACCATTTTCTGATCGTAATCCACCAGATCACCCCAGTACTCTTCATGGTCAGGATCTGTACCGTGGATCATTCCCTCCAGGTACAGATTGAGCCATTCATCCGCTTCCTGCTTAAGTTCCGCGGAAAGACTTTTATTATCCTGGGACCACAGGGGGCCAAGTCCCCACATCACCCGGGCAAAGCCCTCCATCCAGGCTGGTTTGTCGCCGTAATGGACTCCTGTATTCCCCAATTTCAGCCAGCTTTTACCTGGACTGTAGAATCCTTTCAGGGGACGGATCATATCCAGCAGGACTTCTGCCGCATCATTTCTTGTCACAATTCTGCGTTTTTTCCACTTTTCCATACAGTGATTCATCGTTTTCCTCTCACCTTTCTTTTATTTCCCGTATCTATTGTGTGGTGATTGTTTCTACCAGATCATAAACCCTTTATTTAAAAGCCGTAAGATGCCCTCTGTAAAGAAGTAGTCTCCATAAATAATCGGTACATGGGTTTCCCCTTCTTTTCCGTATGCCACAGTTCCGTTCTGCAGAATTCCATCTTCTTCCGGATTCCAGTTACAATGGTTTTCCGCCAGGGCCATCAGCATCTTCACTCCGCTGTCATAGTACAGGGGCTTTTCAAAATCCGGGACCATTTCTGAAATCTGAAGCAGGCCGCAAGCCGCACACGCTCCTGCAGTGGTGTCCCAGCTGACCGGCTCCTCAGGTGCCCTGAAATCCGTAAGGGGCACATATCCGGTAAGAGCTATATTGGACAGGAAATAATGGGCGGTCCGTTTGGCAGCATCCAGATATTCCTGCTGCCCCGTATGCATAAACGCCAGTGCAAAGCCGTAAATGGCCCACGCCTGGCCTCTGGACCAGGATGATCCGGGCCCGTACCCCTGCCCTCCCGGGCATTCCAGCATCTCTCCGGTGGCGGGGTCAAAAATGGCGATGTGGTTGCAGGAGCCGTCTTCTCTTTGCAGAACCCTGATAGCAGTATGGGCATGACGGTCAGCAATATCTGCATACCTGGGGTCATTTAACTCATTTCCCGCCCAGTACAGCAGGGGAATGTTCATCAGACTATCCACAATCATCCAGCCGGACCGATCTAAATTCCAGGCGCGAAGGTATTCTCCCGTCACATTGAACCTTCCTGCCAGAAGATTGGCGGCATGAAGCCCCGTAACTTTTGCCTTCTCCTTTCCGGTCAGCCGGTAATCTGCCACTGCCGTATGGAGAAACTGAAAGCCTACGTCGTGATGAAGCCCTACGTATCTTTCCATGGCCTTGGAAAGAGCAGCCTCCGAATATTCCGCTGTCTTTTTATAAGCTTCATTTCCCGTACTTTGATACATCTGCCACAGCATACCGGCCCAGAATCCATTGGTCCACCAGGAATCGTTTACCTCCCGCATATCCTTCCGGTAACGTCCGTTTTCAGGGATATAAGGAATGCTCTCCCCCACTCTGGCGCATTCTGCCTGGAGCTTTTGATCCAGTTTTTCGTAAATATCCTGCAATTTCTCCTTCATTGTTCTCTCCTTTTTATTTATTCTTTTACTGCTCCCACCATGGTTCCCTTTGTAAAGTGTCTCTGCAAAAATGGATATACACACAGAATGGGCAGAGTGGCAACGATAATAGTGGCATATTTGATGGTCATTCCAATGGCTTCCGTATCCATAGCCCCCGCACCTGCTGTCATGGAGCTGACATCATTCTGCATCAGGATTTCCCGGAGGATGACCTGGAGCGGATACATTTCTCTGGTGCGGATGATAGCAGACGCCCAGAACCAGGAGTTCCAGATGCTGACACCGTAATACAGAACCATAACCGCCAAAATGGCCTTGGACAGCGGAATCACAACCTGAAGCAGAATAGTTAAATGCTCTGCCCCGTCAATCTGAGCCGCCTCAATGAGACTTTCCGGTATGCTCTCAAAAGAAGTCCTTAAAATAATCAGATTATAGGTGCTGATCATAAAGGGAATTATCAGTCCCCACAGGGTATTAGTCAAGTGCAGATCCTTTAAGTTCAAATAAAACGGAATCATGCCCCCTGAGAAAAACATGGTGAATACAATGAGCATCATAATAGGTCTTTTAAACATCACCCTTTTTCTGGACAGGAAATAAGCGCCCAGAGATGTCATCACCAGATCCAGAAACACGCCGATAACCAGAATGAATAAGGTATTTAAATAGCCTTTTCCGATCATGGGATTTTGAAATACCTTTTTATATGCTTCAAAGCTTAAGCCTATGGGCTTTAACAGAAGGCCCGTATGCTGTGTCAGAAGGTTGCTGTTGCTGATGGAAGCCACTGCCACATACCACACCGGGTAGAGACACATGATGATGATTCCCGTCAGAAATATATAATTAAACAGGGAGAAAACCTGCTCTCCTTTTGATCGTTTCACTTTCATTCTTAAGTCCTCCTTACCATAAGCTGGTCTCGCTGTAACGTTTGGACAGCTTGTTTGTAAGCAGCAAAAGTCCGAAGTTAATCACCGAATTAAATAAACCGATTGCCGTGGAATAACTCCAGTCCTGCTCTAAAAGGCCGATCCGGTAAATATAAGATGAAATAATATCGGCTGTTTCATAGGTGGACGGATTGTATAACAAAATAGTTTTTTCGTACCCCATATTCATCAGAGAGCCCATCTTTAAGATGAACATGATGATAATAGTGGGTGCAATACCCGGTAGGGTCACATGAACTAACTGCTTCCATTTTCCTGCTCCGTCAATCTGGGCGGCTTCATAAAGCTGGCTGTCTACGCCTGCAAGAGCGGACAGATAGATGATGGAGCCCCAGCCCACCTCCTGCCAGATTCCGGATATAACGTAAATGGAGCGATACAGCTTGGGATTTTGCAAAAGCGGAGACCTCTGGCCGCCGAATATTTCCACTATGTCGTTAAACAGTCCTGTGGTCATGCTGAAATCCGTCAGCATTCCTGTCACTACGATGAGAGAAATAAAGTGGGGCAGATATGTAATGGTCTGGGTCACGGTTTTAAATCTTCTGTTTCTCACCTCATTTAACAGCAGGGCAAGGATGATGGGAGCTGGAAATCCCACCGCCAGATTGTAAAGACTCAACAAAATGGTATTCTTAATCAGTCTGATAAAATAGACACTCTTAAAAAACCTGGTAAAGTTATCAAATCCCACCCAGGGGCTTCCGGCAATTCCCAAAGCCGGACTGTATTCCTTAAAGGCGATGATTGCCCCATACATGGGCTTATAATGAAATAAAATATAAAATGCCAGAACAGGAAGTATGATTAAATACAACGAGCGGTTCCTGGCCCAGTCCTTTTTTATGCGGTAGCTTAGCTTCATGCCGGTCTGCTCCTTTTCTCTTTCTTCTTTCATCATAAAGGACTGTTGCTTCCAACAGTCCTTTATGGCTTTGCTTTTATCTTGAATTGTAGCGTTCAAAAGCCGCATTTTGAATTTCCAGTGCACGGGCCAAGCCCATGTTTTCGATATTCTTGACATAGGTATCAAAGTTATCCAGACTCTCTGTGCCGAACATGAATTTCAGAGTCATTTCATCACGGTAGGTGTTGATTTCATTCATGATGGTGGAAAATTCCTTGCTCTCCTCTGAGGTAGGTGTAATCGGAGGAATGATGTGGGCACTTCCATTGGACTGACCCCATACAGTAGGAGTTTCTCTCTGCTCATCCAGAGTATAATACTGCTCCAGATAACGCACATCCTGTACAAATGGTCCGTTGTAGTTGCCGCGGATGTAGGCGGACATGGCCTGGGATACGGGAAGTCCGTCAGGATTCTTCATAACCTGGTCGGTATAGGTCGGATAACCGTTGACCAGGGTGTAGGATTCCCCTTCAATACCAAAGTTAAAATACATATGTCCTTCTTCGCCGTAAGCATAATCCATCAGTCTTGCCGCACGCTCTACATCCTCGCAGGAGGAGGTAATCGCCACACTGGCTCTTCCTGAATAGGGAACCTCGATCTGTCCAAACTCTGCCTTTTCTCCTTTTACCAGAGTTGGAGGCGGAGCTGCCACCAGCTTAAAGGAAGGGTTTGTCGACCGGGCTGCTTCCGTCCAGGTTCCCATACGGCTTCCTGCCTGGCCCATAGAGGCTCCGGAAAGACCATTGGTCATCTTGGCACTTACCTGGTCGCCTTTTAAGGTGGCAAGGTCTTTGTCAATCAGCCCTTCGCTGTACCACTGATTCATGGTTGTCAGAAACTGTCTGTAGCCTTCTTCTACTGCTCCGAAATGAATCGTTTTGTCACTTCCCACATAGAAAGAGCGGTTTGTTCCGTAAGCATAAGCAAATGGATCACTGGTTAAGTAAGGTGTATTGGTATACTCAAAGGTATATGGAGCTTCGGCTCCATTTTTCTCCTTAAATGCCGTAAGTACGGTATGCCATTCATCCATGGTGGTGGGAACCTCCAGGCCCAGCTCATCCAGCCAGTCCTGACGAAGCATCAGTCCAATGGTATTGAGCAGCATTTCATCTCCTCTGACAAATGGGAATGCATAATAATTACCGTCATCGGTTTTGATCATGCCGTCTATGACCGGATTTGCTTCCAGATAAGCCTTTAAATTGGGGCAATACTTGTCAATGATATCATTTAAGGGAACAATCACTCCATCCTTGATGGCCTTTTCCGGTCCGCCGGGATAATCCGTTACCCAGTTGTATTCCATTAAATCCGGCAGGTTTCCATCTGCCATAATCAAGCTGAACTGTTCCTTTAACTGGCCTGACGGCGGATGCAAAAATTCGATGTCCGCTCCTGTCCGATCCATCCAGCCCTTTCCAAAAGGCGTATCTCCTAAATTTGCATAGTTTGCAGAAACTGTGCTGGTCAGTTCGCACCAGTATTGAAGCTGATCTCCCTTATCCATTGGATAAGAAAAGCTTACTGCCTCTGCCCCCGTCTCTCCTGCCGCCGCAGTAGTCTCTGCCGCAGGTGTTGTCTCGGGTGCCTGCTTTGCCGTACTGCAGCCCGCCAGTGTTCCGGCTGCCATTGCGGCTGTCAGCAGCAATGATAATCCTCTTTTCTTCATTGCCTCCCTGTCTCCTTTCGATCATACAGTTATTTTGGGCCGGGGAATTTACGCCCCAGCTTTTGTGCCCCTATCATAGCATTGGACAATGCCAGGAAGATATAGAAAAAATGCAAACTCCATTGGCAAAATCTCCAATTTCCATTTGCATTTTTTCAAGTCAATGCGTTATTTCTCAAATTTTCTTCTTTAACTGCCCCGGTGTAATGCCGTATTTCTTCTTAAAAGCCCGGATAAAGGTGCCACTGTCCCGGAAACCTGTCTGCTCTGCCGCTTCCACCACACTTTTTCCTTCTTCCAGCAATCCTTTGGCATGTTCCAGCCTCATGGTATTGATATAATCCAAAAGACTTTTTCCAGTCTGCTTCTTATAAATCGAAGAAAGGTAATTAGGGGTCATGTCAAAATGCTGGCTGGTCAGGGAAATGTTCAAATCCGGGTCCATATAATTTTCCAAAATATATTTTTGGACCTTTTTGCTCAAGGTTCTGTCCTGGCTGGTTTCCTTTTCCAGAAGCAGAATTTTTTCACATATTTTCTCCAGGAGACTTTCAAACTGGCATTTCACCTCTTCTACAGGCTGCCGCACCTTGGATTGGTCCGGAAACTCCAATTCTCCTGCCGCCTCCCGGTAGCCTCCTGAGTTGGCACCCTTTAAAAGGGTTCCGATCATGTCATAAATCAGGCACCGGTAAATATTGGCCGACACATGGCCGGTTAAATTCCGGTCAAATACCTGGCGCATGGTCTGCCCGGCCTGCCGGCTGTCTCCTACCTTCATGGCATTGATGATCTTTTCTTCCATTTCCGTCGGATAATCGTATTCAGGCTGAATATTTTTCACTTCATCATAAAGGATAAGGGTGGTATCCAACAGGTTTAAGTACTCCTCCATATCCCTGGCCTGAAGATAGGATAAATGGATTCCCTCCAGCCCCTTGGAAATGGAACCGGCAAAAATCCTCACTGTAAATCCAAAGGATTCCTCTGCCATCTGCTGGAGATTTTCTGCCATTTCCTTCACCGTCTGAATGTGCCGGATTTCCTCAGTAGGAAGGTTGATGATTGCCGCCGTCCGTTCACCGATTTCCACCATTTCCACGCCAAAATGGTTTAAGCACATTTCTTCAAACACGTTGGTAACAACAAATTTTTGCAGGGCATTTTCTTTTGCATCATCTTTTTTCATCTCAGGCTCAAACAGCATGACCATGTTGTATTCCATGTGCAGATGGATTCCGTAGGGCTCCATAGGTCTGCCGTTGTAATAATCCTGAAGAAGCTGGATTAAATAATAATTCTTAAGATTCTTCCTGTTTTCAGCCAGAAGCCGCTCTGAGTTCACCTGCTCCTGGAAAAACTGGTTGATCTGGCGGTTCAGCCATTGGTATTCGTTCTCATTTTCATCCATTTCCCTGCTGCCATGATTTTTTACGGTTTCCAGAAGCATTTTCACCGGATTATAGTTCTTTTTGGTCAGATAACCGGAAATGGCAAATCCTGAAATAATACAGAGAAACAGACCAGCCATCGCTATGTTTTGAATCGCCCTGGCCTCTTTCTCAATCAGAGCCACGGGAGCTGCTGCCACGTATTTCCAGGCAGTCTTATCCGAATCCAGGACAGAGATCATATAGGGCTTTCCCTTGCTGTCCTTTTCAATCCTGCTGCCTTCCGGCAGACTGTCATAAGTCAGTCCATGGCTGCGGGCGTTCTCTCCTCCGGCAGAAATAATATCATTGTGCTCATTGATTACCAGAATATCAATCCCGCCATCCCAGCGCATGGATTCCAGCCTTTGGAGGATCGTATCATAGTCCACCGCAATTCCCACAGTAGC
The DNA here is from genome assembly GCF_036758025.1 of Lacrimispora sp. Taxonomy (GTDB): domain Bacteria; phylum Bacillota; class Clostridia; order Lachnospirales; family Lachnospiraceae; genus Lacrimispora. The sequence continues at coordinate 166,757 of NZ_DAIOXM010000003.1, read as the reverse complement.
AGACTTTCTTCCTACGGCGTAGTCCAGCACCGTCATGGTGAAAATCAACCGTTCTCCTCCAGCCTTTTGGTAAAAGGAAATCATGTCATTATAATGAGGAAGTGCCATGTATTCCCTGAATACATCAAAGGGAAGCTTCTTGCTGTCATAGTAAAGATCATAATACATATTTGAAGACATATTTCCATTGATGCAGGTGACTCTTTGGGTATTGTTGAAATAAATGAATACATCTTCAATAAATTCCTCCGACATGGCAATGGACTGTAAATCATTGAACAGGTAATATAAGGTCATCTGGTCTTCATTGCCAAAGCTTCCCTTTACCTTGCTTGCTAACTGCACTCCCGTATCCATAGCCATCCTTGCTGAAATCTTCTGTATGTTATCAATTTCTTTGTCCAAGTCCCTTTGGATCATGGTCAAAAGATTGGTGTTCATCTTCTCTTCCTGACGGCGCACTGAACGGAATGAATAACCGTAAATAACAGTTCCTAAAAGAATGGGAACCAGAAAAATCACCAGATATGATAAAAACAAGTGGAGATACACCTTTGAACGTTGCTTCACGATTTTCCTTCCCTTTCCTTTTGTTTAATTTCCTGATGTATTTTGATGGATTAAATATCCTGCTGCTCAGGATAACTACCTATGAAATATCGGTTTTTTACATTAAAACTTTACAAAAAACCGGGATGTTTTAGGAATTATGTACAAATTGCTAATGGTTTGAGGGTTTTGCCTATTGGTTTTTTCTCCTGACTGCCTTAAGCTAAGACCATATGAACCAACAGCATAAGCAAAATTTTAGACGAGGTGAACATTCCATGACAAGCAATCCGAAATGCTCTGCCTTCTTCTTGTCCTGTCCGGACAAGAACCAGATTCTCAAGCAGGCAAAAGCAGCTCTTGACGCACCCATACCCCATATCACCGATGCAATCTGTCCTCAAAGCCCCGGCTCTGTCCACGACTACTGTTCCAACGGGGACTACTGGTGGCCTGACCCGGCATCCCCGGACGGTCTTCCCTATATCCGCCGGGATGGAGAGTCCAACCCGGACAACTTCCATGAACACCGACGGCTGCTGCGCCGCATGGGTGATCTGGTTGTATCTCTTTCCTCCGCCTACTCCCTGACAAAGGAAGAGCGGTTCGCCCGGCAGGCAGTTACGGTGCTGAAGGAATTCTTTCTGGATGAGGACACGAAAATGAACCCTCATCTTTCTTATGCCCAATCCATTCCAGGGATATGTACCGGGCGGGGAATCGGTATTATTGACACCATTCATCTGGCGGATATTCCCTATGCCTTTCAGGCTTTGTGTAAAAGTCCGTCTGTTACGGAAGAAATCCGGCATGGGATAAAGGACTGGTTTTCACAGTATCTGGGATGGATGCTCACAAGCGAAAACGGAATCGAAGAAATGAATACCAGCAATAATCACAGCGTCTGTTTCTTTATGCAAGCCGCTGTATTTTCCCTATTTACGGGTAATGAATTGCTGGCCGGTCTTTGCCGCAGACATTATAAGGAGGTGCTGTTAAAGCAGATGGAAGTCAATGGGGCATTTCCGCGGGAACTGGACCGAACCAAGCCATATAATTATTCCATATTTATTGTAGATAATTTAGCCGCCATTTGTCAGGCCTTGTCCACGCCTGAGGACAATCTGTGGGAATATGAGGACTCTGACGGGAGAAGCATGAAAAAGGCGGTATCTTTCCTGCTTCCTTATTTGCTGGATAAATCCCTCTGGCCCTATCCTCCGGACGTCATGCATTTTGATGCATTTCCGGCCCGGGCCTCTTTTATGATGTTTGCCGGATACAGGCTGGGCATTCCCCAACTGGTTAAGCTGTATGAGAAGCTTCCATTTGAATCGGATAATGAGGAAGCCAGGAGAAATGCGGCTATCAGGCAGCCGTTTTTGTGGATGTAAATAAAATTTTAATCGGGTGTAATGTGAATCATCATAACTGCAAACGGGTGCTGTCCCACAATCCTTGACAGCACCCGTTTTAGTATTCTCTTATACTCTTAATTTCAAACATATCATCAAACCTGGCTTCGTGTTAAGTTTGATTATTATTTGATTTTCCCATTTATAATTGCATTTGCCTTTTCATAGTCTATCTTTTTAACGTATATAATATATTCGTATGCCAGCTGTAAGTTCTCTCCAAATGTCCCGGTTCTGGCTCTGGAACCCGCACTAAAGGGGGACGGGCTTCTTCTATTAATTACTTTGTATGAATAGGGGATCTTATATCGTGCCATCAGGTCCCGTACCTCAGCCTGTCTTTTCATATCAAATGTACTAGTCAATTGCTTACGGTTAAATATCGTAATCATTCTTGAGCCGCCTCCTTATTCTTTTTAATATCATAATACATGAAAAGCCGGCAGCTATCAATAAACAATCTTAATAAATTACCCTCTGTTATCTTCTGAATTCAAGCAGTATAACCTTGATGTCTAAAAACATACAAGGCATTGCGGAAGGAATAATCTGTACTTTCTCTATTTGTTGCCACAAACTAATCTTCCGTTTATAATACGAATAAGAGCAAGTAAAATCAAGCAATCATCTCTCTATTTCTTTATAATAAATATAGGGTGGTCGAAATGAGGTAAACAGGCGCATGTATGAGTGGCAAAAGCAAATTCAAATAATTGTTGATGAAATTGACAAGTGTATTAAAAATTATAAAGGCGAAGACTTGACACTACGCGTTCTTTCTCACAGTCTGGGTTATTCCGAGTTTTATACAACCAGAAAGTTCAAAGAAATATCGGGTATGCAATTCAGGGATTATCTTCGGCATAGAAAATTAGCCTTTGCACTAAAGGAAATTCGGGATAGTGAAAAAAGCCTTTTAGATATTGCTTTTGATTATGGCTTTTCATCACACGAAGCTTTTACCAGAGCTTTCAAGAGAACATATGGTATAACTCCAAGTGAATATCGAAAAAATTCTAAACCTGTCGTTCTTCGTACAAAAATAAACCCTTTTGACCGCTACTTTTTAGGATTAGGAGAGATTGGAATGATGAAATCCGTGGATGATATTAAAATTTATTTTGTAACCATTCCCAAACACAAATTTTTGCATATTAAAAATTATGAGAGTAATGGGTATTGGGACTTTTGGGAAAAACAAAGTCTTATTCCAGGGCAGGATTGCGAAACAATTTCCGGACTGCTTGATAGTATTAAAGGCAAATTGGATGATAATGGCGGGAGTGAATGTAACAGCGGCGGCGGTCAGATTATGGCGTACATTAACGACCCAAACGGAAGGCTCTGCGATTGGGGTATTCCGCGTACAGAGTGTTATGGTGTACGGCTTCCTTTTGATTATAAGGGTGAGATACCACCACAAATGCTCATGATTGATGTTCCCGAAGACGAGTATATTGTTTTTGAACATGGAGCATTCAATTATGAGCAGGAAAATCGCAGTGTGGAAGAAAAAATTGAGAAGGCAATGGCAGCTTTTGATTTTGCAGGCACTGGTTACTGCTTTGATACCTCCCCCGGTAGAATCATTTACTTTTATCATGATCCGGAACGGTTTTTCAAGTATATCAGGCCAGTACGGAAGTAAATAAAATTAAACACTATGATATAATTGTGCATCTGTATTTGCCGGACTATCATTAATAACCACCGGATGAATTGGATAGCAAAACAAATTTTCTTTAGTTACCGGGATGTTGGCATTGGCATATCCGACCTGGGGCAGAATCAGTCAGCCACTGTTATTTTCTGACTTCTCGTAATATAATGATATTGTAAATAGCATGAAAATATTGATAATGAACTCATCGAAATCAAAGGGAGCAGGAAGATGCGTAAATCTAAAACAGGAAAAATTATAGGGTTTGCAATTGCATTACTGTTGGTGTGTGGCATTTTTTCAATTCCGCTGGTAAATAACTACAGTGCAGTCAAGGTAAGTAAAGAATTGCGTGAATTACCTTTGCCAGAGGGAACAGAATTGATAGAATCTGTTTCAAAGGCAGGCAAGCTTGTTGGAAACGGAAATGGGATGCAGTTTTGGGGAGCAATGTTAATTAAAAGCACATTATCCATTGAGGAACTTGATAACTATTATGCAGATTATCGAAAAAATGATTGGGACTGTATTGTTGAAAAGCAGGAAGGAAAGGCCATTGATGTGATTGAACATGGAACTCTTGAATTTTCGGAAGAAATCCAAGACAGTGGCTATTATATTGTCTATTCATGGGGAAGCGGTATCAAGTTATTTGAGGAATTGGATATTCGGGGGCATTGATATAGTTTAAATATAGAAATGATTAGGGGGCGCTTTATGATTACTTATTTTGCGATATTTCTGCAATTATAGAAATCTTCAAATATATTGTTTACTTTATGGCCTTCCTGTGCTACATCAAATATTTAAAGAAATAGCATATTTCAAACAGAGGAACTTTGCTGCCCATGATTATTGTACCAGCTTAAGGTTCAGTCTGAGCCGGTTTCTTCTGGTGTAAATATGACACCCGCTTTTCTTTATGGTTTAGCTTTCTGAATTCGTTTCATTTTGTTTCATTGTGATATTGCGCCTTCTCAACACTCGTGATATGATGAAAATATCATAGACACTAATAATCTTTTAAAGGGGATGCCATGCAAATAATATACAAAAAGTCTGCCTCAAAATTCTTGAAATCAACCGATAAGGTTACTGCGACAAAAATACTGTACAGCTATTAAACGGTTTAACCAAAATCCCTCCAGAAGGGGACATTAAGGTTCTGTAGGGAAGAATCGATGAATATAGACTGAGGTAGGAAAATATCACATCATTTATGGATATGAAAATAATAATATTAGACATTGGCTCACGCGGCGACATATATAAATAGGAGGAATAGGATATGAGCGAACAAATCACTAAAACACTTGAATTATTAGAAATGCTTCCCGAAGCAGACCAGCTTTTTGCATATGAATTTGTTAAAAAACTCGTATTGGCATTGGACCCTGATTATACAAAGTTAACAGCTGCAGAGAAAACAGCATTAGAAAATGCATTAAATTATAATAGCAGCATCACCCATGAGGAATTAATGAAAGAGCTTTGATCAACTTCCAATAACCAACCCCTGTAGTCCATATTCCTTAATTAATTCGAACTTAGCTTTATAGCTTCTCACATCCTCAAACCACACCTCATGCTGAACTCCGTACTGCCAGTAGCGAAAGTACGGACTCATGGCCACTTCATCAAACTGAATCTCCGCTCCATGGTCAATGGCAAGACGGACAGCCTCCAAATTGCTGATAGTCTGGGCCACTGTGGTTCCTCTTTCATAAGGCAGGGGTCAGTCATAGCCGTAGTTGGGAATTTCACTGAGAGCATACTCCAACCCTTCTGACCGTGTTGATGGGGCTACGGCCATGGGAGAGTCGTATGTATATGGGCCAATAAGCTATAGGCATTCTCACAGTAAGCCTGGAACCGTAGAGGGCTCTTTATTATCTTATTTAAATTGTGCAAATGCAACACTTTATAGCACAAAATATAGCAACTTTACTATTTACTCGAGAACATACGTTCTGTATAATATCATCATAGGAATATACAAACATATTATTATTAAGTTCATAATAATATAATAAAAAATATAAAATCAAACAAAAAAGCATTGCGCATATTATATAAATTGACAATAGTTTTTTGTGCAATATGCCGTATAATATAATTATTTATTATATATTATTTTAATACGCATATTGAAAAAATTTCACTCTTAATTTATTGAATATCGTTCTATTATATGAAAAGACATTATCACTTATCAATTCTATAAATAGTAAAAATCTAATTAAACTTTTTTGATGACTTTCTATTTTAAAATCTAATGAAAGGTGGTGTTTTTATGTATAAAGTCATGGATGTGGCACGATACATTATTAATTACTCTTATGAAATAGGAAGGCCTGTTAGTAATTTAAAGTTACAAAAAATATTATATTTTATACAATCAGACTTTCTTGCTAATACAGGTCTTCCATGCTTTTATGAAGAGATTGAAGCTTGGGACTTTGGCCCTGTAGTTCCAGAAGTGTACTATACATACAAAAAATATGGTAGTTCTATTATAACTAAGATAGAGAACTACATAGATTTTTCTAAAGGATCATGGAATGCAAACAAATTTAATTTCACTAAAAACAATATATCATCTGAAGCTGATCGAATTCGAATAGAGAGAATGGTAGAACTTTGTTCAAACTATACCGCATCTCAATTGGTCGAAATTACTCATAATCAATTACCTTGGAAGAAAGCTCGCCAATCACTTTACAATAAAATTATAAGTAAAGAATCAATTGCACGATATTTTACAGAGGGATAGATATGACAAATGATACTCTCACATCTGTATTAGATAAACAAGACAAAATTAAAATACAAGATCCCAGGCCTATAGATCCTGAATTTGATATTTCAACGATGTCTGCAGAAATAATTAAAATTTGCAAAAACTTATCTGAAGAAAATGATAGTTTTGATAAAGTCCAGACCACTATATTAATTGAAAATTATATACTTTGTTACAAAAGATTTTTATATAACGTTATCAGTCATCATATATTTAGTGGCAATGACCCTGGTACTATTCACTCCAATATTGAATCTTTACTCTCATATGTAACCAGTAACGACTATAAAACAGCTTTTAATAGTCGCAATAAAAGCAGTAATCAAACTGACGAACTATACTGCATCAAAAAATCAGTAATAAAATTATTAGATCACGCAAATCTGGCAGAAATTCAATATGTAAATTTGAAACAATCCGATAATGATTATAAAGATAAATTTAATCTAAATATCATACCTGTAAAAAATGATATTGAAAAACAACTTTCTGGGTTCACTAGAGATATGACTTCGCAATTAATATCACTAATTGGTATCTTCACTGCTATGTCTTTCTTAGTATTTGGAGGAATTAACTCACTAGATAATATATTTAAAAGTGCTGACAATATCCCTATACTCAAATTAATGATTGTGGGTTGTATATGGGGGATTTGTATATTAAATTTAATTTTTGTATTCATGTTCTTTATTTCTAAAATGACTCAGCTTAATATAAAATCAGCACCTGAAGGAAACCTAATTCAAAAATATCCGTTAGTTTGGTGGAGTAATTTAATTATCTGCACCATTTTACTCTTAACCATATGGCTATTTTACATTGATTATTACAATATAGGCTCCTGGTTTTTAAGTCTAAACAAAGATAATACCTATACCAGCACTTTAGGGTTCATTATCATTATACTTTTCTTTGTTATTAGTAGCCGCTTTATATTAAAAAAATATAGTGAAATTCCAGGCTCTGTTAAACCAACTACTAATGAAAATCAGCCAATAGTAGACGATTTTCAAGATGCAATACAACCTATCATAATTGGCGATTCACCTCTGATCACCCAATCTTCTAATATAAATCATGAACTTGCAGCGACGTCTACTAATAAAAAAGCGAAACAGCGAAACGGAAAAGTATCTCATAATAAAAATAAGAAGAAAAAGTGATACAATTAACTCTAGGTTTCATATAAGAGTTGTGCTATAGAGGCATAAAAATGTGAAAGTAATAATTGGTGGAACCTACTGCAATTGGATACCGCCTTATTATTTTCCCCCGCCAGTATAAGATATGAAATCTCAGCCCAGTCTAACATCAGTATCCTTCGTCGCAAACGGGTGCAGTCCCTCAACTCTTGACAGCACCCGTTTTAGTATTCTCAAATCCGCTCAATTTCAAACATATCATCCAACAGCAGCCAGTTGCTGCGGAAAAACTGCATCAACTGCCAATAACCGGCCCCCGTCAGTCCATATTCCTTAATTAAATCGAACTTAGCTTTATAGCTTCTCACATCCTCAAACCATACCTCATGCTCAACTCCGTACTGCCAGTAGTGAAAGTACGGACTCATAGCCACTTCATCAAACTGAATCTCCGCTCCATGGTCAATGGCAAGACGGACAGCTTCCAAATTGCTGACAGTCTGGGCCACTGTGGTTCCTCTTTCATAAGGCAGGGGCCAGTCATAGCCGTAGTTGGGAATTCCAAGGCTGATTTTCTCTCTGGGGATTTCAGTCAGGGCATATTCTACCACCCTTCTGACCATATTAATAGGAGCTACGGCCATGGGTGGGCCGTAAGTATACCCCCATTCATAAGTCATCAACAACACCCGGTTGGCTGCCGCTCCCAGCAATCCATAGTCAACTCCCTCATACAAAAGCCCCGTCTGTGTAGCCGAGGTCTTGGGAGCCAGGGCCACTGATACCTGATAACCAAACTGGTTCATCACTTCAGTGGTCCGCCTCACAAATTCAACATAAGCCAGCCTGTCTTCTGCCATAATATATTCAAAATCAATATCCAGCCCCCCATATCCTTTCTCCGCCATTTCAAGGCCCAGGTTCCAGATAAGCCGCTGCTGGACTTCCATGTTATGGACTGCCGTTGTAACCAGGTTGTTATTAAAATGCCCATCAGGCCCTAAAGGCGTCAGCGTCAAAATGGGCCTGACTCCAAACTCCAGGGTCCGCTGTATCATCCATTCCGGCGGGCTTTCCGGAGGGACCAGCTCTCCCTCCTGGGTAAACCCGTAGGAAAAAACATAAAGCCCCGTCAGAAATGGCAGGGTGTTGTTGAGATTTTCTGAAGTTATAAAGGGATAAGCGTAGCCAAACACATAAAGAGGCGTTCTGTCTTCTGCAAAAGTCCCATCATCAATATAGAGAGCCTGACCAACTGCCAGGCGGTACGGAGGTGCAATTTGATTATCAAATACCAGCGTTCCCACAGGAATTCCCTGAGACCGGGCAATGGAATCCACATCATCCCCCTGCTTTACCACATAAATTTTCATAGCAGTATCCTTTTTCCGGAATTGGTAAAACATATGTGGAAAAAACATGAAATATTCAAGTACCTTTTTGTTTCTTCAGAAAAAAGTAATATGCTTTTTGACCGTCTTCGTTGTATAATGTTGAAAAAGGAGGTTTTGGTATGCAGAATATTTTAGTATGTGATGATGACAAACAAATTGTAGAAGCCATTGATATATATTTGACTGGAGAAGGTTTTCATGTGATCAAGGCTTATGACGGCTTTGAGGCCCTGGAGCTTTTGGAAGACAATGAAGTGGACTTAATGATCCTGGATGTGATGATGCCTGGCCTTGACGGCATCCGCACCACCTTAAAAGTGAGGGAAACCAGCAGTATTCCCATCATCATCCTTTCCGCAAAATCTGAGGATACGGATAAGATTCTGGGATTAAACATCGGGGCGGACGACTACATTACCAAGCCCTTTAACCCTTTGGAACTGGTAGCCAGAGTAAAATCCCAGCTTCGCCGCTATACCCAGCTTGGCAATATGAACCAGCAGCCTTCCGGGCAGGTCTACAAATGCGGCGGCCTGGCTATTAACGACGACAACAAAGAGGTTTTTGTGGATGGAGAGCTGATCAAGCTGACCCCCATTGAATACAACATCCTTCTGCTTCTGGTGAAAAATGCCGGAAAGGTATTTTCCATTGATGAAATATATGAACAGATCTGGAATGAGGAAGCCATTGGAGCGGACAATACTGTGGCCGTTCACATCCGCCACATCAGGGAAAAAATTGAGATCAATCCCAGAGAGCCCCGCTATTTAAAAGTGGTATGGGGAGTTGGTTATAAGATCGAAAAACAATAGGAGTGCCCATGAAAAAGAAAAAAGAAGCTGCGGTTTTCCTGCATGTGCTTTTCTCCCTTTTTATTGTCATCGGTGTCACCATCATGTACAACAATGTACATTACGGAGAAGGCATCCGCTGGATCACCCAGGAGACCTATGAAGACACCCCAGCCTTCACCCGGCAGTTTAAATCTGACATCGATGAAATTTTCAACTATGTAAAATATAAGGAAGTGTTTGAAACCGACGGAAAACTGGATTACACAAAGCCAATCGTCCAGGTCACGGAAGGCCCCGGAATGGTCAAGCAGTATACGGTGGATGAAATGATCCGCCGTGCCAAGTCCCTTGGCCTTTATCTCAATGAGCAGTTTAAGGTGAGCGGCAGCCGCCCTGCCTCCGAAGAGGGAAACTTAGACGTAAGGGTGGATTACAGGGCCTATGAACCTGATTTTCAGGCCGCAGAGCCGGGAGATTCCTTTCTTTCCTTAGACCAGCTTTCCTATGAGGTCCTTTCCCACCTAGGCAATTACTATTCCTTTTACTACCGGTTTATCCAGAATCCCAGTAACTTAAAATTTGAAGTCCGCTATGAGAACACGAACCAGGATTTTAAGCTCTACAGCAATGTGTCCGGGAAAACTTTAGGGGATTTCAAGGCCATGGGAAAATATATTTACGTCACCGGGGAAGCCCTTTACGTGGACTCTAACCTGACCATTGTCCCTAAAAATATTTCTTCCCAGCTGGAAAACAGAAACCCCTATAACAACAGCAACTACCACATGACCGCCGCAGTGGATACTTCTTATCCTTACACAGATGCTTATACCAAGGCTGCTGCCGATTATGAGCATATGCGCCTGCTGTTCATCATCGGAATCATAAGCCTGTGCCTGGGAATATTAGGCTGTATGGCCACTTTATACAGTTTGGTGGGTTTGACCATCCAACAGGTCCGCAGCCAGGGTCCGGGCCAGCTTGGCGCCATGGACCGGCTCCCTGGAGAAAGCTTTCTCCTTCTTCTCCTGGCGGCCGCCGCTCTTGCCGTATTTATTTCCCGGTTTCTGGCCTATAAAATCATCCACCTGTTTCTCTCTGATGAACAGTGGCATTACGGAGAGCTGGTGCTGCAGGTCTTGATTTATTACACATCGGGCCTGATTGGGGCTTTGAGCCTTTTAAAGAGATATCACGCCGAAACCCTTTGGAGCGGCAGCCTGACCTTCAGAATCCTTAAAAATATGTCCCTCTATGTGAAGGACCGGCGCTTTACCGCCCGGATCATGCTTTTTTACAGTCTGTTTATGGTCTTTAATACGGTTATGGTCCTGGCCTTTTCTTCCCTTTTATTTACCTATGACAATCTGCCCTCCCGAATCCTCATGGGTGCCATAGCCCTGGTTTTTCTTTCCCTTAATTTTCTGATTTTCCACCAGATGTATAAAAACGCCTGGGAAACAGACCAGATCAACGAAGCCCTGATAAACATTTCCCAGGGCCAGACTGCTTATAAAATCGATACGGAAAAATTTAACGGAAAAGAACGGGAGCTGGCGGAAAATATCAACCACATCAGTTCCGGACTGGAAACAGCCCTTCAGGAAAAGGTACGGAGTGAGCGGTTAAAGGCGGATCTTATCACCAATGTATCCCATGATATTAAAACCCCTCTCACCTCCATCATCAACTATGTGGACCTTATCAAGAGGGAACAGATTCAGGAGCCCAGAATTCAGGGATATTTAGAGGTTCTGGAGCAGAAGGCACAAAGGTTAAAGACTCTGACCGAAGACCTGGTAGAAGCCTCCAAAGCCAGCTCCGGCAACTTAAAGCTGGAAATGACTAGCATTGACTTTGTGGAGCTGATCCATCAGACCAACGGGGAATTTGAAGAAAAATTCGCCCTCCGGCATTTGGATCTGGTATTCTCCCTTCCCGATGAGTCCATGCTGATTGAAGCTGACGGAAGATATTTATGGAGAGTCCTTGAAAACCTCTATAACAATGCCTCCAAATACGCTATGGAACGAAGCCGGATATATGTGGATATGAAAAAAGAAGAAGACATGGCAGTTTTTACCATGAAGAATATTTCTGAAAATCCATTAAACATCCAGGCGGACGAACTGACTGAGCGTTTCGTCCGCGGTGATGTTGCCCGGACCACAGAAGGAAGCGGCCTGGGAATTTCCATTGCAAAGAGCCTGACAGAGCTTCAGGGCGGAACCTTTAAGCTTTATATTGACGGGGATTTATTTAAGGCAGAGGTGGCATTTCCTATTAAGAAATGAGCCGTATCCTCTCCCATTTTCCCGTAAGATACCTGAAAAATGAAATGAGATAATTAGCCAGCCAGCCGATGGGAACTGCAAACCATACAGCCTGGACTCCGATGACAGGGGCAAACACCGCCGCAAAGGACACGCGGATAGCCAGGTTCACCAGATTGGCCACCGTAAATACGGCAACATCTCCGGCTCCCCTTAAAAGTCCGTCGGTAACCGACTTAAGCCCTATGAGAGCATAGAAAAATGAAATGAACCGGATATAGTCCATTCCCGTTCCAAAGGAGGCATCTCCGCTGCCTTCCTTTAAAAAACTGCGGACCAGAACATCTCCCCAGAGAATCATCAGCAGACAAATCACCACTGCAAAAACGCCTATCATGGCATAGCAGTACCGGTAACCCTTTCTCACCCGGTCCGTTTTCCCTGCTCCCATATTCTGGGCCGTATAGGTGGACATGGCGCTTCCCAGGGCCAGCATAGGCACAATACAGGTGGATTCAATGCGGGTACCTGCTGCAAATCCTGCCATGACCGCAGAGCCGAACACATTGACCACCGACTGAACCAGAAGCATTCCCACATGGACGATGGACTGCTGCAGGGTGGAGGGGATAGCCACCCGCATCATTTGAAGAGTGGTACTCCAGTCATAAAGCCGGAAGGGTTCTGCCGCCTTATAGGATTTTAAGCGTTTTCTTAAAACCGAAAAAGACAGCACAGCGGACATCCCCTGGGCAATGAGAGTTGCAATGGCGACCCCGGGAACGCCCATGGAAAAACGGATTACAAAAACCAGGTCCAAAACCACGTTTAAGGCCGAGGAAAAAATCAGCAGATACAAAGGTGTCCTGGAATCTCCCATTGACTGAAAAACCGATGCCTGCACGTTGTAGAGGAATAAAAAAGGCAGGCCCACAAAGTAAATGCCCAGATACATGGCCGCATCATAAAAGACATTTTCAGGAGTGTTCATCCACCTTAAAATATGAGTATTAAAAAGAAGCCCAAGACCGCCCAGCACCACTCCCACAACCAGAAAGTTGATGAGAGTGGTGGATATGGCGGTCTTCATATTTCCAATCTTCCCTGCCCCCAAAAACTGGGAGACAACCACAGCGCTCCCGATGCCTCCTCCTACTGCAATGGCAATAAAAACATTGGTGATGGAAAAAGAGGCTCCTACAGAAGCCAATGCCTCCTCGCCTACAAAACGTCCCACCACCACTGAGTCTATAATATTATAAAATTGCTGGAACAGATTCCCAAGGATCATGGGAAGGGCGAAGAGGAGAAGGGCCCTTCCCGGAGGATCTGTTATCATATTGATTGTTTTTTTCTGCATTTTCATACCCATTATTCTTAACCGTTCTTATCCGAATATACGCCAGCCGCAGATAAAATTGTTTCTCCACCAGGAGCTGAGAGAACGCTCCACCACCCGCCCGTGGCTGGAGGATGCGTCGATAACGGTTCCCCCTCCTGATACAATTCCCACATGGCCGCTGACCACAATGATATCGCCTGCTTTTAAGCTGCCAAAGCTGGTGATTTTCGTGTATTTTCCAACATTTCTCCAGCCGGAGGAGGTTACATAGCTCTGTCTCACTCCTGCCTGATTTAAAGCCCAGTACACAAAACCGGAGCAGTCAAAGGAGCTTGGCCCCTTGGCTCCCCATACATAGGGCCGCCCCAGCTTAGTCCTGGCTATGGATAAGAGACCGCTGACCCCGGAGCCGCCTTTAACGGTTCCGCCTTTTTCTGAGCCGCCTGAAGAGCCGGAGGAACCTGCAGACTTAACGCCGCTTCCCGTAAGTTTGCCCATGGTCTGCTGGCCCACAGAACCGTCTGCCTGAAGTCCGTTTGCAGCCTGGAAATTCTTTACGGCTTTTTCCGTCACTTCTCCGTAATAGCCCGTCACATTGGCGGAAGCCAGATATCCGTATTTATTTAAAAGCTGCTGAATTCTGGTAACAGCATCTCCCTGCTCTCCCAAAGACATGCCGTTTGGCTGGGCCTGGGCGCTGGTTAAGGTAATTCTGGTGGAAGGCCCCAGATAGCCATCTACCACCAGGTCATTTCGGGACTGGAACTGCTTGACCGCTATTACCGTATCAGCTCCGTATGCACCGTCCGGCTCTGTAGTCAGATACCCCAGCTCCTTAAGGCGTTTCTGGGAGGATAAGACCACCTCACTCTTCTCCCCGTAGGCCAGGAAGTTGGGCTTTATTTCATCGCTGTAAAGCAGGTTTGTGGTCTGACGTCCCACCTTGCCGTCTATTGTAAGGCCGTTGATCTCCTGAAGCTTTTTAACAGCTCCTTCGGTTTCATCTCCAAAGCTTCCGTTTACCTGACCGGAGGCGGCCAGATATCCCAGCTCATAAAGGCGGGTCTGGATTCTTAAAATATCATCACCTTCCACGCCCTTTGATACGGCGTAGTATTTGGCAGAAGGGGACATAATGGCGCTTAAGGTCTCAGGCCCGACGATTCCATCCTGAGCCAGGCTGTTCTGGCGCTGGAAGGTCCGTATGGATGCCTCCGTCACATTTCCAAAGTAATGGGTCGGTTCATCATTGTCCATAAAACCCAGAGTCATCAAGCGCTCCTGAAGGCTCGCCACAATGGGGTGTTCTACTCCGTTTCTCAGATACTCAGGAATGGGATTTTCCTTTAAATCCGGGACGTCTTCTATTTCCGGCAGCAGCCCTCCGCTCTGATCCAGGATGCGGATCGGCTGTTCTTTTTTTTCTTCTGTTATGGTAACAATGGAAGGCGTGGCTTCCTGGCCGGAAACTGCCGCTTGATCCGTCTTTTCACAGCCGGATAACAGTGTCATGGCCGCTGCCGCCATCAGGGCGGAGTGGGCAAAACGCCTTTTCCATAATATATTAATATCCATTGAACTGATTCCTTTCCTATGTAAAATCAGGTCTATTTTACCACAAATATGTCGAAAAAGGAAAGAGAATTTAATGTCATTGTACTATATGGAAGATTGTGCTATATTAAAAAAAGAAAACTCTCAAATGAAAATAGATTGATTAAATGCAAAAAGGAGGATTTATATGACACCAATTTTATGGGCTGCCGGAGGCACCGGCTTCACATTTCTTATGACAACTTTAGGGGCTGCACTGGTATTTTTCTTCCAGAATGAGGTAGGTCAGTCCATCCAGAAAATATTTCTGGGCTTTGCCGCAGGAGTTATGATCGCGGCTTCCGTCTGGTCCCTTCTCATTCCGGCCATTGAAGAAGCAGAGGCTATGGGACAGATCGGCTGGATTCCGGCCGCAGGAGGGTTTATTCTGGGAGTGGCATTCCTCATTATTTTAGACTCTCTCCTGCCTCATCTCCATCCGGATATGAGCCAGACAAGGAACAATGAAGCGGAGGGAATCTCTTCCACCTGGAAACGGACTACTCTTCTTGTTATGGCAGTTACCCTTCACAACATTCCGGAAGGCATGGCAGTGGGCCTGGCCTTTGCCCTTGCCGCCCAGCAGGGAGGCGATTCTTCCGGACTTTCTGCCGCCATTGCTCTGGCAATCGGAATCGGAATACAAAACTTCCCGGAAGGAGCCGCCATCTCCCTTCCTTTAAGGCAGGAGGGTCTTTCCTCAGGAAAAGCATTTTTCAGGGGAAGCATGTCCGGCCTGGTAGAGCCGGTATTCGGCATTCTTACGGTAATTATTGCAGGAAGTGTGGTGCCTCTCATGCCATGGCTGCTGTCCTTTGCCGCCGGAGCCATGATATATGTGGTAGTAGAAGAACTGATTCCAGAAGCCCACTTAGGGGAGCATTCCAATGCTGGAACCCTGGGAGTAATGGCAGGATTTTTGATTATGATGATTTTAGATGTGGCTCTTGGATGAGCCGGAATAAAACCGCTGAAAAGACGGAGGTTTGGCAGTTCAAAAAGCTGCCGGACCTCCGTTTCTGTATAAAAAAAGGGAATTTGCTTAAAGTAAAAATAAAATTTTTTTCTGATATTTGTTGACAAATAAATAAAAAGATCATATTATTGTATTAATCACCTAATACAACAATACAGAAGGAGGCGGCATTATGATCTGGAAACTGACCGATGACCGGCCAATCTGGATACAGCTTACAGAGCAGCTCACGCTGCACATCGTATCCGGAATATATGCTCCCGGCGCAGCCGTACCAACGGTACGGGCTTTAGCCGCTGAAGCAGGCGTTAACCCCAACACCATGCAGCGGGCTCTGGCGGACTTAGAAACCAAAGGGCTGGTGGAAACACGGCGTACCGCAGGGCGGATGGTGACAGAAGATCTGTCCCTGATCCATGACGTGCGTCAGAAGCTGGCCTATTCGCGGATGGAGGAATTTCTTGCTTCCATGCGGGCTCTGGGCTACACAGACCAGCAGACCTATGAACTGCTTGCAGAGCAGAATAAAAAGGAGGAATATGTATGAATCAGGAACTCATTCTCGCCCAGAACCTGACCAAGACTTACGGTGCAAAACCTGCCCTTAACCATATTGATCTGACCGTGGGAAGAGGCCGCATTGTAGGCCTTCTGGGACCAAACGGTTCTGGAAAAACCACTTTTATCAAGCTTTTATGCGGACTTTTACAGCCCAGCTCCGGCACCTTACAAATCGGAGGGAATGCACCCGGCGTGGAAACTAAATCAATTATTTCCTATCTGCCAGACCGTATGTACTTTGCCGACTGGATGAAGGCCAGTGATTTAACGGATTTCTTTGCGGACTTTTATGCAGACTTTGACCGCCCAAAGGCTATGGAGATGTTTCAGGCCCTGGGAATCGGGCCTAAGGACCGTCTTAAGACCATGTCTAAGGGCACCAAGGAAAAGGTGCAGCTGGCCCTTATTATGAGCCGCAAGGCCCAGCTTTATCTTCTTGATGAGCCCATCGGCGGCGTTGATCCGGCGGCGCGGGACTTTATTTTAAATACCATTTTAACCAACTACAACGAAGACGGCACAGTCATGCTGTCCACACATTTGATTTCCGACATTGAGCGGGTTCTGGACGAAGTTATTTTTCTCAAAGACGGCCAGGTTGTACGCCATGATACCGTAGACAATATCCGCGAGCAGGAAGGCAAGTCTGTGGACCAGCTCTTCCGTGAGATCTTTGCCTACAGCAATTGAGAAAAGGAGGAAATAACATGTTCGGCAAACTTTGTAAATATGAATTCAAATCCATTGTGCGCACCCTTGTGCCCATTTACCTGGCGGTAATCGCCGTATCCATACTCAACGCATTTGTGGGTATTGGCTCCCTGTTCACGGATTACCTTAACGACCTGGGATTTGTCAGCAGCCTTCTTGGCCTGATCCGGGGAATTTCCATATTCGTCTACTTCGGCGTTATGGTTGCCTTAAGCGTTCTGACTCTGATCGTCATTATACAGAGGTTTTATAAAGGGCTTTTGTGCGATGAAGGCTACCTGATGTTCACCCTTCCCGTAAAGCCCTGGCAGTTAATCGCTGCAAAGGGTACGGCGGCATTCGTAATGTCACTGGCCAGCGGCTTGACAGCCATCATATCCATTGTCATTCTCATACTGGGCTCCGTAGGTCCTGCAGATTTTTTTAAAGCAATTACTTCTCCTTATGTGTGGGATTCCATTGGCCGTGTGCTTTCCGAAGTCCCCTCCTGGCCCCTGCTTTTACTGGAGCTGATCCTTATGGTCATCATCAGCGGAATGATCCAGCTTTATCACATGTACTTTTCCATGGCTTTAGGCCATTTATCAAGCAGTCACCGGATCATGATGTCTGTTGTTGCTTATATCGCAATATCCATGGCGGTCAGCTTTATCAGCGGATTTTTAATGATTATAGCAAGCGTTACACCTTTTACAAGATCACTCCTTGATCTCCTTAATACCATGCCCGCTGCGGAAAATATAACCTATGTATTTCACTTTGCATTTATTTATTCCATTATTTTCAATGGAATTCAGTTGGCGGTGTTCTTCTTCGGAACGGAACGCATTCTGTCAAAAAGACTTAATCTGGAGTAAAAATAAAAACGGCTGGAAAAGACAACACTCTTTTCCAGCCGCTTCTAATTTATACTATTTCCTCATCATACGTGATACTTCTCTTTAGCCCGCAGTCTTGCCAAAGATCTTGCCAGGGACGCTTCAAAATGAGAATGTTCCTGCATGCTCTTCCCCTGTCTCAACTGCTCCTCTGCCCTTTCTCTGGCTTCCCGGGCCCGCCGTTCATCGATTTCATCGGGATGCTCGGCGGTGTCCACAATCATGGTCACACGGTTGTTGACAATCTGTACAAAACCGCTTCCCACCACCCCGTAAATCCACTGCCCATTTTCATCAAGCAGACGGATTTCTCCGGGAGTCAGGGCAATTACCATGTCCTCGTGGTGGGGAAGAATTGCCTTTTCCCCGTCTTCCAGAGGCAGAACCAGGGTCTGGCAGAGGCCGTTGAAGAATTTCTTGTCACTGGCAATCACGTGAAGGTAAAATGTTTTTGTACTCACAGACAGCACCTCCGGCCTAAGCCTCTAAACTTCCCGCTTTTTCAATGACCTCGTCAATGGTTCCCACATTAAAGAATGCCGTTTCCGGATACTGATCCATGTCACCGTCCACAATGGCCTTAAATCCCCGTATGGTCTCCTTAAGAGGGACGTATTTTCCTTTTACTCCCGTAAAGTTTTCCGCTACCGTAAAAGGCTGGGATAAGAATCTCTGAATCTTTCTGGCCCGGTAAACCGTGGTCTTGTCATCATCTCCCAGTTCCTCCATGCCCAGAATGGCGATGATATCCTGAAGCTCCTTGTACTTCTGAAGGATTTCCTGCACCCTGCGGGCCACCTCATAATGCTCATCACCCACCACGTCGGGCTCCAATATACGTGAATTGGATTCCAATGGATCAACAGCCGGGTAAATACCCTGCTCCACGATCTTTCTGGACAATACCGTAGTGGCGTCCAGATGGGCAAAGGTTGTGGCAGGAGCCGGGTCCGTCAAGTCATCAGCAGGCACGTAAACCGCCTGGACGGAAGTAACGGAACCATTCTTAGTAGAAGTGATTCTCTCCTGCAATTCTCCCATTTCCGTCGCCAGTGTAGGCTGATAGCCAACGGCAGAAGGCATACGCCCAAGAAGGGCGGAAACCTCAGAACCGGCCTGGGTGAAACGGAAGATATTATCAATAAACAGAAGCACGTTTTTATGCTCTTCATCACGGAAATACTCCGCCATAGTAAGACCTGTTTCAGCCACTCTCATACGGGCGCCCGGCGGCTCGTTCATCTGACCGAACACCAGGGCAGTCTTTTCAATAACACCGGACTCACCCATTTCAGTCCATAAGTCATTTCCCTCACGGGAACGCTCTCCGACACCGGTAAAAATAGAATATCCGCCGTGCTCTGTAGCAATATTGTGAATCAGTTCCTGAATGAGAACCGTCTTGCCTACACCGGCACCGCCGAACAAACCGATCTTTCCGCCCTTTGCATAAGGAGCCAGAAGGTCGATGACCTTAATTCCCGTTTCCAGAATCTCTGCAACCGGGCTCTGTTCCTCAAAGGAAGGCGGCTCTCTGTGGATGACCCATTCCGGGCCTCCTTCCAGCTTTTCTCCGTTGTCAATAGTCTCCCCAAGGACATTGAAAAGCCGTCCCAGGGTCTGTGCTCCTACGGGCACCTTGATTCCGTCTCCCGTGGCAGTCACTTCCATATCTCTGCACAGGCCTTCGCTGGAGGCCAGCATAATGCATCGGACCGTATTATTGCCCATGTGCTGGGCCACTTCCATAACGCAGCGCTTTCCCCCGTTATCCACCTCAAGGGCATCCTTCAAGCGGGGAAGGTCACTGCCTTCTAAAAATTCTACATCTACGACAGGTCCCAGGACCTGAACGATCTTTCCCTTATTCATAGTTGATTACGCCTTCTTCCTTTTCTTCTTCTGGGCCTTTGCACCGCTGATCACCTCAGTGATCTCCTGGGTAATGGCCGCCTGCCGGACCCGGTTATAGGTAATAGCCAGATCGTCAAGCATATCCTGGGCGCTTTTTGTAGCAGCCTGCATTGCCATCATTCTGGAGTTCTGCTCGCTGGAATAGGATTCCACCAGACCTCCGTAAATAAATCCCGCGATGTAATTGGGCACAATGGAATTGATAACTGCCTGGGGAGAGGGCTTCATGGCAATCTCCTCCAGATGAACGTCAATGGGGATAGGCAGGGTCAGACGCTGTCTGGGAATGGGGAGAAGCTGGATGATTTCAGCCTCCATCTTCATGGCATTGACCATTCTGGTGTAAATTAAATGCACCTCGTCAAGCCTGCCTGACAGAAAGTAATCTACCACATCTTCCTCGATGATCCTGGCCCGGCTCATATTGGGATTCTGCACCGTATAGCGGAAATTCTGCTCCATGGGTATGCCCTTTTTGGCAAAATACTGCCGTCCCAGATCACCTACCACAAACAGGAAAGGTTTTCCCCCCTTGTCAATCTGCTCCTGAGCCAGCTTGAAAATATTGTGATTATAAGCCCCTGCCATCCCTTTATCTGCGGTTACCACAATGTACCCGATTTTCCGGTCCTCTTTCTTGATTTCCGGCCTGGTATCCAGATAAGGGTCCTCAATATCAGGAGTATGCCTGATAATCCGGTCAATGGTTCGGTGAAGGGCGTAGAAGTAAGGCTCCGTATCCGTCAGAGCCTTTCTTGCTTTTTTTAGCTTTGACGAGGAAATGGTATACATGGCATTGGTTATTTTCATGGTGCTTTTGATGCTGTTCATCCTGCTTTGTATTTCTCTCGCATTTGCCATATCCTACACCCGCTTCTCTTTAAATTCAGCCACTGCCTCAAGAATTTTCTGTTTCAGATCATCAGACAGGGCCTTGCTCTCTTCGATTTCCTTTCCGATTTCCGGATGGGACTCCTCAAAGAAAGCCAGCATTTCCCTCTGAAACTCCTTGATCTTTGGAATCTCCACGTCAAGAAGCATCCGTCCTCCTGCCGCAACCAGGCTGATCACCTGATCCCGCAGACTTAAAGGATGGTACAAAGGCTGCTTTAACAGCTCTGTAAGGCCTCTTCCATATAAAATTTGCTCTCTGGTAGCCGCATCCAGATCAGAGCTGAACTGAGTGAATACCTCCATCTCACGGCACTGGGCCAGATCAATACGAAGGCTTCCTGCCGCCTTTTTCATCGCCTTGGTCTGAGCCGCTCCGCCCACACGGGATACGGAAAGTCCCACATTGACCGCCGGTCTCATACCGGAGAAAAACAGGTCGCTTTCCAAAAAAATCTGTCCGTCAGTAATGGATATAACATTGGTGGGAATATAAGCTGAAACATCTCCTGCCTGAGTTTCAATAATGGGAAGAGCTGTCAAAGATCCGCCTCCCAGTTCATCCTTTAACCTGCTGGAACGCTCCAAAAGCCTGGAATGGAGATAGAATACGTCACCGGGATAAGCCTCACGGCCCGGAGAACGCTCTAACAGCAGGGAAAGAGCACGGTAAGCCACTGCATGCTTCGACAAATCATCATAAACGATAAGTACGTCTTTTCCCTTATGCATGAAATATTCTGCCAGAGCCGTTCCCGAATAAGGCGCAATATACTGCATGGGAGCCGGTTCACTGGCTGTCGCTGATAACACAATGGTGTAATCCATGGCTCCGTGGTGGTTTAAGGTGTTCACCAGCTTTGCCACTGTAGAAGCCTTCTGGCCTACAGCCACATAAACGCAGATCACATCTTTTCCCTTCTGGTTCAATATGGCATCCACTGCGATGGAAGTCTTTCCCGTCTGCCTGTCTCCGATAATCAGCTCTCTCTGTCCCCGTCCAATGGGAAACATGGAGTCAATGGCGAGAATTCCCGTTTCCATGGGCACAGACACACTTTTCCGGTCAATAATGCCGGGAGCTTCATTTTCAATGGGACGGTAATCATCGGAAATAATATCTCCCTTTCCATCCACCGGGGCTCCCAAAGCATTGACCACCCTTCCCAGGAAGCCTTCTCCCACCGGAATTCCTGCCCGTTTTTTCGTTCTGGTCACCTTGCTGCCTTCCCTTACCTCCCGGTCCGGTCCGAACAGAATGCAGCCGATATCCTCTCTTCTGATATCCTGCACCATGCCCTTTAAGCCATTTTCAAAAATAACGATTTCGCCGTACATTGCATGGTCAATTCCATAGACCGCTGCAATGTCGTCGCCGACGCTGATGACAGTTCCCACTTCCTGGTCCCTGGCATGAGTGTCATAATCTTCAATTTCACTTCTTAATATAGAAATAATTTCATCTGAATTAATAAAAGCCACGATTTTCACCTCCCCGTGATTTTCTGCTCCAACTGCCTGATACGGCCCTTTAAGCTCCAATCCGTCTCCACATCTCCCACCCGGAGAATGAATCCGCCGATTAAGCTTAAGTCCTGGACCAGGCTAAGCCTGACATCTTTTTTCCCGTATTTCTTGCACAGCATAGCTTTGATTTCCCGAAGCTGTTCTTCTTCCGGCTCTGTCACATAGAAAAGGGAAGCTTCCAAAATCCCCTTCTGTTCACAGACACTGGCCTGCCATGCTTTAAAAATATCCTCTGCCAAATCCATACTCTGATGGTCTGCCAGAACCTTTAAAAAGTTTCTGATCTCCGCCGGAAATACCCGGTCAATGATCCGGCGCCTGCTGTTTTTTCCTACCACCGGACTGCAAAGGGCCTCCTTAAGCTGAGGAACCGTTCTTAAGATCAGGGCTGTTTCTTCTACCGTCTCTTCCGGGATAGAAAGCTCATACAGCACCTGCCCGTAATTAATGGCTGCCTGTGTCATAAGAATCACCTGCTTCTGCTAAAAACGAGTCGTAAATGGCCTGATTGGTCTTTGCACTCACTTCCTGGTTTACCACCCTGGCCGTTGCAGCCAGAACCAGCCCTGCAATCTGGGCCTTTGCTTCCCGCATGGCCCTTTCCTGATCGGCTTCCGCCTTTTTCCGGGCATCCTCCATGAGGCGTCCGGCATTCTCCTGGGCCTCCTTTAAGATGCGGTCATACTGCACCCCTGCCTGGGTTCTGGCGTCTTCAACCAGCTTCCGGCCTTCCTCTGAGGAAGCTGCCAGCTTTTCTTCGTAATGTTTCTTAAGAGCCTCTGCCTGCCCTTCTGATGCTCTGGCATTTGAAATATTCTGCTCAATCATTGCCTGCCGTTTGTTCATCACATCCATGACCGGCTTCAGCAGAAAATGCTTCAGCAAAAGATACAGGACTATGAGATTTATGATGTTCCATACCAGATTCATATCCAGTCTAAGCATCCCTGCCACCTGCCTTTCTTTCTGATTCCTTCACTCCCGGTACTTATTATTTCAGGAATAAGATGATAAGAAGGGCGATAACGAAACCATAGATGGCAGTTGCCTCTGCAAGGGCGCAGCCTAACAGCAATGCCTTGCTGATCTTGCCTTCTGCCTCCGGCTGTCTTGCAATGGCATCCACTGCCTTAGAGGTTGCCATACCAATTCCGATTCCTGCTCCAATACCTGTAAATACTGCGATTCCTGCTCCAATTGCTATTAACATAATAATCTCTCCTTTTAATTTACGTTTCGTTTACTCCACTGACTCTTTAATGAAAAGAGCGGTTAAAAATACAAATACATACGCCTGGATCAATCCGTCAAAAATATCAAAATAAATGGAAAACGGAATTGGTACAAGGGGGGCGGCCAACTGTTTCAGCAGCTCCATCACAACGAAGGAGGCTAACACATTGCCGAACAACCGCATGCACAGAGAAAGCGGTTTAACAAATAACTCCAGGATGTTGATGGGAGTTATAATGGCTGCCGGCTCTGCAAAGCTTTTAATAAAGCCCTTTGTTCCTTTCTTATGAAATCCCGCATATTCAATCAGAACAATGCTCATAACAGCAAGCGCTGCCGTGGCATTCAAATCCTTGGTTGGCGGCTTAAAGCCCACCAGGCCGATCAAATTAGCCACTCCAAGATAAATTGCCACTGAGATCAGATAAGGAATATACCGCTTTCCTTCTTCTCCTACCAGATCTTCAAAAAAACCATACATTCCGCTGACTGCTGTTTCCAGGGCCATCTGCTTCTTTCCAGGGTTCTCTACTTTTAAATTTCTTACCAGGACGATGGAAAGGAGAGTCAGGGCAGCCATGATGATCCATGTTACCACTACGGACTCAGAAATGGGAATGCCGCCGAATAAGGGAATGGTAAACACTGTTTCGCAATTCAGCTCTTCCATCAGCTTTTCTGCCAAATCCTCCGTAACGCTCACTTCCTTTCTTAATATAAAATGGTCTTTCCTTAGGTATATCATGCCAGCTTTTTAAAATTGTACTCGTAATAATACAATTGCGCTGTACAGAATGTATCATACGTTCATCTTTTTTAAATGTCAACTTTTCGGGAAAATCACGGCACCATGGGAAAAAGCGTAATTGTTTGAATAATTGGAACAATTTATACGGTCATATTTTTGAAATTCCTGTTCAATATTTAACCCTTCATGGGGCACAATCCTATGGACATCCATTTTCAGAGGTATTTTTTCAGGTTTTTTCATTTAAAAAAATATTATAATTTGTCACTTTGCACATAGTTTTTCTTTACACCTTTTCATTTCCTTGTAATTACTGACTAACAGGCAGGGAATTATTGCAGAATTAATGAAAAAAAGGAGCTCATACACCCCTCACTTTTGTTCTTATGTCAACAAATTCTACAAAACGTTTAAAACCCTTTTCGGTTTTTGTATTTTTTTAGGACCAGTCCTGAAAAAGAGGAAAACTTTGTTGATTTATATATGTCTTTAGGTATATACTTTAATAGTATAAACACTATTTGAATAACGGAGGAAAAAAACATGTTTGAGCATATGATTTCCAAACTGAAAGAGCAGGAAAGAAAAATCGTCTTCACGGAAGGCACTGATCCAAGAATCCTGGAAGCAGCAAGCAGACTGCATAAGGATGGCATTCTGGCCCCTATTCTTCTGGGAAAAGTTGATGAAATAGACGCAGCAGCTAAGGCTTGCGGCTGGTCTGTCGACGGAATCGAAAAAATAGATCCTGAACAGTATGAAGGATTGGACAAGATGGCATCAACAATGGTTGATTTAAGAAAAGGAAAGATGGACAAGGAAGCTTGTCTGGCAGCTCTGAAACAGGCCAACTATTTCGGCACCATGCTGGTTAAAATGGGGCTGGCAGACGGCCTTCTCGGCGGTGCTACCTATTCTACTGCTGATACCGTAAGACCGGCTTTACAGCTGATTAAAACAAAACCGGGCAGTCAGATTGTTTCCAGCTGCTTCATTCTCTCCCGCCCTGCTGAAAACGGCGATGAGCTGCTTGCCATGGGCGACTGTGCCATTAACCTGGACCCTAGTGAGGACGAACTGGTTGAGATCACTCTGGAAACAGCCAGAACAGCTAAAACCTTCTCTATTGAGCCAAAGGTAGCTCTGCTTTCCTACAGTACTCTCGGTTCCGGAAAAGGAGAAACCGTTGATAAGGTCCGCAATGCTGCTAACCGTTTAAAACTTATGAACCTGGATTTTGCAGTAGACGGAGAGTTCCAGTTTGATGCTGCCATCTCCCCTGAAACAGCTAAGACAAAAGCTCCTGATTCTCCAGTAGCAGGACAGGCCAACACCTTTATCTTCCCTAACATCAACGCAGGCAACATCGGCTACAAGATCGCTCAGCGTTTAGGAAACTTCGAAGCTTTCGGTCCTATTTTACAGGGTCTGAACGCTCCCATTAATGACCTTTCCAGAGGCTGCAATGCGGAAGAAGTTTATAAAATGGCAATTATTACGGCAGCTCTGATCTAAATCTGCCGGGTTTCTATAGAAGGAAAGACGATTCTTATATGAGGGAGGGTTATATATGGGCGAAATGATTTCTTCATTTGACGGAACAAAGTTATTTTTAAACAGAGAAGTACCTGATGGAGCCCGTGCCGCCGCCGTTTTAGTACACGGCCTATGCGAGCATCAGGGACGGTATGACTACGTTGCAGAAATGTTTCACAAAGCCGGAATAGGAACCTACCGCTTTGACCACAGGGGACACGGCCGTTCAGAAGGGGAGAGGACTCATTACGAAGACTTTAACCAGCTTCTTGACGACACAAACGTGGTGGTCGACATGGCTTTGGAAGAAAATCCAGGCATCCCTGTATTCCTTATCGGACACAGTATGGGAGGCTTTACCGTCTCCTTATACGGTTCAAAATATCCGGGCAAAAAGCTTCGGGGCATCATCACCAGCGGAGCGCTGACAAAGGATACCGCAGGCCTGATCACCGGTGTTCCCAAAGGTCCGGACCCCCACATGCCTCTTCCCAATGAACTGGGTGCAGGTGTGTGTTCTGTGCCGGAGGTAGTGGACTGGTACGGAAAAGACCCCCATAACTCCAAAACCTTTACTGCAGGCTTATGCTACTCCATCTGTGACGGTCTGTCCTGGTTTGAAGAAAAGGTAAAAGAATTCCAGTTCCCCGTTCTCATGCTCCACGGCGAAAAAGACGGCCTGGTAGGTGTTCAGGACACCTATGACTTCTTTTCCAATGCCTCATCGGCAGATAAGCAGATGAAAATTTACGGCGGGCTGTTTCATGAGATATTCAATGAATACTGCAAAGATGAAGTAGTTAAAGATGTGCTTTTGTGGATGGAAATGCGGATTTCCTGATGATGATTTAAGAATGCTTTTATATGGGCGGGACCGGAATACCGGATACCCGCCTTTATTCAATACAATCGTATTGGGGATCATTTATCACCGCTTTTATTAATTAGTCCTTAATATAACCGTTATCTTTGGAGAACATTACCGTATAATTTCATCTGTAACTGTGCTATAATAGAAATAGTAACTGTGTGGTTTGCTTTGCGGGTATGTAAGCCCGGTTTTAGTGAACCACTCTTTTTTATTAGAAAGAGGTGAAATATTATGAACATAGGTGATGTCATCATATACGGAAGTCATGGTATTTGTGAGGTTACCGGATTACAGGATATGTGCATGGATGAAAAAATCCGCCCATATTTTATACTCAAACCCGTTTACCATAGTACCTCGACAGTATATATCCCAGCTATAACCAGCAAAAGAAAAACTAAAGTTCGCCGCCTTCTCTCTGCCGATGAAATTTTCTCTCTGGTCAGGAAAATGTCAGGGAATGATTTCGTTTGGATTAAGGATAATCGTGAGCGCAAAGAATTGTACAGCAAGATTCTTGCAGATGGTAACCATTCCGAACTTGTAAAAATGATAAAAACTTTACGTTGGCACAGGCAAGAGCTAAAAAACACAAGTAAAGACAAGAAACTGCAGATTTCTGATGAAGACTTTCTCAAAGATGCTGAAAAAACGCTTTGCGAGGAGTTTGCTTACGTATTGAATATTAAGCGTGAAGAAGTTATTCCATTTATCTATGAGCAGAGAATTTAACCCATTTTATTATCATTCCTTATCAGCATGTCAAGACCACTTCAACTCCTATAAATCAACCACTATTTTAGTTATTTTCCCCTACAAATAAGATCTCTTAGTGATCTGCGCAAACAACCCCGATTATTATATCTACAATTTTTACAAGCTTCTTTTTTGTTACAATCTGGCCTTAAATTAAAACGAGTGCCTGCTCCACAGGTAAATGTGGGGCAGGCACTTGTTAAATCACTCATAAGTAAGATCATTAGAGGCAATAATAAATTAGAGATTTATTGGACGTTTTACTTATAAAAAGCGTTCTTAAACGATACCAGACTCTTCTGCGCAAAGGGAAGCAAATAAATCATACAACTCCGGCAGAACCTTTTTCAAAGAAACCGGGCGTTTTTTGTTTGCATCAAAATAGCAATGTCTGCTTTCTCCCACGGCCCGCAGCTTGCCGCTTTCCGCATCAGTGATCTGATATTCCACGGTCATTTTAGCCGGCGTCAGAGAGGTTATGGAGACCTGGATGTTCACTGTCTCGCTAAACCGAACCATGGACTTGTATTCGCAGGATATGCCAAGCAGAGCAAAGTCAATTCCGGAACTGACGGCACGGTCATAGCCAAAGCCCATCTGCTCCATAAAATCTACCCTGGCCTCTTCAAGCCAGTGAATATAATTTGCATGATGAATAATTCCCATCTGGTCAGTTTCATAATACTGTGCTTTTCTGGAATATGGTTTAAGATTCATAAAGTATTTCTCCTTCTTAAATGCAGCTTTTCCTGGATCATATAACATTCATTCTTCCATAATATCACACATTTATATGCAAAAAAAGACATACCTTCCTTTGGCGGAAAATATGTCTTTTGGTATGCCCTCCGAAACCGGCCCCGGAAAAGCATGTTTTTGTACTGGAAAGCACCTCACTTCATAACATGCTTTAAAAATACATCTGCAATCTCAGGATCAAACTGGATACCGGAATTTCGTTCAATTTCCCTTAATGCATCTTCTTTGCTCATCCCCTTGCGGTACACACGGTCATTTGTCATGGCATCAAAGGAATCTGCTACAGCAAGAATCCTGCACAGCAAGGGAATTTCTTTGCCCTTTAACCCGTAAGGATATCCCATTCCATCCCATCTTTCATGGTGGGAAAGTATGAGGTCGGCGACCATAGTAAGCTCCGGATTTGCCCGGGCAATGCGATAGCCGATTTCCGGATGGCGCTTCATTTCTACCCATTCTTCTGCTGTAAGGGGCCCTGGTTTTTTTAGTATATTGGAGTCAATTCCAACCTTTCCAATGTCGTGAAGCTTTGCCAGCAAGGACAGCTCCGCCATCTCCGTTGACGAAATCTCCAGCTCCCGTCCGATCAAATGGCAATGCTCTTCAATCCTGTCCGAATGGGTCTTCGTTTCATTGCTGTTTTCATAAAGGGTTACCAGAAGGGTATTGATAGTCGCATTGCGGTAGCTCTTCCCATTTAACAGCTTATGTCTGTACATAAATTCTTCAGCTTCCCGCAGAGTGTCTGCAATACTTTCATCCAGATAATTTTTTATGGAACATCCAAGAGACAGGCTGCATGGAAGACCTCTCTCCTTAAGAGACATAGAGGTACTTCTAATCTGCCACATAATTTCCTCAGCTTCACCCAGATCTGTCCGGGGCAGAAAAGCAACCAGCTCATCACCGCCCCACCGTGCAATAAAGGCATTGGGTTTACAGTTTTTCTGAAATAGTTCAGCCGCATCCTTTAACAGCTTATCTCCGACCTTATACCCAAATGCATCATTTGCAATTTTAAGCCCATTAATATCCCCCATGATAACAGCAAGGGGAAGATTTTTCGGCTGATTTAACTGTGAGCTCATTTCTTCCATATACTCCCGGTTATAAAGGCCTGTAAGGGCATCGTGATAGCTTAAAAACTCAATACGCCTGCGGTACTTTTTTTCCGTACTGATATGCAATTCTCTCTCATGAAAAAGCTCCTCCCGGTAACGCTCCCGGTCTGTCACGTCAAAGAGCGTAGTACAGAGCAGCCGGCAATTTTCTCCCAAAGGTGCAGAGGGGTAGACGTCAAAAAGTCTCACCTCACCATTTTTCAAAAGATAAGGGGCTGCAGAAAACAGTATCCCGGATGAATTTTTTCTTTGAACCTCCTGATGCTGTACCTCCACCGGCAAAAGGTTAAGTTCCTCAATCTTACGGCCTATTATCTCATCAGGGGAATATCCCAAATACCTGCATAAAGCCGGATTTACCTCTGTAATTTCTCCGCTGACTGTATCAAAAGTCAGATAGAACAGGGAGTCAAACAGTTCCATGATCTCTGTCATATGCCCCCTCCGTACACTCATACCCGCACCTTTCATTAATATTTGTCAAAAGCTGTTCCGGAAGATTGGGTAACTTCTGTATTCACTGCAGAAACGGCATTGGAAGCCGCCCTATCCTCTCTCAGCCGGAACCGTCCCACTAAGTCTCTCATAAGTTCTGCCTGACCGCTTAATTCTTCGCTGGCTGCAGCGCTTTCCTCTGCCGTTGCAGAATTGGTCTGAACAACAGCAGATATCTGCTCAACACCTGTTGTAATCTGGGCAATGGCCTGGGACTGTTCCTCAGAAGCCTTGGCAATGTGCTGAACCGCTTCATCCACTGTTTCCGTCTTTTTTACAACAGCCCGCAGGGAAGCAGCAGTCTGGGAAGCGTGTTTTGTGCCATTTTCAACAGCATGGATGGCGCCTTCAATCAACCCGGTGGTACTCTTCGCTGCCTCGGCACACTTTCCGGCAAGGCTGCGCACCTCGTCTGCCACCACTGCAAAGCCCTTTCCGGCTTCCCCTGCACGGGCTGCCTCCACCGCTGCATTCAGCGCCAGGATATTTGTCTGGAAGGCAATATCATCAATGGTTTTAATAATCTTACCGATTTCAGAGGAAGCACCTGCAATTTCCTCCATAGCCGACATAAGGGCCTCCATGTGTCCATTGCTCTCTTTCACCCCTGCACCGGATTCGTTGGAAAGACGGCTTGCAAGGGTGGCATTTTCCGCAGTCTCACCTATATTCTGAGAGATTTCCAGAAGAGTGGCCGATAACTCCTCCACGGAGCTGGCCTGCTCTGCGGCTCCCTGACTAAGGGCCTGGGCACTGCTTGATACCTGTTCGGAGCCTGCCGACACCTGATTGGCTGCCGTATTGATTTCAGTAAGAGTCTGGCTTAAATTGTGGTTAATGCCGCGCATGGCAAGGAGAATATTGTGGTAATCTCCCACATATTTGTCTTCATACTGAGTTGCAAGGCGGAAATTTCCCTCTGCCATCTCCCCCAGCATATAATTTACATCTGAGATAATGATTTTCAGACGCTCTGACATTTCTCCAAATGCTCTGGCAAGAATTCCTATTTCATCCTCTGACCCGGCTTTGACTTGAATGTCCAGTTCACCGCGGGCAATCTGCTCTGCCGCAGTTACAACGCCATTGATGGGTCCCAGCATCCGTTTCAGGAGGATGGTTATTGCAGCAATAACCAGTGCGAGAATCAAAACAGCCAGCCCAACCATCATGATGCTTAAACGAATCACAGCTTTATTGAGATCGGATTCATGAACTGCGGTAATTGACCACCAGGTTTCCTCTCCGGCCTGAATTGGGAAATAATACTCCACCAGGTCCACACCATTGTCATTGGTTTCCATTCGGAAGGAGACACCTGCTTTTTTCTGCTCACTGATACGGCCTGCCTGCTGGACCCCCAGAACATCGCTTAAATTCTTTCCAATTAGATCTGCTGACTGGCTGTCATATACAATGGTGCCGTCATTGGTAACAACTTCTGCAAACATGGTGGGATAGTCCTCATTGGAAGATCTCAGTTTTGCAAAGTTGTCCACATTGATGTCCACCAGAACCACTCCCTGTGTTGCTCCGTTGTGGACAATTGGAAATGCTGCCGAGATCATGTTTATATTCATGCTCTGTTCAAAATATGGATTGGTAAAAAGATTTTTCTGAGTTGATGCCGCCTGTGTGTAATAATCCATGGTGCTGTATTCAGAATGCTTGCCATACTGTTGTACTGTCTGATTTGCCGCATTATTCCGGTCCACATAAACAGCATAGTCCTGGATATTGTCGTCAAAAGCATAGGGTTCGAAAAAGGTGCCGATTCCGGCAATATCAGGATTGCTGTTTATGGCTGACCATGCATTGCGCAGAATATAGTTTTCCGCATCTTTATTTATTTCATCAATATCCACATGATAGGCTAAGCTTTTCTCCTTAGGAAAAGGAATTTTGCTGCCTTTTTCATCTGTTGCCTGTGTGGCAAGCATATTGTCGTATTCTCCATAGGCAATTTTTAAGTAGTCTTGAAAATTCTTCGAAACTGAAGTTGCGGTATCCATTACCCCCTGCACAATAATACCGTTTTCATCGGCCATACCTGAAAACTCCTGATCAACCGCCCTGGTCATTTCTCTTCTGACAGATATGACGGATGTAAGGATGAGTATGGTGAGTAAAGTTGTCAAAATGATTGCGATTGCCAGAGATGTTTTTGCAGCTAATTTCATTTTTTTCAGATTCACACTATTGTCCCCTTTTCATTTGTTATTTTTTATTAATCCAGTGACGGTTATAAAAATATGTAACATGAGGGAGACTATTATTTATCATAAAGGTACACTTATGTAGCATCGGATTTGTTTTTTATTTTATAATATTTATTTGGAAGAATTTCTCAAATAAATACAAGGGCAGATTTATTTTTTGTTGTAATTTGTCAAATTTTGTTATACACTATATTGGTTACAATATGCGGGAACTATTTGTCAAAAAGGTGTACCTTTATAACAAATAGATTTTTATAATAAATTCTATCATTCCCTGCCATAATGAGTGGTAGGGAGGTTTTTTTATGAAAAATTTTTACGGATACATGCGTGTATCATCATTGGATCAAAACATTGAACGGCAGAAAAAAGAACTTTTGCACTGGGGAATCATTGAAAAGAATTTATATCATGACAAGCTGTCAGGAAAAGATTTTAACAGGCCCCAGTATCAGAAACTGAAGCGCAAGCTGAAAGAAGGCGATGTTCTCGTTGTGAAGAGCATTGACCGCTTGGGCAGGAACTACGATGATATTCAAGAAGAATGGCGTGAAATTGTTAAAAATAAAAAGGCTGATATTGTGATTTTAGATATGCCTATTTTAGATACCAGAACCAACAAGGACTTAGTCGGCACCCTGATTTCTGATATTGTCCTTCAGCTTCTCTCCTATGTTGCCCAATCCGAGCGGGAAAACATCCGGCAGAGACAGGCAGAGGGAATTGCCATTGCCAAGGCCCAGGGAAAGCATTTGGGACGGTTTCCCTCCCCCATTCCCGAGGAATTCTATCCTGTCTATGAAAAATGGACCCAGCGCCTCTACACTCTGGAAACTGCAAGCAAGGAATTGGGCATCACGGTCAGCCAGTTCCGCACCATGATTAAAAAACATATGAAATCACTTTCGGATAAAGATTCAGAGTAAGTAAGAGAACAAAAAGCAAACCCCTGAGGATGGCCGTCTCCAGGGGTTTGCTTTTTATACTACTTCTTATCCTTTACCGATTCTCCTATTAATGCTATAACGCCGCCAAACAGTGCACCTGCAACCGGCCACACAATCCAAGTGATGTGCCAGTCATTTGTAGTAAAGCTCCAGCCCAAGTAAATCGCTGTCGCTACCGGCCAGTAAATGCTTGCAATTTTTTCAGTTTTTCTAGCGCTTTCTCTCTCCTCTGGTGTATATTCTCCTTCGCCGAGAAGGAGGTCATAGGAATTTTTCACTGTACCGGCATTGATTAACAGGTAAACTCCTATGGCAACCAGAATTAATAGGAGTACGACGAATTCTATAAGAATAATTTCCGGCGCCTCCATGGCACCTCCCACAACCAGCGGCAACGCGGCAAGAATACACAAAATTACACCAATGGCTGTGTTTTGCACATATTTCGGTTTGAATTTCTCTTTTCGCTCATTCAATATCCCATTGAGTCCATATTCCAGCTCAAATTCATTATCATCTAAGTATTTGTACTGCTCCATCTTTGAACTGCTGATTATGAAAATACCTACAGCAGTTGAAACCATAATAAGAATTACAGCTATGCCAAGTCCGATGGCAAGACTCTCACCAATGCCCATGTTGTTGTCTGCTAAACCTGCCAGCAAAATCAAAAGTGCCGGTGAAAGAATGCAAAGCACCACCCCGCGTGAGGTCCATTTGCCATGAATTGCTTTATCCTTTATAAATTCGTTTGCTGTCTGAAGGGATACCTTCACATAATCGTCGCTTTCGTCTGTTTCGGAATAAGCGAGGGATTCCATCTCATCTTTTAATAGGTAGTCTGTGGTTACGCCAAATACTTTTGATAATTCCAGTATACGGTTCATATCTGGAATTGCGGCTGCACTTTCCCATTTGGATACGGATTGCCTGGACACCTTCAGCTTTTCTGCCAGTTCCTCCTGGGACCAACCGTTGCTTTTTCTTAATTCCAGTATTTTATCTGCTAAGATCATTTTTTGCCTCCTCTTTTTATAGAACAATTGAATCATGTTTGAAACACTTTCAGTAAGATATCTTAAGCAAATTATAGCAGTTATTGAGGTTGCATGCTATCAACATCACTTATAAATTGCGCAACTGACGGTTGCAACTAAGGGTTACTATACCCTGGACAACGGGATTACACATCAAATACTTAAATTATCTTACAAAAAAATAAAGCGGATACCTCTCCGGCATCCACTCCTTCATTTGTCCCGTTCATATTAAATAAAAACTTATAAACTTTCCTAAATTTACGCAAAATAAAAGCCCCAACCCCACAGCTCTCTGTCTGCAAAACCGGAACTTTTGATGCGCCTTCAGGGACTCGAACCCTGGACAAATAGATTAAGAGTCTACTGCTCTACCAACTGAGCTAAAGGCGCTTGCTTGTCTTTTGTTGTGCCATGTCTGAGGCACGTGTGTAATTATATATCTCTATCCGTCAAAAGTCAACACCTTTTTTACAAAAATTTCACAA
Organism: Lacrimispora sp.; assembly: GCF_036758025.1. GTDB lineage: Bacteria > Bacillota > Clostridia > Lachnospirales > Lachnospiraceae > Lacrimispora. The sequence goes on along the minus strand of NZ_DAIOXM010000003.1, from coordinate 132,121 downwards.
GTATTTTAAATTTATTTATTATTCTTATTTTTCTTTGAACTTCCGCCCAGGGTTTTGTTCACTTCTACAAAAGATTTGTTCAAAATGAGCATTTTCCGGTTCAGATCTGGCTTATCGCTGGTTGCCTGGAGAAGTTTTCCAGTAATTTTATGTTTCATTCCCATAGCCACAGCTCCATGTTCGTTTCCTTTTGCCTTATTATATGCAAAACCGGCGTCCAGGTTTATAGTCTTGACGCCGGTTTTCATAAAATCAGACTCTGCCTGCCACCAGCTTGTAAATGGGATTTCCTTTAGAAGAGAATTTTTCCTCATATTCCGTCATCACATTTCCTTCTCCCATTTCACTGTGATGTAAGTCAAAGGTATGTTCCTTGATCTTCCACCCTGCCCGGGGAATGGATTCCAGAGAATATTCAAACAGTCCTTTGTTGTCGGTTTTAAACTCCACAACTCCCTCCGGCACTAAGACGGTGTCATAAACCGCCATGAATTCCTCAGATGTCAGCCTGCGCTTTGCATGGCGGTCCTTGGGCCAGGGATCGGAAAAGTTTAAGTATATCTTCTGTACCTCTCCCTTTTCAAAAATATCTCCCAGGTTCCTGGCATCCACGCACATAAAATAGATATTGTCAAGCTCCAGTCCTTCCCGCTTTTGAAGCCCTCTCAAAAGCACGCTGGGATAACGTTCAATTCCTACATAATTAATATCCGGGTGAAGGGAAGCCAGCTCCATGATAAAACGGCCCTTTCCCATTCCTACCTCTATTTCTATGGGATTTTCATTTCCAAACACTTCCTTCCAGTTCCCCTTTTTTTCAGAGGGATTCTGGACCACATATGGGCTGCCTGCGATTTCTTCTTCTGAGCCTGGTATGTGACGTAACCTCATATTGTAACTCCTCTTTTCGTTTCGTCTTTTAAAACTGCCTTGGCATTTTCAATTGATTGTATCATATAAAACAGATTCATGGCAAGACAGCTATTTTTTACTTTTTTCTTTCGAATCAATTTTCGACAAAATAACAGGTGCGCAATTCGTAATAATCTAGTATAATGTCTGTATATATGGCATATAACCGTTTTGCAAAGGAGGAAATATATATGGGAACTGCAGATAACAGTTTTTGGGCCAGAGTCCAGCAGGGCTTAAGGGAGACAGAAACACTCTTGAGCCAGAAACAGCATAATATGTCCATGATCAAAGCCCGCCAAACCCTGGAATACATGGTGAACTTTTTAGGAGAAAGAGCCCTGATCGTGGAAGGCGACTTAGCCGACAGCATTGACCAGTTATTTGAAGGACGTTTTATTTCCCAGGCCACTAAGGATCACTACCATCGAATCCGTATGCTTGGAAACAAAGCCGTTCATGAAGGCGATGACAGCCCTTATGATGCCAATGAAGCTTGTCAGCTTCTGGGCCAGGAAGTCCATACCCTTGGCGGCCTTCTGGGACTTGGCAGACAGAATCCGTCTTCCATGAGCCATCAGCCAGGCTCTGTCAGCACGGTACCCATCACCTCCCGCAGTGCCTCTTCCCGAAGGGCTCCGGGAAGCGAGGCGTCCAGGACCGGAACCCCAAGAAGTACGGGCACAAGGCCCGCCTCCCAAAGAACGGGAGAGCGGCAATCGGCCGCCAGACCCGCCGGGACAAGGCAGACAGGAACCAGATCTTCTCAGAGACCTCCCCAGAGGGCGGTTTCCCGTAACGGCCAGAGAATTTCCTCTCAAAGCAGAAGCAGAAGGCGTTCCAAAAACCGTGGCTTTGATCCCTATGATTTATTAAAGCCGGCACTTATCTTCCTGGCTCTTTTAGTGGTTGTAATGATATTTGTAAAGCTGGTGCCCGGAAAAGGTGATAAAAAGGAAACCACCGCCTCCCAGACTTCCACAGAGGTGTCAACAGAAGCCATGGTTCCTACGGAGGCACCGCCGGAGACTGCCGCACCGTCAACAGAGGCTCCTAAGATTTACACCACAACAAGCAAATTGAATGTGCGCTCAGAACCGTCTACGGACAGCACCCGTCTGGGCAGTCTGGCAAGCGGCACAGTCATTGATTATGTAGATACCTACGATGACAAATGGACGGTCATCACGTTTGAAGGCAGAGAGGCTTACGTTGCCACTGAATTTTTAACTGTATCAGAATCTGAAACCGAAGAAACAGAAGAAACTTCCTCGGTTTCGGAAAGTTCTTAGAAGCACCCCCTGACATTCCCTGCAGGTTTAAAAGCAGAGGCGCCGGAGGATACTCCGATGCCCCTGCTTTTTTTTATATTTTTATAGCTTTTTTTAAAAATAGTAGTATTATGGGAGTTATGAGTCAATGATGTATGTAAAGGAAAGGAGGGCACGATATGGATGCTGTGATTGAAAAAATATCCGAGATCGAATCGTCTGCAACCGCTATTATGGAAGCAGCCGCCCAGAGAAAAAAGACATTTTTTAAAGAAATGGAAGAACGCACCGCTGAATTTGACGCTCAGTTGGAAAAGGAAACGGAAAAAGAGCTGGAGCAGTTGAGAGCCGGCATGGAAGTTTCCATGAATGAGCGTTTAAAAAAGCAGCAAAGCGATTCCCAAAAGCTTCTGGAAACCATGGAGAAGCGATACGAAGAGCACCATACCCAATATGTTGAGGATTTATTTCACATTATAACAAAGGAGTGATCCCATGGGAGACCTGCTATCTTACAGCGGCATTACCACCAAGGTACGTGCCATGGAAAGCCGCTTAATTACGGAAGGCCATTTCCGGGACATGGCGTCCCTTGAAACAGTTTCCGACGCAGTGGAATATCTGCGGCGCCTTCCCGCTTATGAAGGCGTGTTTCAAAACCTGGAGGGGGAACTTCACCGGGGAGCGATTGAGCAGCGCCTGATTCTTTCTCTTTATCAGGATTTTGCAAAACTCTACCGGTTCGCAAACTTAGACCAGCGCAAATTCCTCGACCTGTATTTTATGCACTTTGAAATCAGACTTATTAAAAAATGCTTCCGCAATGCCATGGGCCACAGCCGCCCAGACATCGATCTTCTGGCATTCCGGGAGTTTTTTGATGAGCATTCCCGGCTGGATTTGGTGAAGCTTTCTTCCTCTTCCGATATTCCTTCCTTTATTGCAAACCTGGAAGGATCTATTTATTACAGTCTTTTGGCTGAACTGGAAGATGGAAAACAGCCCGCCTTATTCGATTACGAGGTCCGTTTAGACCTTCTGTACTTTAAAAGCACCTGGAAGGTCATGGGCAGGCATTTAACCCGGAAGGAAAGAAAAATTCTTTCCCGATGCTTTGGAAGCCGGATGGATTTACTGAATATCCAGTGGATTTACCGTTCAAAAAAGTATTACCATCTGCAGCCCGCAGACATTTATTCCCTCCTGATCCCCATCCATTACCAACTGACCAGGGAACAGGTTACAAAGATGGCGGAGGCTGCCTCAGACGATGAGTTTTACGGCGCTTTAAGATCCACCTTTTACGGCCGCCTCACAGACTTAGAGGCCAGGGACCGGCCGGACTTAGAGAGCCTTACCCAAAAGGCTCTGAACAAGATTTACCGCTTAGCCAGCCAGCAAAATCCTTACTCCATTGCTGTGCTGAATTCATATCTCTATTTTAAAGAAGAAGAAATTCAAAAAATCATCACACTCATAGAGAGTATCCGGTACAGCGTAAATCCGGAAGAAATTATCTCTTATGTAGTGGCACAGTAAAGGAGGCTTCCATTTCGTGATAGAAAAGATGAAATTCTTAAGTATCACCGGACCGAAAGAGGACATTGACCGGGTTATTGACACCTACTTGTCAAAGTATGAGATCCACCTGGAAAATGCCCTGTCGGAATTAAAGACGGTCAAAAACTTAAGGCCTTATATTGAAACAAACCCTTACCGGGATGCTTACCAGAAAGCCGCAGAGCTGGCAAAGCTGCTTCCGGCCCTGGAACCCTCGCGCAGAGAGATTTCCGTCCAGCAGGCCGCTGACATGGTGGAGGAAATTGACCGGCAGGTACAGGACTTTACAAAGGATGAACAGGAGCTTTTATCCAAACAGAATTCCCTTCAGGAATCCTTAGACCGAATTCTGCCCTTTGTAGGACTGAATTATGACTTAAGCGCCATCCTTCATTTTAAGTACATCAAGTTCCGCTTTGGACGGATTTCCCATGAATACTACAGGAAATTCCAGGACTATGTCTACGATACCATTGATACCGTCCTTTACAAATGCCGGGAGGACCAGGATTATGTGTGGCTGGTTTACTTTGCACCAGAAACCATATCCCACCAGATCGACGCCATTTATGCCTCCATGCATTTTGAGCGTTTCTTCCTGCCCGATGAATACAAGGGAACTCCTACTGATGCCATCCACTCCCTTCAGGAAGACATAGATGCCATCCAGTCAGATTTAGACCGGCTCCGCAGCCAAAGAGCACAGATGCTTTCTGAACGGAAAGAGGATTTATCCGCTGCTTTACACAGGCTGGAGACTTATTCTGAAAACTTCAACGTCCGGAAGCTGGCAGCCTGCACCAAAAAAGATGTGAACACCTTTTACATCCTCTGCGGCTGGATGAGCAGCCGGGATGCGGCGGCATTTCAGAAGGAAATTGCCGATGACAAACAAACCTTCTTCTTTGCGGAGGATGACCACAACAACATTTTAAGCAAGCCGCCTACCAAGCTGAAAAATCCCAAGCTGTTCCGGCCCTTTGAAATGTTCATCGGCATGTACGGTCTTCCCGCCTACAACGAAATCGACCCAACAGTTTTAATCGGAATCGTCTATTCCTTCCTGTTCGGGTTCATGTTCGGAGATGTGGGCCAGGGACTCTGCCTGCTGCTGGGAGGCTTATTCCTCTTCCGGAAAAAGAAGCTGAACCTGGGAGCCATCATCTCCTGCTGCGGCTTTTTCTCAACCATATTCGGCTTTCTGTTCGGCAGTATATTCGGGTTTGAGCACATCATAGATCCGGTCTGGCTCCGCCCCATGGAGCACATGACCAGCCTGCCCTTTATCGGAAAGCTGAACACAGTGTTTATCACTGCGGTTTCCCTTGGCATGGGAATCATCCTCATGACCATGGTTTTAAATATCATAAACAGCGTCCGCTCCCATGATACGGAAAAAATCTGGTTTGATACCAACGGAGCGGCGGGCCTTGCCTTTTATGCCAGCCTTGTGCTGACCATTGCCCTTTACATGACAGGAAGACCCCTTCCGGCCACCTTGCTTTTAATCATTCTCTTTGTCATTCCTTTGGGACTCATGTTCTTTAAGGAGCCGCTGACCCATCTGGCGGAGAAAAAGGCCCATACAAACCATGGAGGCAAGGGCATGTTTGTGGTCCAGGGCTTTTTCGAGCTGTTTGAAGTACTTTTAAGCTATTTTTCCAACACCCTTTCCTTTGTCCGTGTAGGCGCATTTGCAATCAGCCACGCGGCCATGATGGAGGTGGTGCTCATGCTGTCCGGAGCAGAGGCAGGAAATCCCAACTGGGTGGTTGTGGTTCTTGGAAACTTATTTGTCTGCGGCATGGAAGGGCTGATCGTGGGAATTCAGGTCCTTCGTCTGGAATATTACGAATTATTCAGCCGTTTCTACCGTGGAACCGGCCGTGAATTTAAGCCTTACGGAAAGAAAAATTAAAAAACCATATTGGAGGTAAATCCTATGTCTAACTTAGTAAAAATCATATTTGCAGCTGCATTAACCTTAAGCATTGTTCTTCCTCTCGGCGCCTTTGCCGCAGGAGAAAAGACAAAGGGCCGTTATAAAACCGCCCTGGGTGTCAATGTATTCTTATTCTTCGGAACCCTTATGGTATCCAGTATCTTCATGTTCAACGGCAGCGCTTTCGCTGAGGAAACTGCAGTTGCCGTATCAGGAACAGTTGCCGGTATGGGATATCTGGCAGCCGCTCTTTCCACCGGCCTTGCCTGCATCGGAGGCGGAATTGCCGTTTCTGCTGCTGCCAGCGCAGCTCTGGGAGCCATCAGCGAGGATGGTTCTATTCTCGGTAAATCACTGATCTTCGTTGGCCTTGCCGAAGGTGTGTGTCTCTACGGATTGATCATCTCTTTCATGATCTTAGGAAAGCTGTAATTATGAAGATGTATCTGATCAGTGACAACGTGGATACCTGGACCGGCATGAGACTGGCCGGGGTAGAAGGTGCAGTTGTCCATGAAAAGGCTGAGTTAAAAAGTGAACTGGATAAAGTCCTGGCCAACAGGGACATTGGAATCGTCCTTTTGACGGAAAAATTCGGAAGAGAGTTTCCGGACATCATCAATGATGTGAAGCTGAACCGGAGACTTCCGCTGATCGTGGAAATTCCGGACCGCCATGGAACAGGCCGCAAGCCGGACTTTATTACTGATTATGTGAATGAAGCCATCGGATTAAAACTATAGGAAAGAGGTGGTCATCTTGACAACTGAGGAAAAACTGCAGCATTTCCTAGGCTTCTGTATGGAAGACGCCAGAACCCGCAGCGCAAAGATGCTTGACGAATATACGGCTGCCCTGGAGGAAACCTTTGCCGAGCACCAAAAAGATGCAAAGGCACGGGCCAGACAGCAGGTAGCCATGGAGCGGGAACAGATGGAACGGGAAATCAACAAACGGCTTTCTCTGGAGCAGATCGGCATGAAACGGGAGTTCGGAAAGAAACAGGATGAACTGAAGGAAAAGCTGTTTGCTGAATTGAAGGAGCGGCTGTTAGAATTTATGAAAACGACCGAATACGGCCGTCTATTGGAAAAACAGGTACAGGAAGCAACAGAGCTGGCCGGTAAGGAGTTCATGACCATTTACTTAACTCCTGAGGATGAAGAAAAGGCCAGAAGCCTTAAGTTTCCTGCCAGCGCTGATATACGGATCAGTGAATATTCATTTATGGGAGGAATCCGGGCAGTGATTCCCTCCAGGCATATTTTGATTGACAATTCCTTTGAATCCAAACTGGAGGAGGAAAAACGTGACTTCCGGTTTGATATCAGGGAAATGATGGGAGGTGGGGAAAATGGCTGATACAGGAGTAATTTCCGGAATCAACGGCCCTATTATATACTTAAAGGGAAACCCCGGTTTCCGGATGAATGAAATGGTTTACGTTGGAAATGACCGTCTGGTCGGCGAGGTCATTGGTCTAACGGACCGCCGGACCACAGTTCAGGTCTATGAGGAAACCAGCGGCTTAAGGCCGGGTGAAACTGTAACCGCCACCGGCTTTCCCGTGTCTGTCACACTGGCTCCGGGTATCTTAAGCAATATTTTTGACGGTATTGAACGCCCTTTAAAGGAAATTTCAAAGACAGGCGGTGCCTACATTGACCGAGGCATCCAGGTGGATTCTCTTGACAAGTCAAAACTTTGGAAGACCCATATAACTGTAAAAAAGGGAGAGCACTTGTTCCCGGGCGCCATCATTGCAGAGGTTCCTGAGACTCCCGCTGTGATTCACAAGGTAATGATTCCTCCGGATATGGAAGGATATGTTCTGGACGTCGTAGAGGATGGGAAGTACACCATATCCGATCCCCTGCTGACCCTGCGCCTGTTAGACGGCTCAGAAACACAGGTCACCATGACCCAGAAGTGGCCCATCCGCATTCCCAGACCGGTTTTGAAACGGTATCCTGCCACAAAGCCCCTGATTACCGGGCAGAGGATTATTGACACCTTATTCCCCCTGGCAAAGGGCGGAACCGCCTGTATTCCGGGAGGGTTCGGAACAGGAAAGACTATGACCCAGCATCAGGTTGCCAAATGGTCTGATGCGGATATTATCATTTACATCGGCTGCGGAGAGCGCGGAAACGAGATGACCCAGGTTCTTGAGGAATTCTCTGAACTGATCGATCCCCGTTCCGGAAATCCTCTTATGGACCGTACCACACTCATTGCAAACACCTCCAACATGCCGGTTGCCGCCCGTGAGGCCAGCCTTTATTCAGGCCTTACCCTGGCGGAATATTACCGGGATATGGGGTATCACGTGGCAATCATGGCAGATTCCACCTCCCGCTGGGCGGAAGCCTTAAGGGAATTATCAGGCCGTCTGGAGGAAATGCCTGCTGAGGAAGGCTTCCCGGCTTATTTGGCCTCCCGCTTATCCGCCTTTTACGAAAGAGCCGGAATGATGCAGAATATGAACGGAACCGAAGGCTCCGTCACCATTATCGGAGCCGTATCCCCTCAGGGCGGTGACTTTTCAGAGCCTGTAACCCAGAACACAAGGCGTTTTGTACGCTGCTTCTGGGGATTGGACCGGAACCTGGCAAATGAGCGCCATTTCCCGGCCATCCACTGGCTCAGCAGTTATTCGGAATATTTGATGGATTTAGCCCCTTGGTATGTGGAGCATGTGGATAAGAGGTTCGGGGATTACAGAAACCGTCTGGTCTATCTGCTGACCCAGGAAAGCAGCTTAATGGAGATTGTGAAGCTGATCGGCGGGGATATGCTTCCCGATGACCAGAAGCTTATTTTAGAGATTTCCAAGGTTATCCGCATCGGGTTTTTACAGCAGAACGCATTCCACAAGGAGGACACCTGTGTGCCCATGGAAAAGCAGTTTTTGATGATGGATCTGATTCTTTATTTATACAAGAAATCCCGTTCTCTTATATCCATGGGAATGCCCATGTCCGTATTGAAGGAGGACCCGATTTTTGACAGGATCATTTCCATCAAATACGACGTTCCTAATGACAAGCTGGAAATGTTTGAAGATTATAAAAAACAGGTCGATGCATTTTACGATTCCGTCATCGAGCGAAACGCATAAGAAGGAGGCAGACTATGGCAATCGAATATTTAGGATTAAGCGCAATCAACGGACCCATGGTGGTTTTAGAAGGCGTCCAGAATGCTTCTTTTGATGAGATCGTGGAAATGACCGTGGACAGGAAGACGAAAAAGCTGGGACGCATCATTGAGGTTTATGAAAATAAGGCCATCATTCAGGTATTTGAAGGAACTGACGGCCTGGCTTTAAGAAATGTTCACACCCGGCTGACAGGCCGCCCTATGGAGCTGGCTGTATCAGAGGATATGCTGGGACGGACCTTTAACGGCATAGGAGAGCCTATTGACGGGTTAGGGGATATTAATTCCAGCCTCAGGCTGGATGTCAACGGAAAACCATTAAATCCGGTGACCCGGGAATATCCCAGGGATTATATCAGAACCGGAATTTCGGCCATTGATGGACTTATGACCCTGATCCGGGGGCAGAAGCTTCCCATTTTCTCAGGAAACGGCCTTCCTCACGACGAGCTGGCGGCCCAGATCGTACAGCAGGCTTCTCTTGGAGATGATGGAGAATCGGGCGAAAAGTTTGCCGTTGTATTTGCCGCCATGGGAGTAAAGTACGATGTGGCAGAGTTCTTCCGCCGTACCTTTGAGGAAAGCGGCGTTTCCGACCATGTGGCTACCTTTATCAACCTGGCAAATGACCCTGTTGTGGAAAGACTGATCACCCCAAAGGTGGCCCTGACTCTGGCAGAGTATCTGGCCTTTGAAAAAGGGATGCACATCCTGGTTATATTGACGGATATGACGGCCTATGCGGAAGCCCTCCGTGAAGTTTCCTCTTCTAAGGGAGAGATTCCCTCCAGAAAGGGCTATCCGGGGTATTTGTACAGCGACCTGGCCTCTATCTATGAGAGAGCCGGAATTGTAAAGGGCAAGCATGGCTCTGTGACCCAGATTCCCATTCTGACCATGCCAAACGACGATATCACCCATCCTATCCCGGACCTTACGGGATACATTACGGAAGGTCAGATCGTTCTGGACCGGAGCCTTCACGGGCAGTCGGTTTATCCGCCCATCAATGTGCTTCCTTCCTTAAGCCGTCTGATGAAAGACGGCATTGGAGAAGGCTTTACAAGGGCCGACCATCAGGGCGTGGCAAACCAGCTTTTCTCCTGCTATGCCAAGGTGGGAGATGCAAGAGCCCTGGCTTCGGTTATCGGTGAAGATGAGCTGTCTCCCCTTGATAAAAAGTATCTGGTTTTCGGCAGGGAATTTGAGGACCGCTTTGTGGGCCAGGGAAACCATGCAAACCGGAATATTATAGAAACCCTTTCCATTGGCTGGGAGCTTTTAGGACTTCTTCCAAAAGGAGAGCTGGACCGTATCGACACCAAAGTTTTAGACCAGTATTATAAGCCAACTGACCCGGACCATAAGGAAGAATAGGAGGGGTATTTATGAATCCTAATTCATTTCCCACCAAAGGAAATTTAATCCTTGCAAAGAACTCCCTGGCCTTAGCCAGCCAGGGATACCAGCTGATGGATAAAAAACGGAACATCCTGATCAAGGAGCTGATGGGCTTAATTGAGGAGGCCAAGGGCATTCAGTCAGAAATCGACGTGACCTTCACCTCCGCTTACAAGGCTTTGCAGCGGGCCAATATTGAGCTGGGCATCAACTACGTCCAGGACATTGCCATGGCCGTTCCTGTGGACCATACGGTGAAGATCAAGACCCGCAGCATTATGGGGACGGAAATTCCTCTGGCTGAGTACGGGGAAATGCCTTTGAACCTGACTTATGCCTATTACAGCACAAGAGAATCCTTAGACGAGGCCAGAGAGCAGTTCGAAAAGGTGAAGAAGCTGACTGTCAGGCTTTCCACAGTGGAAAACTCCGCTTACCGTCTGGCAAACAGCATCAAAAAGACCCAGAAACGGGCCAATGCTTTAAAGAACATCACCATTCCCCGGTATGAAGCCCTTACAAGGAATATCAACAACTCTTTGGAGGAAAAAGACCGGGAGGAATTTACAAGGCTTAAGGTGATTAAAAGAAATAAGAATCATATATAAGCAGCTATAGAAAGAGACATGTAAGATGCCTGGCAGCATTTTACATGTCTCTTTTTTATTGACCGAATCGGTTTATCATGTTATACTCACACCATAAACCGATTCGGTCAATAATGTTGTTTTAAAAGGAGAATATATGGAAAAATTTAAAGAGCTTACAGAAGAAAAGCAGCAGCCCATTATTGAAGCAGCCTTAAGGTGTTTCGGCAAACACGGGTATAAAAAAGCATCCATGAACGATATTGCTCAGGACAGCGGAGTATCCAAGCCCATGCTGTTCCACTATTTCGGGACAAAGAAAGATCTGTATTTATATCTGTCGGAATATGTGAAAAAAGTGTTGCTTGAGGGTTATATGTCTAATGAGATTAAAGCATGTGACGATTTCTTTGAACGCATCATTGCAGCTTCCAAAGTGAAAATGGGCATACTGGAAAGGTGTCCCCATATATTGATCTTTATCATCAGCGTGCTTACGGAAACCGATCCTGCAGTCAGAGACATTGCAGGAACAATCACACCAGATGCACAAAGGTTCTCCAATAACCTGGTGATAAAAGAAGGTGACAGGAAAAAATTTAAAGAAGATGTGGATATTGACATGATCTTGCGCACCATATTCCTTTTAGCAGAGGGATATGCCCATGAAGCCTGTACCGGGCGATGTGATTACAGTACAGTTGCTGAAGAACTGGAAAAAATTATGTATATGCTGAAAAACAACTTATATAAGGAGGAATACCTGTAATGTTTATACTGAAAATTAATGATAAAGAAGCGGCTTCTCTCAGCCTGTCAGGCGGCAAAGGCGCAAGCCTTTCCAGGCTCTCCCGGCTGCCCCTGGCAAACGTGCCTCAGGGATTTATTATCACAACGGAATTTTTTAAAAAGTATATTTCCCCTGTGGTGGAAGAGGCACAGGGTAATATCAAAGCAGCCATAGCCGCAATGACTTTGCCTGCTGAGGCGGAAGAACTGATTGAATCCGCATATATTGACATGGGGGACCAGGTTTCCGTTGCCGTCCGTTCGTCTGCCACAGCAGAGGATTTGCCCGACACTTCCTTTGCAGGCCAGCAGGACACTTATTTAAACGTTTCTGGTCTGGAGGCCCTAAAAAAAGCGGTGATTGGCTGTTTTGCGTCTTTATATAATGACCGGGCGGTTTCCTACCGCTTAAAAAACAAGTTTGATGAAAGTGAAATCCGGATGGCGGTAGTTGTCCAAAAGATGGTGGATGCAAAAGCCGCTGGTGTTATGTTCACCGCCGATCCAATGACTTCAGATCGGTTTACCATGGCCATTGAAGCGGTGGAGGGCCTGGGTGAAGATTTGGTTTCCGGACATAAAACTCCTGTTACGTGGACCTTCCGGGACAGCATAAAGCAGAAGAGCGGCGGCACTGCCTTCCTGACCAAAGCCCAGTTAACCACCCTTATAAACATTGGGAAAGAGATTGAACGCGAATATGGCTGTCCTCAGGATATTGAATGGTGTTTTGACGGCAGACAATTTCATATTGTTCAATCCCGGCCAGTCACCACATTATTTCCCTGCCCTCCTTCTCCTGATGGATTCAAACGCTGTTTCATCTCTGTCGGCCACCTTCAGATGATGACCGATACCATGCTGCCCCTTGGCATATCCTTTTGGAAACTGATGTCAAAAACTGTGAAGGTTACGGAAATCGGCGGCAGGCCCTACATGGAGATCACCCATAATCTGAACAGTCCGGTAGGTAAGGCACTGGTGCGTCAAAAGCTGTCCAATTCCGATGAACTGATGGACAGTGCATTCAATCAGGTCTTATCCAGAAAAGATTATATCAGGTCCATTCCCAAAGGGCAGAAAAGTGAATTTTCCATACCCAGGGACATTGGAAAAATCATTCTGGGAGGATTTAACGTATACCGGAAGAATGATCCGGCTATTATTGACGGCTACAATCGGCGCATGGAAGCAAAAATTAATAAGGTAAGAAAGGATCTTTCAAAACTAACCGGCAAAGCGGTGATTGACTATATTATCAAGGACACGGATTATTTAATGAAAAGCCTCTTTGACCCGGAAGGCATGGGACCGCTTATGGTTGCGTTCTATCTGACAAAATCCATTGATAAAGCAGGAAAGGACCTGCTTGGACGGGACCATATAAGTGCTGATGTGTCAAAATCCATAAAGAACAACATCACCTCGGAAATGGGGTTTTACGTCAGCCGCATAGCCGACTCAGCCAGGGAATTTCCTGAGGTTGTGAACTATCTGGAAACCGCAGGGGATCTATTCAGCCTGCGCCAATTGAGGGAAATACAAGGCGGAGCAGAAACTGCCAAAGCCTTTGAAGCCTTTTTCTCCCGGTACGGAATGCGCTGTCCCGGAGAAATTGACATCGCAAAGCCACGGTTTTCCGAGGATCCGTCTAAAATTACCCCCACTGTGCTGGCTGACATAAAGCTTCCAAAGGGCCATGCCGAGCAAAAATTTTTGCAGGGAAAGCAGGAAAGTGATGAAGCAGTGAAATCCCTCATTTCCGCCGCCAGAAAAAAATGGGGCATAAAAAGGGCAAAGAAACTGGCAAAGCAGCTATCCTTTTTCCGCAACTTTTCAGGTCTGCGGGAATCCCCCAAATACTACTGGATGAAACGGTACTGGGAGTATAAACAGGCCATTATGCGGGAATGCGAAAAACTTGTCCTTGCGGGACGGCTGAGATCTATGGAAGATATCCTCTATCTGCGCCTTACGGAGCTGGGCCGTCTGCTGGCCGGGGAATACCAACCTGATTATGAAAAAATTGACAGGCTGAAGAAGGATTATGAAAAGTATGCCTCCCTGACTCCTCCCCGCCTGATCTTTTCCGACGGAGAGGTTGTGGAAGGAGAATATAAGCGTGAGGTTCCCAAAGGAGCGCTGCCCGGGCTTGCCGTATCCAGCGGCGTGGCACAGGGACGGGCACGGGTTATTCTCGACATAAAAGAAGCCGGGAAAATAGAAAAAGGCGATATTCTTGTAACAAAATTTACCGATCCAAGCTGGACTCCTGCATTTATATCCATCAGCGGGCTTGTTACGGAAGTGGGCGGAATGGCTACTCATGGTGCGGTTATCACCCGGGAATACGGTTTACCCGCTGTTGTAGGTGTATCCGATGCCACAAAACTCATCAAAGACGGGGACCTGATTCGGGTAAACGGCGACATGGGGTATGTAAAATGTATCAAGGGATGAAAATAAGTTTCATAAATCTTTGGACATATTGAAAAAATAGTGCAACAAGGCTAGAATAATATTAAGTAAAATATTATGCAACATTTCTTCCGGCTTTACAGAGAGGAGAAGAAATACATGAAAGGTTTACTTGTAAGGATAGACAGTTATATGCAAGATGCCGGGGAAGCGGAAAAAGAGCTGATAAAAAGGCTTCATAAAAACCCTGAATCTGTTCTCCGAAAAAGCATTAAGGAAATTGCCAAGGAAACTTATACTTCCCCGGCAACGGTTGTAAGGCTTTGTAAAAAGCTGGGCTGCAAGGGCTATAAAGATTTTCAGAACACCTTAGCCTATGAAGTCGCCTTATTCCGGGAAAGCAGAGAAATTGCTTTTGAGAAAATCACACGGGAAGATTCCATGGAAGACATTATTTATAAAGTCACCAGGAAAAACATTGAATCCCTGGAAACCACTCAGAAGCTCATTGAACCAAAGGTTGTGGCAGAATGCGTAAAGCTTCTGGAAAACTGCAGGACCGTCACCTTATTCGGTCTGGGAACCTCCCTTTTAGCGGCAAGAGACTTGTACTTAAAGCTTCTTAGGGCGGACGTCATATGCAATGTCTGCGATGACTGGCACACTCAGCTATTGGCCGCCAGGAACTTAAGAAAGAATGACCTGGCCATTGCCATCAGCTATTCCGGTCTTACAGATGAAATTCTTCAATGTGTAAAAGAAGCAAAAGGTAATGGAGCAAAGGTAATCGCCATAACCAGGGCTGTGGAATCCCAGCTGGCGGAAGAAGCTGATTTTGTCCTTCCTGTAGCGGCAACAGAGCTGATATACCGCAGCGGTGCCATGTCCTCCCGCATCTCGCAACTCAATGTAATAGACATCCTTTTTACGGCTTATGTGAACAGAAATTATGATCTGTGCATGAATCAGTTTTCAAAAAACCAAATACAGAAGAAAGGAAAAAAAGAGCATGATTGATTTGTCAATTCTGACAACAGAAGCCCGCAACCCGGATACCATGAATCTGGATGAAATGACTCCTCTTGAAATTGCGTCTATTATGAACCAGGAGGATGAAAATGCAGTAAAAGCCGTGAAGGAGGTGCTTCCCCAGGTAGGAACAGCCATTGAATGGGCAACAGAAAGTCTGAGGGAAGGAGGCCGCATCATATACATTGGAGCAGGTACCTCCGGGCGCCTGGGAGTGCTGGATGCAGTGGAATGTCCGCCCACCTTCGGTGTCTCCAGGGAAATGGTGGTAGGCTTAATTGCAGGAGGAGAAAAAGCCTTTGTGGAAGCTGTAGAAGGTGCTGAGGACAGCGAAACCTTATGTGAAGAAGAATTAAGGGCAATCAACCTCACCTCAAAGGACATTGTCATCGGCCTGGCTGCATCAGGCAGAACCCCCTATGTGATCTATGGCCTTGACTATGCAAATCAAGCCGGCTGCCATACGGTAGCCATTGCATGCAATAAAGGGTCTGACATCGGAAAAACAGCAAAGCTGGCCATTGAGCCTGTAACCGGACCTGAGGTTCTGACCGGTTCCACCCGGTTAAAAGCAGGGACCGCACAGAAGATGATTCTCAACATGATATCCACCGGAAGCATGGTAGGAATCGGCAAGGCATATGAAAACCTCATGGTAGATGTAAAGCAGAGCAACGAAAAGCTGGTGGTAAGGTCCCAGAATATACTGATGACAGCCACAGGCTGCAGCCGGGAAGAGGCCAAAGAGGCATTAAACCAGGCAGAGGGGCATGTTAAAACTGCGGTCATCATGGTTTTATCAGGCTGCGGGCCCGATGAGGCGAGACAAAAACTGTCACAAGCCGGAGGAAAGATCCGGGAAGCTTTGAAATTCTTTTGAACCACCGAAACCTAAATATAAAGGAGGGCTATCATGAATTACAAACAAATCAGTGAACAACTATTAACCCTGCTTGGAGGAAAAGCCAATATAACCTCCAATGCCGCATGCATGACAAGGCTTCGTGTCGGCTTGAGAGATACATCTAAAGCTGACATAGAAGGAATTAAAAAAGTAGAAGGTGTTCTGGGAGTGGTGGAAAGCGATACGCTCCAGATCGTCTTCGGGCCGGGAAAAGTAAACAAGGTTCTGGACGAATTTTACAAGCTTACGGGACTGGCAAAAGGCCAGGCTGAAAACGGACCGGAGCCGGACATTAACGAGGTTGCAAGGGAAAACAAGGA
This sequence comes from Lacrimispora sp., assembly GCF_036758025.1. Lineage (GTDB taxonomy): Bacteria > Bacillota > Clostridia > Lachnospirales > Lachnospiraceae > Lacrimispora. The sequence goes on along the minus strand of NZ_DAIOXM010000003.1, from coordinate 115,826 downwards.
ACTCCAAAAGTCCAAATACGATAAACCCCTGCAAAGATTTTTAAAGAAAATTTCCAATATTTTCGTAGCCCTGCTTCCCGGTATCATTGCGGCCGGACTGATCAATGGTATCTGCAATGTTATTAACTTTTCCACTGACGGAGCACTTTTAGGTGTATGGTGGTATCAATGCATCCGAACCATGGGCTGGGCCATGTTTGCCTTCCTGCCTGTTTTAGTGGGCTTCAATGCGGCAAAGGAATTCGGCGGTTCAGGAGTCCTTGGAGCCATTGCAGGAGCCATGTTCATTGCAAACCCTGCTATGCCCCTGCTGACAAAAATAAATGACGTTCCTATTCTTCTCCCAATTACCAATGCAGCATTTAATCCGGCGGCCGGCGGCCTTTTAGCTGCTCTGATTGCAGGTGCGTTTTTTTCCTTTCTTGAAAAAAACATCAGAAAGCATATGCCGGATTTAATTGATACTTTTATCAGCCCTCTTTTGGTTCTTATCATAGGCGGCATCATCGCATTGCTGGTAATCCAGCCTGTTGGCGCAGCCCTGACAAAAGTAATTTTCGCAGTTCTGAGCTTCGCATATGAAAAGCTGGGCATTGTGGGAGGATACATCTTATCCGCAGGCTTTCTTCCTCTGGTAGCAGTAGGACTGCATCAGGCATTGACCCCGATTCACTCTTTATTAAATGATCCTGCCGGCGCAACAAAGGGCATTAACTACCTTCTTCCCATCCTTATGATGGCAGGCGGCGGCCAGGTTGGTGCAGGCATTGCATTATATGTAAAAACAAAGAATGTGAAGCTGAAAAGATATATCCGCGACTCCATTCCTGTAGGAATTCTTGGAATCGGAGAACCTATGATGTATGCAGTAACCCTGCCTCTTGGCCGGTCCTTTATCACTGCCTGCATCGGTGCAGGATTCGGAGGTGCCATTGCAGCCCTTATGCGTCTTGGTACCGTATCCCAGGGAGTTTCCGGCTTATTCGGTCTTCTGATCGTTCAGCCCGGACAGCAGATGGGCTACATAATTTCCATGCTGGTGGCTTATGCCGGCGGCTTCGTGGTAACGTATTTCTTCGGAGTGGATGAAGACCGAATCAATGAGGTGTATGGAAAATAAATGAATACTGGAATCTCACTATACTTTTCAAATGGAACGGATAAGAACCGTCAGTTAATTAAAAAAGCAGTGGAATGCGGAGTGAAGTATGCCTTTACTTCACTCCACATTCCTGAAGAAACCGGTGTGGATTACTCTGGGGATATTCAGAAACTGCTGGGAGCCTGTAAGGAAGGCGGACTAAACCTGATGGTGGATGTGGGGCCGGAAACCTTTAAAAAGCTGGGAACAGAACATTTGGAGGACTTAAAAGAGCTTGGAATTACCCATGTCCGCCTGGATTACGGCTTTGATGCAAAAGAAACAGTATCCATTTCCCAAAACTTTTATGTGGTGTTCAACGCTTCTACCATTACAGAAGAAGAGATTTTGGTATGGAAACGGTATGGAGCCGACTTTACCAGATTTGCCGCATGCCACAACTTTTATCCAAAACAGTTCACGGGCCTTTCCCTTAAGCAGACAAAAGAGGTGAACCAAAGGCTGAAATATTTAGGCTTTACCACCATGGCTTTTGTTCCGGGGAATTCAGAACTGAGAGGCCCCTTATTTGAAGGTCTTCCCACTGTGGAAGAACACCGGAACCGAAAAGAAGATGTGCTTTTTAATATGCTGGAACTCTATTATGAAGGGCTCTGTGATGTGGTCTTAACCGGCGATGTGAATGTGAAAGACAAAGACTGGGCGGATATCAAGTGTCTGAGTCATGATTATGTAGAACTTCCATCGGATGTCCTCCCCCCCTATGAATTTGTGAGAGACATCATCCATCATGACAGGCCGGATTCCAGCCAGTATGTTTTCCGTTCCCAGGAGTCAAGGCAGTATAAACAGAACATCAGGCCGGAGGGAGAAAATCAGGCTCAGATCAGAAAACAGGGAAGCATCTGCATTTCCAATGAACATTATTTAAGGTATATGGGAGAACTTGAAATTTCCAGAACAGACCTTCCCGGGGAATCCAGGGTTAACATCATAGGTCAGGTTCATGATACCCATATAAAATATCTTCCTTATATTCAAAAAGGGCTGGGAGTAAAGCTGGTATAATCTTTGCCGCTGGCAGAGCTCTTTCCGGATAACCGTAAAAAATAGAGACTTAGGATATTGGGAAATTTTAAAACAAAAATCAGGGAGGAAATCCGGTTTATTGGATTTCCTCCCTTTCACATTCTTTTAACAGTACTCTCTCCGCCCTCCGGCATCAAGAATTCCCTCTTCCTCCCGGTATTTTGCAACCGTGCGCCGGGAAACAGAAATCCCCTGCTCCAAAAGCTTTTCGCTGAGAAGGCGGTCACTGTATGGCTTTTGCTTATCTTCCTGACTGATAATCCCCTGAAGAACCCGCTTGATATGGCTATTGGTCAAGGTCTCCTCCTGCTTTACCGCATTTCTGGGAAAAAAGAAGCTCATGGGATAGACTCCCCAGGAACACTGGAGGTATTTCTTGCTCACTGCCCGGCTGACTGTTGATTCATGAACTCCCATGGCCTCTGCCACCTCGGACATCTTTAAGGGCGACAAATAATTGGGCCCTCTGGAAAAAAAGCCTTCCTGATATTCCAGAATCCATTTTGACACCTGCATCATGGTTTTAGCCCGCTGGGCAATGCACTGTTTAATCCACTGAGCCTGACGGATCTTTTCATCCAGATATTCTTTTACTTCTTCCGACTCAGCATGGTGATTCATCTGACTGTAATATTGGTTAATCTCAATTCCCCCGTATGATGATTCATTCATCAAAATTTCAAAATGGTCTTTAAATTTTACAATGGTAACATCAGGAATGATATACCGCATCTGCTGACGGCTTCCAAAGGAGGTGCCTGGCTTGGGATTCAGCGATTTGATAATCTGGCAGTATCCTGCCGCCTCCGCAGAAGACAGCCTCAGCTTTCTCGTTATGGAAGGAATCTTATTTTTTGCCACCATTTCCAGGCACTCATCAATGAAACGGGAAAGGACCGGGGACAGCATTTGGCGGCTTTTTAACTGTAATTTCAGGCATTCCTCCAGACTGCGGGCACATACCCCCGCAGGCTCTAAGATCTGCAGCTTTTCCAGCAGCCTTTCCACCAAAGATTCTTCTGTCCTGAAATAAACGGAAATATCATAAACCGACTCCGTTAAATATCCTCTCTCATCCAGACTCTCCAGCATGAATGTAATGATTTTCTTTTCAAAAGAAGAGAAATCCTCCAGAACCAACTGGGACCACAAATAATTCTGAAGGGTTTCTCCTTCATCAACCGTATAATTCCATTTGTCTTTAAAAGAATCCTCATCTCCGCTCTGCCTGTGATAGAGGTAATGGTTTTCTTCCCCAGTTTCCGGCTCCGCCACATCAATAACCGGATTTTCCAAAGCCAGTTCATTGATGTACCGGTCAAGCTCCTGAGCAGTCATCTGGAGGATCTTTGCAGACTGTATCATCTGAGGTGATAAGGTTTGCGCTTGTTTTGTCTGCAAATCCAACTCCATGGGTTCCATTCCTCCCTTTCAACATATCATTCCTGTTTTTGTCCCTATCTAAATTTCCAGACCCTTTGTATACAATTTATATGCTTCTGCCTGTGATAAATCCACATCAGCAAGAGTAACCGGATCACCCTGTTTCACATCCCGGAGTAAAACCATGCCATTGAGCAGATAAAACGGCGCCAGATTTTCAACTGTCCCTCTCTCAATCAATTGAGGGACCAGACCCTCGATGGCATGGTGGTGTCCGTGAACAGAAAGAACCGTTCCTTTGGGCAGATCCTTTTCCGCCGCACCTGCCATAACCGTTACCTGACGGCATTCCGGATGGGTGCCGATTTCCATAAAATCTCCCAATAAAATGGATACCGGAGTTTCAAGGCCCATGTAGTGATAAGGATAATAAATACAAGCATATTTGCCATTTTTACTCATCACATGGCCCTTGCCTCTTAAAATATCCCACATTTTTTCATTTTCACATCTGACCACAATAAATTCGCCTCCGCAGAAGCTGGCCTCGTCCGTACCTCTCAGATTGTAGAACACATCCACGACTCCCGTCTTTTTCAGGATGCCTCCCTCTTCCTCCGGAATAAAAATATCCGCAAGCTCACTGATTTTAGCAATTGGATAATTTAAAAACGGGGCTGCGGGCACCAGTCCGGTGATGTTTGATACCAGATTCATCTCGCAAAGGTCTGCAGAAATGACTCCCGTATACTTTTCCAGCATCTTTCTCCGCTCTTCTAAGGTTTCCCTTCTCTCATACTTCCAGTGCTTCAAAAGCTCAGGCAGACTTTCACTTGCCCCGCTTCCATCGGTATAAGTGAACTCTCCTGTTTCCCTGTCCCATACAAAATCGTATTCACTGGATTTTCCGGCAGCCACTACCTCCAGGCCCAAAAGCTTTGCCCAGGAATAAAGATCTAATAAGTTACGGGGCTGGTCACCGTTTACCAGGGCATAAACCGCATTGTTTTCGACAGCCGCCTGGTTGAACACCGGGCCGCACACGCTGTCAGTCTCTTTGGAGACCATGTAAACATTAATGCCTTTTCCAAGGGCTAAAAGGGCCGCATCAGAGCTTACCGCAGTATTTCCGGTGCATTCCACAAGAGCCGTAATTCCGCATTCCATAACAAGGCGGTAATCGCTGACAATAAGAATGTCATCTTCCCCTGCGCCCTCAATCTGTTCCCTGTTTTCACAGAAAACAATCCTTCCTTCATCATATCCTATTTCCTTTAATACTTCCAGACATTCTTCCGGATGTCTGGAGCAGATAACCCGCAGCTCCATGAGCCTGACCTTGGGAATCTGAGCCAGAAGTGTATAGCCGTACCCTCTGGTGGCTCCGATGATTCCTACCTTTGATTTCTTACCTGTACTGTCATTTAATAAATTTGTATAATCCATGCTATGCATTTCTCCTTTACTGGTATTCGTTATGTACCTCAGTTTTTCAAAATAATGGCAAATGGAAATTAAGGACGGAATACAATCTTGATTGCAGCGTCATCTTTATCAGCCAGATCAAAGCCTTCCTTAATGTCTGCCAGCTTAAATTCGTTGGTAATCAACGGTCTGATCTTTACAGAGCCCTGGATAATAGGCCGGAGTGTGTCAGGAACCCAGACATAGCGCTGCTGCCATGTGTGGTGAACGAGACAGGTATTTACAAATTCCAGGCCGTCATCATGCCATCGGCTGATGTTTAAGGTTACGGGAGTTGTTACCCAGCTATAGAATACGAACTTTCCGTTGTGGCGGATCAGTGCGCTGGCCGTGTTAAAGGATTCTGCCGTACCGGCTGCCTCCACCACTACATCGGCTCCCCGTCCCCCTGTCATAGCCATTACCTTGGCAACCGGGTCCTCTTCCCTGGAATTGATCACAACATCGGCTCCCAGAGACTTTGCCAGATTCAGCTTCCCCTCTAACACATCCACTACAACCACCTGATAAGCCCCTTTCAGCTTGGAACATTGGGCTATAATCTGGCCCGCATAGCCTCCGCCCATAACCACCACCACATCGCCAAGCTGTACTCCCGTATTCAGACCGGAATACATGGCACATGCGGTCGGTTCTCCAAGGGCAGCAATATCCATATCCAGACCTTCAGGAACAGGTTGAAGCTGAAATGCCTTTGACTTAAAATAATCGGCAAAGTTATTATTCCAGCCAAATGCGATCACCTTATCACCGGGCCGGTAATCACTGACACGGCTTCCTACGGCAACCACAGTGCCTCCGCTTTCGTGTCCCAGGAGGAATGGAAATTCCGGTTTCTGGCGGAATTCTGCAGTCTGAGGCGGCATAAAGCCCCTGTAAAAGCTTTTATCAGACCCGCAAATGCCCATCAAATGGTTTTTGACAATAATGTCATCCTCTCCGCATTCTAATTCACGTTCAATTAATTCAATATCATAAGCTTTATTTAAGCGCGCTGCTCTTGTAACAAACTTTTCCATTTGTTTCTTTCCTTTCTGTCATTCCAGCTTGTTTTTATTTACCCATATCAGATTACATGCAGAGCCACCAGAATACAGGTGCACACCGCACCGATAAATCCGGCTACTGTCGAAGCACCTCCTACGGCGCGGATACCCTGGTTTACATCCATATTGGACATGGAAACCGTTACCCAGAAGCCGGAAGAATTAGCATGCTTAAACATCAGAGCTCCCGTACCGCAGGCCAGAAAGGCTGCCACAGGAGAGATTCCCAGAGTCACTAACATAGGCTCTACCAATGCGGCTGCCGTCATAACACCCAGGGCATTGGAACCGGTAACCATATGGATAATGGCTGCAATCATAATCGGAATCAAAATGGCCGGGAAGGAAGACCGTACCACGGCCTCTGCAATTTTCTCAGCAACGCCTGCATTCTTTACAAAAACCGCCAAAGCACCGCCCATACCGGTTACAATGATGGGCATGGCTGCTGCCGTAATTCCTTCGTTCACCCAGTCATTTAACACCTTTTTACTCTTCCATTCCTTACCGGCTAAAAGCAGGGAAAGAAGGCAGCCGGTAAATAATGCGGCCAGAGGGCTTCCGATAAATGCAAAGAGATTTGCAGCCGGTGTACCCGGAATAACGACCGACGCAACGGTGTTAGCCAGGATTAAAAACAGAGGAAACAGGATGGGAAGCAGGGATTTGGAAAGGGAGGGAAGCTTCATATCGTCAGTTTCCCTGGCCGATACTAAAAATTCTTCCTTGGGGGCAACAGGAGTCTTCAAAGTCATGCAATAGAAGGTTGCTCCGATTACGCTTGGAACGGCAACTATGGCTCCCCACAAAATTGCCTGACCTAAGGGTACATTCAGCAAAGCCGCTGCGGATACCGGTCCGGGAGTAGGAGGAACTAAAGAAGCAGTTACCAAAGCGCCCACATAAAGAGCCGTACCATAGCTCATCATGGATTTCTTGGTCTGGACTGCCAGAAGGGATACGATAGGAATTAACAAAATTACTACCGTATCAGCCCAAATCGGAATACCTAAAATGGCGGAGCTGAGGGCAATGGCCCAGATTATGTTTTTTTCACCCACCAGGCCAATGGCCCATTTGGTAATGCGGATTGCCGCACCGGTCTTTTCCAGCACCGTCCCCATGGTGCAGCCTAAGAAAATGACAATAGCCACACTTTTAATGGTTCCGGAAAAGCCTCCGTTGATGGTGTCTTCAATTTCCTTCCACGGAGTTCCCAAAGCCACTGCCAGGATTAAAGCAGAGATCAGGATGCCAAATGCTGCGTTGACTTTGCACTTGGAAATAAGTACAATCATCAGCACAATCACAAAGGCAAAAACAGTAAGTACATAGGATGTTGACATAGATGAACCCTCCATTCATAATTTTCTGACAGACATTTCCTTCTGCCAATTTTTGATACTGTATTAAAAAGCAATGTTCATGCCAACCTGATAACTATTTCTTGAAATAAAACAAAATATTTATAAACATTGTATAAAGTGTGGTATATTAGAGAATTTAAAATTTGTATGAAAGGAAGAATATGGTTGCAAATCAAAAAAGTGATGCAACAAATGCAGCACATTGCATCACTTTCACTTTACGAAATGGTCAGATTTGATATTTTTGCATCTTACGCCACAAGGTGGTGCGGTCCATGCCAAGAAGCCGGGCGGCGCGGGTTTTGTTGCCTTTGCATTGCTCCAGAGCAAAGCGCAGCTTTTCAGGTTCATCAAGTATGTCTTCACCCTGATGGAAGGCACTGGTTTGGGAAAAGGAGGAAATTTCAAGATCCTGTGGATAAAGAGCCTCCTGTAAGTTTTTTTTGGTGATAAAGTCCCCGCCTTTTAAGACACTGGCCCGTTCCGCTATATTTTTCAGCTCCCGGATATTTCCGGTAAAGGGATACTGGCGAAGAAGGGGAAAGGCATTGGGGTCCAGCTTTGGAACTTTGGTTCCGGTTTCCTGGCTCTGTACTTCCAAAAGATGAAGAAAGAGAACCTCCACATCATTTTCACGGCTGCGAAGGGGAGGGAGGAACAGGCGGAGCACATCCAGGCGGTACATCAAATCCCTGCGGAATTTCCCCTGTTCAGAAAGCTTCAGTATGCTCTTATTGGTTGCAGAAATAATGCGCACATTGACATCAATCACCTTATTATCTCCCAGCCGGCGAACCTGCCTCTCCTGCAAAACCCTCAGAAGCTTGCTCTGAGTGGACAAGGAAATTTCACCGATTTCATCCAGAAATAAAGTGCCCCCGTGAGCCTGCTCAAAAAGCCCCATTTTTCCGCCCTTGCTGGTTCCGGTAAAAGCACCTTCCACATAGCCGAACAGTTCGCTTTCCAGAAGGTTTTCCGGAAGTGCGGCACAGTTAATCGCTACAAACGGGCCGTTTTTCCGGCTGCTGCCGTTGTGGATGCTCTGGGCAAACAGTTCCTTGCCTGTACCTGTTTCACCTACAATAATTACATTGGAATCAGACTCAGCATAACGCCTGGCTGTCTCAATGGTCTGGTCTATGATGGCACTTTCGTGGATAATGTCCTGAAACGTATATTTAGCCTGATGTCCCCCTTCACTCAGCTTCCGCCGTATCCGGCTTTCCAGATCCTGAATCATGGTGATATCAGAAAGATTGATTACAACCCCGGAAATCTCCTTATTGGCAATGACCGGAGTGCAGCTTACGGACACCGTGGTTTTGGTTCCCGGAATGGTGAGGATTTTTCCTGTCTCCTGCTGCCCGCTGGCAATTACAGAGCAGAAAATTTTATAAAGATAAGGAAGAGCCTGCTTTAAGGGCTGGTTCATCAGGCTGGCATCTCCGTTCATCTGGCGGATGACCCGGTTGCGGACCTGAATAACGCCTCCCGCATCCACATACAGCAGACCATCCTTGGAGGAATAAATAATGGTCTTATACATCTGGGAATTAATCCGCTCATGGCGAATCCGATCCACCGTATTAATGGCTTCATCAATAGCCCGCAGAATGGTATCCTCTCCGGTTCTGATGATGACCGAAGGCAGGCCGTTGCGGCGGGCTAGAATATTGGCGGAATACCCGCCGATCAAAGCATCACATCCTGCATCCATGGCCTTTTTTAAGGTTTTTGGCAGCCCTTCATGATGGACAGGGGCATAAACCTCCGCGCTGATATGAAAAAGGCGGCAGATACTTTTCACTTCATACATCTGTCCGCTGAATCCAAAAACCGCAATTTTTTTCGGATGGTAAAGCTCGCAGCATTCAGAAATCGCCCGTACCATATCATATCCTGAGATGGACAGCCTTATGGTAGGAATCTGTGTATATTTAGATAAGGTCTTCCGGGCAGTATAGCCTCTGGCAATGATGGCATCGTACTCATCTGCCGGAACATCCGGTGTTTCCTCCACCGTCATCACCTGAATATGGGCATTGAGACGCTTTCTTTCCGTATGATTGGAAAGAACGTGCTCAACTTTTTCTTTTAGTTCAGGATAGGGAACAATAAATAAAAGGCGAATCATAAGCCACCTCCATATGGATTAGAAAAGCAATAAGTGCTGCAACAGGTGTTGCATTGTTTATTGTACCGTATTGCCGCACCCAGGGTCAAGAAAAGAAAATGATCATTTACAATTCATAAAATATCAATGGATGTCCATAGAAATTTAAAAATAATAAAAAGTGAATCTGATGGCAGGATGGCATAAAACTTGCTGTAATATAGATTAAACAAATTAAAAAGCAAAAGAAGGGAATGATGATTATGGCAGTATTGGGATGCATTGCCGATGATTTTACAGGTGCCAGTGATGCGGCTTCCTTTATTGTAAAAGGCGGAATGAGCGTTCAGTTTTATAACGGAATCCCCGGGAACCAAAGCCCCGGTTCTGAGCCGGATAAAGCCCAGGCAATTGTTATTGCATTAAAATCCAGAACCCAGGAAACCGGCAAAGCCGTAGAGGACAGCCTGAAAGCGGCCCGGTTTTTACTCTCTCAGGGAGTAAAACAGATTTACTTCAAGTATTGTTCCACATTTGATTCCACTCCTCAAGGTAATATAGGCCCAGTGGCAGATGCCCTCATGGACCTTTTAAAAGCTCCTTACACGCTTTTATGCCCTGCTCTTCCGATCAACGGGAGGACCGTAGAAAATGGGAATCTTATGGTAAACGGTGTTTTTCTCCATGAAAGCCATATGAAAAACCACCCTCTTACCCCTATGTGGGAATCCAGAATCCAGAAACTGATGGAACCCCAGAGCCGCTATCCATGCTATGATCTCCTGCCGGAAGAATTAGAGGACTTCTCACCGGAAAGCTCTTCTGCAAAGCCATTTTATCTTATTCCGGACTATAAAACCCAGGATGACGGCGAAAAAATTGCCGCTGTATTCGGGCACCTCCCTCTTTTAACCGGAGGAAGCGGACTTTTAGAGCCACTGGCACGAATATGGACAGGAAAGCTTTCTGAAAAAGGAAGTATCCCGGAAAGCGGAACAAAAGGCAAGGCCCTTCTTTTGGCAGGAAGCTGCTCCAAGGCCACCCTGGATCAGATTGCCTGGTATCAGGACCAGGGAAATCCATGCTATAAACTTGATCCCAGGGCCATGATGGAAGGCCGTCAGACAGAGGAGGAGGCCTGGAGTTTTGCAGAAGAACACGGCAGCCATATAAACGGTGTTCTCATATACAGCTCCGATACTCCTGAAAAGGTGAAGGAAATCCAGAGCCTTGGAAAGGAAAGAACCGCCGCCATGCTGGAAGGTGCCGCCGCCGCACTGGCAGTCCGTGCCGTAAATTCCGGATATACCAGGATTATTTCCGCCGGAGGAGAAACTTCAGGAGCCGTTACAAAAGCACTTGGATTCTCTTCCTATTGGATTGGGGAAAGTGTGGCTCCCGGAGTGCCGGTTATGGTTCCTGCGGAGCGTCCGGATATCCGTCTGATACTAAAAAGCGGGAACTTTGGGCAGGAAGATTTTTTTCAGCGGGCCTTGGACATAACATTAAAACAGGATTAAAAAGTGGAAATCACTTGAGATTTGGAGGAAAATATGGACTTAATTCTAGAAGAAAAATTAAAAACAGCCTTATGGGCGGCTCACAGCTTGTTTGACCGGGGGAAAACTTCCGGCTCTTCCGCCAACATAAGCTTTCGCCATCATGATCATATTTATATCAGCGCCGGCGGCTCCTGTTTTGGAACCATGGAGAAGGAGGACTTTGCAGTGTTGAATCTGGATGGGACCTCTGTATCCGAAAAAAAGCCCAGCAAGGAGTGGCCTCTTCATCTGGCTCTTTACGAAAAGTCACCGGAGACAGGGGCGGTCCTCCATACCCACAGTACATATTCTATCCTTTGGAGCTTTGTCCCCTCTGATTCCGAACAGGACTGCATCCCGGACCACACTCCCTACTTGAAAATGAAGCTTGGTTCCGTCGGCCTGATCCCTTATGAAAAGCCCGGCTCAGAAGCACTTTTTTCTGCATTCCGGGAGCGGGTCAAGGAAAGCGACGGCTTTCTGCTGAAAAACCACGGCCCCATCGTGCCGGGCAAGACCATGATGGATGCCTTCTGCAGCCTGGAAGAACTGGAGGAATCCGCCCGCATTGCCTGGGAACTGTATCGGGCTGAGTTGGAATAGAGTTCAATAAAAACCTTAGGACTGAGCGGGCATACGGTTTTAAAATCACCTTGCCTTTTAAACTCATCGGTTCATCGTAATTATTTAATACAAGAAATTGATACTCCTCATTTACTTCATATTCCATATATCACATGTTGCTGGAACAGGATGATTTAAGGAAGCTGGCTTCCGTCCTCATGGCAATGGATTTGGATTTATCCGTAAAAGACGTTATGATGGAATATATCACCATATCACAGTAATTTATAAACTTATTGGGGAGCCGTGGCCGGTCAGATTAACAAAAATTTAATCTGCCTGTCCATGACTCCCCAAAATTATCTTTTTCATCGAATCTAATTTGCCACCCACTCCGTTTTGATGCACCAAAGACCGGCCTGCATATCTTCAAATTCCACCGGGCCTCCATTCTTGACCTTCTGGTCAAAGCGAAACAGGTTGTTCCAGCTGGCAGTCAGCTCTCTCTTTAGCTGAGGATAAAAGGGAGTCTCACAGACCTCCCCTTCATACGTTATCCCGTATTTTTCAAGCTTTTCCGAATATGCATCTTCCTCTTCCTTTGTCTTTCCCACGTATCTCAAATTCAGCACCTTATTCCAATCAGACATCCGGAAAAACACGGCCTCTTCAACCGGAACCCGAAGTTTCATCACCTGATACCCCGGATGCTGCTCCGTATACTGTTTATTGACAAATGTCCATATACCGGATTCCGCCTGTTCCGGCCTTTCCACTATGGAGGACGCCTGTCGGACATACCAGTGATAAGCGTTTAAAAACACATCCTTTACATCTCCGTACTTATCTTCAATGTATTTCATTTTTGCATAATGGCAATGGCCTTTTCTGATGAAGTCTGCGATTTTCTCCGGCTGAACCGTATAAAGCTCTATGTATCGATCTTTACAATCCATTCCTGTTTCACCTCCCAGATAATTCCCACCTTGGCAGGGCTCAGTTCAATGCCCTCATCATACAGCCTATCCCAGCTTTTTATGATCTTACTTTTCACACTGGGATAAAAGGGAGACATGTATGCGGTGCTGTCATCAATGCCGTATCTCTTTAGAAGCTCCTCATGCTCTCTTTCATCCTCCTGATCCTTTGGAATATACATATAATTAACGATACGGCCCCACTTATCCAGGTCCATAACAAACATTTTATCTGCATCCACCAGAATTTCAAGAAGCACGTTTCCTTCACTGTTTTGTATTTTGGATTCCTCTGTAACAGATACCCATATGGGATATCTGGCATCCTCCGGTATTTCCATAAACCTGGAAGCAGAATGATACAGCCAGTTGTAAGTATCCAGATATATTCCGGAATGCTCTTCCATTTTATTGATGATGTACTCTTTTTTTACAAGGTATCTTCCACTTTGCTCCAGGTCCTGCAGTATGTTTTTATGCTGTTTTGTCCATATCTTTACCTTCTCAGCCACTTTAATTCCTCCTTCTGATCCGTTGATCTTTAAGAGTCCGGCCCTCACTTCCTGTTAAAGCTTTGTAACCACCTTTAAATAGGAATCCATATGGGCCTGAAATGCAGCCAGCACCTGATCAAGCTGTCCAGTGCGGCAGGCATCTATGATCCTTTTATGTTCCTCATACTTTTCCATAATTGTTCCTAATGTGGAAATATCCCTGTTCATTCCTATAAGAAGCTGGAAAAACTGATCTTCTAAAATCTGGGCTCTGCGGAAACTGCCTGACTTTTTCCAGAAAAACTCATGAAAAGCCAGATCGCTCGCATTGAAAATAAAAACCTTCTCCTTGTTTTCAGTAGTCTGCTCCCTGTCCGGTTTTATCATTTCATTATTTAATGCTTCCAGGTAATTAATATCCTCTTCCTTCAGCAGCTTTTTTTCAAAAATAATTGTGAGCACCTGCATTTCAAGGGGAATTCTGATAGAAAAGACTTCCCAAATATCCTCATAACTCATTTCAAGAATCTGACTTCCCTTTTTAGGTAAAAATGACAGAATTCCACGCATATGAAGTTCCCTTAAAGCCTCTCTGATGGGAGCTCTGCTTATCTGCAGTTCTTCCGACATCTCCGCCTCAACTAACCTGTCCCCGCTTTTTAACTCCCCAGTGAGAATTTTATTTTTCACATAGGAGACTACGATCTCGCTTAAATTTGCTTTTGAATATGTGATCATATGATTAAATTTATCGTATGAATTATCTAACATCGGCTTACCTCTCAATATATTCTGTACCTCTAACAGAACATTATACTATAGATAGATGGCAAGTCAAATTAAGATTTAACATTTTGATAACATTTTTTTGCATATCCAACAAAAAGTTCCTGTGCCGGTGTCAATATCATATCTTTTTTCTGAACATAGAAGATATCCCTGTTCAGCTGCTCCGATTCAATTTCCACTATATTAATCCGGTTCATGTTCTCGTACACCTTTGCTGCGACTCTGGATACAAATGAAATGCCAAGCCCCTGAGAAACAGCCTCCATAATTCCCTGGGTGCTGCTGAAATAAGCAATGACTCTCAGATCTTTTTCCAGAATCCCGTTTTTGCTGAGAAATCCTTTTAAAGCCTCCCTGGTGCCTGATCCCTGTTCTCTCATGATAAAGCTTTTATCTGTAATAAACCGGGAAGCCTCCTCAGCACTCTGCTTTCCTGTGTACTCCATATCTTTCGGCAATATTAAAACCAGCTGATCCTTGCACAGAGATGATAATTTGTAACGGTAGCTTTCAGTCTCAGTTCCCACAAAGCCTATATCATACTGATATTGGATCAGTTCTTCAAAAACTCCTCCGCTGTCTTTCTGGTACAAACGGAATATAATGTTTGGATACTCTTTATTAAAATCAGCAATCAATTGGGGCAGCATATATTGAGAAGGAACACTGGAGGCCAGAATATTGATTTCGCCTGCACATTCCTTTGAGTAGTTTCCCATTTCACACAACGATTGATCGCGCAGAGCAAGCATCTTCTGCGCATACCCATAAAAGTTTATTCCGGCTTTGGTGGGAAAAACTTTTTTCGTAGAACGGATAAACAGTTGGGTGCCAATTTCTTTTTCAAGTGCATTGATCTGGCTGCTTAATGCAGGCTGCGTTAAGAACAAGGCTTCTGAAGCTTTTGAAAAGCTCTGCAGCTTTGAAATCTGTACAAATGCTTCTAACTGTTTAAATTCCATAGGATTCCTTACTTTCTTAAAAATATAACCCGACAGCGCCTGCTGTCTAATAATAAACAGAATACAGGCGCCTCAGGTATGTAACATGAAACAGTTTTTATTTCTTTTTAGGCTTTTCCTTCGTCAGTTCCTTGACCAGGCATACACAGCATAAAAGCATGATAATAGCCAGCGGGAATGCTGCCACGATGGAACAGGTCTGGAGGGCTCCAAGTCCTCCTGTCATCAGCAGTACCAGTGCCAGCAATGCCTGGATCACACCCCAGAAAATCTTTTTGCTGTTGCCCGGATTCATATCTCCCTCAGAAGAAAACATGGCTAAAACAAAGATTCCTGAGTTTGCTGAAGTAATGAAGAATGTTCCCAAAAGGCAAATCGCTATAATGGAGAAAATACTGCCCAGAGGGTACTGCTGGAATACCACAAACAAAGCGGTTTCAGTTGCTTCAATTGCCTTCGAAATAATACCTGTATCCAGATTCAGTCCAAGGCTTCCGAAAACGGAAAACCATATAAAGGATACCAGGGAAGGTGCCAGGATTACCCCGAAAACAAATTCCCGAATGGTTCTTCCTTTGGAGATTCTGGCAATAAACGTTCCTACAAACGGACCCCATGCAATCCACCAGGCCCAGTAGAAAATGGTCCATGAGCCCAGCCAGGACTTATCCCCAAAGGGATTTATGGCAAAGCTGTCCTTTACAAAATCATTCACATAACTGCCAATGGAGCTTGTAAAAACATTTAAAGTAAGAAGCTTGGGACCAATGATAAATGAACCAAGTAAAATGGCGATAGCCAGCACAAGGTTAATATCAGAAAGCAGCTTGATTCCCTTGTCAATTCCGCTTACAGCCGTCCACGTATAGATAACCATTAAAACAATAATAATGACGATCTGAACCAACCGTGTGGTGGGAATCTGAAAGAGGAAATTCAGACCGGAATTAATCTGCAGGGTTCCCTGCCCCAAAGAAGTTGCAATTCCTGCTACTGTTGCAAATACTGCGCAAATATCAATTAATTTTCCAACAGGCCCTTTGATTCCCTTTTCACCAAGAATAGGAAGAAAGATACTGCTGATCAGACCGGGAGCATTCTTTCGGAACTGGAAGTATCCCAGTGCCATTCCGATAATAGCATATGCCGCCCAGGGATGAAACCCCCAATGCATAAAAGATTTTTTCATTGCAAAGTTTGCTGCCTCTTCCGTTGCCCCAAACGTCACAAAGTGGTTAAGCGGTTCTGCAACTCCCCAGAAAACCAACCCAATTCCCATTCCTGCGCCAAAGAGCATTGCAAACCATGACCGGTTACTGAACTCCGGAACAGAATCATCCGGCCCCAGTTTGATGTTTCCATATTTGCTGAACGCAATCGCCAAAGAAAAAGCAACAAAGATAAACATGGAAATCAGATAAAACCAGCCAAAGTAATCAACAAGGAAGTTATTTGCCGCTGTTGTAGCCTTTGCAAATGGCTGAGGTGCTACTAACCCAAATACAACTATTGCCATAGTAAAAAGAAACGATATGTAAAAAACCTGGTTTTTTTTCATTTATTCCTCTCCTCTTAAAAGATAGTGATTTGCTGTTTTTTTAACAATCCGGTTCTTATGGAGCAGGGGATCCTTTATCCGGATTCCCTGCCGCATAAAAACTTTCATTTCAGAATAACATATCAATCTTTGCCCGGCATCAACATGATAGCACAGCACAGGGGAAGGATTTGTCTGTACGTCTTCTGCCTGCCGTAGATTTACTATTATACGAAATTAAATCTTAACTTTAAAGAGTTGAGGTTCTTTTATATCAGTTATCAAAGCATCCAGAGCCACTCCTACTCTGTGATAACGAAGTTTAAACTGCTCTTCCTTCGGTGTGGACGGGTCCCCAAGGGGATATGGAATAGATATGGTTGGAACCAGTCTGTTCACTCCAACGGTTTTTGCCACTGGAATTAAGTTTGCCATCTGAACGATGGTGATTCCTTCTCTTTCAATTTCTCTTGTCATTGTTGCACCGCAACGTGTACAGGTCCCTCATGTGGAGGTCAGAATTGCAGCTCTGATCCCGTCCTTCTTTAATTCTCTTGCAATTTCTTTTCCCATTCTTGCAGCTTCGGCCTGAGTTGTACCTGTGCCTACAGTTGAGTAAAAGTATTTATATACTCCGCCGATCTTGCCCTCTCTCTGATACCGTCTCATGGCATCGAGAGGAACGATAACGTCAGAGTCACTATTGGCTGCCGCCGGGTCGAATCCGGCATGAATGGTCATATATTCACCCTTTACCAGGTCATCGGTCTGGGAGATATCATATTTGCCCCATTTGGTAGCTGATGCGGACTGAATGCGGTCCGGGTTGCCCACGGGAACGATTCCGCCGGAGGTGATGAGAGCGACTTCCATGTGGCTCAGTTCTTCCGGAGTGAGAGCCGGAGCAATATCCACTCTGTCTGATTTCGGAATGGGAAGCTCTGTCTCGTATGGCTCTCCGCTTATTTTCTTAAGAAGCATATCAATGACACGGTCTGTTGCGTTTACAGGCGGGTCAAGCCAGATCTGGTCTCTGATTCCTCTTCCATAGTAACCTTCCTCTACAGCAGGAAGCAGTTTCTCTCCCTTTAACAGCTTAAGAGCAAACTTTGCCATGGCTGCTACGTCTTTTTTCATGGAAGCGGCACTGGCTCCGCCCTTGAATACGTACATTTCCTTCCGGAACATTTCCACTCCAGGGTTTTCATCGTTCATGGAGGTGAGAACCGGCACGCCGAATTTCTTTTGCACTGCCTTGCAGATGTGTCCGCAGGCTGCTCCGTAACGTCCTGCACGGAAAGCAGGTCCTGCAAAAAATACATCAATCTCTTTTCCATCCATCAGGGAAAGAATGGATTCTATTGCTTCCTCTGTGTTGGAACCCATAAAGTTATCACCGCAGATAATGGTGTGGGTGATCTGAACATCATCGCCCAATGCCTGCTGCAAAGCCATAGCAGGACCTACAAGACCTTCTCTGATTTCCGGTTTGAAATCAGCCAGTTCTTCTCCGCCGATCTGGCCGAAAAACTGATTTAAGTATAAAATACCTTTCATATCGTCCCTCCTTCTAGAATTCTACCATCCTCTTGGTTGACCAGCCTACTACCTGATCTCCGCAGAACATGGCGTTGTTTTCCATAATAATTGAACCGTCTTCTTTTACAGACCCCCCAAGGATTTCATCATTGGACCAGCCGCCTGACATTCCGTCTCTTGCAAGTGCCTCCAGCTCTCCCAATACGGTATCCATTTTGGGAAGCCGGATCAGTGTGGATACGTTTCCGCAGGAAACAATGGCATCCTCTTTTTCATCCAGGGAAACCAGAGGCTGGCTTGCACCGTCTCTTCCCGTACACTCATTGGTGAGTCCTACGGTCTTAACGCCTGCATTTTCCAGAGCAACCAGGCATGCAGTAAAGTCTGCATCAGGATTGCCGTAACCCTCTTCCGCAACAATGGCGGAATCAGCGCCCAGGTTCTTTGCCATCTGTGCCACAAACAAAGCAGCTCTTTCCTTCTGTTCCAGAGCTACGTTTAAGTTGGACATGATAATCCCCAGGAAGTTAAGGGTCTTTCCATGCTCTTTATAAAGCCTTCTGATCATAGGGAAGTTCTGGAAATCATAGGTGGACCATTTGGAAGAACAGGGCATAAAGGATCCGCTGATCATGGCTCCGTCCAGCACCTCATTGGGGTGCATGAAGGTGGGAAGCATCCTGTTTGTATCCCAGCCATAATTCAAATCATTATAGCCGCCTTCTTCCATCTGGGACTGGGGCTGAAGCACCAGAACAACACTTGGAAGGTCATTGACTTCTTTGCTTCTTTTGGTAACCGGATCCAGTTCAAAGGTTTCCACCTCATCAGGTGTCAAATCCTTTGTGATCGTGCCTAAGTATTCAGCAAGACGCATGCCTGCCCATCTTAAAGCCCTGTTTTTCTTCTGCTGTTCCTTCTGCTCGAATACTTCATCCGTATCTGCAACCAGAACCAGATTTTTCAATTGGGAATAATAGGTGTATTTTGCACCTTCCCCGCCCATATCGATCAGTCCATCCTGGAAACCGCCGTAGTGCCTGCCAACTACCAGAACGCTCATATCCTTTAATGCATGGGTGGTTCCATTTCCGGCCTGCATCAGATCGCCGGTCACTCCCGGAAATACCGGGCCTCCGCCTACCCGGTAACGGGGCTCAATGGCTTCCTTTACAGGAACAAGCCTGACTGAATCCCCAGGTGATACAATATAAAGTTCTGCTTCTGTGATATGTTCATCTTCTTTCACCACAGCCAGAGCTTCTTCCTTATTGACAGTCAGAAGTCCGTCTTTTAAAGAAGTCTCGTCGCCAAAGCAAATATCTTTTACATAAAAATTGCCTAATTCCAGCTTCATTCCATATCTCCTTTCAAAATTAATTCTCAATGGCCAGGCCGTCTTAACCCCGCCCTGCCATATTTAAAAATTCCGCTGCTTCCGAAAGATCCTGATCGCTCATGGTTCTCACATCAAGCAACACTTTGTCTTTCCATATTCTTGCAATAATGGGAACCCTGTTTTTTCTCATCATGGATTCCAGTCCATCGGCTGATACATGTTCCATGGTGACACCCACCCCATAAGAGGAAAGGTCTACGCCCGGCATGGTTCCACCGCCGATCTGCCCCACCGTTTCCACCACCTCATACTGTACTCCAGGCTGCTCTGTCAGCATGCGGTAAAAACGGTCTGCTTTTTCTTTTAAGTTTTCCAGAGGCTCTGTGATCATCTTCAGAGTGGGAATCCGCTCTGCCGCTGTCTCCGGTGACAGATACTGTCTCAAGGTATATTCCAGGGCAGTTAAGGTCAGCTTATCAATTCTCAAGGCACGGAGCAGATGATTTTTCTTCATCTGTTTTATGTACTCGGCACTGCCTACGATAATGCCGGCCTGAGGCCCTCCAAGGAGCTTGTCGCCGCTGAAGCATACCAGATCCGCCCCCTGTTCCAGACAGCTTCTGACTGTAGGCTCATCGCCGATTCCATAAGCCTTTAAGTCCACCATCAGTCCGGATCCCAGGTCATAGATCAGGGGTAAGCCGTGCTTTTCTCCCACTGCCTTCATCTGATCCAGAGAAACCTCTTCCGTAAAACCGATGATCTTATAATTGCTGGTGTGAACCTTTAACAATGCTCCCGTATGTTCGGTGATATGTTCTTCATAATCCCTTTTATGGGTCTTATTGGTGGTTCCCACCTCTACCAGCGTACATCCGCTGGCCTTCATGATCTCAGGCACCCGGAAGGCTCCGCCGATTTCCACCAGCTCTCCTCTTGAAACAATGACCTCTTTTCCCTGGGCCAGAGTGCTTAGCACCAGGTACACGGCTGCCGCATTATTATTGACCACCAGGGCCGCCTCAGAACCGGTCAGAAAGGTGAGAAGCTGCTCCACATGTTCATATCTGGAGCCTCTTTCCCCTGTTTCCAGCTGATACTCCAGATTGGAATAAGAACTGCTGATTTCCTCCATAGTTTCTGATACCATCTGAGGGAGCCTGGCTCTGCCCAGATTGGTATGCAGCACGATTCCGGTGGCATTAATTACTTTTCTTAAATGCGGCTGATTCTGTTTTTCAACCTCAGCCTTGATCCGTTTAATCAAATCATCCTGGGAGAACTGATACGGTCCGCCAGATAAAATTCTTTGTCTTTCTGATTCAATTTCCTTTTGGCAGGCCAGCTTTATCAAAACTGCCGGAACATCGTCCATTCCTTCCAAAGCAATGCTTCGCATCATCTCATCTACCTTGGGAAGCTGCCTCATCAAACTGTTCTTATCTGTCATATGTCCAATCCTCACAAAATGTTTTCAGCCTCTAACCGATAAATTTCTTCTGGGTAAGAATTTCCCTGGCCTTTTCCAGATTATGTTCTCCGATCAGCACTACCGGCCCGGTACAGCCCATTCCGCTTTCTGCGTAAATGCCGGCTACCCATAAGCAGGAAACCGCTGCCTCTAAGTCCATGATCTCGATTCCAAGAATCTCCTCTGTCACCACCTCTTTAGGCGGTGCCTTTACTTCCTCTGCTGCTTCAGAGCCCTTGCTCTGTCTGCATTCACTTAAAATCTGTTCCAGTCCCGCCTTCTTTGCCTCTGCAAACTCATGGGCCATGACCTTCTGATAACCGCCCTCCAGCAGCTCCCTTGCAAATTCTATGGCTCCCGTAATCAGAGGTGCACCCGATGCTCTTGAAACAATAAGCACCAGCTTTTCAAACCCTTCTCCAATTCCCGGCCCATATCCAAAACCAAGAGATTCGTAACTTCCTCCGGAGGTATAAGCGGAAAATACTTTTGTCAGCACATTTCCGGTCAAAGAGTCCATGACCATCACATCAGCCGATGCAGTCAGTAAATCATTGCCTCTCATGACAATGCCGCCGTCCGCTCTCTGGGAAGAAGCAAACCGGATGTCATAGCCGTTCTTCTTCAGCTTTTGCAGCGCAATCTCCGCCTGTCTGGCTCCATCCACGTTAAGGATGCCCACTGTAGGGTCTTCCACTCCGCTGGCCTTTGCAGCAATGATTCCATATATTGCATTCTTCACCATGCTCTCCACCCGGTTTACCGATGAGGTTCCTGTAGTAGATGCAATATACATCTGCTTACCGGTTGCAGGCGTGATCACACGGCCAACCGTAGATACTCCGATAGGAAAAGGATAATGCATGGTCACTGCCCCATAAGCTTCTTTCTCACAGAGCATTTCATCCATCTTTTTATGTCCCTCTTCCTCTGAGGCGACGGGAATAACCTCCAGATTCTCCGCTTCCGGCCTGCTGCTTCCTATTACCTTTACAGAGATTCCTTTTTTTGCCGCTGCAAGAGCTGCCTGATAAACAGTCTCCTCCCCATGCTCGCTTCCCAGGGCTGTAATTGCTATTGGCATCTTTTTGCCGGATCTGCCTGTTTCAAGCATGTGTGCCATATCCAAAAAGGTCTCTGCGATGATACGTTTCGTCTTATCCTCTGACATATGATCACCCCTCGTCATCCTGAAGATGCTTTGCAAAATCCTTTAAAGATGCGGCAATCAGCTTTCTGATCCTTTCCTCAGATACAGTTTCTTCCTGTCCTGCACCGCTATTCTGCTGGAGAACAAAGGATACTCCATCAAATAAGTTGGTCATTCTTCCAAGGAATAAGCTGCCCTTTCCTATGAACATGGCTCTGCTGATCTTTTTCTCCATCAGTTCCTGTCTGGCAAATCCAAGATAAGGAACTCCCGAAGGAATATGTCCCTGAGTCGGTGCCCAGCCCACCATACCGTGCTTTGATACAAAATCCGCCAATTGGGATTTCTCTATCTCTTTTCGCATGGCAGCAAGAGCGCCTATCATCTTATAATTTGCTTCAGGCACATTTCCGGCCCCGGCCGGTTTTGTAATATCCGGATTCTGCATTTCCACCGAATACTTATCAATATCTGTCAGCTTTAACCCGGCTCTTTCCAGGGCTGCGGCTGTCAGGGAAGAAATAACATTCTGAGGAGAGGAACCGGTTCCCACCGTATGCCTTCCCACAATGTCTGTGTTAATCTCAGGGCTGACACCATCGTTGGCGCTGACCAGCACGGCAAAGCCGGCCACACAGTCTTCCAATATGGGTATGCCCTTGTTCACATGGTCTTTTCCGTTCATGCCAAGCTTTGCAGTAGAACCTCCTGCAGCAACAATCACATGCTTGAAGGTGCCTGCCTTTACCAAAGCTGCCGCATGGATCAGGGCATGGGCCGGTCCGGCACAGAATCCCCTTATATCAGAGCCTGTGGCATTGGTAAGCCCTGCGATTTCAGCCGCTGCTTTTGCGAAGTTTCCTCCGCCTCTCTGGTTCATATCACCGCACGCCTCTTCCGAACACTCCACCACATATTCAATTTCTTCCTTATTGATGCCATTCTTATGGATCAAATGCAATAAGGATAAAACGCAGGAAGCTTTTGAAACAAGATTTTCAAAGATGACGTGAGCGGAAAGGGATGGATCGATATCATGGGCTGCTTTGATGCATCCGACAACATTTCCCTCATAATACAAAGGCTCCGCATGTTCTTCTGAAACCAAGCGGTTTACCTCTGATGATTCAAGGCCTTTTTCAAAGACCTTTAAAAACGTTGGATCAATAAGACTGTGAACTTCCAGCTTTTTCTTTACCGAATCAGCAAAGGGAACCTCCAGCTTCACAAGGTCAAATACATCACAGATTGCAATCAGGCCTATAAATTCATCCTCAGGCATGATTTCTCCAAATCTGCCCTCTCTCTGATTGTAATCGGATTTCTGCTGATACCATGGCTGTTCATAACCGGCCAGCTCATCGGGTGTCACGTTTCCTATGTAAGTCTGATTGGGCAGATATGCCTTACAATCTTCATAGGAACGCAGACTCTTATCCAGATTCTTTAAATACTCGGAATTCGGATCAATGGCCCGCTGAGTCGTCTGTGTCGTACCATTATGAATTACCATATCCGGTGTATGAGCAAGTGTGTAGCTTGCTCCTTTTAAGACACTGTACATATTTTGCCTCCTGACACATTCATTTGACTCTCAAATCCAAGGTCGAAAATCAGCATATAATAAATCAATTCCTGCAAAATGTAGTGCCAATGTACCATTTTTATTCAAACGGAAAAACTGGTTTGCCATTTTACAGGAATTGATTTTTAAAGGGTTGAATTTTAATACTTACAATGCTCATCCCTTATTGCTGACATTTCTTTTCGGATATCATCAACATCCAACACCATTTCCATCATACTGATCTGCTCGTCGTAGACATCACTGTCCACCTCATCCTTTATTTCCGGCTCACAAGCATGGAATACTTTTAGTCCCAACTGGACTCCTGCCAATGGTCCTGCATAAGTGGGATCTCCTGCAGTAACAGTTTCAGCAGCAAGGCCTGCGGCCTCACCCTCTGCGGCTCCTAAAATAACAATAATGTTTTCAGGTCCGTACTGTTCTGCCAGAGCTTTTACCCTCTTCTGATTCTCCAGGTCCATAGCACCCGCAGCCGTTCAGACAAAGCATTCTGTTGAGGAGAATACTACATCTGCGCCGGCTGTCTTGATACACTCTTCGATTGCCGGGCCTGGGATGCCGTCTCTGTCACCGATGATGATTGCTTTTTTGTCTTTAAGCATCTAAACTTCCTCCTTTATTCATATATTTATAACGTGTATCAGGAAGCAAAGGAATCTGCTTCTATTTTCACGCTATATTCGCGGTAATCTGATCAAGCATACCGTTTGATCATTTCTTCAATCTTTTCCGGAGTTGCCTCGTCTTTTACAAGCTCCTCCACCTTTTCCCCGTTTTTGTAAATCGCCATAACAGGAAGACCGAGAATTTTCTGGGAAATGGCAAGCCTTCTGGCTTTTGTGGTATTTAACTTTGTGAATTTGATTTTGCTGCTGTACTCTTCCGCAAATTTTTCAACATAGGGAAGCAAAGCCTTACAGGGCTCGCACCCGTCTCCAAAAAAATCTACAAATACGACTCCCTCTGATTCCAGCACTTCCGGTCCAAACGTATCTTTGTCCACAATTAACATTCCGATTCCCTCCATTATTCTTCTATATATTTTTCAGCCATAACAGCTGCAATGGCTCCGTCTGCACATGCAGTGACAACCTGCCTTAATTCCTTGACCCTGATATCTCCGGCTGCAAAAACTCCCGGAACATTTGTTTCCATATTTTCATTTGTCTTAATGTAACCGTACTCCATATCCAAAATGCCCTCAAAGCATTTTGACTGAGGCAGATATCCGATAAATCCAAAGATTCCGAAGGTTCCGTCATCCTCATCAGCTTCGATTTCCCTTACCTCTCCGGTCTTTACGTTTTCTACAGACATGCTCTGAACCAGCCCGTCTCCGCTTATTTCCTTCACAACAGAATCCCACATAAAATCAATCTTCGGATTTTTAAAGGCCTTTTCCTGAATGGACTTTGCTGCTCTCAGCTCATCCCTTCTGTGGATAATGGTCACCTTCCGGCCAAATTTCGTTAGGTAAAGGGCTTCTTCCACTGCCGTGTCACCACCGCCCACTACGTAAATATCAAAATCCTCAAAGAAATTTCCGTCACAGGTAGCACAGTAAGACACACCTTTTCCGATCAGCTCCCGCTCTCCTGGACAGCCAATAGGCTTTGGAAAAGCTCCTGTGGCAATAATAACTGATTTTGCGTGGTATTCTTCTTTCTTTCCCTTTAATACCTTTATATCTCCGGAAAAATCCACGGACTCAATGCAGTCAGCCGCCCGTTCAATGCCGAATTTCTCCACTTGCTGGGTCATTCGCTGCACCAGGCTGCTGCCTGATTCCTCAGGAAGGCATCCCGGATAGTTTTCAATATCAGAAGTGATGACAATCTGTCCCCCATCTTTTTCCTTTTCAATCAGAAGCGCATTTAACCTGGCTCTTCCTGCATAAAGACCGGCGGATAAACCGGCAGGTCCTCCTCCCACGATTACAACATCATAAACTTTCACAGTGTACCTCCATTATATTTTTTAATATTTAATACTCTGTCTTCTCCCTGGCGTGAGGTGAATTTCTCCTGGTCAAATTTCTCCAGAAGCATTAAAGCAAACTTCCGGCTGGTGTCGATAGCATCCCTGAAATCAGGAAGCTTTAACACGCCCTTTTCCCCAAAAAGCCTTTCTGCTGTTTCCCTGGCTTTTAAGTACTGGTCTCCGGTGAGAACATATTGTCCCGGAAGCATAAGCAAATCGTCCTGCAGCAGAAATTCAAGAACCTGTTCTTTTTCCTTTTCATTCTCTGTAAGCTCTTTGGACGTCAGAAGGGTATACCCGCCTGACCTAATGGTCGTCATCAGCTCAGCCTTTATCTTCTTTTGTCTCTCTGAGAGTATGGGTTCAAAATCCCGGCAGGAAACCAGGCTTTGCTCCAGCTTTACCATGTCATTGGCTGCCAGATATTTCAGCAGTATTTCTGATTGCTTCTTATTTGGCAGATCCAGCTTTTCCAGAAGTTCTGCCTTTGGCATTCCTCTGCGCAGCATGTTCTTTTTGTGGTAATCCCTTAAAATCTCTTCTGCCGTATACCTGTAATGCATCAGGTATTCCGCATGTATGTACTGCTTTTCTATGGATAAAATAACCCCATTTTCCTCCAGCTCTTTCAGTCCGCCTTCTTCCACATCCTTATTTAAAAAGGCCGCTACCTGTTGAAATGTGGAAAATGGATTGTTTTTAATAAATTCTTCCATGATTTCCTCATCAGATGCAGAATCCTTCATCTGAAGGGAACGAATCCGCTCATCAGAATTAGTTTTATATCTTGCGGGCTTTGGATCTATGATCACCCCGCCTCCGATGGTCGTAACCGGGGAAATGGTTCTCAGTACAAAACGGTCCCCTTTTAAAACAGAGATCTCATGATCCAGAAGAATCTGAGCATAGCCTTCATCTCCTGCCTTTGCCTTCTTATGGCTGATGGGTACAAACCGGGCCACTTCCTCCGATGCTCCCACATACAGCTTCAGCTTATAAAACCTGCCTATTTCAAACTTCGTTTCCTGAACAATGGAAAACTTAACATCAATCATGTTTGTTACATATACGCTTTCCTTTGCTGCAACGGTGTTTCCTCTTCTTAAGTCATCCACTGCCACATTGGATAAGTTGATTGCAGTTCTCTGGCCTGCATATGCAGAATCCACATCCCGGTCATGAACCTGGAGATTACGGACCTTTACCGGAATTCCCCGGGGATAAACCATCAGTTCATCCTCTGTTTTCACCATGCCTTCCATCAATGTTCCGGTCACTACAGTTCCGTATCCTTTTACGGAAAAAACTCTGTCTATATTCATCCGGGGCTTTTTTGTAAAGCTGCGCTTCCTGATATCAGAAGTCAGATTTTCCAGTTCCCCTGTCAGCTCCTCAAATCCCTTTTTGCTGAGAGAATCCACCTCGACGATCTTTGTCCCCTCTAAAAAGCTTCCTTTTATAGAGGAACGGATGTCATCAATCACCAGCTCTTTGAAATCCTCGTCTACCATATCGATTTTGGTGAGCACGATCAGATATTTCTGTATTCCCAGATAGCTTAAAATGTCCA
Source organism: Lacrimispora sp. (assembly GCF_036758025.1). GTDB lineage: Bacteria > Bacillota > Clostridia > Lachnospirales > Lachnospiraceae > Lacrimispora. The sequence continues at coordinate 88,740 of NZ_DAIOXM010000003.1, read as the reverse complement.
TGTGCTCTCTGGTCTGAGGCATAATGCCTTCATTGGCCGCAATAATAATAAGAGCGGCATCAATTCCTGTGGCTCCTGCCAGCATATTTTTGATAAACCGCTCATGCCCCGGCACATCTACAATGCCCAGGATACGTCCGCTGGGAAGCTGAAAGCTGGTAAAGCCAAGATTAATTGAGATTCCTCTTTTCTTTTCTTCAGCCAGCGTGTCCGTATCATGACCGGTAAGAGCTTTTACCAATGCTGTCTTTCCATGATCAATATGTCCTGCTGTACCTACGATTATGCTTTCCATTTTCCTCACCCAGATTCAATATTATGATATTTTTTTAACAATGGGGATACAATTTATGTAAATGTGAATTGTTTTTGGCGGAAGCATATGGGAATCGAACCCACCCACGACGATTAGCCGCAACACGGTTTTGAAGACCGGTAGGCACACCAGTTACCTGTCTGCTTCCATTATGTATGAGACAAAAAACTACATATTGTAGATTGTAGACAATCTACTTTATATATTATACCACTTTTTTCCACTGTTACAATAAAGCCTTTTTTATATTTTGATCATGCTTTATTCCCTTTTTTTATAAAACCAAACTGTTTTTTAGGTAATGTGCATAAAACATAAGATTTCCAAATTATTTTTTAGAGTATTATCCCACATTAAAAAAACACAAGCATTCTATCACTTGTGTTTTTGCATATTGGATAATTCGACTTTTTTATCTGATCCTTCTTTGACTGTTCCTATCTTATATCCCTGTACCCCTGCATTCTCAAGCCTTCTTAATAAGATATCTGCCTCTTCCTCCGGCAAAGCGATGCATAAACCGCCTGAGGTCTGAGCATCAGAAGCAATATCAATCATTGCCTGACTCACATCCGGCATGATCCGGACAAAGGGTCTGATATAGTCAAAATTCCGGTAAGCTCCGGCAGGCACCAGTCCGGAAAGGGCCATTTCCTCAGCCAGAGGAAAAAGGGGGAGCTGATCCGCAAAGACAGATATGGTAACGTCACTGCCGGAAGCCATTTCATAGAGATGCCCCAAAAGTCCAAAGCCTGTGATATCCGTACATGCGTGAACAGACAGGCCCTTCATGGCTTTTGCCGCCTCCTTATTTAAGGAAGCCATTGCATCAAACATGTCCCTGCAATCCCCAGGCTCTATAAACTCCGCCTTTAAAGCAGTTAATACAATTCCGGAACCCAAAGGCTTTGTCAGAACCAGCACATCTCCGGGCAAGGCTCCTACATTTTTCAGCACCTGGTCCGGGTGTATAAACCCTGTAACGCTTAAACCGTATTTAGGTACCTCATCCTCAATGGTATGTCCTCCGGATATGATACACCCTGCCTCTATGGCCTGTTCGGAACCTCCCCTCAGGATTTCCCTTACCACCTCATTACCCAGGCAGGGGTTGACACAAAGCAGGTTTAAAGCCAGCTTCGGTTCACCTCCCATGGCATAAACATCGGAAAAAGCATTGGCTGCTGCAATTTTACCAAATAAATAAGGATCATCCACCATTGGCGGAAAAAAATCTGCTGTCTGTATAATGGCCATATCCTGGCTGATCTGATATACACAGGCATCATCTGCCGTATCAAAACCCACAAGCAAAGCTGGGTCCCATTGCTTCGGCAGACCATCAATAATACTGGAAAGGGCCCCCGGCCCTAATTTTGACGCTCAGCCTCCGCCTGAAACAAATTTCGTAAGCAGTCCTTTCTGCTCCATTTAAAACACCGCCCCTCTGAATATCCATACAACATCGGATATCCCATTGTCAATTTGTAAATTTTCCAATATAATATATAATTTCGGAGCAAAATGCAAGTCAATTTTTAAGCTGAGCTCTCCTTGCTTTCCTTTCAAAGCCATAATCTTCTATTATCAGTCCCTGTTTTTATGTTCATTCTGCATTGACAAACTCCCCTTCAAAACTTATACTTTCCTTAATTTCCTTAAGAGAATAAATCGGAGGTTTGGAATGAAAATAGATCTTTCCTTATTTTTCTTTGTAGAAGCAATCGGAACCATTGCCTTTGCCTCTTCCGGGGCCATGGTTGCCATAAAAAAACAGCTTGATCTTCTGGGGGTTGTGGTCTTAGGTGTCACAACTGCCGTTGGCGGCGGAATGCTGAGGGACATCATCATCGGAAATGTGCCTCCCGCACTTTTCAGAGACCCTGTCTATGTAATACTGGCCTTCACAACCGTCCTGCTTTTATTTTCCTTTGTAAGGGTAAACCGGAAGTTCATAAACAGAAGCTCCATAGAAACCTATGAAAAGGTCATGAACATCTTTGACGCCATAGGCCTTGGAGCCTTTACCGTGGTAGGAATTGATACAGCAGTTCTTTCCGGCTACGGGGACTATGATTTTCTCGTCATCTTTTTAGGGGTCATCACAGGAGTGGGCGGCGGAATCTTAAGGGACATTATGGCCGGACAGACTCCCTATGTGCTGAGAAAGCACATCTATGCCTGCGCCTCCATTGCCGGAGCCCTTCTCTATGCAGGGCTGATGGACATAATAAATGGGAATTTAGCCATGCTGACAGGGGCCTGCACAGTAATTCTCATCCGCCTTTTAGCCACCCATTTCTGCTGGAACCTGCCTACCGCAACCGGACATTAAGCCATAAAAGGAGAAGTCTTATGAAACGAATTCTGCAATACACCCTTGGAATCATTTTTTCAATCTGTCTTATGACTGTGCTTTTATTTACTTCCATTGAAGCCGCCGTTTACTGGGTTCCCGGATTTTTTGAAAAGGAATACGCCAAATACAATGTAACTCAGGATGTTTCCATGACAATGGATGACTTATTGGAAGTCACCGATGAGATGATGGCATACCTTAGAGGTGACAGGGAAGATCTTCATGTGGAAACTACCATGGGCGGGGTGAGACGGGAATTTTTTAATGAACGGGAAATCGCTCATATGGAGGATGTGAAGGAGCTGTTCTTAGGCGGAATTGCCATACGGAGAGGCTGCCTCATAGCCATGGCTCTATGCCTGGCCGGGCTCTTTCTTTTAAAAGCCCCTGTCAGAAAAGTCCTTCCCCGGGCCGTATTGACCGGAACAGGCCTGTTCTTTGCCGCTTCCGCTGCTGTGGCAGGGATTATTTCCACTGACTTTACCAGATACTTTATTCTGTTTCACCACATGTTTTTCAACAATGATTTATGGATTTTAGACCCGGCAACGGACATGCTGATTAACATTGTACCGGAAGGCTTTTTCCGGGATACGGTATTTCTCATTGGGGCGATCTACTTTTTCTGTGTTCTTCTCATCCTGGTTCTCTGTCTGTTTTTTATACGTAAATACAGGAAAAATCGCAAATAATCTTTACTTGTAAGAGTAAATAACCTATACTGTAAGTTGGACAATTATCGGAAACCGAATCTATTTTATGGAGAGATTATTCAATATGACTCAATTTACAAAAAGGATTTTTTTATATTTCCTGTGCTTCATCTTCTCTGTATCCTCCTTTACGTCTGTCTGGGCAGCTCCTGAGTGGCCCTCCGGCGCCTCCGCCCAGGCCGAAGGAGCCATACTGATGGATGCGGATACAGGAACTGTGCTCTGGGGCCAGAACATTCACCAGCAGTATTTTCCGGCCAGTATTACAAAGATTCTGACAGCGCTGATTGTAATTGAAAACTGTGATCTGGATGAAATCGTGACTTTTTCCCACAATGCTGTATATAATGTGGAAGCCAACAGCAGCAGCGCCGGAATCGATGTGGGGGACAAGCTGACCGTGAAGGACTGTCTCTATGCCCTTCTGCTTAAGTCTGCCAACGAATCGGCCAATGCCCTGGCAGAGCATGTTGCAGGAACCACAGAAGATTTTGCAGATATGATGAACGCCCGGGCAAAGGAGCTTGGCTGTACCAACTCCCATTTCGCCAATCCAAGCGGTCTGAATAACCCGGAGCATTATACCTCTGCCTACGATATGGCTCTTATTTCCAGAGCCGCCTTCAGCAACCCTATTTTTGAAGAAATTGACTCTACAACCTATTATAAGCTTCCCCCTAATTCCAACAATCCAGAAGGATTTTCCATCTCTCCCGGCCATAGAATGATGAAAAAAAATGATTCTTTTTATTACCCGGGTGTCATTGGAGGAAAGACAGGATACACTACCCTGGCAGGCAATACCTTGGTGACCTGTGCAGAAAAAAACGACTTAAAACTGATCACTGTCATTTTAAAAGGCTCCACTCCCCAATACTGGGCAGATACCAAAGGGCTTTTGAACTTTGGCTTTGAAAATTTTGTTTCTTTAAGAGCTGCGGAATATGAAAAAACCTACAACGCCGTTACCTCTGACTTAAATTTCAGCAGTTTGTCCATGAACAAGCCCGAAGCCCTGATTCTAGACCCTGAAAGTCGGATCATCCTGCCTAAAACAGCAGTCTTTTCCGATGCCGTGCCGGAGCTGAGTTATGATATCTCATCAGGAGACCCGGAGGGCGCCATTGCAAAGATCAACTACCGATATAATGACCGGGTGGTGGGCTGTACCTTCTTAGAGGTGAATCAGGCTCTGCTTCAGACGAGCGTGGAAGAACCGGCACCCCAAACCCCTTTGTCCTTTGAGGAACCGGCAAGCCCTTCCGCATCAGACGACTACCGGGAAAGAGCTTTGCGCCCCTTTGAAATCCCGCTGGCTGCCTGGCTGGTTTTAGGAAGTGTGGCCCTGGTCGCAGCATTGGGCGGTATCATATCCTTTCTGATCTACCGCAGGCACAGGGAGGAGCAGGAACTTTTAATCCGCAGGGAGCAGCGCATGAGGCGGCTCCAGGATTCCGGTATTTCTGCCGATGATTTCAATTCCATTATGGAACGAAGGCGCAGATCCTCTTCTACCAAACGCAGAGGCCGCAAAGGCGGTAAAATCAAGTTCTGAAAAACAAAGGGAATTTTATGAAAAGCTACTGGAAAACCTCAAGAAAAGAATTGCTGCGTAATATCCTGATTACGCTTATCTGCCTGCTGTTTGCAACCGTCATGTCTTATATGATGCTGCTGTTAGGAGGCTTTACCAACAATGTAGGAATTGTCTACGTAATGGCGGTGGTTCTCATCTCCCGCTATTCCAACGGCTATATACCGGGAGTTATTGCCTCCTTTATCAGCGTGCTCTGTGTAAACTTTGCATTTACCTACCCTTTCATGGCCTTTAACTTCACCCTGGAAGGGTATCCCATTACCTTTATTGCCATGCTGGCAATTTCCATCATCACAAGCACCGCCACCACCCATTTAAAGGAAAAAAGCCACATTTTAAGTGAGCAGGAAAAGCTTCTGATGGAGGCAGAAAAAGAGACCATGAGAGCCAACCTATTAAGGGCTGTTTCCCATGATCTGCGCACTCCTTTAACCGGCATCATCGGCGCCAGCAGCACTTACCTGGAGAACTCCCGGGGATTATCAGATGAAGAAAAGACAAACCTGGTGGCAAACATACAGGAAGATGCAAACTGGCTTTTAAATATGGTGGAAAATCTGCTCAGCGTCACCAGAATCCGCAATACAGGGGCCCAGGTGTCCAAATGCTCGGAGCCCCTGGAGGAAGTGGTAGCAGAGGCTCTCCAGCGCTTCCACAAGCGGCTTCCTCAGTCCGCCGTCCAGGTAAGCGTACCGGAGGAATTCATCATGGTTCCCATGGATGCCACCTTGATCGAGCAGGTCATTATCAATCTTCTGGAAAATGCCGCCTATCACTCCAATTCCTCCAAACCCATCAATCTGTCTGTTGACGTGCATGATGGATACGCCTGGTTTCATGTGCGTGATTACGGCGTAGGAATTGTTCCGGAGCGGCTGGATACCCTGTTTGACGGCTACAGTATGTCGCAAAACAGCAGCGGGGATTCCCGGAAAGGCATGGGCATCGGCCTGTCCATCTGTAAGACCATTGTTACGGCTCACGACGGAAGTATTTCAGCTGCCAATGAAGATGAGGGGGCAGTTTTTACGTTTACATTACCACTGGAGGAAAAGAGTTATGAGTAAAATTACAGCCGTAATCGTAGAAGATGAAAAGAACATATGCAATTTTATTGAAAGTGCATTGGAAAGACATGATTATAAGGTGATGACAGCCTGTACCGGACGGGATGGCCTGGCCCTCATCAATTCTATCTGCCCGGATGTGATCCTTCTGGATTTAGGCCTTCCTGACCTGGATGGTATTGATATTATAAAAGGAGTGAGAAGCTGGACCTCCACTCCCATCATCGTCATTTCAGCCAGAACCCAGGAGCAGGAAAAGGTGGCTGCCCTCGATTACGGTGCTGACGATTATATTACAAAACCCTTTGGAACCAGTGAGCTTTTAGCGAGAATCCGTACCGCCCTGCGCCACGGAAAGCCTATCACCAGCACTGCCGGGGGTTCTCTGGTGCAGATCCCCTACAAAAGCGAAGGCTTATGCATTGATTTTAGCAAGCGACTGGTCACATTAAACGATGAAAAGATCCACCTGACCCAGATTGAATACAAGCTGGTATGCCTTCTGGCAGAAAGCTCGGGAAAGGTTCTCACCTATGACCACATCATCAACCACATATGGGGGCCTTATGCCGACAACAACAACCAGACCCTCAGGGTCAACATGGCCCACATACGCAGAAAAATAGAAGCCAATCCCGCAGAACCAAAATATATTTTTACAGAAATCGGGGTAGGCTACCGGATGAGGGAAAGTGAAGTCTAAGAAAGGGGGAGTTCCCCCTTCTTTTTTTTATTCCGGATCCTGGTTTTTTCCACCCGTTTTTTTCTGGCCTCTTCCTTTTTCTCGTAAATTCCTTTGATATCTTCTTCTCCTATGAGCCTCATGGTCTTTACCACATAGACCTTTCCATCCTCACTCCGCCTCATGCGGATCTTTCCCTTCACATTTCCATGAACAGGACAGCAGCCCAGGGCTGTATAAAACTTCTGGTTTGCAGAAAACCATTTGATTTTCTTTCTCAGCATCCGTCCGCATTTACAGCAGATTATATCTGTTACGGTTTTATCCTCAATGGCCTCCTGCTTTGACTCAAAGGGCCTTGAGATGTATTTGGAATAATCGGGAAAGATCAAATACACCTCATCCTCTTTCTTCTCAGGCAGGCGGTAATAATCGGTAGACCAGTATGGCTTCACCTTCTCAAAATCCATTTCCTGCATAATGCGCCCTGTATAGTGGGCATCATCAAGGGCCCGGTGAAATGGTCTTGATTCCATCAGATTTCGCTCTGTCACGGCAATGTCAAGGGACTGGCGTTCCTTTCCGTCACTATAAAGAAGGCTGTAAAGCTTCTGGATATCATAGTACAAAAAAGGCTTGGGAAATGGAATCTGGATTCCATAAAAGGCCATATTCCTCTGCAGCTCCGTCAAATCCATGGAACCCCAGGTACAGAACAGGCCATCCTGCCCGCACCATAAGAGAAACTCCCTGATGGCATCCTTAAAATCCACACCCTCATCCACGAGAGTTCTCTCATCCATATGGGTCACTTCCAGTATCTTTTCATGAAGCCGGGTATAAACCCTGGGCCTGATGAGCCGTCTGAACTCCCCAATTTCCTCCATGGCCTCATTGAGCTTAACAGCTCCGATCTCTATGATCTCAAAGGGGAAATGCTCGATTGTCTCTTCTGTTCCTCCGGCGCTCTGGTTCCATTCCAGGTCCAGTACAATATAATTTTTCATCAATTTAAATCCTTCATTCTATCAGACTTTCCAGCTTCTTTCTCACACTCTCCCTGCGCCTTTCAGTTTCTTCCCGGTCCACCTTCCAGCCTTCCGGTTCCCACTTAAGGACATCCCCCTCTCTGGCTCCCATGGGAAGCTCTGCGGCCCTCAGCTTTATCATACCTCTGTCTTCAGTCTCACAGACAGCAATTTCCGGTCCAATCCGGTCAATGATATAGTTCATAAACAATTCCCCCTCCTTATTTTTTATCAGCTTAAGGATTGCATATCTGGCACGGCTCATATCCCATCTTTATCACATCTTCCCTGGTTCCTGTATAAGTCTTTCGGTTTTCCTTTTTCATGGAAGTAGCTGACTTGCAGTCCGGGAAATGGAACTTCTTCGTGTTGGTATTGAATACATAATCCTGGCTTTCCGCCTCACTTGGGGCTGAATCTCCTGTCTCCTGCCCGGGAAAGGTGACGCTTTTTCCGTCACTGGCCGCTACAATGGTTCCCAGTTCATCCGTCCGGAAGCTTTTGATATTCCGCTCCTTCAGCATGGCCCGGATTTCCTTATGAGGATGGCCGTAATCATTATTCTTCCCGCAGGAAATGACTCCGTAATCCGGGTCCACCAGATCCATAAACTTGCTGGAGGAGGAAGTGCTGCTTCCATGGTGGGAAATCTTCAGCACATCTGCCTTTAAAGTCAGGCCGCTGCTTACAATATCCCCTTCCGCTTCTTTTTCGGCATCCCCACAAAAGACGAATCCTGTTTCCCCGTAAGTCAGCCGGATTCCAACAGACCAGTTATTTAAATTATCCCCATAATCCCGAACCGGAGCTATGATCTGGAAAGAAGAATCTCCCAGCTCATAAGTATCTCCCACCTTGGGAAGGGTAATTTTTAAGTTTTGGGCGGCAATCTCATCCAAAAGTTTTTCATAAGTTCTGATCGTATGCTCCTTTTCAGGCATGATCACCCGTCCAATGTCAAAAGCCCTTAAAACCTCTGCCATCCCTCCGATGTGGTCGGAATGAGGATGGGTGCCGATCACATAATCCAGCTTTTTAACCCCTTGCTTTTTCAAGTAGGAAACCACCACTTCTCCCTGATCCCGCTCCCCGGCATCTATAAGCATAAAATGCCCGTCCTGCTCAATCAGAGTGCTGTCTCCCTGTCCCACATCAATGAAATGAACCTTTAAATTTCCCCCGGCTTCCCCTCCCCTTGATGGAGTAGAAACCTGGATTTCAACACCGCAGCCTGCCAGCAACAGGGCCAGAAAAACAACCGCCCCTGCCAGCAGGCGCTTATAAAATTTTCCCGCCATTTTTACCGCTCTTTTCTGCTTTTATCATCTTAAGGAAGCCTGGCTCCGTCAGGCCCTACTGCTGCCCCATCAGGAGTCTGTGTATTTGCAAGCATGTGTCCTCCCGTGGTATCGCAGTAATACTGCTTTCCGTTCCAGTCAATCCAGCCTGTAGCCATATAACCTGATTCGTTGAAATAATACCACTGGCCGTTAATATTCTGCCAGTTGCTCACCGTATAGCTTCCGTCTCCATTCTTATACCACCAGCCTATATGATCCTGCTTCCAGCCCATGTCGGAAGCTGTGCTGCGGTTTTTAGCTGCTTGCGCCTCATCAACGGATTTGGGAGCAGATTCCGTCCAGTCTCCCTTGTTCTCTGCCTTTACCTTATTAATAGGGCGCACCCGGACAGTGTAGGTTCCAGGTCTTGTCAGGGAAGTGCCAAAATCCATGGTTGTCAGTCCCGTGGTCTTAACCGTTCCCACGGTTTTTCCATCCCGGTACAACTTCACCTCATAAGTCCCGGCCCCTATGGCCTCGCTCCAGCCGGCCTCTGTAGAAGAAATCCACTCCACTTTCTCCACGTTCTGAATGGATTCGCCGGCTCTTGGAAGATCTATGGTCAGAATCAAATTGGAATCTTCCGTTTTCCGGCCCACAAGGGTTCCGCCCTGGATTTTGATGCCGGAGCTGGCTACAGAAAAAGCATAGTCATTTTCCGGGTACAGGGTCACTTCTATTCTGGGTATATCCTGTTCAGACCACTGAAACCCCTTGTTGGTAAATTCATACCCGCCCACTGTAATATTGTTGTTTTTTACTATAATTTCCACTTGCTGCTCAAAAACAGAGCCTCCCGGTATTACTTCTGCCTCCACGGTTAAATTTACCGTTGTGATCCTCTTTTTCGCTGCTGCCATGGCAGTGGTTGTGCAGGCGCCTGCAGCAAGTACCACAGCAATCATCAGTGACAATACCTTTTTACCGCTCATGATTGATTCCTCCCCTCTGAATTTTCATAAATTTATTATAACCCATTTCCAGCCATTTGTGAATGTTTATTACTTTTCAAGGTGAGAAAATATATTGCGTATTCTTATGATCAGAGAATTTTTTCCGATATATTATATATTGCTTATGGCCGCTGATCTCACAAGATTCCAGACGCCATAAATCACCCGAAAGGAAAACATAATGATGAAACAGAAGGAACGCTCTCCATTTGTTAAGAACTTATCCATTAGCAAAAAGCTGATTCTCAGCTTTGGACTCATGCTGCTGATCCTCCTTGTAGTCTCCAGCTTGTCAGCCCTCAACGCAAAGAATATCGGATTTCAAGTGGAGCGCTATTACCGCTATACCGTTCCAAACACCGGCAGTACCTGGACCATGAAATCCAGCCTCATTTCCACCCAGAGATACTTACTCCAGGCAATCCTTGACAGCGACGCCCAGGATATCCAGGACAATTTAACACAAGCACAGACAGAATCCGAAAATATTATAAGTGCACTGGATGCCTTTGCAGGAAACCAGTCCTCAAATGCCAGGGATAATGATATTGCCCAGTTGCGGGACCTGCTGTCCCAGGCAAAGAACAGCCGGGAAGAAATCGGAAGCCTGCTGGCAAATGCCTCAAAAGACAGTGTAAAAAAAGCCTACGACTTATATAACACGCAGTACAGGCCAATCGCGGAACAGGCAGAAAGCATTCTTACCAGCTTTTCCGGCATACAGAACAACTTTGCAGCAGCCCAGAAACAGGAGGCCCAGGCCCTTATGGCCAGATCATGGTTGATACTGCTTCTGTCCGCACTGATTTCCGCACTGCTGACCTTCCTCATTGCCAGAATCATCTGCAAGTCCATTCTGGCACCTGTAAGTGAAATCGACCAGGTTTACAGGGAAATGGCAAAAGGAAACTTAAGTATCCCGGTCACCTATGAAAGTAAGGATGAAATGGGTATCTTAGCGGAGAACATCAGAAAGACCAATGCCTCCATCAACACCTACATTCAAGATATGATCCAGAAACTCAATCTCATAGCAGACGGAGATTTAAGCTTTTCCATGGATTTGGATTATATCGGAGACTTTGCAACCATTAAGACGGCTCTTACAAAGACTACCGCTTCCTTAAGCCATACTCTCTCCATGATCGAAAATGCTGCCGAGCAGGTAAACACGGGAACAGAACAGGTTTCCTCCGGTGCACAGGCGCTGGCTGCCGGGTCCACGGAACAGGCATCTTCTGTAGAAGAATTGTCCGCTTCCATTACCACTATTTCCGTACAGGCTGCGGAAAATTCAGAAAATGCCAAAAAGGCCGCTCAGTATGTGGAAGAGACCAGCCTGAATGTGAAAAACGGCGGCGACCACATGCATCAGCTTACCAGTGCCATGGACAACATCGGCTCTGCCTCCAACCAGATTACCAACATCACCAAGGTCATCGAAGACATCGCCTTCCAGACCAATATCCTCTCTCTCAATGCGGCTATCGAAGCAGCCAGAGCCGGTACTGCAGGAAAAGGCTTTTCCGTAGTAGCCGATGAGGTACGAAACCTGGCGGCCAAGTCAGCAGAAGCGGCCAAGAAAACCGCAGACTTAATCCAGCATTCTGTAAATGCAGTCCATGACGGCACACAAATCACCCGGAAAACCGCTGAGATTCTGGAGGAAATCAGCCAGACCACAGATTTAATCCACGATATCGTCGATAAAATCAACTTCTCCACTTCAGATCAGGCCTCCTCTATCGAGCAGATCCGTTTAGGACTGGAGCAGGTATCAGCCGTTGTTCAGACCAACGCTGCCACTGCCGAGGAAAACTCGGCTGCCAGCGAAGAGATGAGCGCCCAGGCCAACATGCTGCGTGATGAGGTCGGAAAGTTCCGGCTGAATGCAGGCTCAGAGAAGAAACATTTCCAAAGCATTCCGGAAATTTCTTCCTACCCAGAAGAAGCGGAAGACGTTTTCTTTTCCACGAAATACTGATCCAGGAAACCGGAGGCTTCCTGAAAGCGAGGGTGCCCTCCAACAGCAATTTCCTGGCTGTTGAAGGGCATCCTTTTTCTATATATTGGGGGGAACTATTAAAACAACACACGAATTGGAGGGGTTTATCATGAAATCAATGAAAACAAAACTGATACTGGTTTTTACCGCAATTATACTGGTTCTTGCTGGCACACTGGGCTATATATCCGTCAGCTTAATGACCCGGAAACTGATGGATGGCGCTCACGATGACCTGATTCAGATTGCAAAGGAAGAGGCAAAGTACATTCACGCAAGAACTCTGGTAGAAAAGCGATACGTGGATTCTCTGGCACAGCTTCCTATGCTTTCAGACGACAAGGTTTCTCTGGATGAAAAGATCCGTTTTTACGAAAATGAAGCCAAGCGGACCGGATATCTGGCCTTCGCTTTTGCGGATAAAAATGGGGACAGCACTGTTTTTAATTCACAAAGAGAGACCACCAATATCGCCAGCCGGGCCTATTTTCAGGAGGCCCTGAACGGGGAGCCTGCGGTTTCAGACGTTTTAATCAGCAGCGTTACGGGAACTCCCGTAGTCTTATATGCAGCTCCGGTCTATAAGAACGGTCAGATCATCGGTGTGCTTTACGGCAGAAAAGACGGCCAGACCATGAGTGACATCGTAAGTGAGGTCAGCTATAAAAAAACCGGCTTTGCCTATGCCGTCAACACGGAAGGAACAGCCGTAGGCGACAAGAACCGGGACCTGGTTACCAGCCAGACCAACTATTTAAAGTCAGCAGAAACAGACCCGGGCATGAAGGAAATGGCTAAGTTCATGGAAGACAAAATGCTTACCCAAACTGTGGGAAGCGGAGAATACCGGTATGAGGGAAAGGATTACATCACAGCCTTTTCTCCTGTGAAAGACACCTCCTGGATTATGGCGGTCAGTGTGGAAGCGGAAGAAATATCAGAAGAAGTCCAGGGCATGAGAAACCTTCTCATTGGAGCCTGTATCATTGCTGTTTTGTCGGGCACAGTTATTATTTACATTGTGAGCCACAGGATGACAAAGCCCATCAAAGCCGTAACCTCAGCCGCAAAGGAAATTGCAGACGGCAGCTTCGATGTTCAGCTTTCTGTCGCTTCCAAAGATGAGGTAGGGCAACTTTCCCAGGCCTTTAACCTCACCATTGACAGGCTGGTGGATTACCAGGGATACATCGACGAAATATCGGATGCCTTAAACCTCGTTTCCAACGGCAATCTTCTGGTGGATTTAAAAAAGAATTACATAGGCCAGTTTAAAAAGCTCAAGGACAATATGACCGCCCTGGTGCAAAGCTTAAATTCCACCCTGCAACAGATCAGCCAGGCAGCCGACCAGGTATCTGACGGCTCCGACCAGGTTGCAAACAGCGCCCAGGCTCTTTCCCAGGGTGCCACCCAACAGGCCAGCTCTGTGGAAGAACTGTCGGCCTCCATTGCAGAAATAGCAGGCCAGATCAAACAGAATGCGGACAATGCGGAGCTGGTCAGCCAAAAAGCTGCATCAGCAGGACAGGAACTGAAAAACAGCGATGAACAGATGAGGGAAATGATCAGAGCCATGGAACGGATCACCCAGAAGTCCTCTGAAATCTCTAAAATCATCAAGGCAATCGATGACATCGCCTTCCAGACCAACATCCTGGCCTTAAACGCAGCCGTGGAAGCCGCAAGAGCAGGAGAATCCGGAAAAGGCTTTGCCGTTGTGGCAGACGAAGTCCGCAATCTGGCAGGCAAATCCGCAGAAGCAGCGAAAAATACAACCGTACTGATTGAAGAAACCCTGGCGGCTGTGGGAAAAGGCTCTGATATTGCAGGAAAGACAGCCAAAGCCCTGTCTGAAAGCGCAGGTACCACAAGCGAAGTGGTATTCTTAATTGATAAAATTGCAAAGGCCACCGGCGATCAGGCTATTGCCATTGAACAGGTTAACCAGGGCGTGGATCAGATTTCCGCCGTGGTTCAGAACAACGCTGCCACCGCCGAAGAAAGCGCCGCTGCCAGCGAAGAGCTTTCCGGCCAATCAAACCTGTTAAAGGAGCTGATCTCCAACTTCAAACTGAAAGAAGAAACCATGTCAGGTTCTGGCCCTGTTTTAAGTTCCCCAGAGCCTTATGAGATGCCTTTGAAATCCCCTGTCAGAGAGGAATGGGGAGATAAATATTAAGTCTCAAAGATAATATAAGTCAGGGATGAACCGCTTTACATTTTTATAATAAGCCGATATACTATCAAGGATAAGATGCACTCTAAATAAAGTGAAGACGGAAGGTATCGCCATGAGCCCAAAAAAGCACCGTATTTTGGAATTCTTCCTGTTAATATTAATTTTTTCCTCTGTCTTAAGTACACCGGCGCCGGCCTCAGGGGCTGGCAGGGATTCCCAGACGGCCCATATTTCATTAACTCCTGAGGAACAGCAGTATATAAAGGAGCATTCCGTTGTTGACATTGCCTTCATGCAGGGCTTTGCTCCGGTCATATACATGGAAAACGGAGAAGCAAAAGGAATTATGAGGAAGATACTGGATCAGGTCTCTCTCCAGACAGGCTTTGAGTTCCGCTACGAGGAAACCAAGGGCATTACCCGTATGGAAGGAACAGCAGACGGTCAGAATGCTGATCTGTTCGGAGGTATGACCATTCAGTATCTCCCTGAAGAATTTGAAAATAACCCTCGTTCCAAAGCCTTTTTAACCTCACAGACAGCAGTTTTCATGCACAATCGGATGGACGCCTCCAATTTATCCAATTATACCTTTGCAGCTGTAACAGACGGCCTGCTGCCGGAGGGAATCGATGAAAGCAAGGTGAAATTCTTCCCGGGCCGGGAAGCCACCATGAATGCAATAGAAAAAGGAGAAGCCGACTACTGTTATGGAAATGAATTTTCCATCGCCTACTATACAATTAAAAACGGATATAAGAATACAATCACCATTCCCCAAAAAATGGAGTCCAGAGAGTACTTCTTCCTTTATCTGAACACAGATGAACGGCTCATTTCCATTATCAACAAAGCTCTGGACAATATTTCAGAGTCAGAGCTTCAAAGCATTATTCTGCAAAGTGCTTCGGAAATTGACCGCAACATTTCCCTGCCTCTGGTAGTCAATACTTATGGAAAAGAAATTATACTGATTCTCTTCGCATCAATCCTTCTTTTTCTCCTGTTTTTACTGATTACCTACCGTTCCTACAGCCTGTATAAAGGGCAGGTCCGGCAGTACCATATCCTGTCAGACCTTTCCGGCGAATACATCTATAAATATGATGTGAAAAAGGACATGTTATCCTTATCAGGAGAATTGAGCAGACTTTTGGGGGTTCCTCCAAGAATAGAAAGCTTCCGGAAAAACGGGCGGGGAAAAGACTCTCAGCTTTACTTAGACGATCTTCTCCTTACAGATAAAGGCGGATATGAGATCGCTCTGCTTTTAGAAGACGGAGAAACAGGAATGTTCCGGGTTGTAAACTTTGTGATGCATGACAGAAAGCGCAGGGCTCAATTCATCATTGGAAAGATGATCAATATCCGGGAAGAAAAGGAAAAAATCAAAGCCCTTCGGATGAAAGCACAGACCGATGGCCTTACAGGACTTTATAACCCTGACACAACCCGCACACTGATCAAGGAAGCCTGCTCCATGTTTCACGATTCCAGCGCACTGTTTGTCATTGATGTGGACAACTTTAAAAATATCAACGACACCTACGGCCACCCTGCAGGAGACAAGGTCCTGGGAGAAATTGCAAGATCACTGAAACACTCTTTTCGCAATGCGGATATTGTGGGCAGAATAGGAGGCGATGAATTCTGCATATTTATGGTGGGAGACATTACCGAAGAACTCATCAGCTATAAGTGCAGCCAGATTGCCCGAGCTTATACCGCGCCCCACTTAAACAGCACTATTTCCGCCACCATCAGCATAGGAGTTGCATTTAACCCCCGCTTCAAGACCACCTTTGGGGATCTGTATAAGAGCGCTGATGAAGCATTGTATCATGTGAAACGCAGCGGAAGGAACAATTATCACATCATGGTTATGCAGGATAATAACTAAAAACAGCAAAATATTTTATTCACTTTTTGATGGGACTTTTGCATTTTGCAACAGTCCCATTATAATATTTTTTTCTTTTTTCACTTTATGATATCTGTTTTTCTAAAAACCCTTTTTTATCTTCCAAAACTCCCTATTTCCGGTTTAAATTGAGAAATACTCTCATTTAATCCTTTATAACCTCTTGCATTTTTTCACTTTTAGGCATATAATATAATTAAATTTAGGCATGCCTAAAACTATACTCAGGAGGAAGAAAGTTATGGATACATATACAAAACGATTGTTTTCCTGCAAAATACCTATTTTAACAGTGACCGCCATTGCCCTTCTGACAGGCTGGCTGGCAAAACTCTTCACAGTATAAAACAGCTATCAATGTGTAACACAATGAAGCAATGTTCATAAGTTAGTTTAAGGAAACTTTTAATACACCCGAATATCAGGAGGTTAATATCACATGACACCAAATAAAGAAGACTACTTAAAAGCCATCTACAAGCTTGGAGGTATGGAAATACTGGTCAACAATAAGCAGATTGCAGAAGAACTGCAAATCGCCCCTGCCTCTGTTACGGAAATGCTTGGAAAGCTGAAACGGGAAGATCTCATCCATTATGAACCTTATAAAGGCTCCTGTCTGACCCAGAAGGGAGTGGAGGTTGCCATCTCCCTGGTACGGGGCCACCGCCTTTGGGAAGTGTTTTTAATGCGTCATCTGGGCTATTCCTGGAGCGAGGCCCACGAAGATGCAGAGCTTTTAGAGCACATCACTCCTTCCCGGCTGGCTTCAAGGCTTGATAAGTTTCTGAATTACCCGGCTTACTGTCCCCATGGCAGCGCCATTCCCCAGCCTGACGGGCAAATCAGCCATGCTGCACTGCAGCCGCTGATTTTACTTCCCGTCAATACAGTTTCACACATTCGCCGTGTAGCAGAAGAAAAGGAACTTCTGGACTATCTCCAGGCATCCGGCATTTCCATCGGAAGCCAGGTACGGATTATAGAAGCAGGCACCTACGAGGGCCCCCTGACTCTCGACCTTGACGGCAAACAGGTGCAAATCAGTTACAAGGCCGCAGCCCAGATTTATGTAGATGAGATACAGCGGCCATAACAAGTCAAGTAATCTTATAGGAGGTTTTTTATGAAAAACAAAATAAAAGCAATTTTCGGTGCAGCTTTGAGTGCGGCCCTGCTGCTTTCAGCATGCTCCTCTCCTGCAGCCAATACCAATTCCCCGGATGATAAGCTGAACATCGTGGCTACAACCACCATGCTTGCCGATTTATCCAAAGCAATCGGCGGGCAGCGCGTCACCGTAAACGGTTTGATGGGCCCCGGCATTGATCCCCATCTCTATCAGGCCAGTGCCGGCGATGTTTCTCTGATTCAAAAAGCCGATGCTGTGGTCTATAACGGCCTGCATCTGGAGGGTAAGATGGGCGAAATCTTTGAACACCTGACAGGGCAGAGTCCTGCAGTGATCTGTATTGAAAACGGACTGGAAAAGTCCAGCCTCCTTACGGCCGAAGAAGACGGCTCCGCATACGATCCCCATATCTGGTTTGATGTTTCCCTTTGGAAGGCTGCCGCCAAAACCGTGGCAGAGGGCTTATCCCAGGCAGATCCTGACGGAAAAGCGGACTATGAAAAGAACCTGGCCGCCTATTTAAACGAACTGGAGGAAGCAGACCAATACATCCGCGGCCGTGCCGCCGAACTGGCTGAAGAACAGCGCGTCCTCATTACCGCCCATGATGCATTTCAATACTTTGGCAGGGCATACGGCTTTGAGGTACACGGTCTTCAGGGCATCAGCACCGATGCGGAAGCAGGCACAGCCGATGTGAGCAGCCTTGCAGATTTCATTGCAGAACGCCGGATTAAAGCCATATTTGTGGAATCTTCTGTCCCGCCCAAGACCATTGAAGCCTTACAGGCTGCAGTAAAATCCAGGAACTTTGATGTATCCATAGGAGGAGAGCTTTTCTCCGATTCTCTGGGTGATGAAAAGTCGGGAGCAGATACCTATATCCTTACAGTGAAAGCAAATATTGACACCATTGTAGACGCCTTAAAGGAAGGAGGCGGACAGTAATGGAAACAGCTCAAAAATATGCAGTAGAAATACAGGATCTCACCGTTGCCTATGACACCAAGCCCGTTCTTTGGGATATTGATTTAAAGATTCCAAAGGGCACCCTTATGGCAGTGGTGGGCCCCAACGGGGCCGGAAAAACAACATTAATCAAAGCCTTGCTGGGTCTCCTGAAACCAGTTACCGGCGCAGTCCATTTCATGGATGGAAATGACCGCCTAAAGACATTGAAGCAGCGAATCGGCTATGTACCTCAAAGCGGCAGCGTGGACTGGGATTTTCCGGCCACTGTCCAGGATGTGGTGCTCATGGGCTGTTACGGCAAGCTGGGCTGGATTCGCCGCCCCCGGAAAAAGGATATGGAGCTTGCAGGACAAATGCTGGCAAAGGTGGGCATGGCAGAATATGCTTCCCGTCAGATCAGCCAGCTTTCAGGCGGCCAGCAGCAAAGAGTATTTCTCGCCCGGGCCCTGGCTCAGGAGGCCGATGTTTACTTTATGGATGAACCGTTTAAAGGTGTAGATGCACAGACAGAACGGGCAATCGTAGCTCTGTTAAAGGAATTAAAGGACCAGGGCAAAACCGTTGTGGTGGTCCATCACGATCTTCAGACAGTTCCCGACTACTTTGACTGGGTAACTTTAATCAATCTGCGTGTGGTTGCCAGCGGGCCGGTGGAGGATGTGTTCCACGAAGAAAACTTAAAAAAGACCTACCACAGCTCCGGCGCCCTTTTAAGGAGTGTGGGGTAGCATGGATGGAATTTTTATCTTATTTCAGGATTACACCTTTCAGACGGTTGCTCTGGGTTCCGCACTTTTAGGAATGATCAGCGGGGTTTTAGGCAGCTTTGCAGTGCTTCGCAAGCAGAGCCTGCTGGGAGATGGAGTATCCCACTCCGCCCTGCCCGGGGTTGTCATAGCATTTATTCTCCTGGGCAGCAAGAACAGTGAAATTCTTCTCCTTGGGGCCCTTATTTCCGGCCTTTTGTCAACATTGTTCATCGTCACCATTGTAAGGCACAGCCGCATTAAATTTGACAGCGCCCTGGCGCTGGTCATGTCCGTATTTTTTGGATTTGGTCTGGTGCTTCTCACTTATGTGCAGAAGCTTCCAAACTCCAATCAGGCCGGGCTGAAACGCTTTATCTTCGGTCAGGCGTCTACCCTGCTGCAAAGAGACATTATCCTTATGGGAATCTGCGGAACCCTTTTACTGGCCCTTGTTCTTTTGTTCTGGAAAGAATTTAAGCTGTTCACCTTTGACAGCGACTTCGCCCACAGCCTTGGGTTCTCTTCCAAAAGACTAAATCTCTTGCTGTCATTTATGATTGTTCTGGCCATCATCATCGGCCTCCAGACAGTGGGCGTTATTCTCATGAGTGCCATGCTGGCAACCCCTGCTGTGGCAGCTCGTCAGTGGACCAATAAGCTTTGGGTGATGGTGACCCTTTCCGCTTTTTTAGGAGCCATATCAGGTGCGGCTGGAACGGCCGCCAGCTCCCTTGTTCCCAAACTGCCTACAGGTCCGGCAATCGTTGTATGCATCAGTGCCATTTTAATCATCAGTGTGTTGTTTGCCCCGGGAAGGGGTATTCTGCACCGGTTATACCGCCGCAGAAAAAACAGAATTTTGTATAAACTGGAAGGAGGGATGCCCGATGACCCCGCAAATTGAAATCCAAATCATTGCCGTAATCGTTGCAGCCGCCTGTGCCCTTCCGGGAACCTTTCTGGTCCTGCGCAGAATGTCCATGATGTCCGACTCCATTACCCATACCATTCTCCTGGGCATTGTGCTGGCCTTCTTTGTCACCCATGACCTTTCCTCTCCTCTGCTGATTGTGGGGGCCGCCCTGATGGGGGTGGTGACTGTCTGGCTGACGGAAATGCTCAGCCGTACACGGCTGCTGGCCGAGGATGCTGCCATCGGAGTGGTGTTTCCCCTGCTGTTTTCCATTGCCATTATTCTGATCACCCGCTATGCAGGGTCCGTTCATCTGGATACGGATTCCGTGCTCCTGGGTGAACTGGCCTTCGCTCCCTTTGACCGGATGATCCTGTGGGGAACAGACATGGGAGCAAAAGCCATTTATACAACAGGAATCCTGCTGATTATCAACCTGGCGGGCATTGTTTTCTTATTTAAGGAATTGAAAATTGCTGCCTTTGATCCCATGCTGGCTGCAGTACTGGGCTTTTCTCCTGCTCTGGTCCATTATGGGCTGATGACCCTGGTATCTCTTACCGCAGTAGGCGCATTTCAGGCAGTGGGATCCGTACTTGTAGTGGCCTTTATGATCGGCCCCCCTGTAACCGCCTATCTGCTGACCGATGATCTTAAGCACATGCTGATTTTAAGCGGCGTGACAGGGGCGGTCAACGGCATTCTGGGATATCAGGCCGCAGCATTTTTTGATGTTTCCATTGCGGGCTCCATGGCTGTGGTAACGGGAATGGTGTTTCTGGGTGTATTCATTTTCGCCCCCAAAAGGGGATTGATCCGCTCTCTCTTAAAACGCAGAAATCAAAAGATTGAATTTGCCAAAGCGGTGATGTTCCTTCACCTGCTCAATCATGAAAACAGTCCGGAAGAACCATCGGAGGCAGGTGTTGACTCAGTTCACACCCATCTTCACTGGACCTGCAAATTTACCGGTAGAATCATTAAATCGCTAACACGCGACGGATATGTTGAAATTCTCGGCGGCCTGGTAAAGTTAACATCCCTTGGCCGTACTGATGGTATTGACCATTACAATGAACTTTTTTCTAAATGAGGATCTTAAGATCGTATTTTACAGGACTTTCTAAAAATAGACTTTCTGGGAAATAATACAAAAAAATGCGTCTTGACCGAGCTTTAAAAGCTGGTCAAGACGCATTTTCGTATTATTAACAGAATGACTTTGTATAATTTTACCTGTTCCCCTTCAGCGTAAACTGGCCTGCCAGATTACTCAGCATCTTTGCCTGGGCAGACAGCTCCTCACTTGCAGCCGCACTCTCCTGGGCAGTGGCGGAGTTGGACTGTATGACAGAAGAGATTTGGTCAACATTCACGGTAATACGTGAAATAGAAATGCTCTGCTCTTGGGAAGCGGTTTGAATCTCCCTGATTCCAAGGGCGATCTCCCGTGCATCCTTTAATACATCACTCATTGTCTGTGCCATAGAATCCGTTAATTCCTTGCCGGACTCCACCGAACGGACGGAAACATCGATGAGCTCTGATGTGCTGCTTGCTGCCAGCGCACTTTTAGCTGCCAGATTGCGGACCTCATCAGCAACCACCGCAAAGCCCTTTCCTGCTTCTCCGGCTCTGGCTGCCTCAACAGCCGCATTCAGCGCCAAAATATTGGTTTGGAACGCAATGTCTTCAATGGTTTTATTAATTTTAATAATTTCCTCAGAATTGCTGCGGATGTCTGCCATGGCCTTAAGCAAAAGCTCCATTTTCCTCTCGCTCTCATCAAGGCTGGCGCCCATCTCCTGTGCTTTGCCGTTAAAAATTCTGGCATTTTCTGTAGTATAGTCTATCTTTTCTTCGATTTCCCCTACTGCCTGGGAAAGCTGCTCAATGGCTGCACTCTGCTCAGCGGCTCCCTCAGCCAGCAGCTGTGAGCTTGACGCAACGTGATCGGAACCTGCAGATACCTGCTCAGACGTTATATTAAGCTGCATAAGAGTTTCGGAAATCTGTGTGGAAAACTTCTCCATGGAAAGTCCAATCTTGGTAAAGTCTCCGATATACTGCTGGAGCGGCAGGTCGAAGTTCCCCTGTTCCATCTGCTCCATAGCGCTTCCGATGCGGGAAACATACTCAGAAAGGGTTTGAATGGATGTTCTCATACTGTTGGCAAGCATTCCCAGCTCATTGGAAGAAGAGTATGCAATTTCAGTCTGAAGATCTCCCTGGGAAAGGTCCTCCATCCCCTTTTCCAGCACCTTGATGGGCAGAAGCACCTTCCGGCGGATGATTACGAAAATAAAAGCAATGAAAGCCAGGTTCACAACCAGGGTAATCACGGTCACCACCTTAAGCTTAATGATCCCTTGGGCGGAATACTTCTCAGCCTGGGAAACGGCGATGTTGCTTTTATTAAACAGTTCTTCACTGTTTTCCAGTAATTTCTGGTCCGGGTCCTCAGCCAGCAAAGGCAGTACCTGCTCCTTCCAGTATGTACGGATTTCCTGCATCTGGGCCACCAGCTTTTCATCTTTCGGCACCGGAAGTCCAAGCTCCTGGCTGCCGGAAATGAGCCCATCCATTGCCGCTTCTACTTTTGCGGCAGCATCGTCCACAGGCTGTCCCAGCAAATGAAGCTTCATAACACGCTGGCTGGCCCCTCTCACAACTCCGCAGTAATTCACAATCTTACCGTTGCTCTGGTTCTGGTCAAGAAGTGAAAACATCAGACCTGTGCTTATCACACTTAACAGTGCAAGGCAAACCATAGCGCTATAAATAATTTTTTTAATACTCAAATCTACACCTCCTTTAAGGATTTATAATAATTTTTCATTTCCAGATTTTTCATGAATAACATAATAATAGTAATAGTAACAATTCCTGACATATTTCGACATAAATTATTTTACAATTAAAGATATCAGAAGTCAATCAAAATACATAAAGCCTTCCAAAATATTTTAAATACAGAAACAGGCTTGTCTGTCCAAGAAAAAAAATCAGGAGTTAAATCTGAAAAATAAGATTTAACTCCTGATTTCATTCATTCTGTTTCTTTCAATTCCCGAAAATATATTTAATCAACAGTCCGTATACAAAAGCTCTACATCAATTTCACATCCGGCCTCCCACTTGCCCCTGCCAATGGGAGCGATAAACAATCCGTTCCACCGGTCCGCAGCCTGGGCAAAGCGGACCTCCATGGGCATAGGAGCGGCAGTAAAGCCCTTTTCCCCGTCCTCTTTCAGAACCATTCTCACGTACATCTCATGAGGCTCCGGTTTTTGAATGGACTGTTCCAATAGGGCCCTCACCGTCCGCCTTTTGGGCAGAGGCAGGCCGTACCAGTGATAAACCAATGCCCTGACGCACCAATCCAGAGCACAGAAAGCGGCATAGGGAGGGCCCGGCAGATTGATGACAGGCTTTCCATCTACTACTGCCACTGCCACCGGTATACCGGGAATGCATCGAACTCCATGCTGGAAATAACCGGCCCGTTTTTCCAGCAGAGTTGAGGTATAGTCCTCCGTTCCCATGGAGCTTCCTCCGTTTAAAAGCACAATATCAGCCGTTTCCAGCGCCTTATTAAGAGCTGTTTCCAACCAGGCTTTTTGGTCCGCCACAATGGGCATACACTCTGCTTCAGATCCCCATCTCCGGCAAAAAGCAGAAATCATCAGACTGTTGCTTTCCATGTTCTGTCCCCTGGCCGGTGTCTGTCCCGGAGGGATCAGCTCGCTTCCGGTAGGAATATAGGCGATCCTAGGCTGTCTGATCACCTCCACCTCTTCAATTCCTGCTGCAGCCAGAAGCCCCAGCCGGAATGGTGTAATCACATCTCCCTTTTTTAACACCTGTTCTTCCTTTTTAAGGGTTGCCCCCTGCTGCCTGACCAGCTGACCCTTTGTTACCGGCTCTTCCGGTTCTATGGCCAGGATTTTTCCGTTTTCATCAAAGGTGAACTCTTCTATCCAAAGCACCGTGTCAAAGGCATCATCAAAATCGTCTCCCATATCAGCCGGCGCATAGTCTATATTTTCCTTCCAGTTTGAAAAATCAGGCATTCCCTTTTCAAAGTCGGCAAAACGGACGGCCACCCCATCTCCCGCTGCCGCCCGGCAGACAGGAAGGGTGTTGCGGGAATATATATCCCCTGCACTGACTCTGCCCTCAGCCTGGTTTAAAGGCAGCAATTCCGTATCCGGTGCAAGATTCCACCGTTCAAATAATGCGTTCATGGTCTCCGCCCGTGTGGCGTATTGATCCCGCTGAAGATAGTGTCCAGGCTTTTGTGAAAGTCTTGCCATGATATCACCGTCCAATCATTTCATCTATTTGCTCATCATTTACATCATATAAGAAGAACTCGCTGTAGAAATACTTGATTTCCTTTTCCAGTTCCTCTCTTGGCATCAGTTCCGGATATAAGTGATGCATGGTCCAGAAAACAGTCAAAGGCTGCTCTACGGTACGGTTGCCCCATACATGGGCAACTGTGGGAATCACATGAAAAGCGTCATTTTTTACAGCAGTGATGCCGCTGTAGTTGCTGTTGGCCTTTATCTCATCAATAAGCCCTGCATTAGAGACAATCATCACATCAGGATTCCACTTAAGTAAGTCTTCCATGGTGTATTCCAGGCTGTTATCGCTGCGGCCGTCATTGGTAACGCTCATGCCGCCTGCCTGTGTGATCCACCATTCAGCGATGACGTGAGGCTGGGAAAAGGTCACCGGATTTCCGTACAGTACGGTCACCTTGTCTTCATCTTTCAAATCCTTGGTCAATTCCTGGGCCTGTGCCATTTTCTCATCAAAGTAAGCGATATACTTTTCAGCCATATCCTTTTTGTTCAACACCTCTCCCATCAAAGATACGGCAGTCTTTACGTCTTCCACATCCTTCCACTCCAGATAAATGCATGGAATGTTGTTGTTCTGAAGCAGTTCAGCAGTGTCCTTGGTCATGGTAAAGCACACATCGGGAGCGGCCTGAATGATATTTTCAATAAGAACTTCCCGGTTGTCGCTTTCAAAAAGAGGTCCGTCTGCGATCTGAGGTGCAAACTCATACTGCATCTTCCAGCTGTCATTCTTGGTAAAGCTTGCAGGCATCTCGTTGTAGAGTTTGTCTCCTGAGCCCATCAATTCTACAAATGCATTGAGCACGCCTACGGAGCCAAGGGTTCCGATCCTGTTAATTTCTCCGGACAGTTCCACCTTCCGTCCCGCCATGTCAGTCACTGTGCGGGTGCCGGTTTCTGAAGAGGCTTCGCTGGAAGCAGCTTCTGTCTGAGCCGGGGCTTCTGAGACAGCGGCAGTGGTTGCCGCAGTGGTTGGGGCTGGGGAAGCCTGTCCTCCGCAGCCTGACAGCATCGCCATTGTCAGGGCGAGGGGCATCAATTTGATAAATGTCTTTTTCATGTTCTTTCCTCCAATATACACTTTTTAATTTATGCTGCTATTCCTCAATAATGGGAATGCATACTTTGGCATGTTTTCCGGCTGAAATCACGGAAGTTTGAAATACTGCAGCCTGTGTTTCATACAGCCGCGAAAGGTTTTCTCCGGTAATCACCTCATCCGGAGAACCGCAGCGGAACACAGTCCCATCTCTCATCAAAGCCACCTGATTGGCCGTGAGAAATGCATGGTCAGGGAAATGAGAAGTCATTAAGACCGTAAATTCCTGATTGGAAAGTTCCCGGATCATCTGAAGGGCCCTTACCTGATTGGAAAAATCCAGGCTGGCAGTGGGCTCATCAAGGACCAGAAGCTGTGCCTGCTGGGCCAGCGCCCTGGCCATAAGGACCATCTGCTTTTCGCCTCCCGACAAATACTGGAACAGCTGATGAGCCAGATGGGAGATGTGCATCCTTTCCATGGCTCCCCAAGCCAGGTCCCGGTCTTTTTTTCCGGGAGGACTGCCTGCCTTCAGATGGGCAATGCGGCCCATAAGCACCACTTCCTGAACTTCATAGGGGAAGGTAAGGGCCGAGGCCTGAGGGACATAGGCCATGAGTCTGGCCCGTTTGCGTACGGATAAAGGTGCCATGTCTTCCCCATTCCAGAAAAAATTGCCCCCGCCCGGTTTTGTCAGCCCAAGAAGGCACCGTAAAAGGGTGGTTTTTCCAGTTCCGTTCGGGCCCAGAAGGCAGAGGACGTCTCCCTGCTTCAGTTCAAAGGACACATCCTGAAGCACCGGCTTGCCGGTTTTATACTGAAAACGAATATTCTGCGCCTTTAACATCACATCCACCCCTTTCGCACGCGGGAAAGCAGTATCACAAAGATAGGAGTGCCCACCAGGGCCGTAAGAACGCCCAGAGGAAGTTCCACCCCCGGAACTCCCCGCACGATGTTGTCAATGATAAGCAAAAACAGCGCTCCCACTCCAAATGACGTGGAAATGAGTTTGGGATAGTTGGCTCCCACCAGCATACGGGAAATATGAGGGACCACCATGCCCACCCAGCCAATGATGCCGCAGATGCTGACTGAGGTAACTGTCATAAGGGTGGAGGAAATCACCACCACCACTTTTACCACCATCACATTGACTCCAAGAGTGGTGGCTTCATCTTCACCGGCTGATAACGCATTGATCTGGTAACGGAATAAAAACAGCAGAAGAAGAGACAGAAGCAAGGCGGGAAGCATGATCATCACATCCCGGTTAGAGCCGCGGCCAAGGCTTCCCATAAGCCAGAAGGTTATGGAAGGCAGGGCATTTTCCGTATCTGCCAGAGTTTTTACAATGGACAGCAGGGCCTGAAACAGGCTGGATACGACCACACCTCCCAAAACCATAACCGTCACCTCTTGCCGGGCAAAGACATAGCCGATAAGGCTGGCAGCCAGCACTGCTGCAAGGCCGAACACCAGAGCAGAAAGCTGTATCTGCCACCACATAGCATTGTGGATCATAGCCAAAGCCGCACCAAAACCGGCTCCTGCAGAGACCCCCAAAATATCGGGAGATACCATTGGATTTTTAAACAGGGTCTGATAGGATGCTCCTGACACGGATAATGCACCACCTACCAGCATGGCAAGAAGGATTCGGGGCAATCGTACATTTAAGACTACGGTTTCCAGAGTCTCTTCCCAGTAAGGTGTTACCAGCCCCAGCCGGGACAGTAAAATATCAATAACAATCTTAGGGGAAAGAGCATACCGCCCCACCCAGAAGGAGAGAACAGCAAAGATCAGAAGCACTCCATATAAAATTCCCATTTTCATACCGAAGAAGGACCCGTTGTTTTTACCTGCCAGATCGATCTTATGTTTACTCATTTTTAATAATCAGCCTTTCCGCACTTTTTCCAAAGAAATGATACCCCGAACCGCCCTCGCTGATTATGTCCAGCACTTCGTCGGGCTTTGTGACGAGAACTCCTCCCATAACCGTCACCTTTCTCTTAAAAAAAGCGTCCGGAAGCATGCTGGCCGTAGGGCCGGTGACGATGACCTGGGCACCGGGCTTTACCATTTCCAGCAGCTCCGGTAGTGTATCATTGAGCACAGTAACCCCTGTGATGACCAAAAGATCCGCATCCGGAATATACTTCCAGGCATCCTCAGGCGGGGCGTAATGCTCCAGTTCCTTTCCTTTTAAAGTCCGGTTGTCCATCTCCAGCACCTTAAAGTCGGCATCAGCGGCAATAAGCTTCTTCAAAATAGGAACCAATGCCCCTACTACCACACTTTTACCGCCTTGGGGAATCCTTACATGATCAAAAGCATCTTCTCCTGTCTGTATCTGATATCCCTTTGCCTCACCCCTTTGCCAACAGGTGGCAGATAGGGCATTTAAAGTGGCAATAGCCAGGGTCTTCCGAAGAATGTTATGATGTTCTAAATCAGCCAGATAGTCCGCCGCACTGCGCCCCTTCAGCCTGCCGGATAAGGGCATGGCTTTCGCCGAGCTGGGGCAGCATACTGCCTGGGGCATGTCCTTTACCGGCGTAAAGCACAGACCCCCCTGGCCGTCACTTAACTTTACCCCGGAAAAAATAGGCCGAACACGGCCCGTTCAATGGTTATGGTGTCAAGATCAGCCCCAAGGACCTCCCGCACCCGGACAGCAGTTTCCTGCAATAGAATATTTCCCATAAATTTACTGCACTCCTTACTCCCGATGTAATTTTAAAAATATATCGATAAATGAATTATAATGTCATCCTTGTGAAATGTCAACAAAAGGACAGAAAACATCTTCATAAAAATCCGTCTATATTATTGTTTTGACTTGGCATTGGGTTTATAATCTCTCATATATGTGCATGAATAGCGAGGACAGGCCCGCTTCCGGTCTGTATACTTATATCAGGAAAGGATGAGGCATATGGAATGGATTGAACGGCTTAACGCCGCAATAGAGTATATTGAGGAACACATCACGGAGGAACCGTCCTTTGAGCAGATAGCAAAAACAGCCTGCTGCTCGGTGTATCATTTTCAGAGAATGTTCGCTTACATGGCGGATACGCCGCTCTCTGAATACATCCGGCGCAGGCGTATGTCCCTTGCGGCGGCAGATTTACAAAGCGGCGAAAAAGTTATTGATGTGGCCCTCAAATACGGCTATGCATCTCCGACTGCCTTCAACCGGGCGTTTCAGAGCATCCATGGCATTGCACCGTCCCTTGCTCGGGAATCGGGCATCACCCTCAAAGCCTTTCCGGCAATCAGCTTTAAAATAACGATTAAAGGAGTGGAAGAAATGGATTACAGAATCGAGAAAAAAGAGGAGTTCCGCATTGTGGGCATTTCCATGCCAATGCACAGGGAGTTGGAAAAGAACTTTGAAGCCGTACCCCAGATGTGGGGCAAGGCTGCGATGGACGGAACCCTCTCCAGACTTGCCGCACTGATGGAGGGCCCGCCTATGGGGATGCTCGGTGTGAGCAATAGCTGTGACCCCGCAGGGCCGTGGAAATATTTCATCGCAGTGGCAAGCAGTAAGGAAATTGACAGTACCCTGGAGGAATTCCTGGTTCCCGCCGCAACATGGGCCGTCTTTTGCGGCAACGGTACAAACACCAGCATACAGGAGCTGGAAAAACGCATCCTTACAGAATGGCTGCCATCCTCTGGCTACGAATACGGCAACGCCCCTGATGTGGAAGTTTACTTAAACGCCGATCCGCAGAATGCAAAATATGAGGTATGGCTGCCGGTTATAAAAAAGCAGACTTAAAACATGTTCTCATAAAGTTCAGGCCACCCCGTCAGGCAGATGCCTCCCGGAAACAGATTGCACAGCAGGGAGGGGGAAACCGATACAGGTTTCCCCCTCCCTTTTCCAGGTCGTATTCTATTTTATATTAAATATCCTGCTGCGTCACGTTTCTGCTGCTTTAGCTGTCAGATTCCGGCGGATATTCCTTTTTCCCATTTCCATAATCCGCAAATCTACCTTCATGCTTATCATGAACAGGTGCATCACTGTCCCAGGGCCAGCCACCGAATCCGGTTGCCCGGTAATCTGAATAAGCCTGCATAACCTCCTCCTGGGTATTCATAACAAAAGGCCCATAGGCGGTCACAGGCTCATTGATCCGTTCTCCCTCCAGCAGTAAAAACTTGCTTTCGCCTTTTATGCTGTTGATCTCAATTTCCTCATCAGCCTTTAAATCAAAGTAATATCTCTCTTCCAGGGTCTGCCCCTCAACTTCAACGGAGTCCCCTTCATAATGATACAAGGTTCTGCTCATGGTAGACGTTCCTTTTGGGATGGTCAGCTTTGCCTTTCCTTCCATCTTTATAAGCCATATTCCCACATGATTTTCTTCAGCCGCAGCCCAGGATTGTGGCGTTGGGTCAAGAGCCTTCGTCCCATTATATTCCCCTGCAATCACCTTGATCTCAAGGCTTCCATTCTCCTGGCTTTCCCTGACCACCGGAATTTCCTCAGCCCACAGCATCTTATAATGAGGCGGCACAAACTTACTCTTTTTAGGAAGGTTCAACCAGACCTGGAACAATTCCAGGGTGTTTTCTTTGTCCTCATGAATCAGCGGGAACATTTCACTATGCTGGATTCCCTTTCCCGCCGTCATCCACTGGACATCCCCTTCTCCGTACCGCCCAAAAGCACCCTGGCTGTCCGAGTGGTCCGCAACTCCCTGGGTAACTATAGTCACAGTTTCAAAGCCTCTGTGAGGGTGAACAGGAAATCCGGGAATAATATCTCCATAGTACATACGCCACGGTGCTTTGAGATCAAAGTCGTTGCCGGCTTCTCTGCCCGGAATATAAGATACCGGCGCCATCTCTTCATTTCCCTTTGGAAAAAAGTCCTTGTGATGCATGGTGATAATAAAGGGATTTTGGGTTTTTAGCTGAAAATCACACCTATGCTTCTCCAATATTTTCATGAAAACACTCCTTTCGTTTAAAGATTAAATTTAAACTTATTTTGCATAAATCCTATAAAGTGAACAGAAAACGATTAACTCTAAAAATAATTATAGCAGAGTGCAGAAAATAATAAAAGAGAAATAACAAGGAGCAGACCTGCTTTTAGATTAACAAGTCTGCTCCTTTTATTTTTATACTTCCACACCAAAATGTTCAAAAAGAATCTGCTCGGCCTTTGCACACCAAAGTCCCCGGTTCTCCCGGCATACCTCATCCAGCTTCTTAAACAGAGGATTTGTTTTTCCCAATTCTCCAAAATCCTCAATGGCTGTCAAAGGCATATCAAACTGGGTATAAGTCAGCTTCTTACCTCCCGGAATATTGGGAAGGTTCAAGGTCGCCTCTGCAATGCTGTCAATGCCGCCTACATGGGTTACCATAACTGCCGGTTCGATCTTTCCCTTTGCCGCCAGCTCATTTGCTTCGATCAAATCGTCATTATTTCCTCCCGTTGTTCCCATAATATGGGCGCTGATATAATGGACGTTATAAAGATTGATCTCAGATTTAAACTGATTATCTGTGGGGCCGGCAAAAAAGTTTAAGCATCCGTCAAATGCCAGAAGCTGATCGCCCATTTCCGCCACCTGGCGGTTGGGGATATAAACAAACACATCGTCATAGCCCTTTCCTCCCGTGATGGCCCGAAGCTCTGCCACCGGATCAGCCATTTTCCCGGTATTGACGTATTGAAGCTCAACTCCGTTTTTAGCGGCAAACTCTTCCGAAATAACTTCTCTGGCCCGGGCAATCTTTGCGTCATCAATATCTGTCACAACGATTCTCCTTGGCTTGTTCCTGTACTGGATTCCGTAGCTTACAGCTCCTAAGCCCATGGGGCCACAGCCTCCTAAAATAATAATATCCCCATCTTCCTTGGTTCCAATGGCATGTTCATGATCTCTCTTATTGGTGTGGTAATTTCCATGATACCCTCCGATGATACAGCTCATGGGCTCACCCAAAGAAGCCTCAAAAAAGCTTTCTCCTTCATAGGGCATCAGACAGCCCAGCTCCATAACCTCAGGCGGAAAAATGCAGTAGGTGCAGGCTCCGCCGAAAAACTCATAGGAATAACCGGGGGAAGCCAGGCTGCCTTTATAATTTAATGCAGGCTGCTGGGCAAACTTCATTCCCGGCTTAAACTGGTCTTTCCATTTATCTCCCACCTCCACGATCACTCCGGCGAATTCGTGGCCGATGATAATAGGATTGGTGTCAATGTTCTGAGGCGCTCTCTTATGCCTCTTTCCCTGCTCCGCCAGCTTATAGGTGGACATGCAGATACTGTCGCTCATAACCTTTACAAGGATCTCATCCTCCTTAATAGGAGGCAGTTCAAATTCCTCCAGCCTTAAATCCAGTTCTCCATACATCCTCACTGCCTTTGTCTTCATTCTATCTCTTTCCTTTCCGCTCTTTTGGAAAAGGTGTCCCAAAAGCCCATTGCCGAACTCATCACGTTTTCGGACTGTGGCTTATGGGACACCATTATGTTTAGTTTAATTCTGCATACAGTTCATTCCACTTGTTAAGCATTTCCTCTTTATGCTCTGCTAAATACGCAAAGTCAAGGTCTTTGATCGCTAAGGTTTCCTCATCAGGCAGACCGCTTAAGTTGCACAGAGTGTTGGAACCCCGTCCTGCAGAAGCTTCTGCACGGGCATCCTGGAATTCCGCAGAGGATAAAAGATCCATCATGGCCTGGGCTGCTGAAAGGTTGGGTGCATTCTTTACGATTGCAGCTCCTCCTGCCATTGCAGTATTGCCTTCTTCCATGTAAACGCACTCAATGGGAGCACCGTCATTGATCAAAGCTGCTACGCTGGACTCATAGGAAAGTCCTACCACATATTCGCCGTTGCTCACCAGGTTATAAACATCCTTTGAGGAGGTGGTGGAAAAGCTTGCCGGAATCAGCTGCTTAATATAATCCCAGGACTTTTCATCGTCAAATTCATCACCCATAACAGCCAGAATGGTCTGTAACTGACGCCAGCCGGAAGATGATGCATCGGGAGCAGCAAGAATGATCTTTCCTTTCAGAGCAGGATTGAGCAAATCTTCATAGCCCTTGATTTCAATTCCAAGCTCATCTCTTAAAGCAGGATTTACAACCAGGCTCATTAACTGAACATCATAAAAAGTATAATATCCAGACTCGTCATGGTATCCCTGTTCTTTGTCACAAGCTGCTGTATAAGGCTGAAGAATATCATGATAGGTCTCACCGTCTGCAGCAAACATGCCTCCGATTACCACATCTGCATCACTGGATTCATCACTTCTGATTCTGGTAGCCAGGGTTCCCACGGAATCAGCCTGGATTTCCATTTCACAATCAGGATAATACTGCTTCCACATATCTCTTAATACCTGCTGCTGAGTTTCTTCCATGGTGGTGTAAACCGTAATTTTCCCGGTCACTTCACTGGCTGGTCTTACGTAATAGGGTGCTCCTGAATCAGTTGATTCTGCTGCTTTGGTCTCTTCGGCTGACTGAGCTTCTGTTTTTGACTCCTCCGCCTTTGTTTCCGGTTCCGCTTTTGTGCTGCATGCAGTCATAGACAATGCCATAACCGCTGCAAGACCTGCTGCCAATAGCCTTCTTTTCATCATAATTTCTTCCCTTCTCTTTATAAATTTTGGTTTTATAACCATTTTTACAAGCGCACATCCTCCATCTTGGTGAATTTTAAATAGATCACCAGACAAAGTACTGTCAGCGCCATTGTAATCGTTGCAAATACTGCTGCTACCCCGTAAATACCGCCGGTAATTGCGGAATACGTACTGATTGTCAGGGTAATGGTCCTGTTATTATACAAAATTACTCCGGAAGACATCTCCGTAATAATTGATACAAAGCTTAAAACAGCTCCTGATATGATTCCGCTGGACATTAACGGTACCGTGATCTTTACAAATGCGGACACCTTGGGAGCCCCCAGATTCAGCGCCGCTTCCTCAATGCTGACCGGAATCTTCATCATGGCCGCCGTAGCGGAACGGCTGGTAAAGGGCATCCTCCGTATGGCGAGAGCGATGACCATGATGACCAGGGATCCCGTAAGGGTAAAGGGCTTTTTGGAAAATGCCACAACCATGGCAATACCGATTACCGCTCCCGGCATAATATAGGGCAGCATGGAAATGGTATCAATGGCATTGTTTAAGAAATTGCTTCGCCTTACCACTAAATAAGCGATTAAAACCGCAATGACAATAATAACCGCCAAAGTCGCAATGCTGACAATCATGGTATTTCCAATGGAACGGAACAGCATTTTTTCCATTGCCTTTTGATAATTGACCAGGGAATAACCCGGCTTTAAAATACTGTTTTTATAATTTCTGAAAGACATATTTACAATATAAATCTGGGGCAGCAATGAGATACCCACAAGAAGATAACAGTAAACATGCATGGCCGCATTGGCAAACCCGGAAGCCTTCTTAGGCTCTACGGGATGCAGGGCACTTATGGTAAATTTAAACCGGTTGGACGCCGTCTTCTGTATCAGGAATATAACTGCCGTTACCAGCACCGCGATAACGCTGATGGCTGCTGCAAAATGATAATTGGTTCCGTTTTCACCCAGGTACTGGTTATAAATCAAAACGGGAAATGTGCTGTATCCCCGTCCAATCAGCACCGGCGTTCCGAAATCCGCAAAAGATCTCATAAAAACCAGCAAAGCTGCGGCCAGAATGGTGGGCATGGTCAGCGCCATAATCACCCTCTTAAAACGGTCAATTCCCTTACAGCCCATGCTTTCGGCTGCTTCCAGCAGAGAATTGTCAATATCCCGGAATGCACCGTTCATATAGATTACCACCAGCGGAAACAGCTTTAAGGTCTGCACAAACACAATTCCGCCAAAACCATAGATAGAAACCCCGGAAATTCCTATGGATTTTAAAAACCCGGTGATCAATCCCGAATTTCCCATGAGCAGAATCCAGGCATAAGCGCCGATAAAGGGAGCCGACATGGTGCAGAGAAGGCAAAGCACAAAGAGCACTTTCCGTCCCCCCAGCCTGTAAAAAGAGTAAAAGTAGGCAAAGGGCACTCCCAGAAGCAGGCTGGTAAACATCACGCATACTCCAACTTTAACGCTTTGAAAGATAGAGCTGTAATAATAGGATTTGCTGAAAAACTGGCGAAAGGCATCAAGGGTAAATTCGTCGTTTGCATAAACCGCTTCCCTGAGAAGCTTTCCAATGGGATAAATCAGGAACACCAGAAATATCACCAGCAAAACCCCGGAGACGACACTCCAGAAATCACCTCGTTTTTTTCGGATCATTCCTTCACCTCCCGTCTTTCAAAGCCTTCCGGCAGGATGGTGCTGTTTTTTACCCCTTTCATCAGACTGCCTGTGGATTCCGAATCAAATACGTTGATCTTATTGGTATTGATGGTCAAGACAATGTCACTTCCTGGAGGAATGATGGAATCGATCTCAGATTCCTGGATAATTTCTACCTCTTCCCCTGTCTCCAGCTCTGCAAAATAATGGGTATTGAGTCCCAGGAATACGCTGTCCCGGATAACCGCCTTAATTCCCTGGCCTCCTGTACTGCTTTCTGACCGGGAAACAATCAGCTCTTCCGGCCTTGCAGATACAACAACCTCTCTGTCCCGGATCTCCTCATCTCTTATGGAATCAACAGAAATTTCATATCCGCCCTGGAATACGACCACCGCCTTTTCCCCTTCTTTTCTCAACCTGGCATTTAAAAGATTGGACTTGCCGATAAAGGTCGCCACAAATAAATCTGCGGGCCTCTGGTAAATATTTTCAGGTTTGCCGATATGGCGGATCACTCCGTCTTTCATAACTGCGATTCTGTCTGAAATAGCCATGGCCTCTTCCTGGTCGTGGGTGACATAAACCGTGGTAATTCCCACCTCTTTCTGAATCCGCTTAATCACACTGCGCATCTCCACCCGCAGCTTGGCATCCAGGTTGGAAAGAGGTTCATCCATCAAAAGCACATCAGGGCTGATTACCAGAGCTCTGGCAAGGGCTACCCTCTGCTGCTGGCCGCCGGAAAGCCGCTCCGGCATCCGGTCCCCGTACTGATCTACGTGAACCAGCTTTAAAAACTTATCCGCTTCCTCTTTCATCTGTTCCTTTGACATGTTTTTGTATTTCAGGCCGAACTCCACATTTTTACGTACCGTCATATTGGGGAAAATTGCATAATTCTGAAATACCATACCGATTCCCCTTTTGCCGGGTTCCATGTCGTTGATCACTTTGTCATTAAACCGAAAGCTTCCTCCTTCAATGGAATTAAATCCGGCAATCATTCTCAGCAATGTGGTCTTTCCGCAGCCAGACGGGCCAAGAAGGGTAAATAACTCCCCATTTTCAATGGTTACCGACAAATCCGGGATTACTGTCACTGTTCCGTACCTTTTCACCGCGTTGCTAATTGAAATCGTTACGCTCACTTTTCCCACCGCCTTTTTGGATGTATTGTATATTTTCTTCTCTTATTAATCATTATTTTATACATTTTAATCATTGATTCCTACCCAAAATACAGTCTCAATGGAAAAAATACCAAACAGATTGCTTCGTCCAAGAAAAAAAGCAGCTTTATTTCAGCTGCTCCTTCACTTTCCACGAATACTCCTTGGGGCTGCACCCAATGTATTTTTTAAATACCATGTTAAAATACTTGTAATCTCCGATTCCGCACATCCAGGAAACATCCTGAATGGCAATATTTCCCTGATTCAAAAGCTCCACAGCCTTTTGAATACGGAAACGGTTCAAATATTCGATAAACGTAGTTCCCATCTGTGTTTTGAATTTCCGGTTCAAAAACGTCTCACTGTAATTCATGGCCTCCACCACATCCTGCCAGCCTATCTTTTCCTGATAATGTTCTTCAATGAACTTCAGCAGTTCTTTTACAATCTCATCATGCTCCCCTGTCTCCTCTGCTCTGGAAACCAGCCTCACGTTTTTCAGTTCCTCCGCCTCCTGCTGCTGGGCCAGCCAGGTCTGATAGATCCACCGTTTTTCTTTTGCATTCTCAATTGCCTTTACCATCTCCTCCCGTTTCAGAGGCTTTAAAAGGTAATCCGTCACCCCGTAGTGAATGGCGCTTTTTGCATATTCAAAATTAGAATATCCAGACAGAATAATGGCGGAATAACTGTATTCTTCACAAGTCCGCCTGATCATTTCGATTCCATCCATAACAGGCATATTGATGTCCACAATCAGAATATCCGGTCTCATCTTTTCAATCAGTTCAACCCCCTCTATACCGTTGCGGGCCTCTCCCACTATGGTACAGTCCAGCTCTGCCCAGTTAACCGAATACATCAGCCCCTTTCTGATAATATCCTCATCTTCTGCTATTAAGACACGGTACATTCCGTCACCCCTTCTGTTCAATCTGAACCGTTACTTCAAGACCAATACCTTCTCTGTTTCTGATTAAAATTCCGCTGTTTTCCCCGTATTGAAGATAAAGCCTGCGGGACAGGTTGCAAAGTCCAATGGAAGAAGAACTGTTGTCATGCTCCTTTAACTGCCGCTCAAGCTCCTTAGCCCTCTGAGGCTCCATGCCCAGCCCGTCATCTAAGACCTGAATGACCAGCATATTCTTATCCATGTATCCACGGATTTGGATATTTAACTCCATTTTCTTCTGAAAACCGTATTTGATGCTGTTTTCAATCATAGGCTGAAGCAGCATTTTGGGAACAATACACTCGCTGCATTCCGGCTCCATATGGATTTCACAGTGAAAACGGTCACCGAAACGGCAGTGCTGTATCTCTAGGTATGCATCAATAAACTGCATATCTTCTTCCAGGGTCATTTCTTTTCTGGTGGTATTGACGCTGTAGCGCAAAACCTCCGTCAATTTCACGATCAGTTCCTCTGCTTTCGGCGCGTCAAATATAACCAGATTCCGGATAATCTCCAGAGTATTATAGAGAAAATGGGGATTCATCTGCTGGGTCAGCTGTTCCATCTCAATGCGGCTGTTGAGCGTAAGCAGCTCTGTATTGCGTTCATTTAAACTCTGGATATTATCCAGCATGCGGTTTACCTGGTTCCCCACTTCCCCAAACTCATCGTCTGTTCCAAGCTGAACCCTGTGCTTGTAATCGCCTTTCCGGATTATACGGATTTCCTTTACCAGGTTTTTTATGGAAGCAGCATTGTTTTCCGCCATGGTCCTTGACATCCAGCCGGCAACCACATACCAGCATATTCCTACCAAAAAGAGCACCAAAAGTCCGATGTATACCGTCTGATTCTTAGGATAGTGTACCAGGGAATAGATTACAGCCGAATATTCAGGCAGTTCCTTTGAAACACTCCAATACCGGTCCCCTTTGCTTTCCCATATTCCATGGGCCACTCCATAAAACTTATTATTGTTGTCAGCCATTCCCGGCTTGCTTATGTACATGACATTCTGGCGCATATCTGTGATCACGCCGTCAAAGTTGCTTTTGGAAAGATAAAAATTCCATTCGCTGCCGGACAGAAACAAGGTTACATACCCTTGAATGCTTCCTTCTTCAAAAACCGGTTTCACAAAAAGGGCGTCGGCATAATTTACCCTGTCATAATAAATAGCACGGTAAATTTCCCCTTCATTTAAATTTCTTGCATTATAACAAATGGCATTATTATAATTCAGCAAATAAGAAGAAAACCGGTTCTCGCCGAAAGAGGTAAAAACCATATTGCCGGCTTTATCTACAATCAGAACCTCATTACGAACCTTACAATCCTCATTAAACTGGCGGAAAAGATTTTTAAATTCATCGGAAACACTGGAATCTGTCTGGGAATACATTCTTCTCACCACATCATTGATCCGGTCATTCAACAAAAATTCTCTGTTTTGAATGTCAAGATCAAAAAATGTTTCTTCCAGCTGTTCCAAGTGGGAAACAGCATTCAGTTCATTTTCCATCAGAGTAATGATATATTGTCCTGCCCAGAAAAAGAAAGCACTGATCATCAGAAGCAGCACAATCTTCCGGGTCACGGATTTCTGCAGGTTTTTCTGAAACCGCCCCTCTTCCGGGACCTTGTTTTTATTGGAAGGACGTAAAATAATTCCCATAGTCTTCACAGTCCTTTCCCATTTTCATCAATAGCTCCTCTGTCCGCCATAACCATGATTTTTTCGTTCCCCATTTCATCTGCCTTTATTTTATATAATTTAACAATAAAAGTGTAGTTAATCAGCCATATTTTTATTAATAATTCTATTATAAGAGGTAGTCCTGGGTTTTTCAATAAAAATCGAACTTATCCGGTACAGCCGGAAGCTTGTAAACATAATACTGACTATGGGGAGATGTCGTACTGTATTTGCATTTTAACGCAAAAAAGGAGCGCTGCTTCACAGATGATTTTTCATCTGTTTTGCAGCACCCCTTATATAGATTTAATATTCTGCGCTAATCAGCCATGTACATTGTTTCGATGCCCTGATAATTTCCATCAGCGAAAGCATCTGTCTTCATGTCAAATTACTTTTTATATCCACACTTGGGACATACGCCGTTTTCATTTAAGGCAATACCACACAACGGACAACGGTCGATGTTGTTGTTTGTCTCAAATTCTTCGGAAGCCCCATTAACACCGCTGGTAAATGTAATCTTGGCAATGTTCAGCTTATCCTTCAGCAGATCATAAACAATCTTAATCATTCCTTCAACAGTCATAGTTTCTTTAGTTACAACCAAACGACATTCCGGATATGCAGTTGCAAGCTCTGTCTTGAAAGCGGGACCCTTCATTTGATTGGTGGGCGCACCGTCCTTAATGCCCTGCTTTTCATAAACATCGAGGATTGCAGGCAACAGGGGATCATCTTCCCGCAGAACCAGCGCATGGTCGAAGTTTTTCAGAACTTCCCAGGCGGTCTTCTGAATTTCGTTGCAAGGGAAAACCATATTGACGCCGGAATTAACAGAATCCTCAACCTCAATCGTCAGTACGCCGGTGTGACCGTGCAAATACTGTGCTTCGCCTTTAAATCCAAAAAATCTGTGTGCATACTGCAGGTCTAATGTTGTAATACTTCTCATAGTTCTTCTCCTTATTTTATATTATTTACGGGGTATTGCTATGCTCCCGTATGCGCACTAAATAATACTTGTCCGGAATATCTGAAGCTGTTCCTATGTATTACTTTTACATTCAGAACAGATACCCCTGAAAACAATATCATGTCCGGTAAATACGAACCCATGAGTATCCCTGATAGATCGCTCCATATCTGCTATATATTCCATGTCTACATCAAAAACACGGCCGCACTTTACACATCTTGCGTGATAATGATTACTGCAAATATGGTCGAAACGGTCAGCCCCTCCGGGCATCTCCCTTTTTTGTATCTCGCCCATTTCGCATAGCCGCTGCAGGTTCCGATACACTGTCCCTCTGCTTATATTGGGATGTTCCTTAATAATCTCATCATATATCTGGTCTGCGGTCGCATGACACTTCAGCTTATTTACAGCCTCGAGAACTAAAGCGCATTGAACTGTATTACGTCTAATCATAATATCAACCCCATTACAGTAATTATTCTTAATTAGGATTATATATCAATAAGGATCGTATGTCAAGTTTTTTATATAGGCAATTATGAAGTATTTCTTTGCATTCTGCGTGGATCATGTTGTGATTTTTTGCCATTTTATATCACCTTAATTCTTTATGTACTGCTCTCTCAACCTCACCTGATATCTTTTTTAACACATGAGCTCAAATCTCTATAACACAGGAGAACGGAGAGAACTGCCTCTGTATCCTTTTAATTACAACAAAAAAGCCGAAAACCTTGTAAAATCAAGGCTTTCGGCAATATATGTAATGTTCCTGAGCGGATTCGAACCGCTGGCCTTCCGCTTAGGAGGCGGACGCTCTATCCTGCTGAGCTACAGAAACCCATGCATAAATCTGCATTTTTTAACGGACTGTGCAACAGCATCTGCTGCACAGTCCGTCTACTATTATATTCACAATTTCCTTTTTCGTCAAGACAAATCTTATATTTCTTCCAGAGACTCCTTAAAATTCACGGTCCCCTGCATCCATATCTGCCCCTTAAACCGGCGTCCCACTTCAGGAGTTCCCACCAGATCCTTTTTCGCAATTCCCACATGGAATATTAAGTCACTGCACTCCACAGTAAAGTCATAGACCTCTTCCTCTGTAACCTGATTCTTCTTCACATCCATCTTAATGATCTCACCGATAATGGAATACTGGTCACACTCCACGCCGCAGGGCATGAAACAGGAATCAATGATGGAGTATAAATCCTCCTTCATCACTCTTCTGGAAGCCTGGGAATATAAATCAATATCTTCAATGGTCAGAGTTTCCATGGCATCCTCATCACCGTTTTTTGCCGCCTCCAAAAGATTGTTACGGTCTTTTGCAGCCACTCTGGCTCTTTCCCTCTGCTTTTCCGTCTTCTGGATGGGCAGAAGAATCTTTCCGTTTATAGCCAGGCCAGTCATACAGACATCCTTTGTATCCATGGGATGGCGGTCAATGATCCGTTCTCTGCATTCAAAAGAATTATCTATATAAAAAATCAAAGAAATTCCTACTTTATATTCATCCAAAAGCCCGGCGTATGTTTCCTTTTCCGTATGGCGCTGAATGGAACAGGACACATCTGATGTCATGTCAGTGCTCTTCAAATATGGGTAATAGTATTGTCTTTGAAAGTTTCCCTCCTGGTCCATCTCTCCGAAAATGGCAATTCCCATACCGGGAGCTACTTCCCTTCGAAGCTCACAGAGATTGGATTCCTCATCAATCTGCATTCGTTTTATTCCGGACAAATCTTCACAGAGCTTATCCAGTAATTTTTCTATATCTCTGTCTTTCTGATAAAGACTGAAACCAACAGTTCTCAGGAATTTATGCATGAAATCATCACCTGCTTTCTAAATAATGTTAAAAAAATAAAAGGAATACAATGAGGCGAAGAACACTCCGCCTCAAGTCTTAACGCTTATTATATACTATAAATCAAGAGAATTCCAGTAAAATTTTTATATTCTGAATTTTCCAGACAGTCCCCAGTATCATCTTCCCAATGTTTCACTCTCATGAAACACTATAAAGATACCCCTCCTTCTTTTGCATTTCACCTTTTATCCGTATCATATCCAACTGCAGTCCAGATGCCGGTATCATCCTGGCGGACAAGGCGCTTTAAATAAACATATTTCGCAATAGATTTCTCATCCTTGATTTCTGCAATGGCATCAATTCCGTTATTTTCAGTGATTTCAATATCTTCATAAGCAATAGGGTAATCTCCTGTAATGCCTTCCGGCGACAACAGCAGACTTGCAAATACCTGAGATACAAAAGCCGGATCAAGTTTCCAGGGGGAATGGCCTGCATCCACGCTCTTCTGCTCATTTTCTTCTGCAGACAGGTCAACATCAACCTTAACCTGCGGCTGCCCCGGATTCTCTGTGCTCACCGGTATTACTACATTTCCCCCGGATAGTTCTTCTGCGAAAACAGTCAGGGTTTCTAACGATGCTGTCCCCAATACACCGTATTCCATACCATCCTCCTGCCAGCGGATAGATCGGTTTGTCTCTGAATTTATAATTTCCGCCTTATTCTGATTCACTGTTCCAAGAACTGCCATGGGAGAGGGAACCAGTTCTCCTGCTGTTTTAGACTGGGTTAATAGAATTGAACCCGCCAAATCTCTGGCTGAGTAATACAGCTTCACAGTCTCATGGTCTTTCTCAACTGCTATCCGGTTCAGTGCATATCCCTCTGCCACCTGTCCGGGAAGCTTAGGCATAAAGCCAGCCAATTCCTTTGCCTCTTCCAGGGAAGCGGCGGCCTGCTCCATATTGGTATCTTCCTCCTTATAACCGTCTGGCACATAATAGGCTAAAAGGTCATGAGGAATTTCATTTATTAATTCAAAAGAGGTATATTCTGCCTTGATCTGAATTGCATTCTGCATTGCTGACACCTTTTGCAAGGGCAGATCTGTCTCGTTATCAACCCATAAAAAGTAAGGACTTCCTCCATCCGGAATGATCTGAAGCTTTGTCGCTTTTCTTCCATGGATGGTCTCCTGGCCAATTACTTCAACTGTCTGTGCCTTTGCGGCATCATTAATTTCATTTCCAATCTCAAAAGTAAAACGGTAATCATCGGGAAATGCCGGTAAAAGATAAATGGTTCTCTCCTCCGGACGAAGCTGCCACTTCTGGGTTCCATTGTTTGCAGTTATGGATTCCCTGGAAACTCCATCCAGATCCTTGATATAATAATTACCGCTCTTATCTGCCCATACCTCCCTTTTGGACTGTGTGATAGTCTCTCCCAGCTCATTGGTTTCACTCACCTCAATGATTCCATGGTAAGCCCGGACTACCTTCATGGCATTTTCCATTGCATATACCATATTAGAGGCTTTATTGGGAAGGAAATAATATGCGGTCACCAAAAGTAATATTGCAGCCGCAGAAGCAGCTCCTATAAATGCAAATCTCTTCCTTCGATTCCTTACAGGCTTTTCTTTTGCTTCTAAAGAATTAATAAGACGCTGCCGAAATAAGTCATCAGGATATTCCACTTCCCGGAGCAGCCGTACCTTTCTTACGGTTTCAAAAAGAGCCTGCTCATCCACTTCTTTTTGTAACCCATTCTTGTGTTCCTTCGGCCTTTTTCCGGCATTTAAATCATCAATATATTGAGATAGCTTCCTTTCATCCATTTTTATATTTCCTCCTTACCTTCTTCTGTTTCCAGTATCTTCGCCAGGGCTCTCACGGCCCGCAGCTGAAGAACGCGGATGGCTCCCTCTTTTTTTTGCATCAGCTTCCCGGTTTCTGCGACAGTATATCCCTTGATAATCCGCAATTCAATCACAGTCCGCTGTTCTTCAGTCAGCCGGTTCATGGCCTCTGCAATCCGGTCCCTTTCCGTAAGAGAATCTGAGAAGTCCTCCTCAACAATTTCCTCCGGATTTACATCCTCTAAATTCACACTGCTGCCTCTCCTCTTTTTTGCCCTCCATT
The DNA here is from genome assembly GCF_036758025.1 of Lacrimispora sp. Taxonomy (GTDB): domain Bacteria; phylum Bacillota; class Clostridia; order Lachnospirales; family Lachnospiraceae; genus Lacrimispora. The sequence goes on along the minus strand of NZ_DAIOXM010000003.1, from coordinate 45,287 downwards.
GGTCGCGGATGATATTCATTGCTATGAACCTTAAATACTTTTTACATTCCAGAATATTCACATCATTCTTGTTTAAAAAAGATATCGCCTTTGCATAAGTCTCCTGTGTGATATCCTCAGCCTCTTCACGGTTCTGAACTTTATAATAAATAAAGCTGTACAGCTCCCTCCAGGTATCCCTGCAGAGTTTTTCAATCATTTCTTTGTTGTTCTCTCTATTCCTCATTCCTGCCTCCATACTGCTGCAACATGGCATTCTGCATTTTCAATAGCTATTGTAATCCGAATTTTTGTACATACACTAATAAAGACGATTATGACCGGTGAAATGTTACACACTGATTTTATTTTTTTAATACTATATCCGGAAGCAGCTTATTTATTTAAAAAATGGAAGGTGTGACCGATTCTGACTTGCTTAACATACATTATCTTCTTATGGAAGATAATGACAGGTTTAAACTTAACTTCTAACTCAATTTCCCATTATACAAAAAATGAGCCATCACAGAGTGATGACTCATTCATACAATTATATTTTATTATATCAGCTGTCAAATGCAGACGGTGCCGGAGGCTTGCCCATGGAAGATTCCACCTTGGTTACAAGGAAGAATGAAACAACTCCCCAGAAACAACCGAATACGATAGGAAGAATTCCGGTATTTCCGCCCCATATCTGCCATATTACAACTGCAACAGACCCTATGAGAATCGATACAATTCCGGCATTCTTCGTGGCCTTTGGAACCACCATTCCAAGGGCGTAAGCTGCAAATGGTCCCGCAGAACGCAGAGCAAAAGCAAACAGGTTCAATGTAATTAAGTTAATGTTAAATAATGCAATTCCCATGGAAACCAGACAAATGATCACGTTGCTTGCCCTGGTAAAAGTGATCAGCTGTTTATCTGTTACCTCCGGATTAATGAAGCGCTGATAAATATCCTTTATTACTATAGTAGAAGCGCATAAAAGATTGGAATCGGCGCTGGACATGGTTGCTGCAACAATAGCAGCCGCAACAAGTCCTGTTACAATGGGAGGTGCGTATTTTGAAGAGGCATACATAAGAGCCGTAGTTCCCTGACCTCCATCCAGACCCGGATTCTCAGCCAGTGCAACCAGACCGATGAGAGTGGGCATAAAGGCCAGAAGCGCCATTAAAACAGCTGATAAAACCGAGGCCTTTACTGCAGTTTTTTCATCCTCAGCACTGGAAAAACGGCTTACCATTTCAGGACCGGAAAGGAAGGTACAAAAATAGTTGAAAATAAGCCCAAGGATGGTTGGAATTCCTATCTTAAACATATCAAGCTCTACCGGAGGAAGCAGATTGGATACTGCCTGCCAGCCGCCAGCCCCTTGAATTACCATTGGAACGGATATCAAAAGGCCGAAGAAAATAATAAAAAACTGTAAAATGTCCGCTATGGCATCTGCCAGCATTCCGCCTAAAGTGGTATACACAATAATGATTCCGCCTGCCACAAAAACTGCTGCATTAAGAGGAATTCCCGTGATCGCACTTAAAACAGAAGCTGATGCCAGAATCTGGGAAGCTGTTAAGCAAAACAGAGATAGAACATTTAATACCGCTGTAAAAACCCCTGCAAAATTACCAAATCGCCGGTTTACTACTTCCGGAATGGTCACTGCCATTGTCTTTCGGATTCTGGGCGCAAAAAATGACAGTGGAATCATAGCAACCGCTGCCGCCAGAACATACCATGCAGCGCTCATTCCCCAACCGTTAAAAGCCTTAGCCGCCACCCCTGTGGTGCTTCCGCCGCCAATATTGTTGGCTGAAAGAGAGCATGCAATCATGAGAACTCCCATCCTTCTCCCTGCAAGCATGTAATCAGTACTGGTTTTAATAGTCAGTCTGTTTACAAAAAAACCGATAGAGAGCATAACCCCTATGTAGAGAACTAAAATAATAATCGGTACTACCTGAACACTTCCCATATTCGTTCCTCCTTATGATTGGTTTTGTGCAGTCAGGGGATACTGCAACCTACATTTATAAGGGCATTATAATACTCTTTTAGAAAAATTTCAATAAATTTTTAGAAAAATTTGATATTTAATTTAATTTCTTCATTATTTTATGTTAAAATTTAATCATTCTTATATTTTACGACTTAAATCGAACAAATCCGACCTAATTTTCCATAAATTTAGGTTTTGTATTGCTTTTAACTAACCATTAATAAATTTCACAATCTTTTTCTGCTCTGCTTCCTGGTTTAATTTGTAAACCTGTTCAGTTATTTTTCTAATTGCATCAGCCTTTTCAATCTTGCCGGACTCTTTAAAAATCTCCTCACCCCAATACCTTTCCGTAGTACAAAACACCGTCGAGGACCAGCCGTATTCTTCCCCATTGCTGGAAACCTTCTGCTTTTTTCCGCACATAGTCAGATACATCTTCATTTGCAGCTCCGTCAAGGCCCGGTCAAAGGCACTTTTCTCCTCTTTTCCGAACCCTGCAAGCTCTTTTATAGCATGAAGAGGCAGAATTTCATATTCAGCAACAACACTGTATATCCGTTTGGCATAATTGCTGGCTAATCCATCTTCATAAGCCTCTTCAAAAGTCATATCGCCGCGCCGGGCTGCAAGGAAATAAGGAATCCATTCCCTGGTGATGTAACCGCTTTTCTTAAAGAAAAACTTTCCATACCCTATGTCATCACGCTCATCCAGCACCCTCATGCGCCATTCCCATGGATCAGTTTCAGGGTCTCCTGTATGCCATTTCACTGGAGTTTCATAGGACGGCTGTTCATTCCAGTTCCAGTCAATCAGTGAAAAAATTCCCTCGCTGTTTCCTCCTCCCATGGAAAATCCCGCCTCCAGCAGTGCATTTACAAAATCCTCATAACATGATATCACCTTCTGATTCATTTCCAATCCCTCCTTTTTGTATATAGATGTTTTCTTACCTTCTCACTTTTTGTACCGCACTTCATAAACCTTAGAATGATTATATCACATTAACCCATAAAAAAAGACCCAGTCCCTTGTTTTTACAAAAGACTGAATCTCTTTCTTCTATCTATTACACGATACCCTGTGCAGTCATGGCCTCTACTACCTTTTCAAATCCGGCAATGTTGGCGCCTGCCACATAATTTCCCTTTACACCGTAACGCTCTGCTGCAGAAGCTGTCTTAGCATAAATCTGAACCATGATTTTGTGAAGTCTTTCATCCACTTCATCAAAGGTCCAGGAAAGCCTCTGGCTGTTCTGGCTCATTTCCAGTGCGGAAGTAGCTACGCCGCCTGCGTTAGCTGCCTTGCCCGGCATAAACAGAATTCCATTTTCCAGATAGAAATCAGTAGCTTCTCTGGTGGAAGGCATATTGGCACCCTCTGCAACTGCAAAGCAGCCGTTGGCCTTCAAAGTTTTAGCATCCTCTAAATTCAGCTCATTCTGAGTTGCACATGGAAGGGCAACATCACATGGAATGCTCCAGATTCCTGTTCCTTCTGTATAAACTGCCGTTGGAACCTCTTCCACATATTCGCTAATACGTCCCCTGCGCACTTCCTTGATTTCCTTAACCAGATCAAGCTTAATTCCATCCTTATCATAGATATAACCGCAGGAATCGCTTAATGCAACCACTTTTGCACCTAACTGCTGTGCTTTTTCGGTAGCATAGATTGCCACATTTCCGGAACCGGATATTACTACAGTTTTCCCTGCCAGCTCCTTGCCGTTGTCCTTTAACATTTCATCAAGAATATATACAAGTCCATAGCCTGTAGCCTGAGTGCGGACAAGAGAACCGCCGTAAGTAAGACCCTTTCCCGTAAGAACACCTTCATATAAACCGGTCAATCTCTTATACTGTCCGTACATAAAGCCAATTTCCCTTGCTCCAACTCCAATATCGCCGGCTGGAACATCCTGGTCTGCTCCAATGTATTTGGACAGCTCTGTCATAAAGCTCTGGCAAAATGCCATAACCTCTCTATCTGATTTTCCTTTGGGATCAAAATTAGAACCTCCCTTGCCGCCGCCGATGGGAAGGCCGGTCAGTGAATTCTTGAACACCTGCTCAAAGCCTAAGAATTTCAGAATACCCTGATTTACGGAAGGATGAAGACGCAGACCTCCCTTGTAAGGGCCGATAGCGCTGTTGAACTGAACACGGAAGCCTTTGTTAACCTGGACCTGACCATTGTCATCCACCCACGGTACCCGAAAGGAAATGATTCTCTCCGGCTCAACAAGGCGCTCCAAAAGCCCCATCTTACGGTATGTTTCCTCATTTGCATCAATGACCAGCTTTAAAGAGTCAAGCACCTCTTTAACCGCCTGGTGAAATTCTGCTTCTCCTGGATTCTGTTTCACAACCCTGTCATAAACCTCATCTACATATGACATAATTTTTCTCCTCCTTAGATTATTGTATATAAATTTACACAATACAAAGTTATTTAAAAAAATGCAAAAAGAGGCTAGAACTTTTCGAGTTCCAGCCCCTTTGCCTTCCCATAACCTGAAAAAAATTATAACAAGTTAATTTAATAAAGTCAAGGAGCTGTGATTCTTTATTTTTTGAATGTTAAAAATAGAATCCACACAAATTTTCTTTCATTAAAAAATTTTCTGATTAATATAATTACTTCATTGATTTTAATAAATATAAGTAATAAAATGGAATTATAAATTCAAAACATCAATCCAGCCCCGATATAACAAAAGTTTATGTGATATAGTTACAGACATTTCCCTTTATTTCCTTATAATAGATAGGAGAGAAGAAAGAAAATCAACTATTAATATAAATCTGAAAAATCCGGGAGGAAAACATGTTTAAATTTTTAAAACCAGCAGAAAGCAAAATCATCCAGGCTGCGGATATTGATAATCTGATCGGTGAAATAGAACTTATCGACATCCGGGAGCCCTACGAATACCGGACAGGAAGCATAAAGACAGCAAAAAACATCCCCATGGGAAATTTACTTGCTGAACCCGGGAAATTCCTAACCAAGGACAAAACCTACTACATCTTATGCCAGTCCGGCGGACGGAGCGCAAGAGCCGTAAAAGAGCTTTCAAAACAAAGCTTCCGTGTCTTAGACGTTGCGGGGGGCATGAATTCTTACAGAGCCATAAAAAAATAAAACCATGCAGCAACAGGAGGAATTTTATGAAGCAGAAAATATTGATCGTAGGGGGAGTGGCAGGCGGAGCATCAGCCGCGGCAAAACTCAGAAGAAACAGCGAAGAGGATGAGATCATTATGTTTGAAAAAGGGCCTCATGTCTCCTTTTCAAACTGCTCCCTTCCTTACCATTTAAGCGGAATGATAAACGATGCAGAAGACCTGGTTCTGATGAACCCGGAGCTCTTTCTCAGACAGTATCAAATTGATGCCCGCACAGGCAGCCAGGTTATAGCCATTGACAGGGAAAATAAGACCGTCACCGTAAAGAAAACAGATTCAGGTGAAGAATACAAAGAAACCTATGACAAGCTGATCCTGTCCCCTGGAGCAGCCCCCATTGTTCCCAAATTTCCCGGACTGGAAAAGGTAAATGTATTCACCGTCCGAAATGTGGTGGATATTGACCGGTTAAACCGTTTTGTAAAGCAGATGCCCGGCAAGGATATTGCTGTCATCGGAGGCGGGTTCATTGGAATTGAAATTGCAGAAAACCTGCAGAAGGCCGGATTCTCCATCACCCTGGTGGAGGCTGCCAGTCAGATTTTGAGGCCCTTTGACGATGATATGGTTCAGATTCTTCATAAGACGCTGATGGATCATGATATTAATTTGATCTTAGGAGACAAGGTAGAATCCTTTGAAGAAAATAAAGTAATATTGGCCTCAGGAAAAGAGATAGAAACAGGTGCTGTAGTCATGGCAATCGGTGTATCTCCGGAAACCCAGCTTGCAAAGGAAGCCGGTCTGGAAATCGGAGAAACAGGCGCCATAAAAGTAAACAGACATTATCAAACCAGTGATCCCAGCATTTACGCAGTGGGCGATGCAGTGGAAATTTACCATGCGCTGACCCATTCTCCCTCTAAGCTGTCTTTGGCAGGCCCTGCCTTAAAGCAGGCCAGAACTGCCGCAGACCATATTCATGGGAAAAACACTCTGAACAGGGGATATATCGGCTCCTCCGCCATTCAGGTATTTGAGTACAACGGCGCCTCCACCGGATTAAATGAAGCCTTGATCCAGGCCCTTCATATGAAAATCAATTATGACATGGTCCGCATTATCCTTTCAGACCGGGTTGGAATCATGCCGGAGGCGGCTCCCATGCACTTTAAGCTTCTGTTTGAAGTTCCCACGGGAAAAATACTGGGGGCTCAGGCCATTGGAAAAGGCGATGTCACAAAGAGGATTGATGTCATTGCAACCATCATAAAGCTGGATGGAACCTTAGAGGACTTAAAGGACATGGAGCTGTGCTATGCTCCCACATTTTCCACTGCAAAGGACATTGTCAATTATGCAGGGTATGTGGGCTCCAACCTTTTAAACCAGGAATTTAAGCAGGTGAATGTAGACAAGGTAAGGGAACTGGTGGAAAACCAGGAGCTGATCATTGATGTGAGGGAACCCTATGAATACGAAAGAGGCCATATCAAGGGAGCTTTTAACATACCCTTGAGCCAGCTCAGGGAACGGGTCAGTGAAATTCCCAAAGACCGGACCGTATATCTGCACTGCCGCACCGGACAGCGAAGCTATAACGCCGCCCTGGCTCTTCAGCACTTAGGTTTTCAAAACGTTGTCAACGTTGCCGGAAGCTTTCTGGGCCTTTCCTTTTACGAATACTACCATGACAAGGTAAGCGGAAGAAGTCCCGTTGTGACAGAATATAATTTTATATAAACAAAGAGCCTGTATTCAGTTTTCATCTTCTGAATACAGGCTTTTCCTCATTTCGTAAGCGCTCTCAATTTATCCTTGTCAATCACGCAGATAGCCCCTCTGGTCTGTTCGATGATTCCTTCCGCCTTAAACACCTTTAACATACGGGAAACCACCTCCCTGGCACTTCCGATGTATCTGGCAATCTGCTCCTGGGTAATGTACAGGCTGGTAGAATTAGTCTTAGCCATCTCATCCGCCAAAAAGATAGCCAGCCTTTTATCAAAGCTCATAAAAAGAATCTGTTCCATGGCCCACATCACGTCAGAAAACCGTTCAACGGCATTTTTATATGCAAAATTCTCCACATACACATTTTCATCGCTCAGCTTACTGAAAGCGCTTATGTGAATCAAATAGGCCTCAGTATCCTGTTCCGCATCAATGTGAACGTCAAAGGTAATATGGCTTAAAATACAGGAAGCAGAAAATACACAGACCTCTCCGGAAGAAACCCGGTACAACGTGACCTCTCGCCCATCCTCAGATAAAATATAAACCCGGAGCCCTCCGCTTTTAATCAAAAGAACACCCTGGCACTGACTGCCTGCACTGTGAAGGTTATACTCCTTCTTATAAGATACCGCAGAAATATTGCTTTCCAGAAAATCTGCTTCCCGTTCACTTAATTTATCCCAGAAATCAAGGCGGGACCGTATAAATGCCAATTCCTCTTTTCTAACCATCATCTGCTCCTTACACCAATACTTCTTCAGGCTTAAATTCCCCATTTATTTATGATATGTATTATATAACCCCTGTTCCGTAATTGTCAATCTGCCCCATTTTTTCAAATTTTCGTTTCCAAAACTTTACTTCCAAAAAATAGTTGCAAAAGAAACCTTTTAGTGATATGATTCCAAATAGTTGCAAGGGAAACTAATTAAAAAAATGAGGTGACAGTAAAACATGGACAACATCGGAAAGCTGAATGCTGCCATTTACAGAAACATACAAAGCATATTGAATTCCAAGCTAAAGGATATTTCCATCCAAAGCGGACAGCACGATTTCTTTTATGTCATTTCCAAAAATGAAGGAATTACTCAAAAAGACTTAAGCCAGCATCTTCACATTGGGAAATCCACTACGGCAAAAGCGGTGAAACAGTTGATTCATCATGGATATATCAAAAAGGAAAAGGATGAGAAAGACCGACGCTTTGAACGTCTCTATCTGACGAAAAAAGGGCAGGAAATCGCACCCAGAATAAGGAATACCTTTACGGAATTAGTCAGTATTACCACAAGAAATTTATCAGAACAGGAAACAGATCAGGCAATTGCCCTTCTCAACAAGATCCTGGAAAACGTATCCGAAGAAAAATCAGAAATACAATCCCCTACTGTCTGAAGAAAGGATCACATTATATGGAAGAACAAAAACAAACCTTATGGACAAAAGATTTTATCATCATTTCACTGGTAAACCTGCTGCTTTTCTGCGGATTCCAGATGCTTCTGCCTACCCTGCCCCTTTATGCTAAGTCTTTAGGAGGGGCCGATGCTCTTCTTGGCTGGCTTTTAGGAGCCGCCACGGTGGCTTCCCTTATCATCCGCCCCTTTTCAGGAATTGTCCTTGACAAAATAGGCAGAAAAGGCATCTTTTTCACCGGAGCTTTTATCATCATCCTGGTGACCATTGCTTATTCCCGGTTTCCTGTTGTGGGCATGATCATTGGAATCCGGTTTCTCCACGGGATAGGCTGGGGAATGGCTACCACAGCCAGCAGCACCATGGCATCTGATATTATTCCAAAGCCCCGGTTCGGCGAAGGCATGGGATTTTTCAGCCTGTCCAGCAGCCTTGCCATGGCTTTGGCGCCGGGAATCGGCCTGGGCCTGCTGGCCTCCAGAGGATTTATCTCCCTTTCCCGCTGGTCTGCAGGTCTTGGAGCCGCCGCCCTTTTACTGGCACTTTTCATCAGAAGTAAAAATACCGCCGCCAAAACAGAGAGGAAATTAAAAGCGTCTCCCTATGAGAAAGCTTCCATCCTTCCGTCTTTTGTCATGTTTTTCGTCAGCTCCACCTATGGCTCCATAACCGGCTTTCTTTCCCTTTATGCCTCAGGAAAAAACATTTCCAACATCGGTATGTTTTTCACTGTTTACGCCCTGTTCCTCCTGCTTTCAAGACCCCTTTACGGAAAGCTGACGGACCGCTTCGGATTTCCGGTGATCGTTTACCCGGGCTTTCTTCTAACTGCCGCCGCTATGATCCTCTTATCAAAGTCAGGAACCCTCCCTATGTTTTTGGCAAGCGCTGCGGTGTACGGCCTGGGCTTCAGTGCCCTACAGTCCAGCTTCCAAACCATGGCTGTGGTCCGTGCTCCAAAGGAACGGCTTGGTGCAGCCAATGCCACCTTTTTTACCGGTTTTGACGGAGGAATCGGCTTTGGTTCCGTAATCGGCGGAATGATCGCATCTAAGGCAGGCTACAGCAGCATGTATTTTTACTTTTCCCTGTTTATTCTGATTGCAGCAATTCTCTATTTCCTTGGATTTAGAAAGAAAAGCCTATAGACGAAGGGGATATTTCTGCAATCCATGACTGGTGCAGTAGACATATAGAATCCCCTTTCTTTTTCCAGCAGGCAGATAAAATTCCGGACTTTGTTCCGGATATAACCGAATGAGAAGGACCCTGTCATCGTGGACATAGGCAGAAAAAGCGATGTAGTGGTCCTTTTTCATGGGGTGATCCAGGGTTACATAATACTCCATATCTATTTTATCTACGGTCATCTTATGTTCCTCTGAAAAAGGTGAAACCTCTAAGGGGCTTATCTTCCTTCCACAGCAGGAAATAGACGTTTCTCCTGTGCTGACCAGAATATTGCCGCAGACAGAGCATACATAAAACTTTACCTTAGAGATTTTTCCAATGTCAGGCCGGTTAGGATTTAATTCACCTTGCAAAAGCACGAGAATATCCGCTCCCAGTATATCAGAAAGCTGGTTCCATAAGGCCGCATCAGGGCAGCCCAGCCCGCACTCCCACTTGGAGACTGTTTTATTGCTGATATGAAGCTGATCCGCAACCTGCTGCTGGGTCAGCCCTTTTTCTTTTCTCAACTGTAAAATCAAGTGTCCTATTTTTTGACAATCCATAATTCTTACCTCCTTCCATTACCTGTTAACCAATATTACAGCAAGCAAAGCATATAATCAATATTCTGTCCATTTTTAATATGAAAAACTGCCCTTTGATATGGAAATTATCATCTCCTCCAAAAGGCAGTTTAAAACCTGTTTATTCTATTGAATCATTTAAAACGCCTTCGCCATCAGATTCCTCCTGATCTGTTTCCTGAGCTTCATCGGTGTCAGATTCTTCTTCCTGATCAGGAATTTTCTCCTCTTCTTTATAAGGAGGCTCTTCTTCAAATTCTTTTTCCGAATCAGTTTCTTCTTCCGGAACCTCTGTCTCCGGGGCTTCTTCCTCCGGAATTTCTTCGTTTGGAATTTCTTCTTCCGGAATTTCTTCGTTTGGAATTTCTTCTTCCGGAATTTCTTCCTCTGGAGTTTCTTCGTCTGGAATTTCTTCGTCTGGAATTTCTTCTTCCTCTGGAACCTCTGTCTCGGGAATTTCTGCTTCTATGACTTCTTCTGGCATAATTTTCTCAGGCAATATCTCTATGGCCATACTCATACTCTGACCTTGCGTAAGTGCTACAGTTATTTCATACGGAGCATACCCCGGGGTCATGATCCTTATTGTATGTTCCTCTCCTGGAGTAAATTGATCTGCTTTAATAGTCAGGACCTGAGGCAGACTTGATGAATCAAAGGTATAATCTGTGTCTTTATACAGTTTAGTCTCATCTAGATAAACCTCTGTATTTGCAGTACTAAAATAGAAATATGATGTAGTGGAAATCTTTAATTCTCCATCATCCCACTGGTATGTTATTTCCGGAAGCAGCCGATAAGGCTTGAAGATGACCGTGCAGGAACGGTATCCTGGTACTGAAATAGTTATGGTATAGCTGGTGCTGTATGACAAGATGTCCTGCAATGCAAGTTTCAGACTGTCAGAATCTCTTTCATAATTTGAAACAGACAGAGCCCAGGAACCTTTTACAGAAATATGAGATTTATCAAGAGCATCCCACCACTCCTGATCTCCGTCACTCACCTCCAGAACAATTTCTTTTCCTCCTGACATGGACTCTTCCATAATCACTTCCAAAGCCGGCGGTGTCTTTGCAGCAACGTACTTTCCAAAATCCAATTCTACCTTTTGATAATTCTCATTACTCAAAATAATATGATTTACATCTTCCGTAAGCAATGAGGCAGAAACATAAAGTTTATTGCTCCCCTCTAAAGTATAATCCTTACCTTTTTCCAGTAAGCTTCCGTTTAAGGATACAACTGCCTGGCCATAAAAATAATTATCACTGCTGGTCAGCACCAGACGTTCCGTATCATAATTAATTACTCCTGTAATATTAACCGTGTTCAACACCTTCACCGTTGTTTGAGCAGTCCGGTAACCAGTCGCTTTTATTGTGATTGTATAGGTTCCTGAATAAGAAAGGCTGCTGTGACTTAAAACCAGTCCATCAGATTCTATTCTGGGGGTTACTGTATAGCTTCCTACAGTAACAGAATTAATCTTACTCAGCCAGTCTCCCACATTCCCCAATGCCTTTACTGTCACTTCACTTCCCTTCGGAACGGGTTCAGCCTTGATTTCCGGTGCTTCCAAAGGTACAGTCAATTCCCCTGGCGCTGTTCCTTCCAGATTTTTCACAGCATAATCAGACTCACGGAGTTCAATGGTATAGGGTTCGCCTGCTGTAAAATTATGGGCAAATATTTCAATTCCATTGCTGTAAGAGGATATGTAGTCATTACTCTCTCCCATAATCAATTCTTTTCCGTTTAAAACCACCTTCATCTTACTGGAAGTCAGATAAAAACTGTCACCTGTAAGCTTAAGGCTATAATTCTCATTATTCCAGCTTTGTATTACATCAGGTGCTGCTTTAACAGGTTTAAAAGTGATATATACCACCTCATAGCCTGGTACGGCAATCTTCATAGTATAATCGTAATATGTGGACATACTGCTGCTTAAAGTAACCGTAAAGCTGCTGCCTTCCTTGTTGAAAGAACTGATGGTTCCGGTTCCATACTTATATGACAATTGCAGATGGCTTTGGTCCAGGGTCTGGAACCATTCCATTTCTTCACTGTTCTCCGGGTATGAACCGATACGGAACACCATAGTTTTAGAATCTCCTATGACCTCATCAACCGTTATCTCTGCCGTCTTCTTAGGAATGATAAAATCATCCGAAGATTTTATGGTCAATGATACGTCCTCATATCCTTCTGCCTGAATCTCAAAGGTATTTTCTCCATTTACCAGATGACGGTAGGGAATATAAATCCGGTAATCATCACTGGTAAAATCCCCCGGCTCCAGCTTGTTTCCATTTACAATAACAGTCTTTATATCTTGCAGATAATAGGTAGACGAAGGTCTTAATTCCAGCCTTCCTCCTTCATTATTCCATACAGACGTAAATTCAGGAGCCTTATCTACAACAACAAGAGTCCCCTTCACATCCTCAAAACCAAAAGAGCGAATGGTAATCTCATACGTTCCACAATAATTCATAGGACCGCTGACACCGTCTCCCTTTACTCCCAAAGTAATTGTCTTTCCATCCTCTGACAGAGTATTATTCTCCTGATAATAGTGGTTTTTTATACTGCTGTATGGAATCTCAATTTCCGTAATGGAACGGTACCAGGACTCATTTTCCTCACTGAGCTGTATCACTGCATCTTTTCCTTTCAAGGAAGGTGCAATGGATAACTGAGGTCCAACAGTATTATCCGTTTTTCCAGTCAAAAGCTCAATCTTTGTTCCATAACCCGCTTTGTCTGTCAAATACTTCACATATCTGGGCAGGCTTTCTGCTTTCTTCCAGTTTCTCTTGGAAAGGTCTTTCGCCTCTGTACTCATTGTCAGGCTTTCATTTAATGCAATCTTTTTATCCAAAACTTCCCACTTGGATAAAAACACGTTTCCTGAGGCTGTTTCAATCCCCAAATCATCTGTGATTACATGATTGGCCGCCAGATCAAACAATATGGCAATGGAAGTCTTCTCTTCTTTTCCTTCCATATTGGCGGGAGGTGCGGCAGTCGCACTTGAAACTGCATCCAGAGCCATACTCTTTAAAGAAGCTGTCTGAAGCCTGATCTTCACAACATCTGCCGTAGTTTTTGATGACTTTACAAAAATAGACTCTCCCAGTTTGATAAACTTTACATATTGAGAAAGTGGGATGGATTCCTCTGCAAGCACCACCCAGGGAATATCAGTGGGAAGGGAAAACTCTGCCTCGGCTGTCTCATGTTCCACTACAGAACTCTTTCCCGGTTCTTTCAATAAAAGAGTAGATACAGTCCACTTTCCTGAGGTTATGGCAACAGTATGAGCATTCTTATCGGGCAGAGGAATTTTAACTATCTGTCCTGAAGAATCCACAGGTGTGACCAGAGAGGTTGCATCTTTTCCCGCTACAGAATAACGGAATGTTTCCACTCCTTTCGTCTGGTCAGAAAAGGTGATGGCTGCATAGGGAAGTCCCAGGACTGACACGATCCCGCTCTTTTCCACAATAACAGGATTTTTATTTTTCCAGGGATTTGTTTCCCCTGTGTTTTCTTCTTTGTTTTCTTCTTCCGGTTGATTTCCTCCATTTTCTTCCGGAATATTAATCCGGGGATCATCATCAGAATCATCGGAATCATAGGCGTCCTGTGACGAACTGCCATTCCATGCCCCGCTGCCATCCACATAGTATCCGTCAGGCGTATAACCGTTTACCACAGCTTCTCCTGACTGCTTGTCCAGATAATACCACTTTCCGTCAATCTCTTTCCAGCCTGAGGCCATGGAGCCATCTGCCTCCAGGTAATACCACTTTCCATCGATCTGTTTCCAGCCGGAAGCCATAAAACCATCTGCCTCCAGATAATACCATTTCTGATCCTGGTCCTGATACCATCCTGTCCTCATCACTCCGTTTTCATCAAAATGATACCATTTGCCGTCATCTGTTTTCAGCCATGAATTCTTCTGTTCCCGGCCGTCTTCCAGTATATACTGCCATTGGTCTCCGTTCTGCCTCCATTCCCCAGCAGACGACTGGATGGGAAATGAGATGGTTACAGCAGTCAGGACTGCCAATAATTTAATCCCGTTTCTATTTCTCATACATTTCTCCTTACATATGATTGAAGTTAGTTACCTCTAACCAATGCATTATATAATATTTTGTAACAATTCAGCAAGCTGCTAAACGAGAAAAATCTTCAACAGAGGCAGAGTGATAATTAATCACCATCAAGAACTAATTGTTAACCTTAATATATTTTAAGTTGACAATTGATTTTTCCTATGATACCATTTCCTCTAGAAAATCATACCACTGCAAAGGAGTTTACCACCATGAGTACAGTACAATCTTCCCATCCAAATACGTCATCCACTGTTAAGTCCTCCATTTCCACCAAAGAACTGGCCTTAACAGGAATGTCTGCAGCCATTCTTGCCGTGATTTCCCAGATATCCCTTCCCATGCCTACAGGAGTACCCATCACCATCCAGGTCTTCGGCGTAGTTTTGGTGAGCACTGTTTTAGGCTGGAGGCTTGGCTCCCTGGCAGCCCTCGTCTACGTGCTTTTAGGTGCCGTTGGGCTTCCTATCTTTGCCAACTTCAAGGGCGGACTCAGTTCCATTACAGGCCTTACCGGCGGCTATATCTGGTCCTGGCCTCTCATGGCTCTCATATGCGGAACCAGGCTCAGAACAGGCAGCAAGACCTTAAATACCTTTTTCGCCTTTTTCCTTCCCATCATAGGCACCCTGGTCAATGAGACCATGGGCGGTCTTCAGTGGGCGGCTCTGGCAGAAAATATGTCCGTACTGGGAGTCTTTACTTATTCCATGACCATGTTCATTCCCAAGGACATTGTTCTTACCATAATTGCCGTTATTGTCGGAATGCCCATCCGCAGAATCCTTTCCCGTCAGTTGTGATTTATTTGTAAAAACATATAGCTTTCCCGTCCGGCGCTTTTTTCAAAGCGCCGGTTTTTTCTTCCCCAGTCACTCTTCCAAACACTTTTCGGTCCTCCCTTTCAGCCGTTTTTTCAACTCAGCTTGACAGAAAGCTCTTTGAAACTTAAAATGTTCTAATGAAACAATCAATTCCAAAGAAAGGATTCTCATATGATCCAGGATATTTTCCCCCACGTATTTTACAATGAATTTGAAATAAAGACTCCGGATGAAGACAGCTATTTTCTCTATTTTCACTCCGGACGCATTTTGTTAAAAAAAGAAAACTCCCCTGAAATTCCCAGGTTCAAAGAAATAAAGGATTTAAACCAGGAGGCCATGTCCCACTGCGATTATCTCTTTTCCATTGACCGCATGGATTTTTTTCTGGTAGATGAAACCAGGGTTTCCTTAGAAGAAAACTCTTCTCTCGCCTTTTATGAAACCAATATCATACGAAACCTTAATCCCATGTGGGTCTCCTTTGCTGCCGTAAACGGGGAACACCTTTACCGCTTCTACGGAACCAACCGTTTCTGCGGCTGCTGCGGCTCTCCCACCATGAAGAGCAAAAAGGAGCGTTCCATGGTCTGTACCTCCTGCGGCAATACGGTTTACCCAAAAATCTCCCCTGCCGTTATTGTAGGCGTTACCTACGAAGGAAAGCTTTTGTTAACCAAATATGCCGGAAGGGAATACACCCGGTACGCTCTCATAGCCGGCTATACGGAATTCGGCGAAACTCTGGAGGACACCGTAAAGCGGGAGGTGATGGAGGAAGTCGGTCTTGAAGTGAAAAACATCCGTTATTACAAGAACCAGCCCTGGGGCTTCAGCGACTCCATTTTGGTGGGCTACTGGGCCGAGGTTTCCGGTTCTCCACAAATCCGGCTGGATGAAACGGAGTTATCCACTGCCGTCTTTATGACTCCACAGGAAATTCCCGACGACTTTACCAATTTAAGCCTGACCCATGAAATGATTCTGCTTTTTAAAAACGGATACCTTGAATAAATCAAAGACGAAAGGCCGCACCAAATTTCTGGTACGGCCTTTTGCCACCTATTTTAACTTATTTACCGTAGTAAGCCTTTAAGTACATTTCCTTGATCTCGCTCAAAAGAGGATATCTTGGATTTGCGCCTGTACACTGGTCATCAAATGCATTTTCAACCATCTCATCCAGAGTTTCAAGGAAGCATTTCTCCTCCACTCCGTACTCTTTAATGGAAGCCTTAATGCCTACAGCCGCTTTTAATTCTTCAATCTTCTTAATAAAGTTCTTAAAGATTTCTTTATCATCCTTACCCTGTACACCGCAGAAACGTGCGCACTCCACATACCGTTCAAAGGTGTGAGGATACTGGTACTGGGAGAAGGTTCCCATCTTAGCAGGAGCTTCACAGGCGTTAAACTCCATAACCAGGGTAATTAACAGGGCATTTGCCACACCGTGGGGAAGGTGATGGTAAGCACCTAATTTATGAGCCATGGAATGGCACACCCCTAAGAATGCATTGTTAAATGCCATACCCGCCATACAGGAGGCATCTGCCATCTTGCATCTGGCTTCCACATGATCTCCCTGATTATAAGCTGTGG
The DNA here is from genome assembly GCF_036758025.1 of Lacrimispora sp. Lineage (GTDB taxonomy): Bacteria > Bacillota > Clostridia > Lachnospirales > Lachnospiraceae > Lacrimispora. Next base: position 28,688 of record NZ_DAIOXM010000003.1, on the reverse strand, counting down.
GCAGATAGTCAAACACGTTCTTCATGGCCTTTAATGCCAGACCATCGGTATAATCAGAAGCCATAACAGAAGCGTAAGCCTCTAAGGAATGGGTCAGAACGTCAATACCGGAAGCACTGGTTAAGCCCTTTGGCTGGCTCATCATATTGTCCGCATCTACAATAGCCATATCAGGCATTAATTCATAATCAGCTATGGGATACTTCACTCCTGTTTCCTGATCCGTAATAACCGCAAAGGAAGTCACCTCAGAACCGGTACCGGAAGAGGTTGGGATTGCCACAAAGTAAGCCTTTTCTCCCATTTTCGGGAAGGTGTAAACCCTTTTGCGGATATCCATAAAGCGCATAGCCATATCCTTAAAATCCACTTCCGGATGCTCATACATCACCCACATGATTTTGGCTGCGTCCATGGCAGAGCCTCCGCCTAATGCGATGATGGTATCCGGCTTAAAGGAGTTCATAGCTGCCGCACCAGCCTGGGCATTTGCCAGGGTTGGGTCAGGCTGAACATCAGAGAATACTGTGTAAGCAATTCCCATTTCATCTAATTTATCTGTCACCGGCTTGGTGTAACCGTTCATATGAAGGAAGGAGTCTGTTACCACAAATGCTCTTTTCTTGTCATAGACATCCTTTAACTCACTAAGCGCCACCGGCATACAGCCTTTTTTAAAGTAAACCTTCTCCGGATTTCTGAACCACAGCATGTTCTCTCTCCTCTCAGCAACGGTCTTGATATTCAGTAAATGCTTGACACCCACATTATCGGATACAGAGTTTCCACCCCAGGAACCGCAGCCTAAGGTTAAGGATGGGGCCAGTTTAAAGTTATAAATATCACCGATGCCGCCGTGAGAAGACGGTGTGTTCACCAGGATACGGCAGGTTTTCATAGCTGCCGCATGCTTTGCCAGCTTTTCCTTTTCATTTACATTTGCATAGAGGGAAGCCGTATGGCCGTAACCGCCGTCAGCTACCAGCTGTTCTGCTTTTTCAATGGCCTCATCAAAGGTTGCCGCCTTATACATAGCCAGTACCGGAGACAGCTTTTCATGGGCAAATTCCTCTTCAATGTGAACATTTTCCACTTCGCCGATAAGGATTTTTGTGGCTTCCGGAACTTCAATTCCTGCCAGTTTTGCAATGGTTGAAGCCTTCTGTCCTACTATTTTAGCATTTAACGCACCATTGATGATAATAGTCTTACGAACCTTGTCCAGTTCATCACCTTTTAAGAAGTAGCATCCTCTGTCTGCAAACTCTTTCTTCACTGCATCGTAAATGGATTCCAGAACTGTCACAGACTGTTCAGAAGCGCAGATCATACCGTTGTCAAAGGTCTTGGAAAGGATGATGGAGTTTACTGCCATCTTAATATCTGCCGTATCGTCAATCACCACAGGAGTATTTCCTGCACCAACACCCAGAGCCGGCTTTCCGGAAGAATAAGCTGCCTTTACCATGCCCGGGCCTCCCGTTGCCAGAATAATATCGGCACCTCTCATAACCTCATTGGTCAGTTCCAGAGAAGGTACATCAATCCAGCTGATAATTCCTTCCGGAGCCCCTGCCTTAACAGCGGCATCGAGAACGATCTTTGCTGCGGCAATGGTAGAATTCTTTGCGCGGGGATGAGGGGAAATGATGATGGCATTTCTCGTCTTCAAGCTGATCAATGTTTTAAAAATAGCAGTTGAAGTGGGGTTCGTAGTTGGGATAACCGCCGCAATAAGGCCGATTGGCTCTGCAATCTTCTTAATTCCATAAGCCTTATCTTCTTCAATCACACCGCAGGTCTTTGTATCTTTATAAGCATTATAAATGTATTCAGCAGCATAGTTATTTTTAATGACTTTATCTTCCACCACACCCATGCCGGTTTCTTCCACAGCCATTTTTGCAAGAGGTATTCTCATCTTATTGGCAGCACTGGCAGCCTCGTAAAAGATTTTATCTACCTGTTCCTGGGTATAAGAAGCAAATACTTTCTGCGCTTCCCTCATTGCGTCCATCCTGGCAATCAGGGCATCTACGCTGTCAATGATTTGGGGAACCATGATCTTTTCTTCTTTCTTTGCCATTTTAACTTTCCTCCGTTTTTATAAGTCAAATAGGTATTTGTTATTATTTTAACGATCTTGATACTTACATTATATTCTATTGTTATTTTTTTGTCAATATTCTTTCCTAAAAAATATTTGCCTAAAATTCCTTGCATTTATATAAAAACTTGGCAATCTTCTATATGTATGCTATTATAGCCTCAGAATCTAAAAAATTTTTATTTTTTCATGAAAACAAGGGGATTTAAAAGTATGAAAATAACCATTGGAATCGATATCGGAGGAAGCACGACTAAGATCGTTGGATTTCAGAATAATCAACTGAAAATTCCTACTTTCGTAAAGGCCGATAACCCTATTGCCTCCCTCTTTGGGGCATTGGGAAAATTTATTTACGACAACAGCATTCAATTAAATGAGATTGAAAAAATCATGATTACAGGTGTGGGAAGTGCCTACGTGGAACAGCCTTTATATGGGATTCCCACTTATAAGGTGGGAGAATTTACCTGCAACGGCTTGGGCGGACAATATTTTACCGGGCTCCAGGACTTAATCGTGGTGAGCATGGGAACAGGAACCTCCATGGTTCAGGTAAACGGAGATAAAATCGTCCATATCGGAGGAATCGGAATCGGAGGAGGAACCATTATGGGACTTTCCAGCCTTCTGCTGAAAACCACAGATATTTCTCAGATCATTGATCTGGCCGGAAGAGGAAATTTAAGCAATATTGACCTGCAGATTCAGGATATCTCAAGAACTGCTCTCCCGGGACTTCCCCTGACAGCCACTGCCTCCAACTTTGGAAAGGTCCGAAATTCCATATCAGAAGAGGATATCGCCATCGGTATTATCAACATGGTAGTACAGGCCATCGGAAAATCTGCCATACTATCCTCATTAAACAGCAACATCCATAATTTTGTCATGACCGGCAATTTGGCAAAGCTGCCTCAATGTCCTCAAATCCTCCATTCTTTAGAAGAGCTTTTTGACGTCCATTTCATCATACCGGACCAGGCTGAATACGGCACTGCTATCGGTGCAGCCCTCACCGAAGAACACCATATGGAAATGAAACAAATTTTATTATAGCTGACATTGAAACATAATGAATGTAAAAAACCAGGTGAGCCAATACAGCTCCACCTGGTTTTTTTATGAATGGTATCCCAATGCCTGTTCCAAGGCATCCTTTTCTTCACTTCCTAAAAGAACATCTGTTTCCCCTCTGTCCACTTCCTTGATATAGACGTAGCAGCCTTCCCGGCTGTGAACGGAATTTAAAACAAATCCGGAATTGGTATAATCCAGCATTGCCATAGCAAAGCTTAAATTTCCTCCCATTCCTTTAAATGCATTGTACTTCACAATACCGAATTTTTGAAAAGCACTTCGATAATTTTTATTGGTATTGCGCAGGGAGTCCTTATTGGCCCGGTCTTCTGCCTTTAACTCTGCAATATCCTCCATCTGCTCCATAATAATATCTTCCAGAGTCTCCGCATCTTTTCCTCTCATAAAGTAATCATATCTGCGGTACAGCTTTCTCATCTGAATAAGACATATAATCACGACCACCAATAATATCAAAGTGACTGCAGCTAATCCAAGTATTAAAAAAGCAGGATCAATCGGAAACTGATTTAATCTGCTGTTATCCATTCTTTCGTCCTCGCTTTCATAAACATTACCCCCAAGGGGTACTTTCTTTGCCTTATGGGCAAACTTACCTTATCTTATGGATTCTATTAATTCTACTATTCTTTCCAATTCTGCCTCAGAATAATACTCGATTTCCACTCTTCCCTTATTTTTATCCTTCCGGTTAATGCTGACCTTGGTTCCCATGGCAGTCTTCATCCGGTCCTCTAACTCCCGGAAAATCAGAGTAAGAGTTTCATCTCCATCCGGTTTTTCCTTTTCTGTTTTCTTTCTGGATAAGGATTTTACCAGCCGCTCCACTTCACGGACGCTTAAATTCTCTGCTGCAATCTTTCCTGCAAGCTGAAACTGCAGCTCCCCATCTTCCACTGCCAGCAAAGCCCTGGCATGTCCGCCTGAAATCTGGTTCTGGATCAGCATATCCTGAACCCTTTCATCCAGCTTTAACAGTCTCATGCTGTTGGTAATAGTCACCCTGTTTTTGGACACTCTGGCCGCTATTTCTTCCTGTTTTAAGCCAAATTCCTGCATCAGCCTCTGATAAGCCCTTGCTTCTTCAATGGCATTTAAATCCTCTCTCTGAACGTTTTCGATCAAAGCGATTTCCATAGTCTGCTGCTTGGTGTATTCCCGGATTACTACCGGAACTTCCTTAAGACCTGCCAGCTTGGCAGCTCTCCATCTCCGTTCTCCAGCAATAATTTCATAAAGATCACCCTTTTTTTGCACCAAAAGAGGTTGTAAAATTCCATATACCTTCATGGACTCCGCCAGCTCAATCAAAGCTTCCTCTTTAAAATCCGTTCGCGGCTGATCCTGGTTTGGCTCTATGGAAGACAGCTTTAAAAACATTTCTTTCCCTGTTTCTGGTTCAGATGCTGTTTGATCTGTTTTTCGGCTCTGGCCTTCTGATAAAGCGGATTTTCCCGAAGGAGGAAGAGAAGACCCTTTAAGGTTTTTTGAATTTTGCTTCATTTCCTGCTCTTCTGCCGCAGATTCCATTACTTCATCTCCAAAAATGGCCCCAAGGCCTTTTCCTAAACCTGTTCTCTTTCCCATATTTAGACTTCTTCTCCTCTGCTTATTACTTCTGCAGCCAGCAACCGGTAGCTTTCCGCTCCTGCTGACCTGGAATCATATAAGTTGATGGGCATCCCGTGGCTGGGCGCTTCAGCCAGCCTTACATTTCTGGGTATAATGGTCTTGTAAATATTCTGGTTTAAATTGTTCTTTACGCTTTCCACAACCTCCAGAGAAAGGTTTGTCCTGGCATCGTACATGGTAAAAACTACACCTTCCATTTCAAGAGAAGGATTCAATTTCTTTTTTACCAGATTTACAGTTTTTAAGACCTGGCTCAGTCCTTCCAAAGCATAATATTCACATTGAATTGGCACTAATACGGTATTTGCAGCTGTTAAAGCGTTGATCGTCAGCAGGTTCAATGACGGAGGACAATCTATGATGATAAAATCATAGTTTTTCTTGATTTTTTCAAGATATGTTTTGAGCAGTCTTTCCTTGTTTTCAATCTCTAGTAATTCGATTTCAGCACCTGCCAAATCTACATCAGACGGAAGCAAATCCAGATTTTCCTGAACATTGGTAATCAGGCATTCTTCAATTTCACAATCTCCTACCAGCAAATCGTAGACGGTTCGTTCCATAGTGGTTTTTTCCACTCCCAGTCCGCTGGTTTCATTTCCCTGTGGGTCAAAGTCCACAGCCAATACTTTCTGTCCCGATTCCGCAAGACAGGCGGATAAATTAATTGCAGTGGTCGTCTTTCCCACTCCGCCCTTCTGGTTTGCTATCGCAATGATTCTTCCCATTTTGCCTCCATATCCTGTTGGTTCACAAACTCTAAGTTGAAATATAACTTTATTTCAACCTTATATTTTTTCCGGTTATAACATTGGAAATTGCAGTACAGACTAGAGTATAGCATATTTTATTTTTTTTTCCTATGGTTTTTATGTAAAAAATACATAAATTATCAAAAAATGTTTCACGTGAAACATTTTTCCATAAAAAACCCATTCATTTCCAAGTTTTAAGAATAAATTAATATGTTTCCCGTTGTAAGTATATATCGATTATATTATAATAGGGGAAGAGATCATTTCCTTCAGGAGGTAACCTATGAGAACAAAAAACAAATTGCTGACTTTGCTTATTTTATCAGCCAGCTCTGTTGCTGCTACGGCTGTCATAAATAAATTTGTTAAAATTTCTGCCCTGTCCAAAAACTTGCTGGCAGATTCAAAATCACTTTGCTTCAAATGGCGTTTCGGCAACATTCATTATACAAAGACAGGCTCTGGAAAACCGTTGTTATTGATCCATGATTTAAATGTCTGTTCCAGCGGCTATGAATGGAATCAAATGATCCATGATTTAAAAGATCATTACACCGTATACACCTTGGACCTCCTTGGATGCGGACGCTCTGAAAAGCCGGATTTGACTTATACAAATTATCTTTACGTGCAGATGATATCCGATTTTATTAAGTCAGAAATAGGACACAGGACCAATGTAATAGCATCCGGTTCCTCCTCCTCCCTGGCTGCTATGGCTTGCAACAATTCCCCTGAGCTTTTTGATCAGGTTATGCTCATTAACCCGGACACGCTTCTGGCTTGCAGCCAGATTCCCAACAAACACGGAAAAGTATATAAATTCATTTTAGACCTTCCTGTTATAGGAACACTGCTCTATCATATTGCCGTTAGCAAGCAATCCATTACAGAAGAACTTACTTCCAACTACTCCAATCCTTATTCTGTAAAGACCTCTCTCATTGATACTTATTATGAGTCCGCTCATTTGGGAGAATCACCAAAGTCCTTATACGCAAGCGTGAAGTGCAACTATACAAAATGTAACATTTCCAATGCATTAAAAAAGATCAACAACAGTATTTATCTTGTGGGGGGAAGCTCCATGGAAAATATGGAAGAAACCATAAAGGAGTATCAGAATCTTAATCCAGCCATTGAAAGTTCTTTCATAGAAAATTCCAAATATTTTCCACAGCTGGAAAATCCTTCTGAACTGTTTAATATTATTCAAATGTTTTTTGTTTAAAAAATAATGTTTCACGTGAAACATCCACAAACAGAAATCTCTGTTACAAATGGATGTTTCACGTGAAACATTTTATTTTATCCCTAAGGGATATTATCTTGTCCTACTATCAAATAACTTATCTTTCTCTCAAAAGCTCTTTCTTTATTTCATTTGCAAATTCACCTTATTACTCATATAATCTTCTATTTGCTCAACCGTGAACTCACCTTATCACCCATGGACCTTCTCTTCGCTCAACCGCAAATTCACCTTAATGGCTCTTTCCCAGGCAGCCCTGCCTTTCTGGGATACTTCTTTGAAGTACTATTATTCTTGGTAATCTTTACCAACGACCGTTCTGCATCAGTACCAGGCAGTAAAAATGTCTCCACTCTTTCTACCTTCCCACCTAATAAAAACACAGCATGTTTTGCCGAATTCAGCTCCTCTTCTATTTTCCCCGATTTATAGGGAATAAAGGCTCCATTCACCTTTACAAAAGGCATACAATATTCAGACAAAGTGCTTAAATTAGCAACTGCTCTGGAAACGCAAAGATCATACTGCTCCCTATGGAGGGGATCTCTCCCCATATCCTCTGCCCTGCCATGGATGGCCTCTATATTTTCAAGGCCCAAATTTTTTATGACTTCGTCTAAAAATTTAATCCTTTTATTTAAGGAGTCCATCAAGATAATCTTTAAACCAGGAAATGCTATTTTCAGAGGAATTCCAGGAAAACCGGCTCCCGTTCCCACATCAATAATTTTATAATTCTTAGTATCAATATCTTCCACCGCTTTGATCAAAGACAGGCTGTCTGCAAAATGCTTTGTAATCACCTCATCCATTTCAACAATAGTGGTCAGGTTCATAAATTTATTCCATTCTGCAAGTAATTCAAAATAATTATAAAATTGGTTTAATTGATTTTCTTCTAATTTTATAGATAATAAATTCAATTCTTGTTCCAGTTTATTCTTAAAAACCTCTGTCATACGCCATTCCTCATTCTTTATTCCCCAGGGGGTCTCTTTGCTCTAAAGGCAAATTCATCTTATTTTCTGATCCCTTCTGATGACGAAGCTGTTCCAAATGAACCATCAATACCGCAATATCTGCCGGAGACACCCCAGATATTCTGGAGGCCTGACCAATGGATAAAGGCTTGTACAGATTCAGCTTCTGGGTTGCCTCAATTCTAAGACTTTTCACCTGGGAATAATCAAAATCAGCATCCAGTCTTTTATTTTCCAGCTTCTTATACTGAGTCACCTGCTGCTTCTGCCTTCTGATATATCCGTCGTACTTAATATTGATCTGAACCTGCTCTGCCACATCCTCAGGAAGATGGGGCCTGCTCTTATCAATTTCAGTTAACATAATATATCCAAGCTCCGGCCTTCGCACCAGCTCTGCTAAAGTAGTTCCAGTCTTCAAAGGAGTACTTCCATTTATTTCCAAAAACTCCTGAACTTCTTTCGATGCTCCGATATTGGTAGATTCCAGACGTTTGATTTCTTCTTCAATGGCTTCCCTCTTCCAAAGAAGCCTGTCATACTGCTCCTGACCGATTAAACCAATATCATACCCAATTTCCATAAGACGAAGGTCTGCATTATCCTGGCGCAGCAAAAGCCTGTATTCGGCTCTGGAGGTCATCATCCGGTAAGGCTCAAAGTTCTCCTTTGTCACCAGATCATCAATCAATACTCCAATATACGCCTGAGAACGGTCCAGAATCTTAGGCTCCCGTCCCAGCACCTTCATGGCAGCGTTAACACCAGCCATAAATCCCTGGACAGCCGCCTCCTCATAGCCGGAGCTTCCGTTAAACTGGCCTCCGCTGAACAAACCTCTGACAGACTTAAACTCCAGGCTTGCATCAAGCTGGATGGAATTGATGCAGTCGTATTCGATGGCATAGGCATTTCTGGTAATCTTCACATTCTCAAGCCCCGGAACAGTCCGGTACATGGCATGCTGGACATCCTCAGGCAAAGAACTCGACATTCCGGCTAAGTACATTTCATTGGTAGAAAGCCCCTCCGGCTCCACAAAAACCTGATGGCGGCCTTTATCCGGGAACTTCACTACCTTATCCTCTATGGATGGGCAATACCTGGCCCCTGTTCCCTCAATAGCCCCGGAATACATAGGAGAACGGTCCAGATTATTCCTGATTACCTCATGGGTCTTTTCATTGGTATAAGTCAGCCAGCAGGATATCTGATCCTTCTGAACCTCTTCCGGGTCCGTAGAAAAGGAAAAAGGAACCACCTTTTCATCCCCGAACTGCTCCTCCATCTTGGAAAAGTCAATACTCCTCTTATCCACTCTGGCCGGAGTTCCTGTCTTAAAACGGAACATTTCAATGCCATTGGCCTTCAAAGATTCCGTCAGATGATTAGCCGCCTGAAGGCCGTTAGGACCCGTATAATTAATAACTTCCCCGTAAAGGCATCTGGCTTTTAAATAAGTTCCCGTAGCCAGTACTGCCGCCTTACAACGGTATGCTGCTCCGGAAAATGTCTTAACACCTTTTAAAACTCCATCCTCCACAATAATCTCCGACACCTCTGCCTGCCGGATGGTTAAATGATCCGTATTTTCCAAGGTCATTCTCATGGCCCTGGAATACTCCGCTTTATCCGCCTGAGCCCTCAGAGAATGGACCGCAGGCCCCTTGGACTGGTTCAGCATCTTAGACTGAATAAAGGTTTTGTCAATCACCTTTCCCATTTCCCCGCCAAGGGCATCCAGCTCCCGGACCAGATGTCCCTTAGAGCTGCCTCCGATGTTGGGATTGCAGGGCATCAGAGCAATGCTGTCAACGCTGATGGTAAACACAATGGTTTCAAGCCCCAGTCTGGCACAGGCCAAAGCCGCCTCACAGCCTGCATGCCCCGCACCCACAACCACAACATCGTAAAATTCTTCTATATGCTGCATACTATTATTCCTCTCTAAATCCATAACTTTCTATTTTCCCATGCAAAACTTGCTGAATATTTCATTAACTAAATCTTCTTCCACCGACTCTCCCAGGATGGTTCCAAGACCTTCATAAGCATCCATTAAATCAATGGAATAAAAGTCTTCCGGCATCTCATTTTCAATACTCTGTTCCACCATGAAAAGACTTTTTAAGGCCTCTGAAAGAGCATTCTTATGGCGCACATTGGTGATATAAACCTGGTCATTAAAGTCGATTTCACCCTGATAAAACATGGACTTAATCTCATGCTCCAAAGCTTCTATCCCCACCCTTTCCCTGGCAGAAATAGAAATTACTTTATGGCCTGTTTTGCTTCTCAATTCCTCTTCTTTGACAACTGCTTCCAGATCAGTTTTATTCAAAAGTACAACCGCTTTCCGGTCCTTAATAAACTCTATAATCTCTTTGTCATTCTCATCCAGAGGACATGACCCATCTACCACGTAGATAATCAAATCCGCCTCTTTCGCAGCACTTCTGGCCTTCTCAACCCCGATTTTTTCCACCACATCCCCGGTGTTTCGAATGCCTGCCGTATCCACCACATGAAGGCTTAAATCCTCCAATCTGATCTGTTCCTTTAAGGTATCCCTGGTAGTTCCTGCAATATCAGTTACAATGGCTCTCTCCTCTCCCACCAAAACATTTAAAAGAGAAGATTTCCCTGCATTGGGCTTTCCTAAAATAACTGTTTCAATTCCTTCCGAAAGCACTCTGCCGTTATCCGCAGACTTAATAAGACTTTCCAGTTCTTCCTTTAATGGCCCGATTACCTCAGATAATTTTTCTGAATACCCCTCCAAAGAAATATGCTCCGGATCATCAAGAGCTGATTCCAGAAAAGCGATCTCATATATAATCTTTTCCCTCATCCCCCTGATCCTTTTTGAAACGGCCCCTTCCAACTGGCTGACAGAAGACTTTAAGGCGTAATCATTTTTAGCATGAATCACATCGATGACAGCCTCTGCCTGGGATAAATCCAGCCTTCCGTTTAAAAATGCCCTCTTTGTAAACTCTCCCGGTTCCGCCGGTCTGGCTCCATACTTTAAAACGGTTTCCAGAATCTTCTTTGTCACAAGAACTCCCCCGTGACAATCAATTTCAATGGTGTCCTCCGCCGTATAGCTTTTGGGCCCCTTCATCATCATCACCAGAACCTCGTCAATCACCTCGTCCCCGTCACAGATATAACCGTAATGGATGGTATGGGATGGTTCTCCGGAAAGCTTTTTATCCTTCTTTCCCTTTGTTTTAAATATTTTATCTATAATTGGAAACGCCTCTTCGCCGCTGATTCTTACAATTCCGATTCCGGAACTGGACATAGCTGTGGCGATGGCTGCTATTGTATTCGTTTTCATATTCAATCACCTGGATTTATATAGAAAAGAGGTGAGGGTGCCTTGCGACAGCCCCAACCCCTCATTGTTGTGTGACTTATTTATCTTTTTCATAATACCGGTCTTTTTTCAAATGATCCCTTTTTAAAGAAATAACAACGTGGCGGAAGGGATCCTCTCCCTCACTTCTGGTAATGACTGATTTGTCATTCTGAAGTGCGGAATGGATGATCCTTCTTTCATAGGGATTCATAGGTTCCAGGGAAACAGGACGTCTCGTCCGTTTCACCTTGTAAGCAATGTTTTTAGCCAGGTTTTCCAGAGTTTCTTTTCTCCGCTCCCTGTAATTTTCCGTGTCCAGCTTGACCCGGATATAATCTTCGCTTTCCTTGTTTACAACAAGGCTTACCAAATACTGGAGGGAATCCAGAGTCTGTCCTCTTTTACCAATCAGAATACCCATATCCTGGCTGGACATGTCAATGGAAAGCTCCCGCTCCTCTTTCTGAAAGGAAACATCCAGATTGACATTTAAATCCATAGCGCCGAACACATCAGAAAGAAAAGCTGCCGCCTTTTCTTCCAGGGTTTCTTCCTTCTTCTTTTTCTTTCCTGCGCGGATGACAGCCGGTTTTGCACCGATAATTCCCAGAATACCATTACTGCCCTTTTCAATAACCTCATACTCCAGCTGGTCACTGGTTGTACCCAATTCGATCAATGCCTTCGTAATCGCTTCGTCAACGGTTTTTGCTGAAACTGTAATCATATCCATAGGTCACCCCTCCTATTTACTGTTCTTGTCATTATACTTCTGAACCATACGGGCCTTGGCCGAAATGCTGTTAGGGTCTGAAGATCCGCTGTCATAATAATCTTTGGAAGCCTGAGCCTGCTCTTTAGCCTTTTCTTTTCTGGCATTCTTCTCAGACTCTGCCTTTTCATTGGCTGCCTGAAGATTCTTTAAGGTAGCTGTGGCGTTCTGGGAAACCTGCTGAGGAGGAAGTCCCTTTTTTGCCCTCTTGGCATTGGCCTTCTCCATATTTTTCCTGATCATCTCATCCATATCAATCTTATTGAAATAGCTGTTTACAGCAAGCTGCTGGATGATCTGGAACACACTGGAGGCAATCCAGTAAATACCGATACCGGAAGCAAAGGTGAAACAGAAGAATACGGACATCAAAGGCATAACCGTGTTCATGCTCTTCATGGACTGGGCCATGGCATTATTTTCGTTATTTTCATTCTGAGGCTGATTAGCAGTCATCAGTTTTGCACTGAACCACTGGCTTAAACCGGCCAGAATAGGAATAAGGAGAGCAAAGCTTAACTGGAAGCCGCCTCCCGGGGGAAATATAACACTGGAAGGAGTGGAAGCCAGATTGATTCCTAAAAAGGAATTCATATGCTCAATCTGAGATGCACTCTGGGAAATCACATCCTGAACGTTGGGGAACAGTCCTTCAAGGGCCTTCCACTGGCTCGGATTCAACTGATATAAAAAGTCAACCATACCGTCGCTGGTAGCTAAATCCCCAATCCGGCTGGTATTTATTTTATTTTCACTGGCAAACTGATTTAAAATTCCCACATGGTCCATTCCAAGGGAAGTAATTTTAACAACCACGTTTTCAAATACTGCTTTTACGCTCTGTACATAAGCAGGAATGTGGTAAATAACCTGATACAAAGCAAAGAGAATGGGCATCTGGATGACAAGCTGCAAGCAGCCTCCGGTCATGGAAGTGCCGTACTTTTCATAAATTGCCTGGACCTCCACATTCTGCCTTCTCATGGACTCCTGGTCTGTCTTTCCCTTATACTTAGCCTGAACTGCAGAAATTTCCGGCTGCATAACGCTCATCAGCTTGGAAGATCTTTGCTGTTTTAACGTGAGGGGAAACATAAGAAGCTTTGTCACAAGAGTAAATAAAATAATACACAAACCAATATTCTGGATTCCGAATGAGCTGGTCAGCTTAAAAAGCCAATCCATAATAACACCCAGAACGGTTGCAAAGGGCCCCAGAATGCCTCCCACCTTAGTGAGTACTAAGAATTCCAATGAACTACCTCCTCATCTCTTACGGAACTGGATCATAACCGCCTTTTGCAAAAGGATTACACCGAAGTATTCTCTTGCAAGCCAAAAATGTACCTTTCACCACGCCGTACTTTTTAAGTGCTTCAATGGCGTATTGAGAACACGTAGGCGTGTAAATGCAGTGAGTTCTTATTTTCAGAGGAGACAAAAATTTCTGGTATCCCCTGATCAACAAAATCATGATATTTTTTACCATAAGATCACTTCGATTCTTCTTTTAAAATGTTATGAAGTCCGCACAAGTGCAAATATGCACTTTCAATTTTTTCGTAATTTTCTTCTTTGGCCGCCGGTCTCACAACGACCACAATGTCTAATCCTGTCTCTACCTGATTCACATGAAGCCTGAAGCTCTCTCTGATTAACCTGGTTATGTGATGCCTTACTACGCTGTTTCCCACTTTTTTGCTGACGGATATGCCGATTCTGGTTTCGGGCCTGTCCGTCCTCTTTACATACATGACAAGCAGCTTGTTGGCAAGAGATTTTCCGTTTTCATAAACCGCCTGAAAATCCCTGTTTTTCTTAATCGAATTAAAATGTTTCATGAATCTCTTTCCTTTATTTGGGAAAAGAAAAGGCCACAATTACTTGCGGCCTGGTCCATTAAGCTGATAATTTTGCTCTTCCTTTTGCTCTTCTGGCAGCTAAAACTTTTCTTCCGCCTGGAGTGCTCATTCTGGCTCTGAAACCATGAACTTTAGATCTCTGTCTCTTTTTTGGCTGAAACGTCATCTTCATAATCTACGGACACCTCCTCTTGTTACAATCGCTTTATCATAGGCAATATGATGAAACACATTGAGACTTTTTTAATTAAACATCGTTTCAATTATATAGAACAAAAGTTGGTTCGTCAAGGGAAAAATTATTTTTCTCATGCTTTCATAACCTTGAAAAGAGCCTGTGTAATAGCAGTCGTAAGAATTGCGGAAACAATTGCCTCAGGAACTCCCTGGACAAAGATAATTCCTATGATTACTCCGTAAATTCCATCTGTCAGTCCTTTTGCAGCCATCCCGTACTCTTTTCCAAAAAATAAGTAAATCAGATTCATTACCAATAAAGTATTGGTTAATGCTCCTGCCGCTCCTGCCGCTGCAAGGGCAGCCTTACTCTTACCTTTCCATATCTTTAAAACTCCCCGGAATACATAATAAGCCACAATTCCGATTAAAATTCTGGGAACCATACAGATTACAAGGCTCCCAAAGTTTCCTCCGTATTCTCCTACCTTTATAAAAGGAGAGAAAACAAAAGACGTAGGATTAGGCATATAAGTGTTTTTCCATAAGCTGGCCAAACCGAATATCCCTCCTAAAAATCCGCCATATTTTGGTCCAAGAACAATGGCTCCAATTATGACCGGAATGTGGATGATGGTGGCGTTCATAAATCCCAGAGGAATAAGTCCAAAGGGAGTCAACGCCAGAATGACGATAATGGCAGCGAATACAGCCGCCAGTACCATGCTGCGGGTTTTGTTTAAAATATTCATATTTACCTCCTGTGCTACTGTTCTTTAAAAAGATACAATGCAGTTAGTTACATCTGCATTATACATGAAAAACGTAATCCAGGTCAAGAAAGTTCAACGTACCAAGGTGAATTTGCCCTATGGGTAAAGAAAGTCCTCCTGGGAGTGCCGGGCTTTGTTGATTTACATAAAGTTATCAACAAAATGGGGATAACTTGTGGAAAACTCTCTGGATATTACCTTGATAACCCTATATTTGTTCACAGGCATGTCCTCCATCCCCAGATAAATCCAATATTTCCAGAATGTGAATAAAGTAACTTTCCAAAATACCCTTTTTTGTGGAAAAATATCTCTCCGGATGGTTATCAACAAGCCGCTCACATAGTATAAACAGGGTTTTCACACACTTATCCACAATTTTTTACTAATCTCATTGAAAATTATCTTAAAATAGTATAGAATGAACTGTAGATTGGGCTAATGCGCACATTTGCATTTTTATGATGTAGGAGACTTACAATGTTAGAAAAGTTAAAAGAAAAATGGGACGAAATCTTATTGAATTTAAAAGAAGAACACGATATCACTGACGTGTCTTTCAAAACCTGGCTTCTCCCCTTAAAAGTTCATGCCGTCAGCGGCGAAAAAGTGATCGTCACGGTTCCGGATGTGGAATTCTTAGGATACATCCGCAAAAAATACGGATTTCTTCTGAAGATCACCATTGAAGAAGTAACCGGTTTTGAAAGCACCATTGATTTTGTTGTGGAAAATCAGATTCAAAAAGAGAAAGCCCTGGCTCCTGCAGGCAACACTCTTATTACAAACACGGCAGGCTCTGTCAGCCAGTCAGCCATACAGACAGCTAACTTAAACCCCAAATATATTTTTGACACCTTTGTAGTTGGTGCCAACAACAATTTGGCTCATGCGGCATCCTTAGCTGTAGCGGAATCTCCTGGCGAAATTTACAACCCTCTTTTCATTTACGGAGGCGTGGGACTGGGAAAAACCCACTTGATGCATTCCATCGGCCATTTCATATTAAAAAACAATCCGTCAGCAAAGGTACTGTACGTGACCAGTGAAAAGTTTACCAATGAGCTGATCGATGCCATCCGAAACAAAAATAACTTTTCCCCCACAGAATTCCGGGAAAAATACCGCAATAACGACGTCCTGCTTATCGATGATATTCAGTTCATCATAGGAAAAGAAAGTACCCAGGAGGAATTCTTCCACACCTTCAACACCCTCTACGAAGCCAAAAAGCAGATCATTATTTCCTCAGATAAGCCTCCAAAGGACATCGAAACCCTGGAGGAACGCCTTCGTTCCCGGTTTGAATGGGGCTTAACTGTGGACATCCAGTCTCCTGATTACGAGACCAGGATGGCCATTCTGCGAAAAAAAGAAGAGATGGAAGGCTACAATATTGACAACGAAGTGATCAAATACATAGCCACCAACATCAAATCCAACATCCGGGAACTGGAGGGAGCCTTAACAAAAATCGTAGCCCTCTCCCGCCTCGATAATAAGGATATTACCGTAGAACTGGCAGAGGAAGCCCTAAAGGACATCATTTCCCCTAATGATAAACGGGAGGTCACACCCGAATTGGTCATTCAGGTGGTTGCCGACCATTACGGCATCACTCCCCTTGATATTTCTTCCCAGAAGCGGAACAAAGAAATCGTCTATCCCCGCCAGATCGTCATGTATCTCTGCCGGGAAATGGTGGGAACCCCCTTACAGATGATAGGAAAATTCCTGGGAGGACGGGACCATACCACTATCATCCATGGAATAGAAAAGATCACGGCGGAGATCAATAAAAACGAATCCTTAAATAATACCATAGATATCTTAAAAAAGAAGATTAATCCACAGTAACCTGTGTATGAGCTGTTAATTTCCTGTGGATAAAAAAGGGTTAAGAATGGGTTCTGATCTTCTTGTGGATAACCTTCCAGTTTGAAAGGACTTTTGTGGACGTTATTCACATCCTTATATACAGAGAAAAGCCAGCCCTGATAACCGTTATAAGGGCTTTTACACAAACCCACAGCCCCTACTACTAATACGACGGAATTTAACTATATCATTCATTCATTTATTGCCATTTTCAAAGCAAAGGAGTTATCAACAATCATGAAACTGACATTCCAGCAGGATGCCCTTTTAAACGGCATTAATATTGTATTAAAGGCGGTTTCCAGTAAGACCACTATGACCATCCTCGAATGCATCTTTATCGATGCCAGCGGATCAGAAATCAAACTGACTGCCAATGACATGGAACTGGGTATTGAAACCAAGGTGGAAGGAACCATCCTGGAAAGAGGAAAAATCGCTCTTGAAGCCAAGCTTTTTTCTGAGATCGTCAGAAAGCTCTCCTCTGCAGGAGATTCCCTCATTACTATTGAAAGCGATGAAAAGTTCACCACCACCATTTCCTGTGAAAAATCCGTATTTGATATTCAGGGACGGGATGGAGAGGAATTCTCTTACCTTCCATACATTGAACGGGACAACTATATCTGTCTGTCTCAGTTTTCCTTAAAAGAAGTCATCCGCCAGACCATCTTTTCCATTGCTCCCAATGACAGCAATAAGATGATGACCGGAGAGCTTTTTCAGGTGACAGGAAACCAGTTAAAGGTGGTTTCTCTGGATGGTCACCGCATTTCCATCCGGAATATTGAATTAAAAGACACGTATCATGATATAAAAGTCATTGTTCCTGGCAAGACTCTAAACGAAATCAGTAAAATTCTGGATGGGGACAATGAAAAAGAAGTGCTGATTTTCTTCAGCCCCAACCATATTTTATTTGAGTTTGAAGATACCATTGTGGTATCACGCCTCATTGAAGGAGATTACTTCCGAATTGACCAGATGCTTTCCAGTGACTATGAAACAAAGATCATGGTAAACCGGAAAGAGCTTTTAAGCTGCCTGGACAGGGCAACCATCCTGGTAAGGGAAAATGACAAAAAGCCTCTTATCATCAATGTACAGGATCAGGAGATGCAGTTAAAGATCAATTCCAGCTTTGGATCCATGAATGCGGAGATGTCCATCCACAAAACAGGAAATGACATCATGATCGGCTTTAATCCCAAGTTCCTGATTGATGCCCTGAGAATTATTGACGACGAAGAAGTGGCTCTTTATATGCTCAATGCAAAAACCCCCTGCTTTATCCGGGATGAAGAAGGAAAATACATTTACCTGATTCTTCCTGTTAATTTTAATGCGGCATCCGTTTAAAGGTGCAGAGAAGAGGATCAATGGAAACCATAAAATTAAGAGATGAATACATCAAACTGGGCCAGGCGTTAAAAGCCGCGGGCCTGGTTGGTTCCGGCGTTGATGCCAAACATGTGATAGAGGATGGCCTTGTATCAGTCAACGGCCAGACAGAATATCAGAGGGGAAAGAAATTAAGAGACGGGGACACCGTCACCTTTGAAGGCAATACCATTAAAATCGAGGCGTAAAAAATTCCATGATGATTGAATCTATAGAGCTAAAAAATTACCGCAACTATGACGAATTACATATGGATTTTAGTCAGGGAACTAATATACTCTATGGGGACAATGCCCAGGGAAAAACAAATGTCTTGGAGGCCATCTATGTCTGTGCAACCACCAAATCCCACAGAGGGAGCAAGGATAAAGAAATCATACAGTTTGACAGAGATGAATCCCATATCAAGCTGAACATCAGAAAAAGAGACGTTCCATACCGGATTGATATGCACTTGAAAAAGAACAAGGCAAAGGGCGTAGCAGTCAACGGGGTTCCCATCAAAAAGGCCAGCGAACTGTTTGGAATTGTCAATGTGGTGTTTTTCTCTCCGGAGGACTTAAATCTCATAAAAAACGGCCCTGCCGAAAGGCGCAGGTTCGTTGATTTGGAATTATGCCAGTTAAATAAGCTTTATGTTCATTCCCTGGTACAATATAACAGAATCGTAACCCAAAGAAACAAGCTGTTAAAAGACTTAGCCTTCCATCCGGAATATGAAGAAACCCTGGATGTCTGGGATATGCAGTTAGTTCAGTATGGAAAAGAAGTCATCGGCTGCCGGAAGGAATTTGTGGATCAGCTTAAGGAAACCATTGAAGCCATCCACTGGAAGATTTCAGGGGAAAAAGAAACCCTTACCATTTTCTATGAGCCAGATGTGGAAGCAGGAGATTTTGAGGAAGCATTGAAACGAAGCAGACAGCAGGATTTGAGGCAGAAAACCACCCTCACCGGTCCCCACAGAGATGATTTAAGCTTCATGGTCAATGGAATTGATATCCGGCGGTTCGGTTCACA
The DNA here is from genome assembly GCF_036758025.1 of Lacrimispora sp. Taxonomy (GTDB): domain Bacteria; phylum Bacillota; class Clostridia; order Lachnospirales; family Lachnospiraceae; genus Lacrimispora. Next base: position 9,614 of record NZ_DAIOXM010000003.1, on the reverse strand, counting down.
GGGACAGCAAAGAACAGCAGCCTTATCCTTAAAGCTTGCAGAAATAGAGCTGGTGAAAAAAAAAGTAAATGATTATCCCATCCTTTTGCTGGATGACGTGCTGTCAGAGCTTGACAGCAGCAGACAGAACCAATTGCTGGCAGGGATTGATCATGTGCAGACCATTATTACCTGCACAGGGCTTGAGGATTTTGTCAGCAACCGCTTTCCCATTGATAAGATATTCCGGGTAATGAGCGGTACCGTAAACAGTGAAAATTAACGATTCAGGAAGGAAGCGTATAAATATGAGTCAAGAATATGGAGCAGATCAGATCCAGATATTAGAGGGGCTTGAAGCAGTAAGAAAGAGGCCTGGTATGTATATCGGCAGTACCTCCAGCAGAGGACTTCACCATCTGGTCTATGAAATCGTGGACAATGCAGTGGATGAGGCCCTGGCAGGCTACTGTGGATGTGTGGAGGTCACCATCCATCCCGACAACTCCATAACCGTTTCAGATGACGGACGTGGAATCCCCGTAGGAATCCAGAAAAAAGCTGGAATTCCGGCGGTAGAGGTGGCTTTTACCATCCTCCATGCCGGAGGAAAGTTCGGAGGCGGAGGATATAAGGTTTCCGGCGGTCTTCACGGCGTAGGAGCTTCCGTTGTAAATGCTTTGTCACATTGGCTGGAAGTAGAAATCCGTCAGGATGGAAGCGTTTATAAGCAGCGCTATGAAAGAGGAAAGACCATATATCCCTTAAAAGTCATCGGCCAGTGCGGTCCTGATGAACATGGAACTACGGTTACATTTCTTCCTGATAAGGATATTTTTGAAGAAACTGTTTTTGACTATAACATTTTAAAGGTCCGTCTCAGGGAAACAGCTTTTCTGACCAAGAACTTAAAAATTGTTCTGCGGGATGATAGAGAAGAAAAGCATAATCACGTATTCCACTACGAAGGCGGCATCAAGGAATTTGTCACCTATTTAAACAAGGGCAAAACCTCTCTTTATGACCAGGTATTTTACTGCGAAGGCACAAAGGATGGGGTTTTTGTTGAGATTGCCATGCAGCACAATGATTCCTATACGGAAAACATTTACAGCTTTGTCAACAACATCAACACTCCCGAGGGCGGAACCCATTTAGCGGGCTTTAAAAATGCCCTTACCACCACTTTAAACGACTATGCCAGAAAAAATAAGCTGTTAAAGGAAAGTGAGGCCAACTTATCCGGTGAGGATATTAGAGAGGGCTTGACTGCCATTATCAGCGTCAAGATCGAAGAGCCTCAGTTTGAGGGGCAGACCAAGCAGAAGCTGGGAAACAGCGAGGCCAGAGGAGCTGTAGATAATCTGTTAAGAGAGCAGTTAACCTATTACCTGGAACAGAATCCCGGCATTGCAAAAACTATCTGCGATAAGTCCATTCTGGCGCAGAGAGCAAGAGATGCGGCCAGAAAGGCCAGGGATTTAACCAGAAGAAAGACAGCTCTGGAAAATATGACCCTTCCCGGAAAGCTGGCAGACTGTTCCGACAGGAATCCTGAAAACTGTGAAATTTACATCGTAGAGGGAGATAGTGCGGGAGGCTCCGCAAAGACCGCCCGTTCCAGAAATACCCAGGCCATTCTTCCTCTCCGCGGAAAAATATTAAACGTGGAAAAGGCAAGGCTTGACAAAATCTACGCCAACGCGGAGATCAGGGCCATGATCACTGCCTTTGGAACAGGTATTCATGAAGACTTTGATATCAGCAGACTGCGTTACCATAAAATTATCATTATGACCGATGCCGACGTAGATGGAGCCCACATCAGCACCCTGCTTCTCACCTTCCTTTATCGTTTTATGCCGGAACTCATCCGCCAGGGCTATGTATACCTGGCCCAGCCGCCTTTATACAAGGTGGAAAAGAGTAAACGGGTATGGTATGCCTACAGCGATGATGAGTTAAATTCCATCTTAAAAGAGATAGGACGGGATAATAACAATAAGATTCAGCGTTATAAAGGTCTGGGAGAGATGGATGCAGAGCAGCTTTGGGAAACCACCATGGACCCGGAAAGAAGAGTCCTCCTGCGTGTCAGCATCAGTGATGATACCTCCTCAGAGGCTGAGGTAGACTTAACCTTCACCACCCTTATGGGCGACCAGGTAGAGCCAAGACGTGAATTTATCGAAGCAAATGCCAAATATGTGCAGAATCTCGATGTTTAATAAAAAAGGTTTTCAAGTACAAAGGCGATTTTTCGCATCTTGACAGATGCGTGAATTGAAATAATTGGAGGAAATAAAATGGAACCAAATATCTTTGATAAAGTTCATGACGTGGACCTAAAAAAGACCATGGAAAAATCATACATTGATTATGCCATGAGCGTCATTGTTTCCAGAGCCCTGCCTGATGTACGGGATGGTTTAAAGCCCGTACAGCGCAGAGTTTTGTATTCTATGATCGAGCTGAATAACGGTCCTGATAAACCCCACCGTAAATGCGCCCGTATCGTCGGTGATACTATGGGTAAGTACCATCCCCACGGCGACAGTTCCATCTACGGAGCATTGGTCAACATGGCCCAGGAATGGTCCACCAGATATCCTCTGGTGGATGGTCATGGAAACTTCGGTTCCGTGGATGGAGACGGCGCCGCAGCCATGAGGTATACGGAAGCCCGTTTGAGCAAAATATCCATGGAAATGCTGGCGGATATCAATAAAAACACCGTTGACTTCAGCCCTAACTTTGATGAAACCGAAAGGGAGCCTGATGTGCTTCCTTCCCGCTATCCAAACCTTCTGATAAATGGAACCTCCGGTATAGCCGTAGGTATGGCCACTAACATTCCTCCCCACAACTTAAGGGAGGTCATCGGTGCGGTTATCAAGATCATTGACAACCAGGTGGAAGAAAACAGAGAAACCACCATGGAAGAAGTGCTGGAAATCATCAAAGGGCCTGACTTCCCAACAGGAGCAACCATCCTGGGAAAACGGGGAATTGAAGACGCATACCGCACCGGAAGAGGCAAAATAAGGGTCCGTGCTGTCAGCGATATAGAAACCATGCCAAATGGAAAAAGCCGGATCATTGTAACCGAGCTTCCCTACATGGTCAACAAAGCCCGTCTGATTGAAAAGATTGCAGAACTGGTAAAAGATAAAAAAGTGGACGGAATTACAGATTTAAGAGATGAATCCGACCGTACCGGCATGAGAATCTGCATTGAGCTGCGCCGTGATGTCAATGCCAATGTACTGTTAAACCAGCTTCTCAAACACACCCAGCTTCAGGATACCTTCGGTGTCATCATGCTGGCCCTGGTTAAAAATGCTTCCGGCGTTCTGGAACCAAAGGTCTTAAACATCCTTCAGATGTTAGACTATTATCTGGACCACCAGAAAGAAGTTGTAACCAGAAGAACCCAGTATGATTTAAATAAAGCAGAGGAAAGAGCCCATATCTTAAAGGGGCTGCTCATTGCCTTAGATAACATCGACGAAGTGATCCGGATTATCCGGGCCGCTGAAAATGTCCAGGCAGCAAAAGCAGAGCTTATGGCCCGCTTTGAACTGAGTGATCCTCAGTCTCAGGCTATCGTAGATATGCGTCTGAGAGCTTTGACAGGTCTGGAACGTGAAAAGCTTGAAAATGAATACAAGGAGCTTCAGGAAAGAATTGCAGAATTAAAAGCAATTCTTGCAGATGAGAAAAAGCTTCTGGCAGTCATCAAAGAGGAAATTTCCATCATCCAGGCAAAGTACGGAGATGACAGAAGAACCTCCATCGGATTTGATGAATTCGATATGTCCATGGAAGACTTGATTCCCGATGAGAATACCATCGTAGCTATGACAAAGCTGGGATACATCAAGAGAATGTCCGTTGACAACTTCAAAAACCAGAACAGGGGAGGAAAGGGAATCAAGGGAATGCAGACCATTGATCAGGATTACATTGAAGACCTGATGATGACCACCACCCATCACTACCTGATGTTCTTCACCAATACAGGCCGGGTTTACCGGTTAAAGACCTACATGATTCCCGAAGGAAGCCGGACAGCCAGGGGTACCGCCATTGTAAATCTTCTGCAGATGCTTCCGGGAGAGAACATCACATCCATCATCCCCATGAAGGAATACGACGATGACAAGTATCTCTTTATGGCAACCAGAAACGGTATGGTGAAGAAAACTCCTATGAAGGATTACGCCAATGTCCGCAAAAACGGCCTTCAGGCCATTGTTCTCAGGGATTATGACGAGCTGATTGAAGTTAAAGCCACTGATGATACAAAGGATATTTTCCTGGTGACTAAAAAAGGCCAGTGTATCCGGTTCCATGAAAAAGACGTCCGCGTGACAGGCCGTGTATCCATCGGTGTTATCGGCATGAAGCTCAACGAAGACGATCAGGTTGTGGGAATGCAGATGGATTCCCAGGGCCCCAAACTTTTGATTGTATCAGAAAACGGCATGGGAAAACGGACTCCGATTGAAGAATTCACTCCTCAGAACAGAGGCGGAAAGGGAGTTCTCTGCTATAGAATTACGGAAAAAACAGGAGACATTGTAGGAGCCAAGCTGGTTCACGATGATCATGACCTGCTCCTCATCACAACCGGAGGAATTGTCATCCGGATTTCCGTCAACGATATTTCCGTTATAGGCAGAAACACTTCCGGTGTCAAGCTGATGAACATTGATCAGGATTCCGATATCACCGTTGCCAGCATTGCAAAGGTACGGGATGACGGCAGCAAATCCGAAGGCGAAGGTCTGGAAGAACTGGAGCTGGAAGAGGAAGAATAATCCTTAATGAAAAATGGTATTGTAATATTTGGATTTTTATATTATAATAATAGCCATCAATAAAGAGCAGTGAAGGGACTTTGAACGCAGCCATGTAAATTTACTGCAGTCAAAGTTCTTTCCTTTTATTGAAATTAAGCAGGAAAGTTCTGCGAGGACAATAAGTCCGAAAAAAAAGGAGGAATACCAGCTTGGATAGTGACCCAGGCGCGGCGCAGATAGCCGCACAGATTTTATTATTAATTGGTCTGACCTTGATGAATGCATTTTTTGCAGGGTCGGAAATGGCCGTTGTATCGGTCAACAAAAACAGAATTCGGATGTTAGCTGACGGAGGAAACAAAAAGGCAGCTCTGATTCAGAAGCTTTCAGAGGATTCCACAGGCTTTCTTTCCACCATTCAGGTGGCAATTACATTTGCCGGCTTCTTTTCCAGTGCATCGGCAGCCACCGGAATTTCACAGGTTTTAGGAGGAAAGCTGGAATCTCTTGGCCTCCCCTACAGCCGGAGTCTTGCCATGGTTATAGTGACCTTTATTCTGTCTTACTTTAATCTGGTTTTCGGAGAACTGGTTCCTAAAAGAATAGCCTTGCAGAAGGCAGAACGGTTCAGCTTATTTGCTGTAGGCCCTATTTATTTTATCTCAAAAATAATGGCCCCGTTCATCAAGTTTCTTTCCTTATCCACCAACGGAGTGTTAAAGCTTCTGGGGATGAAGACAGCCAATTTAGAAGAGGAAGTCTCTGAGGAAGAAATCCGTTCCATGCTTCAGACAGGGCGGGAGAGCGGTGTGTTTAACCAGATCGAAGAAGATATGATTACGTCAATTTTCCTTTTTGACGATAAGAGGGCCAGAGAAATCATGACGCCCAGACAGGATATGGTGGCAGTTGACATCAACAAGCCCATGGATCTGGTTCTCAATGAGATCCTGGACAGCCGTCATTCCAGAATTCCTGTTTATGAAGATGAGATTGATAATATAATCGGTATTTTATTCATGAAGGACTTTATCATAGAAATGAATAAAAAAGATCAGTCGGAAGTAGACATCCATGCCATCATGCAGAAGCCTTACTTCATACCGGAAAATAAAAAGACAGATGATTTATTTCTGGATATGCAGAAGAATAAGACAAAGATGGCCATCCTGGTAGATGAATACGGCGGAGTCGCCGGCCTGATCACCATGGAAGATCTCATCGAAGAAATCGTAGGAGATATCCACGACGAATACGATGACGAAGAACCTGAATTAGTTGAAATAGAGCCTTATGTATACAAAGCAGCAGGAAGCGTATCCCTGTATGATCTTGATGAGGTTCTTCACGACGAGATAGAAAGCTCCTGCGATACCTTATCCGGTTACTTAATAGAGCTTTTAGGCTTTATCCCAAAGGATTCTCAGATGCCTTTAGAGCTTGATGATGAGAAAAATCATTATACGATTTTGGAAATGGAAGATAAGGTAATAAAAGAAGCTATTGTTAAGATAAAGGAAAAAGCGGTTTAATATCATTCATAAAGTGAAAAGGTCTGGTTTCCTGAAGGAACCAGACCTTTTTTCACCGTCTCCTGGTAATATTCTCTTTGTCCTGAGGGCAAATTCACCTTATATGTCCCTTGACAATCCCTCCAAAAGTTTGGTAAGATACAAACTGAAACTATAATAATTACAGATAAATGGGGTCATTTGATGTTTGTAAGAATGGGGGATTCCTATGACAAGTGAATTTGCAGTAGCTGTTCATGGACTGGTCTATTTAAATAAAAAGAAAACTACAATTTCCAGTGAAGAACTGGCTACCAATGTATGTACCAATCCTGCCCGCATAAGAAAGGTCATGGCAAAATTAAAAAAGGCCGGAATGATTGTAACCAAGGAAGGTTTGGAAGGCGGATACCATTTTATCAAAGATCCTGCCCAGGTGAATTTAAAACAAGTTTGCGATGCTCTTGAAGTCACGTTCGTATCCTCCTCCTGGAAATCAGGAGATGAAAATATGCCATGCATGATTTCTTCCGGAATGTCAGGTGTTATGGATGACATTTACGGAGAACTAAATGAGCTTTGCAGAATCAGAATGGAAAAAATAACCATAAAGGATATTCAGGAAAAGCTGGTAAAAAGCCGGCAGGGTTCCTGAACAATGGCAGGGAATGAAGGTTCACATCACTCCCTGCCATATTTGTGCTTGATTTCAGGAAATTAATGATTTATGATTAAAAAAGACAGAATTCGCGGCGACCGTCGGGAGGAAAAAAACATGATAAGAACCGTTAGAACCGAAGAAATAATAAAAAATATTAAGGAAATGTGCATAGAAGCAAACCATGTGCTGTCAAAAGACATGGAAGAAGTGTTTTTTAAATCATTGGAACAGGAAAAATCGGATTTAGGCAGACAAATTCTCTTCCAGTTAAAAGAAAATTTAGAGATTGCCGGTGAAGATATGATACCCATTTGCCAGGACACAGGAATGGCGGTAATTTTTATAAAAATCGGGCAAGATGTACATATAGAAGGAGGAAACCTTACAGATGCCATCAACCAGGGAGTGAGAGAAGGTTATATAGAAGGCTATTTAAGAAAATCAGTGGTAGAGCCGGTAGAGCGGATCAACACGAAAGACAATACTCCCGCAGTCATCCATTATGAAGTTGTGGCTGGTGACCAGATTGATATTACCGTAGCTCCCAAGGGCTTTGGAAGCGAAAACATGAGCCGTGTATTTATGTTAAAGCCTGCAGATGGAATAGAAGGTATTAAGGAGGCCATCCTGACTGCCGTAAAAGATGCTGGCCCCAATGCCTGTCCGCCTATGGTTGTGGGAGTGGGAATCGGAGGAACCTTTGAAAAATGTACGCAAATGGCAAAACATGCCCTAACCAGAGATTTAAACGAAAAGCCCTCTGTTCCATATGTAAGAGAATTGGAATCAGAAATGCTTGAGAAAGTCAATAAGCTTGGAATTGGTCCCGGAGGGTTGGGAGGAAGCGTCACCGCTTTGGCCGTAAATATAGAAACTTATCCCACTCATATAGCCGGCTTGCCTGTGGCGGTAAATATCTGCTGTCATGTAAACAGACATGCACACCGGGTCATATGATAATTGAAGCAAGAAAGGTCGGATACCATGAACCATCATATAAAAGCACCTATCAGCAGAGAAGAGGCAAAAAGCCTTCATGCAGGAGATTACGTCTATCTCACAGGAGTCATTTACACTGCCCGGGATGCTGCACATAAAAGAATGAAAGAAACTTTAGACAGGGGAGAAAAACTTCCCTTTGATATAACAGGAAACATGATTTATTACATGGGCCCTTCTCCTGCCAGAGAAGGACGCCCCATTGGATCCGCAGGGCCCACCACATCCAGCCGCATGGATAAATACACCCCCCTTCTTTTAGATATGGGGATGGGCGGAATGATTGGAAAAGGAAAAAGAAGCAAAGAAGTCATTGAATCCATTGTCAGAAATGAATCCGTTTACTTTGCAGCAGTAGGAGGAGCCGGAGCACTTCTTTCAAAATGCATAAAAAGTTCGGAAGTCATTGCTTACGATGATTTGGAAACAGAGGCTGTCAGGCGTCTGGAAGTAGAAGACTTTCCGGTAGTTGTCGTCATAGACAGCAAAGGTAATAATTTATATGAAACAGCAATTCAACATTACAGAGAGGACTAAAATAAAACATGAACCGTATTTTTTATATGGTAGCCAGAAATTTTTTTCGTGTTCCCCTATGGCTTTTCCGCATTTGGAAGATGGGACTTCCGGGAGATACCCACACTCTTGAGCAACGTTATGATTATCTCAGGAACGTGGTGAAGTCGGTAAATAAAACAGGACGTGTTAAGGTAGAAGTTCATGGCATTGAAAATCTGCCTTCTGAAAATGGATTTATCTTATTTCCCAACCATCAGGGACTTTTTGATGTACTGGCTCTTATGGATGCCTGTCCAAATCCTCTCAGTGTAGTGGTAAAGAAAGAAGCTGCCAAACTGATTTTAATAAAACAGGTAATTAAGGCTCTGGATGGTTTTTCCATAGACCGTCAGGATGTGAGGGCCTCCATGGATATTATCTATAAGATGACCGACAATGTAAAAGCCGGAAAGAATTATGTGATCTTCCCGGAGGGAACCCGCAGCCGGAATGGAAACACGTTGCAGTCTTTTAAAGGAGGAACCTTCAAAAGTGCGGTAAATGCAAAATGCCCCATTGTACCTGTTGCCCTTATTGATTGTTTCAGGCCCTTTGATGAGAACTCTTCTAAGAAAATGGAAGTGCAGGTTTCCTTTTTGAAACCTCTCTATGCTGAAGATTATCAGAACTTAAAAACCATTCAAATCGCAGAAATTGTAAAAGACAAAATACAAGAAGAAATAAATCAAAAAATAGGTTGACAAGTCGAAATATATTATGTATAATTGTCAATGCGTCTGGAGAAGATTTGATTCGAAAGACTGCTCATATGGAAATTATGAACTACGGAGAAATACTCAAGAGGCCGAAGAGGCGCCCCTGCTAAGGGTGTAGGTCGGGCAACCGGCGCGAGGGTTCAAATCCCTCTTTCTCCGCTCATTTCCAAAAATGATTTTTGTTTTGACAGTGAAAAAAAGTGATTGACATATCTGGAAAGATGTGCTAACATATACAAGCTGTCGAAAAACAGCAAAAAAGAAAATAAAAAAAGTGTTGACAAAACAAAAGCGTTGTGATAGACTTAACAAGTTGCCTTTGAAACGGAAACACAAAAAGCACTTTGAAAACAGAAGATTGAACAGTATGTAAAACCCTGAAAAT
>NZ_DAIOXM010000002.1:278681-332163 GCF_036758025.1 Lacrimispora sp. | reverse complement strand
TTGGAAAGCCACAGTATAATAATTCCTATACCTACAATGCAGAGGACTACAATCCGAACCTGGAATTCCAATATTTAAGAGCCCGTTATTATGATGTAGAGCGGGGGGATTTCCTGACGGAGGATACTTATTTAGGTGACATTACAGACCCATTGACCCTGAATAGATACAATTATGTGAAGAGCAGTCCTTTGAACTATATTGATCCTAGTGGGCATTTTTTCAAAATTCCAGAGAGCTGGTTACCACCAACAAAAAGTAATATAATGGGTGTGGATGATTATACATCGTTAGCCAATGACAGTAATGCTAGGCGGGACTGGGGTAAGTAGGCTGGCTCTATTGGTAAGGATCTTACAAATTAGCAGAGGACACAACTTGCAAATTCGATGAAACAGGCGGAAGAAAGTTCTTTTACTGTTACTTGTGATTATGTAGTAAATATTGCAGCATCAACATTAAACTTTATATCAAGTTTTGTAGCAGGAGCTGTGACAGCAGTATTAGAAAACGGAACGGCCATAATTAAGAAACCTGAAGAACTAATTGCATTGGCCCAAGGACGCGAATTTACTTCTCTCACTGATGTCATGGAAATGTATGTGGGAAATCGAGCAGCTTTTTATGCTGGAAAATTAGCTGGTGATTTAGCCAGCATAGTGGCTGGCATCATACTGGCTCTTACAGGAAAATCTCTAGAGGCAGGCGGTATAGTTGCAGTGCCAGTAACCGGCGGAGGTTCCATGGTAGTAACAGCTGCAGGAATTGTTCTGGAATTAGAAGGTCTTTCGATTACTGCCAGTGCTTTAGGGGATGTCGTGGTAGCGTCTAAAGAACTTGGAGTTGAAATATCACAATTCGCAAGCGAGAGTGGTGGATCTTCTAAAGGGGATTCTGAGTCTAGCCATATGTTGGGAGAAAAAGGAACTCAATTTGAAAGTAAAACAACATGGAAGAATGGAAAGACGGAGCGCCTTGACGTAGAAAATCCTGCACCAGGTGAACGACCAGGACAAATTCATTATCATGATGCTAAGAATAATAAGTGGATGTATGATATTGATGGAAAATATTTTTATGATGGGGACACCGGTGACTTAGCGCCTAACAGCATTCAAAAATTATTAAAAGATTCAAAGTTTAGTAGCGCAATAGAAAAGGCTTTAAAGTATTTAGGAGAACAATAATGGTAAAAATGAATGAAAAAATGAAAGAATTATTAAAAAGAGAAGGAGGAGAAAGCCAGATAAACATATCAGAATTATGTAAAAATATAATTTTGAAAACGAAGTGCATTAATGATTGTGTTTTATATGACGAAACTGGGAATTTGGAAAAGAAAAAAATAAACTGGGAATTTGTATTAAAAATTAATAAAGATTGGACAGGTTATGAGGTTAGTCATAATGAAATTTTAATACCAGATGTTATTTTTTTTAAAGATAATATAGTAACATTTTTGGAAGAGATGAGAGCACAATTAAAAATAAAATATCCAAATAAAATTTTTTGCCTTGTTTTGTCATATAGTGATAGAGGAGTTCTAAGATTTCATACATATAGACCCATTGAAGGATTGTGGTTATCGCCCGAAATTGAAAGGTATAAAGAACCGATTTTATTTGACTTGTGATTTGCTGGTAAATATGCGTTAAATCCTGCCCAATTTGGTGGGGTATATTCCTAGCGGTTATGCATTACATTCGGCATTGGGTATAGGAAAAACCATATTCAATAGTCTTAAATACCCCCTTCAGATAATTGTCGGAAGGGGGTGTTTTACATTATGGCAATTCAAATGATTCAGATATCAACAAACGAAACATCAAGAAAGAGTAAATGATTCCATTAAAACTAAGAGAGGTGCCGAGATGCCTTCTAAAGAAATACAAATGTTGATAGATAACTTGCATTATTGGGATGTTATAGCTCCCAGTTCAATCATGTGAAAAATTATGACAAATTTGGAACAGTAAAAAAATAAAACAATCACAATCATCATACTTTTTGCAGGATGCTAAAATTGGCGAAGTCATTGAATCGGGTATTACCTTTCATTGAATCGGGTATTACCTTTTATACATGCAAAATAATCATGTTTCCATTGGATTTGGAAATTTGGTGTAAAGATATACAGATTACAAAAGAAAAGAGGAATATAGATAAAATACTTCAGGAGAAAAAACATGAGAGAAGAGGCTGATAGATGAGGAATCGTGCTGCAACGTTTTTTACTGTCATATTATGTTCATTTAGTATATGGATAATGGCTTGCGGAAGAATGACAGGAGAGACCATGGGTGATAAGGAAGATGAGCCTAAGGTGAGTTTAAATGGTGATGAAAAGGATATTCAAATACAAGATAATGATAATTCTTTTTATCCTGATAACAATAATAATTCAGTAGCTTTTTTAGTAGATTCAAAAGAAATAAGTAAAATTGAAGAAAAAGTTTTGAAAACAGGAGAAGTAAGGAATAAAAGTAAATATTGGAAAAAGGTGGTTGCCTGGGATGAGGAGAATCTAAGAACAGGGGTAGATAGGGTATTTGAACCATTACTAAATTCTGAGAGTCAATATTATAGTGTAATTGATCTTGAAGGTTTCCCGAAAACAATTCTTTACTTAGCAAAAAACGAGATATATGCATGAAATGGTTATATTTTTGTAAATGATGAATTAGGAAACTATTTTAAGGGGCATATTTGGTATTCACCTACTGTCAAGGCGTCAGAATTTAGTGATGAGGTATTTAATGAATATGAGACAGTGAACCTTCAATTGCTGGTCGATATGCTGTCTGTACTGGAATAATACCGATTTTTAAGAAAAGTAAATTACTCTATCAAGAGATTATTTAATGACTTTAGAACCTTAATATTGTTTGCCCCATCGCCACTGGACAGAAAAGCGTGAGAGTCATGTAAATATCAACGAATAACAATCTTTTTTCTCCAAAAACTATAGAAATCTCCCCCCAAATATGATAAAAATATAATTAGATTTTATGTAAAGCACCAAGTTCACAGAAATGGAGGAAATGCAAATGAGCGAAGAAAATAAAGCCCCCCTTCTCACCGAAGAACCGGTAGAAACCATGGAGGATTATGCGGCGGAGCTGGAGGCATCCTATAAGAGGGTGAGAGAAGGCGACCAGCTTACCGGAACTGTTGTCAGCGTCAGCGAGGACAAGGTGATTCTGGATTTAAAATATTATGCAGAAGGAATCATTTATAAAGAAAACATGAGCAATGATCCTGATTTTATTTTAAACCTGGAGATTCACCCCGGAGATGAAATCACTGCAGAGGTCATAAGGACCGATGACGGAGAGGGAAACATCCTCCTTTCCAGAAAGATGGCTAACGACCGCCAGGCATGGGACAAGCTGAAGGCCATGCTGGATGACCGCACTGTGACAACCGTCAAGATCGCAGAGATCGTAAAAGGCGGAGCAGTGGCATTTTTAGAAGGTATCCGGGGATTTATTCCGGCTTCCAGGCTTTCCGCGGAATATGTGGAGGACTTAGAGGAATACAATGGTAAGACCATCGAGGTCACCGTCATTACGGCAGATGAGGAAAACAACAAGCTGGTGCTGTCAGGCAAGGAGCCGGCCCTTTTAAAGATGAATGAAGAAAAAAGCAAAAAGATCGCCAAGTGCCAGGTGGGAGCTGTTATGGAAGGAACCGTGGACAGCATAAAAGACTACGGCGCATTTATAAACCTGGAAAACGGTCTTTCCGGCCTTCTTCACATCTCCCAGATCAGCACCCAGAGGATCAAGCATCCGGGCGTCGTCTTAAAAGAAGGACAGACTGTGAAGGTGAAAATCATCTCCACAGCAGATAACAAAATCAGCTTGAGCATGAAGGCTGTTTTAGAGGATGAGGAAGCCGCAGAAGAGGTATTTGACTACCAGGAGGAGGGTTCTGCCTTCACAGGTCTTTCCTCTTTATTAAAAGGATTAAAATTTTAGAAACTCAAGGAAAACAATATAAATTGCCAGGTTTCTATGGTATACTATTAAAAGGGCTGGGGGCTGCCGGATTATGGGGCTGCCCCTGTCTTATGGGGTCAAATACCCCGCGGGGTATCTGATTCTCGCAGCATTCGCCAAATGCAGGAATGGAAGCATTCCCGCAGATGGCCCATTGTTCGCGGAAATTAAAGCGCAAGTGAAAGAGGGGAGGGGGTATGAAGAATGAATATTCCCAAATCATTTGATCAGGTGGACCAGTGGAAATCAGTCATGTTTTTGTATGACTCGGCACTAAAGGAAATCAACACAAAGATCGAGATACTCAACAATGAGTTTATTCATATCTATAATTACAATCCAATTGAGCACATCAAGTCAAGACTTAAGACGCCGGACAGCATCGTAAAGAAGCTGAAACGGTATGGTTACGAGGTGACCATCAACAATATGGTGGAGCAGTTAAACGACATCGCCGGAATCCGGATTATCTGTTCCTTTACGTCGGATATTTACCAGATTGCGGAGATGATAACCAGGCAGAGTGATGTTACGGTCCTTTTTGTAAAGGATTATATCAAATATCCTAAACCAAACGGCTATAAAAGCTACCATCTGGTCCTTACCATACCCATTTATCTGGCAGACGGGCCGGTGGATACTAAGGTGGAGGTTCAGATCAGAACCATTGCCATGGACTTCTGGGCCAGTTTGGAGCATAAGATTTACTACAAGTTTGAAGGCAATGCACCGGCCTATTTACAGCAGGAGTTAAAGGCCTGTGCTGATGTGGTGAATGTGCTGGATGCCAAGATGTTTTCCTTAAACCAGGCCATACTGGAGCTGAGTGAGGCTCAGCAGAGAAAGGCTCTGGAGGAAGAAAAGACGGAAGAGGAAGATCTGACATAAAAGCGCAGCCTTGACGATTCCATTCGCCGGGGCTGCTTTTGATTCAGTAAAGAAGAAGGTTATAAAGAAATGAGCATGTTAATCAAGGATACATGGAGGATTTTTAAGTTCAACCAGAAAAATGCGTTTGTGTTTGGATTTTTGTTCCGGGTGGTCACCACCATCCTGTATCTGACAATCTTGAACAAAGGCATTTTGTTTGCTCTGCGCATGGCGGGTTACAGCTATTTAACCGGGGCAAATATCGGCGCTTTTCTGGTAAAGCCATGGACCCTTATCTTATTGCTTGTGATGGCTGTTATGGGTATCCTCATCCTGACCTTGGAAACAGGCTGCTTTCTCACTCTTTATCAGGGGTCTTTTTATTCCTGGAGGATGAGGCCCTGGGAGATTCTGGCAGGAGGCTTTTCAAAGCTGGCTGATGAGGTGCAGAAGGGAAATTGGCGGCTGGGACTTTTGATTCTGGCTAATTATGCGTTTTCCAATTTATATCTGATGTACCGGCTTCTGACCCATGTAAAGCCCCTTAATTTTGTCCTGACAGAAATGCTTCGTCAGCCCTGGTGGAGGGCCGCTCTGGTTCTTTTTCTCATTCTTCTTCTGGTGACGGTGGTGCCGGGGCTTTATGCATTTCACGCCTGTATGATTGAGCAGAAAAGCTTCTGGGACGGGTATATAAAAAGCTGGTGCTTTGTAAGGCGCAGGCTGTTCAAGGTTGTCTGCTTAATGCTTATTTATTACGGGGCGGCCATCATAGGCCTCCGTCTGGTTTACTGGTTCTGTGTTTTGATTACGGCTGCGGCTGTGACCCTGCTTCCGGACAACAGGCTGGCTCTGGCAATTCTTCCGGCGGCTTGCGACAGGATCGAGCTGGTGCTCATATTTTTCACCAGTATGCTCATGACCATTGGAAACTTCGGCGCCCTCAGCCTTCAGTATCTGCAGTTTGGCAGCGGATACAAGAGGAAGGAAAAGGGCTTTTATCAGGCTCATAAAAAGTATGCAAACCGGCGCATGGCGGTTGCGGTTATGGCGGCTTCCGTGGGAATCAGTCTGGTTTCCCTTTTTTATGCGGTGCGCAACGGTTCTGTGATTACGGGAGATATTTTAAAGGAAATCCAGATCACTGCCCATAGAGGAAGCTCTAAGGCTGCACCGGAAAATACTTTGGCTGCCATGGCAAAGGCAGTGGAGGAATTAGCAGATTTTGTGGAAATCGATGTTCAGGAGACAAAGGATGGCGTGGTGGTTTTAGGACACGATACCACCTTGAAACGGGTTTCCGGTGTAAACCGCCCCATAAGCTCCTATACCTTTGAGGAGTTGAAGGAACTGGAGGCAGGAAGCTGGTTTTCCGGCGAATTTAAGGGAGAGCCCATTCCCTCCCTGGAGCAGGTTATGGAATACTGCAAGGGCCGTATTAATATTAATATTGAGCTTAAGAATCTGGGAAATGAAAGTCAGCTTCCGGATAAGGTGGTGGAGCTGATCGGAAAATACCAGATGAAGGAACAATGCGTGGTCACCTCCAGCCGGTTTTCCTATCTGGTCCGCATCCGCGAACTGGCTCCGGATATCCGGACGGGATATATTGTTTCAGCGGCCTATGGAAATTACTATTCCAGCGATACCATTGACCTTATCAGCCTTCGCTCCAGCTTTGTGACAGAAAGGCTGGTGGAGGCAGCTCATGAAAAGGGCAAGGCCGTCCACGCCTGGACGGTAAACAGCAAAAGTGAGCTGGAACGGATGAAGATGCTGGGAGTGGATAATATTATAACCGATTATCCGGTTCTGGCAAGGGAGATCGTATACCGTGAGGAGGCTACGGAAACGCTTTTGGAGTACTTGAGACTGGTTTTAAGATAGACAGGAGAAAATGATATGAAGGTTGTATTGCAGCGTGTGTCCAGTGCCAGCGTTACGGTAGAGGGCACACAGATTGGTTCTATTGGAAAGGGATTTTTGCTTCTCCTTGGAGTGTGTGATACGGATACAAGGGAAATCACGGAAAAGCTGGCGGATAAGATCTGCAAGCTTAGAATTTTCCAGGATCAAAACGGGAAGACCAACCTTTCTCTGGCCGATGTGGGAGGAGAGCTTTTGGTGGTCAGCCAGTTTACCCTTTATGCGGACTGCAAAAAGGGCAACCGGCCCAGCTTTATCAGGGCAGGCAGCCCCGCTCTTGCGGAGGAGCTTTACGAATATATGGTGGAGCAGCTAAAGGCCCGGGGAAACCAGGTGGAACACGGCAGCTTCGGGGCCGATATGAAGGTGGAGCTTGTCAATGACGGCCCCTTTACCCTGGTTCTTGACAGCCAGGAGATATGCGGAACAAATTAACTGAATCAACAAAGCAGCAGAGCGGATTGCGAATATCCGCCTGACCCAGCAGAGCAGGACAAAAAGCCTGCTGACATCATAGGAGGTTTACTTAAATGGAAAAGACAATAGGACAAAAGCTCCAGGACGAACTGACATTTACATTTCCCCACATTGCAAAGGCGGCACCTGAGCAGAGAGCAGAGGCAGAAGAGTTCTGCCAGGGCTATAAAAGGTTTTTAGACAACGGCAAGACAGAGCGGGAATGCGTCAGAGAGGCATTGGCAATGCTTGAGATGCAGGGTTATGTGCCGTTTGAAGAGGGAAAGGCTTATAAGACCGGGGATAAGGTCTATCTGGTAAACAGGAATAAGGCCATTCTGGCAACTACCTTTGGAAAAGAGAACCTGGATAAGGGAGTGCGCATCAACGGTGCCCACATCGATTCCCCAAGGCTGGATTTAAAGCCTAATCCCCTTTATGAAAAAAGTGAGCTGGCTTTCTTTAAAACCCATTATTACGGCGGAATCCGCAAATACCAGTGGGGTGCCACCCCTCTTGCCATGCACGGTGTTATCATCAAGAAAAACGGGGAAACCGTTGAAGTGAATATCGGAGAAAAGGAAGGTGATCCTGTATTCTGCGTGACAGACCTTCTTCCCCATTTATCTGCAGAGCAGAATGAGAGAAAGCTGAAGGACGGCTTAAAGGGAGAGGAGCTTAATGTGCTTGTAGGCTCCATTCCATATCTTGACCAGGCGGAAATTAAGGAGGGAGTCAAGCTTTTGGCTCTTAAGCTTCTTCATGAACGCTACGGAATTGTGGAGGCTGACTTTTTCCGGGCAGAAATCGAGATGGTTCCGGCAGGAAAGGCCCGGGATGTAGGGCTGGATGGCAGTATGATCGGAGCTTACGGACAGGATGACAGAGTTTGCGCCTACACGGCCTTGATGGCGGAAATCGAAGCCAAAGAGCCGAAGTACACCACAGTGACTATTCTGACAGATAAGGAAGAAACTGGTTCTGACGGAAATACAGGGCTCAGCTCTGATTATGTGCGTCACTACATTGAGGACCTTGCTCAGATGGCAGGAGTTAATACCAGAACAGTGCTGCGAAATTCCATCTGTCTGTCCTCGGATGTGAATGTGGCTTATGACCCCAACTTCCCTCAGGTATGCGACGAGCGGAATACCTCTTTCTTAAACAAGGGATGTGTCCTGACCAAGTACACCGGAGTGCGGGGAAAAGTTGGCACCAGTGATGCCAGCGCAGAGGTGATGGCAAAGGTAATTGCCATGCTGGAGCAGGAGGGAGTTTACTGGCAGGCAGGAGAGCTTGGCGCCGTGGATCAGGGCGGCGGCGGCACCATTGCCAAATATGTGGCCCATATGGATGTGGACGTGGTGGATTTGGGAGTTCCCATTCTTTCCATGCATTCTCCTTTTGAACTTTCCTCTAAGCTGGATGTGTACAATACATACAGGGCGTTCCAGGCTTTTTACAAGTAATAAAATTTAAATAAAGGAAGTTACGGTTTCATTAAGAAATATATGCCAATTTCAGGAAAAGGCTTTTTTTACTTTGGCTGATATGGTATAACTGTCAGGAGACAGTTGTGTCGGAATTAATTTAATAGAAGGAAAAGGATTATATGATGAAAAAAATTTTTAAAGTATGTATGTGCGGCCTTGTGGCTGCAGCTCTTATTTCAGGCTGTGGAAAGAAGGCAGCAGAAGAAACAACAGAGGCGGCAACCGAGTCCTCTGCCCAGGAGACTCTGGAAACAGTGGATTTATCCGGTGTGGATAACGGAACCATCACCCTTGGACAGTACAAGGGAGTGGAAGTGACCAAGGATGCAGTGGAAGTGACAGATGATGAAGTGAACCAGCTCATTCAGGGTGAACTGGAGCGCAGCGCAACATATGAAGAAGTGGACCGTGTTGTCCAGGACGGCGACCAGGTTAACATCGATTACGTGGGAACCAAGGATGGAGTTGCCTTTGAAGGCGGAACAGCTCAGGCCTATGACCTGACCATTGGCTCAGGCCAGTTTATTGAAGGCTTTGAAGAGGGCCTTGTAGGTGCTAAAAAAGGAGATAAGGTCAACCTGGACCTCACCTTCCCGGAAGGCTACCAGAGTGCAGAATTAGCAGGCCAGGCAGTTGTATTTGAAGTGACTGTCAATGCCGTAAAAGAGAAAAAGGTTCCTGAGTTAAACGATGCCTTTGTTCAGGAGAAATCTGAATTCAAGACAGTGGATGAATACAAGGAAGACAAGATGCAGACCCTGCTGTTAGAGAAAAATGAGCAGGCAGAGCAGAAGGTACAGGGCGACATCTTCAATGCAGTGTTGGAAGGCTCTACCGTTGAACCCAACCAGGAAGCCATTGATGCAAATTACAACAATGTAGTAGCCACTTATACGAATCAGGCTGCAGCCTATGGCATGGACCTTGCCACCTTTGCAGGCGCTCTTGCAGGAATGGATGTGGAAACCTTTAAGGAAACCGTGTTAAAGCCTCAGGCAGAAGGAATGGTAACCCAGAGACTGGTGATCAACGCCGTTGCAGAAGCAGAAGGAATCACTATTTCCGATGAGGACCGCCAGGAGGTCGCAGATCAGATGGGCTATGAAAGCGTGGAAAAGCTGCTTGAAATCGCAAGCCAGTTTGACCTTGACGATTATATTATGACCAATAAAGTAATGGATTTTCTGAAAGAAAACGCAGTGATTAAATAACAAATAAATTACGACAGGGAGGAACCTTTCATGCAGCTTTTAATGGACCGAATCCGCAGGGATGGAAAAATCAAGGCCGGCAATGTGTTAAAAGTTGACAGCTTCTTAAATCACCAGATGGATATTAAGCTGTTTGTTGAGATCGGAAAAGAGTTTAAGAGACGTTTTGCCGATTGTGAGATCAATAAGATACTGACCATAGAAGCGTCCGGTATCGGCATTGCCTGTATTGTGGCCCAATATTTCGATGTGCCGGTGGTTTTTGCAAAAAAATCCAAGACCAAGAATATTGCAGGCGATATTTATACCACCCAGGTGGAATCCTTCACCCATGGCAGGACCTATGATATTATGGTTGCCAAGGAATTTCTGGGAGCTGGTGACAAGGTGCTTCTCATTGACGATTTTTTAGCCAATGGGAAAGCCTTGGAAGGTCTGGCTGAAATTGTAAAAAATTCCGGCGCAGAGCTGGTAGGGGCGGGAATTGTAGTTGAAAAAGGATTTCAGCCCGGAGGAGACCATTTAAGAGAGCAGGGAATTAAGGTAGAATCCCTGGCTATCGTGGAAAGCATGGATGAGATCGCGGGTACCATACGTTTTCGGGGGGAATGATGGCTGGAAAGAGAAAGGTTTTATTTTTTGATATTGACGGAACCCTTTATTCTGAGGTGAACCGGATTGTGCCGGAAAGTGCCAAAAAAGCGGTGGCTAAGGCCCGTGAAAATGGGCATCTGGTATTCATCAATTCGGGCCGTCCGTATTGTCTTATTGGGCCTATTAAAGAAATGATTGAGGTGGATGGTTACTGCTGCGGCTGCGGAACCAGGATAGTGGCAGGAGAGGAAGTTCTTTTCTCTGCCACTATCCCTCGTGAAAGAGGCATTGAGATTAAAAAGATCATTGTGGATCATAACATGGATGGAATTCTGGAGGGGACGGAAGACTGTTATTTCCGGGAAGGAACCTCCCGCATACCTGCAATCGAAAGTCTGAAAGAAACGCTGAAGAAGGAAGGCAGTGTGCTCTCTCCCTTTGGCTGGGAAACAGATTGTTATGATTTTGATAAATTCTGTGTCTTTACTGATGAGAAAAGTGATTTAAAGGGCTTTGCCCGTGCCATAGGGCTGGACTTTGATATCATAAACAGGGGGAACGGTTTTTATGAATGTGTTCCAACCGGATATTCCAAAGCAACAGCCATGGAAGTGGTCTTGAAGCATTACGGAATTCCTCTGGAGGACGCCTACGTGTTTGGAGACAGCACCAATGACCTGTCCATGTTTGAATATGCGAAAAACTGCATTCTCATGGGACATCACGATGTGGAACTGGAGCCTTATGCAACCTTTTACACCAAAAATGTAGAGGATGACGGGGTGGCTTATGCCATGGAGAAGCTGGGGTTAATTTGATGAAAAGCAGGAAGAAAATAGAGAAAAGGCAGATCATCATGTATCTTCTGGGTATTTTGCTCATTCCGGTGGGGGTTGTTTTGACCGTAAATTCCCATGCAGGAGCGGGAGGATTTGATGCTATGAACTTTGTTCTGGCAAAATACCTGGGTATCAACACTTCGTATGTGATTTATGCAACTTCATTTTTGATTGTACTCATTACAGCAGGAATCCGCAGAACTTATCCCAGAATGGTTACCTTTGTGTCATCATTTTTAATCGGATTTTTTATTGATATCAGTAAGAAAATGCTGGAGGGTGTGGAGGGAACAGGACTTATTTCCTCGGCAGTCCTGCTCATAGTGGGAATAGTTATACTGGGCTTCGGCGCCGCCTCTTATATTGCCTCGGGACTGCCGCCCAATACCAATGACGATCTGGTTGTGGCACTGAGGGAAAAGGGAGTGCCTATTGGAATGGCTAAGATTAGTTTTGATGCGGTATGTGCTGTTCTGGCTTTTCTTTTAGGCGGTGAGATCGGCTGGGGAACCATTGTGATTACCTTTGGCCTTGGATGTGTGGTACAGTTTTTTGATGGCATTATTGGCAGCTATGGGAAAAAGGCTGTTCCAAACTAAAAGCAAGAAATAAAAAAGCAAGAAAAATAAAAAGGCCGCTCTTTCACCTGTTCAAGTGAGAGAGCGGCTTAAATTTTATTATTAGTTCATCTTTGCAAGAATACTTCTGGCTACGCTCAGTCCGTTTGCAGATGCCTGCTGAAGACCTCTTGTTACAGAAGCGCCGTCGCCGATGGCCCGTAAGCCTTTTACGCTGGTTTCAAAATCCTGGTTAACCACAACCTTATTGGAGTAGAATTTCACTTCCACACCATATAACAGGGTCTCATCGCTGGCAATGCCGGGAGTTACCTTGTCAAGTGCAAGAAGCATTTCCTTGATGGCCACCATAATGCGGTGAGGGAATACCAGGGATAAATCTCCGGGAACTGCATCCTTTAAAGTGGGGATTATGTTATTACGGCATAATCTCTCTTCCGTGGTACGTCTGCCTCTCTGGAAATCACCGAAGGTCTGAACCAGAATCCTTCCGTCGCAGAGCATGTTGCTTAACTGGGCGATGTGCTTGCCGTACTCAATGGGAGTCTTAAAAGGCTTTGTAAAGTTCTTTGATACCAGAATAGCGAAGTTGGTATTGTTAGTCTTATACTCCTGGGACTTATAAGCATGGCCGTTGACAACTGCCAGTCCGTTTTCGTAATATTCCGTAGCAACCTCTCCGGAGGGATTGGTACAGAAGGTACGGACCTTATCGTCAAAGGTAGGAGTGTAATAAACCAGCTTTGCTTCATAAAGGTTCTTATTTAAGAATTCCATGACCTCATCACGAACCTCTACACGAACGCCGATATCCACAGTTCCCACCATGGTTTCAATGCCGTGGTCATCGCAGATGTGGCTGAACCAGTCAGAACCTTCCCGTCCGATGGCGGAAACGATTTCCGGTGCGTAACAGGTCTCATCCTTATCGGTAATGACAGCTGTTGCCACATTGTCCTCGATAATGATGTCCTTTACCATGGTGTTAAATGCCATTTCAACGCCCTGTGCCAGCAAGTGCTCCTGGAGGCGGGTATAAATCTTATAGCCTTCCTCTGTTCCTAAGTGACGGATGGGACATTCGATCAGCTTTAAGTTGGCGTTGATGGCCTTTCTTCTGATCTCCTGGATTTCCTTCTGCTTGTCCACGCCGTAAACATTGGTGTCAGCTCCGAATTTCAAGTAAATATTGTCAGATTCCTTTAACAGCTCTGAAGTTTTATCGTATCCCAGGATTTCAGGAAGATTTCCGCCTACGTCAGGGGATAAGGACAGCTTTCCGTCAGAGAATGCTCCCGCTCCTGCAAAGCCGGTGGTGATGGAGCATGGCTTGCAGCCTACGCACGTCTTGGTTATTCTCTTTGGACATGCCCGTTTTTCAATGGGACGGCCCTTTTCTATCATTAAAATTTTAAGGTCTGGTCTTTTTTCAATCAGTTCATAAGCACAAAAGATACCGGATGGGCCTGCACCGATGATGATTACGTCGTAATTCTTGGAAACATTCTTCATGAACATTACTCCTTTTCTATCAAATCCTGAGACAACTGTTACATGGAAATATATTTTGCCCGCCTTTTTTCATATTCAAACAGGCACAGCGGCTCTATTTTACCATAGAGGGATGAGGATGACAAGAAAAATCATATTAATAAAAGATAAAATTAAAGATGAAAGCCCTTTTGCCTTTACATCTGAAAATGTTGCTGTTAAAATGAAGAGACAGCGTTAGACCCCCGGTAAGGGAAATCTAACGCTTTTCAGGCGTGAAATGCTTTAAAAATGGTATGAATCGGGACGGCAGTTAATATAGTGAGGAGAATCAACATGTATATCATAGCAGGACTTGGAAATCCAACAAGAGAATATGAAAAAACCAGACACAACGTAGGTTTTGAGGTAATAGATATACTGGCGGACAGGCTGGGAATCCGGGTGACGGAAAAAAAGCACCGGGCTTACTGCGGCCAGGGAATGATAGGCGGGGAAAAGGTCATACTATCAAAGCCCCAGACCTTTATGAATTTAAGCGGCGAAAGCATCCGCTCCATGGCTGATTTTTATAAGGTAGAGCCAGAGCAGATCATCGTCATCTGTGATGACATCAATTTGGCAGAAGGGCAGTTGAGGATCAGGGCAAAGGGCAGTGCAGGCGGACACAACGGTTTGAAAAATATCATCAGCCACTTGGGAACCCAGGAATTTTTGAGAATCCGGGTGGGAGTGGGAGAAAAGCCTAAGGAAATGGATCTGGCAGACTATGTTCTGGGACGGTTTCCAAAGGCCCAGGCGGAGCTTATGGCCCAGGCCTATGATGACGCTGCAAAGGCAGCCATCATGATGGTCACAGACGGGGCGGATACGGCAATGAACTACTTCAACAGGAAGAAATAAGGAGATTTCATGAGCGATCTATTTGAAAAACCATTGCGGGAGCTGAAGGATTTTGAGGACCTGGCAAATGATTTGGCAAAGGGAGCCGGACCGGCTGCGGCAAGCGGCTGTATGGATTCCCAGAAGGTCCATCTGATGTACGAGGCGGCTAAGGAAGCAGGGTTTAAGCTGGTGGTAACTTATGATGATATCAGAGCCAGGGAGATCTATGAGGATCTGCGCTTTTTTGACCCCAATGTCTGGCTTTATCCTGCCAGGGACTTGCTTTTCTTCAATGCGGATATCCATGGGAATCTGCTGACCAAGCAGCGCATGGAAGTGTTCCGTCATCTGATGGAGGGTGACTCCGGCTGGGTGGTGACCACCATGGACGGATTGATGGACCATTTGCTTCCTCTTGAATACTTAAAAGAACAGGTGCTTTACGTAGAGGAAGGTCACATCATCGATGTGGAGCAGTGGAAGAAGCGTCTTTTGGAGCTGGGATACGAGCGTATGGGCCAGGTGGATGGCATGGGCCAGTTCTCCATCCGGGGCGGTATCATTGATATATTCCCTCTGACAGAGGAACTTCCGGTCCGCATTGAGCTTTGGGATGATGAAGTGAATTCCATCCGTACCTTTGACTTGGAAAGCCAGAGGTCCGTAGAAACCTTAGAAAGCATCCGGATTTACCCTGCCACGGAAATGGTGCTGACAGAGGAACAGATTCAGGATGGAATCGGCATCCTGGAAAAAGAAGCCCAAACCTATGAAAAAGAGCTGAAAAAACAGTCTAAAATCGAAGAGGCCGCCAGAATCCGCCGCCATGTTTCCGAACTTTTAGAAGGAATCCGGGAAGGGTGGAAGCAGAGAGGCTTAGATGGCTATGTCCACTATTTCTGCCGGGAAAGCGTTTCCTTTCTGGATTATTTTCCGCAGGAGCACAGGGTATTGTTTTTAGATGAACCGGACCGGCTTAAGGAAAAGGGAGAAACCGTTGAAACGGAATTCCGGGAAAGCATGATACACCGTCTGGAAAGCGGCTATCTGCTTCCCAGCCAGACAGGGCTTCTCTTTTCTGCAAAAGAAATGCTTGCCAGGATTCAGACAAAGACCACCGTTTATTTAACCGGCCTGGAGCAGAAGCTGTCCGGCTTTTCGGTAAAAAACCGTTACAGCTTCCAGGTGAAGAATGTCAATGCCTATCAAAACGGCTTTGAACTTTTGATTAAAGACTTGACCAGATGGAAAAAGGAAGGTTATCGGATTGTCCTTTTGTCCGCCTCCAGGACCAGGGCCAGCCGTCTGGCAGGGGATTTGAGGGAATACGATTTAAGGGCCTACTGCCCCGATGAAAGTGAGGAGAGCAGCGAGGTAAAGCCGGGAGAAATTCTGGTGACCCATGGAAACCTGCGGCGGGGCTTTGAATACTCTCTGCTGAAATTTATCGTCATCACAGAGGGCGATATGTTCGGAGTGGACAAAAAGAGGCGGAAGAGGAAAAAGACGGTCTATGAAGGGACTAAAATCCGCAATTTCTCAGACCTTTCCGTGGGAGATTACGTGGTTCATGAAAGCCATGGCCTTGGAATCTACCGGGGCATTGAGAAAATAGACCAGGATGGAATCACCAGAGACTACTTAAAAGTGGAATATGCGGAAAACGGAAGTCTTTACCTGCCCGCCACCAGACTGGATGGAATTCAGAAATATGCGGGAGCTGAGGCCAAGAAGCCTAAGCTGAACCGCCTGGGAGGAGACCGGTGGAATAAGACCAAGGCAAAGGTCAAGGGCGCGGTAAAGGAAATTGCAAAGGATTTGATCCAGCTTTATGCCGCCAGACAGCAGACCGAGGGCTTCCGGTACGGAGAGGATACGGTCTGGCAGAAGGAGTTTGAAGAGATGTTCCCCTATGAGGAGACGGAGGACCAGTGGGATGCCATTGAAGCCACCAAGGCGGATATGGAAAGCCGCAAGGTCATGGACCGTTTGATCTGCGGGGACGTGGGTTATGGCAAGACGGAAATTGCTTTAAGGGCGGCATTTAAGTCCGTTCAGGAGGAAAAGCAGGTGGTCTATCTGGTTCCCACCACCATTCTGGCCCAGCAGCATTACAATACCTTTGCCCAGAGAATGAAGGACTTTCCCGTCCGGGTAGACCTTTTGTCCCGGTTCAGGACTCCGTCCCAGGTGAAGAAGACTCTGGAGGATTTAAAACGGGGTACCGTGGATATTGTTATCGGCACCCACCGGCTTCTGTCAAAGGACGTGAAGTTTAAGGATTTGGGACTGCTCATCATTGATGAAGAGCAGCGCTTCGGAGTGACTCATAAGGAAAAGATCAAGCAGTTAAAGGAAAATGTGGATGTTCTGACTCTGACCGCAACCCCTATTCCCAGAACCCTGCACATGAGTCTGGTAGGAATCCGGGATATGAGCGTGCTGGAGGAGCCTCCGGTGGACCGGGTTCCCATCCAGACCTATGTGATGGAATACAACGATGAGATGGTCCGGGAAGCCATTCACAGAGAGCTTTCCAGAGGCGGTCAGGTGTATTATGTATATAATCGGGTAGGAAATATCGATGAGGTGGCAAACCATATCGCAAAGCTGGTTCCTGATGCAGCAGTCACCTTTGCCCATGGACAGATGCATGAACACGAGCTGGAGCGGATTATGCTGGACTTTGTGGCCGGAGATATTGACGTTTTAGTCTGCACCACCATCATTGAGACAGGGCTGGACATCCCAAATGCCAACACCATCATCATCCAGGATGCAGACCGCATGGGCCTTTCCCAGCTATACCAGCTTCGGGGACGGGTGGGGCGTTCCAACCGGACCTCCTATGCCTTCATGATGTATAAGCGGGATAAGCTTTTAAAAGAAGAGGCGGAAAAACGCCTCCAGGCCATCCGGGAATTTACGGAGCTGGGCTCCGGTATCAAAATTGCCATGCGGGATTTGGAAATCCGGGGTGCGGGAAATGTGCTGGGAGCCGAACAGCATGGACACATGGAGGCCGTGGGATACGACCTTTACTGCAAGCTTTTAAACCAGGCGGTTTTGGAGCTTAAGGGAGAGCGGAATGAAGAGGATGCCTACGAGACAGTGGTGGATTGCAGCATTGATGCCTATATTCCCTCTTCTTATATTAAGAATGAATATCAGAAGCTGGATATTTACAAGAGGATTTCCAGCATTGAAAATGAAGAGGAATACATGGATATGCAGGATGAGCTGATGGACCGTTTCGGCGATATTCCAAGGCCGCTGGAAAATCTCTTGAAGGTGGCTGCCTTAAAGGCATTAGCCCACAGCGCCTATGTGACGGAGGTCAATATCAACCGCCAGGAAATCCGCCTTACCATGTATAAAAACGCAAAACTCAATGCGGAAAAGATTCCGGAGCTGATCAGCCGGTACAAGGGAGATTTAAAGCTTCAGACTGGAGATGAACCGGTATTCAAGTATTTAGACCGGCGAAAAAACAATTCCATTGATGTGATGGTAGAACAGACTCAGGTAATTTTAAAAGAAATATGCGAATTAACCTTAGGATCATAAGCCAGAAAGTCAGGGCCTGCTTTTTAATAAAAGCAGGCCCTGATTTTAAAATTTGGGAAAAATGGCAGACTTAAGTATAATCTTTTGTATTCGTAGCAAAATAATACCAGACATGATTTACCTGATACTAAATCGCACAAGATGGAGGAATTATAATTATGAAAGCAACAGGTATTGTGAGAAGAATTGACGACCTGGGACGGGTAGTAATACCAAAGGAAATCCGAAGGACTCTCAGGCTGAGAGAGGGAACACCTCTTGAGATATTTACCGATAGGGAAGGAGAGATCATTTTAAAGAAATATTCCCCTATGGTGGAGTTGACTTCCTTTGCCGTCCAATACGCAGAGGCCATGGCCCAGACTACCGGGCTTACTGTATGCATCAGCGACAGAGACCAGATTATTGCGGTAGCGGGAGGGTCGAAAAAGGAGCTTCTCCAAAAGACCATCAGCAAATCGCTGGAAGCCCTGATCAATGAACGGGCTGTTGTAACGGCAGGTAAAGATGAAAAGGGCTTTATTTCTCTGACCGACGAGACCTTAGAGGGTGTGACCGCCCAAGTTGTGGCTCCCATCATCTGCGAAGGTGATGCCATTGGCTCGGTAACTCTTTTAAGCAGAGAGCCAAGAGTCCGTTTCGGAGAAATGGAAGCAAAGCTGGCTACAACGGCCGCCGGTTTCCTGGGCCGCCAGATGGAGGGCTGACCTGTTGACCGCTGAAAGCAGTAAGGAGGTGAAAAACTATGAAGGATTATTTGCCGGAAGAAGATTACTACGGAGATGGCGACATCCCGGAAATTGATACAGAAACCTATGAAGACGGATTCTATGTAGAACCCCTGCCGGAATCAGAAAGACCCAGAAGAGACGGCCCCGGAGGAAACTAAAGACAGCCGGAGATAAAAAAGAAACGGCCTGGGCCGTTTCTTTTTAACATCTTTAATAGATAATCTGATCTCCATCCTTGATGGAGTAATTCACTTTTACGTTCAGCTCTTCCATCCACTGTCTGGTTTCCAGAGTCTTCCAGTCCCCGCTTCCGATGCCGCCGCCGTTATCATTGTTCCAAAGCCAGAGGGGGCAGGGCCAGAGGGCGATCTGGGGCTTGATGAGGGCATAGACGTCTTTGTTGACGCCGTATTGGCCGTGGTGGGACATCTGGACGATATCACTTTTTAAGTCCTCGGCGCTGCAGTCTTTGGCTAAGGCATCGCCGCCGTCAGGACCTAAGTCTCCAAGAGCCAGAATGCTCACGTTATTTAAAAAGAACTTATAAACAACAGAGCTGTTGTTGACGGCAGCCGTCTCCAGAAGATAAGGGTCATTTAACACTTTGACCTTGATCTGGCCGATCTGGATTTCCTGGTTCTTACGGACCTGGTGAACGCTTTCCTTAGGAAGAGTTGCCAGAGCAGAGATCAGGCGGGGAATTAAGTCAGAGCGGGAAGGTTCCACAGCCTCATACCAGGCCGGGTCCGCCATGGAATGATACACATGATCAATGGTGATCTGGCTGTCAGGGTTATTGAGGATTTCCACAAGGGCGCCTACATGGTCTGAGTGGGGATGGGTGATGAACCAGCCGGATACCCGTCCGCCTTTGGAGCGGATCACATCAGTCAGGTGTGCGGCATCCATGTCCCAGCCGCCGTCGATGACCACAAGCGTTCCATCCTTATCCTGTAAAACCATAGAAAGCATCTGCCGGTTGTCGGAGTTGGCTAAAAGGGATAAGCTTCCCCCGTCAAAGATTTTAGCACCCGGTCCTATGGTGAGAGAGGGGCCAAAGCTCATCCCCTTTAAAGTCAGATCTCCCTGGGTTTTCATAGAAGGAGAAAAGCCGGATAAAAGAGAAGGAAGTACAATGTTAAGCATCAGCAGAAACACTGCTATTTTTTTCCAGATGTTAAAATGTTTCATAAATTACCTCCAGGTTCATTAAACTATCCACTATTATATAGGAAGAGGATATTTTTTAACAGAGGGGAAAAGCAATTGTCAGAAAATCGTCAGAAAGTCAGGTGGTTTCCATAAGTCGGAAATGCAGGGAAATGGCTTGCCAAAAGCGGAAAAAACCTTGACAAATACTGGAGAAACAGCTATAAATGATATAGTAATCGTGTTAACGCGAAAAATCGTAGCCCGGGCTACATTCTAGGAGGAAGATATCAATGAACAAAGCAGAGTTAATCGCAGCAGTAGCAGAGAAAGCAGATCTGTCCAAAAAAGATGCAGAGAAGGCGGTTAAGGCTTTAACAGATGTAATATCTGAAGAGCTGGTTAAGGGTGAGAAGGTTCAGTTAGTTGGTTTCGGTACATTTGAGGTGTCTGAGAGAGCAGCAAGAGAGGGAAGAAACCCAAGAAGCGGCGAAGTTATGAATATCCCAGCTTCCAGAACACCAAAATTCAAAGCCGGAAAAGCTTTAAAGGATCTGATAAACGAATAATTTATGAGACTCGATAAGTTTCTTAAGGTTTCCCGCCTCATTAAAAGAAGAACCATAGCCAACGAGGCCTGCGACGCAGGCCGGGTGCTTGTCAATGACAAACCTGCAAAGGCTTCCTTAAGCGTAAAGACCGGTGATACGATTGAGATTCGCTTTGGAACCAGCTCTGTTAAGGTGGAAGTTCTCGATGTGGCGGAAACTGTAAAAA
This sequence comes from Lacrimispora sp., assembly GCF_036758025.1. Lineage (GTDB taxonomy): Bacteria > Bacillota > Clostridia > Lachnospirales > Lachnospiraceae > Lacrimispora. The sequence goes on along the minus strand of NZ_DAIOXM010000002.1, from coordinate 311,595 downwards.
AGGATGAGGCTAAGGAACTTTACCGCTATCTTTAACCCATTGGTCTTAATATTCAGGAATATTACAGGGAACCTCCTAATATACTTTATACAGGTATATTAGGAGGTTTTCTTATGGAAGAAAGAATGAGTATCCGCCCTCACAGGCTGCAAATCGAAAACAGAGCTTCCGGTACGATCACAGGGGTCCGGGAGGTAGTGTCCTTTGATGAGGGACAGGTGGTTCTGGACACGGATATGGGACTTCTGACCTTAAAGGGAAAAGAGCTTCACGTCAGCCGGCTGACCTTGGAAAAAGGGGAAGTGGATTTAAACGGCAATATTGAAAGCATTGTCTATTCTTCCAATGAAGCCCTTCGAAGGTCCGGAGAATCCCTGTTTTCCAGGCTGTTCAAATAAAGAACCGGAGGGAGTCGTATGAGCGTTCATATTGTGTATGAAGTCAAGCTTCTGCTCTACAGCTTCCTGACGGGCGCAGGGCTTATGATGACGTATGATCTTCTGCGCATTTTCCGCATCTTTGTTCCCCACTCCTATATTTTTACGGGAATAGAGGACATGGTGTACTGGGTTTATGCTGCGCTGGTCACATTTTCCCTGCTGTATGAGCAAAATGACGGAAGTCTCAGAGGATATGCCATAGCCGGGGTATTTATAGGAATGGTTTTATATGATAAAATAATAAGCAAACATTTTTTAAAACTCTTGAAACATTTTCAAAAATATTTTACAATAAGGATAGATAGATGTAACCGGAAAAAGCAGAGTAAGAGATGACTGGTGATTGTATGAGCAGTATGGGGAAATCGAGAAGAAAAAGAAAAGATAAATGGGGCAACCGTATGACAATCATAGGGACCACTTTTGTTGTGATCAGCCTTGCTGCCATTGTTACGATAAAAGGGGAGAGCCTAAGGGAAAAGGACCGGGCGTACCAGATCCGTCTGGAAAACTTAGAAGCCCAGGTAGCCAGGGAAAAGGAGCGCTCCGGAGAGCTGGAGGAGTACCGGGTATACGTCCAGACCAAGCAGTATGTGGAGGAAGTGGCAAAGCAGAAGCTTGGACTTGTAAAGCCTGATGAGATTCTTTTAAAGCCTTCTAAGAGGCGGTGAAAAAGCAGAACATTGTCGTATAATTTTAAAAACAGAGTCAGCCATTTTGACAAATATTTCCCTCCTGCCTGTATATAATGGGGTCTAAACCATGAAACGGGCAGGAGGGATTTTTGTGTTCAGACGTAAGGCGGGACATCACCATATGGCTGATGTGAATGTATATACTGCAAAGAAATTAAATGACATGGCAAATTCGTTGGGAGAGCTTGCCAGGGCGTTTACAGATGATTTATCCTCACAGCAGGGACTTACAAAGGAGGACGGCGAAGCAGCGCTTCAGACTGCAGCGTCCATGGTATGCGCAGGATGCACCAAATGTATCGTATATCCGGGACAGGAACAGGATAATCAGTATTACCTTCACTATCTGATTCGTGCATTTGAACAAAAGGGGAGCGTGGACTACGGGGACATGCCCCGTTTTTTTCTGGAAACGTGCAAACACAAAGATGAATACTTAGTCCAGCTGAACCGGGGCCTTGGAAGGGCCACCATGAATCTGGCCTGGAAGAACCGGTTTTTAGAGAGCCGGGATGCGGTTGTGGCCCAGTTTAAAGAACTGGCCGTTATTTTAGAGGAATTTTCCTATCAGGTGGAAAACTCTGTTGACATAACTCCTAAATGGGAGGACGCTGTAAAGCGGGCATTCCGGCGCCACCACATTTCCGTAGAAAAAATACTTTTTCTGGAATATGAAAACCGCCAGAGGGAAGCATATATAACTATGAGGACTGTAAACGGGCGGTGCGTGACCGTAAAGGAAGCGGCAGAAATCCTGGGGGATGCTGTGGAGGAAGGGGAATGGACCGTGCCTCCTGACGGCAGAAATCTGGTGACAAAACAGGCTGATACCATACGGTTTGTGGAGCGGGGGCAGTATCAGGTGATTTACGGCGCTGCCAAGGCTACTAAGACCGGGGAAGAGGTATCCGGGGATAACTATACCTTCGGCCAGATCCAGCCCGGACAGGCCATCATGAGCCTGTCGGATGGAATGGGCAGCGGAAAGGCCGCTGAGGAGGAGAGCAGACAGGTGATCGAGCTCACCCAGAGGCTTTTGGAGGCCGGCTTTTCAGCCAGGGCAGCCCTTAAGCTGGTCAATACGGTTTTGCTGCTGACCGGAATGTCCCAGCACCCGGCCACCCTGGATTTGTGCTGCATTGATTTGAAAACAGGAATCTTAGAGGCCATGAAGCTGGGGGCAGCCGCCACCTACATTCTCAGTGACAAGGGTGTGGAGCTGTTAGAGGCGGGAGAGGTGCCCATGGGCGTTTTAAACGGCGTGGAGCCTGTTTTGCTGTCTAAAAAGCTGTGGGAGGACAACCGGATCATCATGGTCAGCGACGGTGTTTTAGATGCACTTCCGGCAGAGGATAAGGAGCTGATGCTTCAGGAATTCATTGCAGGAATGCCCATAAAAAATCCTCAGGACATGGCGGACCGGATTCTCCTCTTTGCCAGGTCCTTTACGGAGAGGACCAATGACGATATGACGGTTTTGACAGCCGGCATATGGAAACGAAAATAGTAATTGCAAGGGACATGTTTTGCGGGTATACTTATCGTAGTATGCTGACTGTTCAGCAGTGATTTATCAGCCAAATTATACATGGCACAGCTAGGAAAATATGCAGAGAAAGGTGGTTCCATGTACAAAAAGATATTGGACTATATCAGGCGGAACCGGCTGTTTGCGACCGGAGACAGGGTCATTGCGGCCCTCTCCGGAGGTGCCGATTCGGTCTTTCTTCTTATGGTCTTAAATGAGTTAAAAGAGGAACTGGGGCTTGTGCTGAAGGCCATCCATGTCCACCATGGCCTGCGGGGTGAGGAAGCGGACCGGGACAGTGAATTTTCCCGGGATCTTGCCAAAAAGCTGGGGGTGGATTTTTCCTGCATCCATGTGGATGCGGCACGCTATGCCAGGGAAAACGGAATGTCAGTGGAAGAAGCCGGACGCCACCTGCGCTATGAAATTTTTGATATGGAACGGCTGGACTTTGGAGCGGTGAAGATTGCAGTGGCCCATCATGCAGACGATCAGGCGGAGACCATTCTTTACAATCTGTTCCGGGGAACCGGGTTAAAGGGGCTTGGGGGAATGCGTCCTGTAAGGGATCATATTGTCCGCCCTCTTTTGTGTGTCAGCAAAGAGGAGATTCTTGCATATCTAAAAGAAAATGGGATATCTTATTGTGAGGACTCTACCAATGCTTTAGATGACTATGCCAGAAACCGAATCCGCAGCAGGATTCTGCCCCAGATCAGGGAGCAGATTAACAGCCGTGCGGATGAAAACATCCTCCATGCGGGAGAAATGGCGGCAAAGGCCGATGCTTACTTAGAAAAGCAGGCAAAGAAGCTTCTGGACTGCCTGGGAGTCTGGGAACGGGATGAAGACGGCAAAGCGACAGGCTGCGGGATTTCAGCAAAAGCTCTTTCAGAGGAAGAAGAAATTATCAGAAGCTATGTCATCCGGGCCATGATCCGGTCTGTCCGGGACTCCATGAAGGATATCACCATGAACCATGTGGAAAGCGCAGCAGCGCTTCTTTTTACGCAGAAAGGCAAGCGGGTGGACCTTCCCGGAGGCCTGATGGCGGTGCGTAACCCGGAGGAATTGTGGATAAAAGAGAAGAGCCGGAAGGTTTTTGGGGAAAAGGAAGGTGAAATTTTGCTTCCTGAAGTGGAATTTAAGGTATTTTCCTACAAAAAAGGCCAGGAAATTCCCAAAAACGGGTATACGAAATGGTTTGATTATGATAAAATCAATAGTACGCTTTCTGTAAGGTATCGGGAAACCGGAGATTACATCACACTGTCCGGAGGCGGAAGAAAATCCGTTAAGTCCTTTATGATCGATGAAAAGATTCCCAGGGAGGAACGGGGTAAAATTCCCCTGGTAGCAGACGGCTCCCATGTCCTCTGGGTAATCGGATACCGGATCAGTGAATATTATAAGATTACAGACGATACCCATACAGTCATACAAATGCAGATAGACGGAGGAAGCACCCTCCGGGCATACCATTATGCCCAAAATGCAGGGCAGGAAAGAGGAAAACACAATGGATGATAAGATACGCACACTGCTTTCAGAAGAAGAGGTTGCACAGAGAACAAAGGAAATTGCTGAGATAATCAGCAGGGATTATGAAGGAAAGCCCCTTCACTTAATCTGCATCTTAAAAGGAGGCGTTTTCTTTACCTGTGAGCTTGCCAAGAGAATCAGCATTCCCATTACCATGGACTTTATGTCCGTGTCCAGCTACGGAGCCGGAACGGTGTCCAGCGGAATCGTAAGGATTGTCAAGGATCTTGATGAGTCCATAGAAGGAAAGGATGTATTGATTGTAGAAGACATTATCGATTCCGGCAATACCTTATCCTATTTGATTGAGGTGTTAAAGCAGAGGAATCCAAACAGCATTGAGCTGTGTACTCTTTTGGATAAGCCGGAGCGCCGGGTAAAGCAGCAGGTAAAGGTAAAATATACCTGTTTCACTGTGCCTGATGAATTTATTGTAGGCTATGGCCTTGATTACAATCAGAACTACCGGAATTTACCATATATTGGAATTATAGAACAGCAATAAGGAGGCAGCGTGTTGAAACAACAGCAACCATTCAGAAGTTTAGGTTTTTTGCTCCTGCTGGCCGTCATTTTCATATTTGCCGTCAGCCAGACTAAAACAGGCAGCAGCATTACCAACCAGGAACTCATGCTGGCCATTGACCAGGGAACCATAGAAAAAGTGACCATCTATATGAACGATCCCCCTCCTACGGGCCGGGTGGTGTTAAATATGGATGGCAATGCGATGGAGGCCAATGTATCCAATGTCATTGACATTCAGGACCGTTTGGACCGCAATGGAATTGATTATACTCTTGAAGCAGTGCAGAAGGAAAACTTATTCTTGAGCATTGCCCTGCCGTTGATCCTCACAGCAACGGCTTTGGTGTTCCTGTTCATGATGATGAACGCCAGAGCAGGGGCAGGAAGCGCTAATAACAGGATGATGAACTTTGGGCGGAGCAGGGCCCATCTGGCCAAGGATGCCAATAAGGTCAACTTCGGCAAGGTAGCAGGACTTGAAGAGGAAAAGGAAGAGCTGGAAGAGGTGGTGGATTTCTTAAAAAATCCCCAGAAGTACACCGGAGTGGGAGCCCGTATTCCCAAGGGAATCCTGCTTGTAGGGCCTCCCGGAACGGGTAAAACCCTTCTTGGAAAGGCAGTGGCAGGAGAAGCCGGAGTTCCGTTTTTCTCCATTTCCGGTTCTGATTTTGTGGAAATGTTTGTGGGTGTGGGAGCTTCCAGAGTCAGGGATCTCTTTGAAGAAGGAAAAAAACATGCCCCCTGTATTATATTTATCGATGAGATCGATGCCGTTGCCCGCCGCAGAGGTACGGGCATGGGCGGAGGCCATGACGAAAGGGAGCAGACCTTAAACCAGCTCCTTGTGGAGATGGATGGTTTCGGAGTCAACGAAGGAATCATCGTAATGGCTGCCACCAACCGGGTGGATATTCTGGACCCTGCTATTTTGAGACCGGGACGTTTTGACCGTAAGGTGGGCGTTGGAAGGCCCGATGTAAAGGGAAGAGAAGAGATTTTAAAGATCCATTCAAAAGAAAAGCCTTTGGCAGAAGATGTGGATTTAAAGAGAGTTGCCCAGACCACTTCCGGATTTACCGGTGCGGATCTGGAAAACCTGATGAATGAAGCGGCCATCTATGCGGCCAAACAGGGAAAGAAATACATCAATCAGGCTGATATTGAGAAGTCGTTTATAAAGGTTGGAATCGGAGCAGAGAAAAAGAGCAAGGTGGTTACGGATAAGGAAAAGAAGATTACGGCTTACCACGAGGCAGGCCACGCAATCTTATTCCACGTGCTTCCTGATGTGGGACCGGTGCACACCGTTTCCATCATTCCTACGGGAATCGGAGCCGCCGGATACACCATGCCCCTGCCGGAAACTGACCATATGTTTAACACAAAGGGAAAGATGCTTCAGGATATTATGGTGGGACTTGGCGGAAGAATCGCAGAGGAAATTATTTTCGGCGACATTACCACCGGAGCCTCCCAGGATATCAAGCAGGCAACCGCTCTGGCTCGTGCCATGGTGACCCAGTACGGCATGTCCGACAAGGTAGGTATGATCAATTACGATAATGACGGAGACGAAGTTTTCATCGGCCGTGATCTGGCCCATACCAAGAACTACGGCAGTCAGGTGGCAAATACCATTGACAACGAAGTGAAGCGGATTATTGACGAATGCTATGAAAAGGCCAGGGAGATCATCTTAAAGCATGAGGATGTACTCCATGAGTGCAGTAAGCTTCTGATCGAGAAAGAAAAGATCGGACAGAAGGAATTTGAGGCATTATTTCCAGTTTCAGAAATAGCATAATTTTAACAAAACCAGTGCAGACCCGGTAAAATCTCTAATTTTTATGACCTGGTCTGCACTTTTTTTGATAGGGGAGAAGAGGATTGCAAAAATGCATAAAAATAATTTTAAAAAAAACGTATGTTTGTGCACACTTATTTTGAAGACCGTGGTATATTAATAAATGTAACCCCCCCCAATACATTATATAGTTTTTGCTACACCCCATAAGAAACGAAATACCTTCTCCGAAAAAACGGTCAGCTCCCCCGCTGGCCGTTTTTTCTAATTTTTTGTGAAAAAGGCGGGGTTGTATATTTGGGGTGAATCGGATAGAATAGAACGTATAGATGACGAGAAAGGAAATATAAAATATATGTGCTTCCAGGCTGAGACCATAGATAGAAATGCATTATTCACCGACGAGACTGAAAGTTTCCGATTTCCGGCAGAGCCTAATGAGGGAGACGATGTAATCCTGCTTTTTCGAACCGCAAAAGATGGTGCGGACCTGGTCTGTTACATTCAGGAGGGCAAGACGGAAGAGCTTGCCATGGAAAAGACAGATTCCGATGAATTGTTTGATTATTATGAATATAGATTAACGGCAGTAAACGACAAAATCAGCTACAGCTTTAAGGTGGTAAAGGGCGGGGAGGTCTGTTATTACAACAGACTGGGTCCCTCCGACCAGAATACGGCAGGCTTTCAATTCCGCATTGTGCCCGGCTTTTCCACTCCGGATTGGGCCAAAGGAGCTGTCATGTACCAGATCTATGTGGACCGGTTCTGCAACGGAGACGAGAGCAATGACGTGGTGGATGGGGAGTATATCTACATCGGCAGGCCGGTGACCAGGGTAGAGGACTGGGAAAAGTATCCCAACCAGATGGATGTGGGGTATTTTTACGGCGGAGATTTACAGGGAGTGTGGGATAAGCTGGATTACTTGAAAAATCTGGGCGTGGATGTAATTTACTTTAATCCCATTTTCGTATCGCCTTCCAACCATAAATACGACTGCCAGGACTACGATTACATTGATCCCCACTACGGCGTTATCGTAAAGGATGGAGGCAGAACCGTGGAGCCGGGGACTGCGGATAACAGCCATGCGGAAAAATACATGATACGGACTACGGACAAAGAGAATTTAGAAGAAAGCAATGCATTTTTTGCCCGGTTTGTAGAAGAGGTACATAACCGGGGGATGAAGGTGATTTTAGACGGCGTGTTCAATCACTGCGGTTCTTTTAACAAGTGGCTGGATGGAGAGCGGATTTATGAGATGTCCGGCAATTATGATCCGGGAGCTTACGTGTCAAAGGATAGCCCTTACCGAACTTTTTTCAAGTTTTACAATGAAGAGGCGTGGCCGTACAACAGCTCCTATGACGGCTGGTGGGGCCATTCCACCCTGCCGAAGCTCAACTATGAGGATTCTCCTATTCTTTATGATTACATCATGTGTATTGCCCGCAAATGGGTTTCTGCGCCCTACAACGTGGACGGCTGGCGTCTTGATGTGGCCGCTGACCTGGGCCACAGCAGTGAATACAATCACAAATTCTGGAGAGATTTCCGCCGGGCGGTGAAGGAAGCCAACCCGGAGGCTATTGTGCTGGCAGAGCATTACGGTGACCCCTCCGGCTGGCTCCAGGGAGATCAGTGGGATACGGTCATGAATTACGATGCATTTATGGAGCCTGTTACCTGGTTTTTAACGGGCATGGAAAAGCATAGCGATGAAAGCAACCCCCAGCTTTTCGGTGACGGGGAAAGCTTTTTCATGTCCATGAAGTACCACATGAGCCGTATGATGGGAGGTTCCATCCTGGTGGCTATGAATGAGCTGTCAAACCACGACCATTCCCGTTTCCTGACCAGAACCAACGGCCAGGTGGGCAGAATATCCACCCATGGTCCTGAGGCGGCTTCTGAGGGCATTAACTACGGCATATTTCGGGAAGCGGTCATGATCCAGATGACCTGGCCCGGCGCTCCCACCATTTACTACGGAGACGAGGCCGGGGTCTGCGGCTGGACCGACCCTGACAACCGCAGAACCTACCCTTGGGGCAAAGAGGACTTGGAGCTGGTGGAATTTCACCGGTATATGACAGAGCTTCACCACTGCCTGCCTGCTTTGCGGCTGGGGTCCTTAAAGCAGCTTCTGGCCGGATACCACCTTATTTCCTACGGCAGATTTTACGGAGATAACATCTGCGCTGTAGCGGTCAATAGCCTTGATAAGGACCGGACTGTGACCATTCCCGTCTGGCAGCTTGGTTTAAAGGACGGGGAGACCATGTCCCGCTATATGCTGACTTATGAAAATGGTTACAATGTGGGTAAGGTTACTTATGAAGTGGAGAAGGGCCAGATCACCGTTGACATGCCCGCAATCAGCTCTGTCCTTCTGGTGGCGGACCGGGAATAAAACCCTGAATTTGGAACTTAGATTTTTTTCAAAAAAACCTTGATTTTTTCATGTCCCTATGGTAAAATTACGCTTGCTTGACAAAAAAGCATGGGCGGATTCCCGAGCGGCCAAAGGGGGCAGACTGTAAATCTGTTGTCGACGACTTCGAAGGTTCGAATCCTTCTCCGCCCAGTTCATAAGAATTGGAATCATAAAAAACATCCTTTTAAAACGGCATGGAAGCCGGAGAAAAAGGATGTTTTTTTGTTGTACCACAGAAGAATATTTCTCTGCTTAAACGATTATGGGTTTTTCTTATAGGCATACATGCCCAGGCGGTTATTGGTGATATACATAACCGGAACTAGCAGTTTTTTCACTCCGGGGAGCAGATGACGCATCTCATCAGTGAAGTTGATGAGGCCGATCTGCTTGATTCCAGGGCAGAGACGTGTCACTTCACTGCCATCCTTAACGCCCCAATGAAACTGAGCCCCGGTCTTTCTAACTGTATCATGAACGCCTCCTTTGTTCACCAGCCCCTTGTACAGCAGATCAAAGTGGGCTTCAAATCGGTCAAAGCCTCTGGTTAATATTCCGAGGAGTTGGGCCACTTCCCTTTCGTGGAGATACATCAGCATGCCCTCGGAAATAATCAGAAGATGCCCGCTGTTTGTTTCCACCTCCTGCGTCCAGCTGGGGTCCAGGGCGGATTTGGAAATATCCTTCACACGGGGGTGATCTTCAAAAAACAGTTTGCGCTGCTCAATCACCTCAGGGAAATCCAGGTTATACCACATTATTTTTCCGTTATCCACCCTGGAAAAACGGGTATCCAGTCCGCAGCCTACTGACACGACAGTGCATTGGGGATGCCGCCGGATAAATGCCCGCGCCTGATCATCCATCATCTTGGCCCGGGCCAGAACACCGTAATAGGACATAATACCGCTGTCAAATTTAGAGAAGTCGTAGTCTATTTCTGCCACCATCTCCGCTGCCTTTTGGTCGTTAAGGACAGGAGCAGCACTTGCCGCGTCTTTTGCCCGTATGTAAAGAGTGATTAAAAGCGTCTCCATGACGCCGTCGAGTTTTACCGCCATATTCATTCCTCCCCGCATATGTTATGCAATTATTAAATAGTTAGTTTAGGCTAACTATACGCTTCGGCATTCTGTTTGTCAAGGGTCAATGATACTTTCAATATAAAAAGCCGGTTCAGCAAAAAACTGAACCGGCTTCCCTTATTTTTACGCCTCTGCCTTCCAAAAGCCATGAAGGTTGCAGTAAGCGAAAGCAGCCTTTGGAGAATCTCCTTTTTCCAGGGTAAAGCAGGCTTTGGGCTCACAGTCGGGGCTTAAGTTCACTCTCATAATGCATCCAGCCTCAGTTTGAAGACAGACCCAGGTAATATTGTGTTCCTCAGACATGGGATGGAATACGCTTCCCACCTTTACAGTCACGTGTTCTCCGTCTGTTTCAATGAAGGGAACATGCTTTTCTGAAGCGCCGTCAGAAGTGTTGGGTTCCAGCACTTCAAAGGGCTTTAAGCTGTCGGGAAGGGCTGCATTGGGTGTTCCTAAGATCACTTCCAGGATAACATTACGGTTTTTGTCAGTCAAAAATACAGGTTCATTTTTCATATGGGCCTCCGATCATAAAAGCTTCTATATATAAATATAAAGCTGTTTTCATTTCCTTATCAGATTTCCCCAATGAAGGCGGAACCATTACACCATATTTTTCCATTATAAAAATATCAAAACCTTTTTACAGAAGCTTCTTATAGGTAGCGTCTACAAGGGCTGCACCCAGAGGTGCCGTAACCAGTATGGACAAAACAGCCGCAGTCAGCACAATATCTCCGCAGGCCAGTCCCATAGCCAGGGGAATGCCTCCGATGGCCGCCTGCACTGTGGCTTTTGGAATATAGGCAATGGCAGTGAAGATCCGTTCTTTTTTGTTGAGACGGGTTCTGATCAGGCAGGTAAAAACGCCCAGCATCCGAAATACCAGAACGCAGAGTATGAGGGCAACCGCCATAAGTCCTGCATTTAAGGCATAGCTGATATTTACCGTAGCACCTACCAAAACGAACAGCCATACTTCAGCCCCCACCCAAAGCTTTGAGAACTTCTCAGACAGGCGCTTGGAAAGCTCATATTTTCTCAGACGGAGGGAAGCTCCCAGGGCCATAACTGCCAGAAGGCCGGAAAAGCCCATAATTCCCTTTACATTGTGTTCTGCCGTAACCAGCAGAAAGGAAACGGATAAAATCAGAATCACCTTGCCGCTGTTCCGGATATGGAATTTGGTAAAGAAGAGAGACATAAGAATGCCTGTTAAAACTCCCACAGCCAGACCTGAAAGGATGGATATGGGTATGGAAACAAAGCTTAATGCGCTTATGGTTCCGCCCTCCGCCAGTCCGGTAAAGGCGGTAAACAGCACGATGACAAATACATCGTCTACAGAAGCTCCTGCCATAATGATCTGGGGAATGGATTTTTCTGTTCCGTAACCTTTTTCTATAAGCTTTAACATCCGGGGAACAACCACGGCCGGAGAAACGGCGGCGATCACAGTTCCCATAATGGCGGCCTCCAGACGGGTGACTCCCAGAAAAGAAGGTGCCAGAAGGACCATTCCAGCGATTTCAAAGCAGGCAGGCACAAAGCACATGAGAATAGCAGGACGTCCTGCCTTTTTTAAATCCTCCACGTCCAGATTCAGCCCGGCTCTGGTCAGAATAATGATCAGGGCGATCTGGCGCAGTTCTGCTGATATGTTCAGGATAGAACCATCAAGCAGGTTCAGGGCATAGGGCCCCAGTATGATTCCTGTTATGATCATGCCGAGAAGTCTTGGAAGTTTCAGCATTTCAAACATTTTTCCCAAGGTCATTCCGCAAAGGAATACAAGGGCAAGGGATAATAGCATATCAATCTCTCCAATCTACGCAGACCGTCAAAAAAAGCTGATGAGTCTGCGATTTTTATAATCACAGAAGTCATCAGCTTTGAAAGCGGTTTAGGGACTGACCCAAGGGAGAACCTCATTCCCTGTTTCTCACATTATAATATGTTTCTCTAAGTTTGGCAAGATATTTGTTTTTTTCATTAAAATTAGAAAACTTGCTTGACAAGATAAAGGAAATCTTGTAAAATTACACATGTTGTAAGTGGTTATGCCCAGATAGCTCAGTTGGTAGAGCAGTGGACTGAAAATCCACGTGTCGCTGGTTCGATTCCGGCTTTGGGCATTTATAAAGGAAAGTAAGATAACTCATAGGAGTTATCTTTTTTTATGTTCATAGAATTATTACATATTTCAAACGGTGGTTCTATCACAGAAAGAGAGGTAATCCTATGGCACATTGTTTCCTTTGTTGTGGTAAGTGACAGATACAGTATTACAGAAAATAATACGATATCTATTTTTAATGGATCAGTCATTATTTATACTGGCTTCAATGATATTGTGGATAACATGAAAGGACAGTATAGAAGTTTTGATGAAACCTTATTCACATTTAAATATGAAACTTATGGAAAATAATGGTATCTTAGGGTATAATGTAAGAAAATATTAAGATGTGGGAGGAAATGAGTATGGCACTGGTAAAATGCCCTGAATGTGGACAGGAATTAGAAGAGGGATTAACAGTATGCAGTAAATGTGGTTGCTCTGTTAAGCATAATGAAAATAAAAAGAACAGAAAAACAATTATAATAGCATGTGCGTGTCTTGCGATTGTAATATTCGTTGGGAGCATTGGGGGTTTTATAAATAATTCTGATCCTATAAAAAAATATATATCACTATTTAATAAAAACAAGAACGAAGAAGCAGTTGAAGTATATAATAGCAAGATTGCAGGTAATAATGAATTATTGGAAAAACTATCTTTAGAACAGAATTCTAATATGGATGATATATATACACGGTTTAAAGATGGAAAAATTTTATACGATGATGCTATTGAAGATATTTCAATATATACAGAATATGAAGCATCAAAAAAATATGCAATAGAGGTTCAAACAAAAATTGAGGCGTTAAAGAGTTCTCGAAAAGCATATGAGGATGCGGAGAAAGCCCAGAGTGATGGGGATATAAAAACAGCATTAACAAAATATAAAGCAGTTATAGAAGAGGATAATAATTATATTGATGCGTCAAAGAAATTAAAGGATTTGACAGAATCATATAAAACAGAATTGTTAAATGAAGCAGAGAATTTATCACAAAATAAAGAATATAAAGATGCAATAGCCAATGTTGATAAAGTGATTTCAGTTATTGGTTCATCGGATGAACTAACCGAATTAAAGCAAAAATATTCTGATATGAAATCGGAGCAATATGCAAAAATAGTTGTTGTTGATAAATCAGCTACCCCGAAAGATACATCAAAATGGCTTTTTAATGATTATGTTAATATGGTTTTTGAAATAACCAACAATAGTGATAAAGATATAAAAGGTATTGAGGGAGCATTAACAATTAGTGATTTGTTTGGAAAAGAAATTCTTAGAGTAGGATGTGACTTTACAGGAAATACTATCAAAATGGGAGAGACACATACAGAAAGTGATTTGTCCTATGAGTGTAATCCGTTTATTGATGAAGATATGAAGTTTTTTAACACAGATTATAATGATTTACAGTTTAGTTATGATATTTTAAGTATTGTATTTAGTGATGGTTCTACCATAGTTCCGGAATAATAAATACCAAAGAGAGGTCTACTGTAAAAAGCAGTAGTCCTTTTTTATTGCAAGAAAGGAGAACACGATGCCGAAATAGAAAAACCAAAGGAGCTGGGAGCCCCGGCAGTTCTTGGAATATCAAGTATTACTGGAAATATAAGTTTAAAATTAGGATTTTTAAGGTCATATACAGGGGAATTCCTGAATACAAATGGTGAAGAGGTCATTGATGTTATTGGAACATGGCCTATTGGAAATTGTAACTTAGAAAATTCCATTAAAAAACTATTACAGGTAATAAGGTTTCATTGAAGGTGGATAATGAGGACATGATAGAGGAAACCTTTGCATTGAAATTTAAAAATTTGACTAGTCAATATACTCCATCTAAAATTGAAATTTGTATTGTAGAAGGATCAAAAAAAGTGCTGAATATTAGTTGACAGAACTTAGACATTATGATAAAATATAAAACGTTCGTGAGATAATTCTATGAATAAAATATAAAAGAGTTATACGAAATCTTTTATACGCCTAGGAATAGTTGGGTTATACGAGGTCTGTTTTATGAATTGGTAGAGCAGAGGACTGAAATCCTCGTATCGCAGGTTCGATTCCGGCTCTGGGCATTGTGCTTCCCTTAAGCACTTTTGAAATGTTTTGAGGTTCCGTGCGGGTGTAGTTCAATGGTAGAACACTAGCCTTCCAAGCTAGATACGTGGGTTCGATTCCCATCACCCGCTTTTCATGAAAAACCGGAAAGTCTTTTTAAAGACTTTCCGGTTTTTGCCATCCCCTGAACGGTCAGGCGTGTTCTTTTTCTTTTATCTCATATCTGAATTCAACTGAAACCTCCCGGCTTCATCCCTTAATATAACAGCATAAGTCGACTTCTTCTCACTTGAGAAGGAGTTTTCTTTTGCTGTGGAAACGTTGGTGACGGCGTTGGAAAGTACCAGGCGGATCAGCCTGTTTCTGAAGCACTGAAGAAGGGTTACCATAGAAAAGATTCTGAAGGAAAGTCGAGTTTCTTTTTAACTTGTATGCAATTCTTATATTGGTTTTTTATGGGAACATTTCCCTGTTATTTGTGAAACCGACCAGAATATTAGGGTATAATAAAAAAAATATAGAAAAAATGATAACAAAATAATTGATTTTTATAACTGGATGTGATATATTTTACAAAGTGGATAGAGATGAAATACATATTTGTACAGACTGATATGCATTTGGCGGGATACTGATATGCAATCTGAAAACCGCCTTTGCAAAGAAAGATACAACGGGGAGGAACAGGAAATGGCAGAAACAGAAAAAGGAAACCAAAAGAACGATATTTACAACCAGCTTCGCCGCCACATACTGAGCCTTGATATCCCGCCGGGAGAGCGGCTCAGTGAAAATAACTTGTCCAGCCAGATGAATGCCAGCCGGACTATGGTGAGGGAGGCTCTTTCCCGATTGGTGGAAGAGGGATATATGGTGGTGTATCCTCAGCGGGGAACCGAAGTTACCTTATTAGATGTGGAACGAATCAGACAGGCAGTATTTGCGCATATTGTATTGGAGCAGGCCATGATTGATGATATCTGCCGCCAGGGGCTTACAAAACAGCAGGAAGAGCAGTTGGAAGCTGTTCTCAACCGGCAGAGGTCCGAGATGGATGAAGAAAGCCCGGTTGATTTTCTGGTTACGGAGCAGCAGGTTCATTATCTGCTTTCCACATTTTGCGGCAGGGAATATGCTTGGGAGGTTTTCCGGACTATGGACTGCGACCTGCTTCGTTTAAACTATCTGCAGTATACGACTTTTAACTATAAGATTGATATGTCTTCCCTGACCAGCCGGGAGCATGCTCAGGTGGAAGGACGCCTTCTGCTTGACCATTTAAGGCGGAGGGATGCCGAAGCGGCGTGTTTGATTTGTGCCAATCATTTCAACACCATTCTCTGGAATGCAGGGACTCTTCGGGAAATTTATCCACAGTTCTTTTCAGGAATGGCCTGATGCCGGACCTGATAGAAATAGATTTTTCACTATATTTGTGATGGAGCACCCTGCGGGCATACCATAATGTCCAAAATGCAGGACGGAAAAGAAGAAGCACCCTGCGGGTGTACCACGATGCCCAAAGTACAGGGCAGAAAAGAAGAAGCACCCTGCGGGTGTACCATGATGCCCAAAGTACAGGGCAGAAAAGAGGAAAGGAGTTAAAGAACCGGGATTTGAGAGACCGCTTAAAAAGCGGACAGAGTATCTTACATGTATGGCGAATAAAAAGTTATGGAGGTATTAATTGTGGAGTATATCATTGGTATAATTTTATTGATTTCTTTCTTTGGCCTGGCATACTACTGTGTCAAGGGTCATAACCTGATGATCGGATTTTTGCTGATCACAATTCTTTGGACTATTTTACCCTTTGGCGGAACCCTTTTTGTAAGCGAGGCATTTTTAGAGTCCAATCCTATTTTGAAATTCGGCGCAGACAACACCATGATTGCTGCTCTGAACAAGATCTTCCAGTCAGCTCCTGAAGGCTGGGGAACCACTTTGGTAAACGTATGCTGGGGCGCATGGTTTGGCCGTGTCCTGATGGATACCGGAATTGCTTCCACCCTGATCCGTAAGACTGTTGAGCTGGGCGGAGATAAGCCATTTGTTACCGTTTCCCTGTTAAACATTGTTACAGCGTTAATCTTTACCGCTATGACAGGTGCAGGCCCGGTTATCGCTATCGGCGTTATCGTTCTTCCCATCCTTATGTCTCTGGGAATTCCGAAATCTGTTGCACTGTTTTCCTTTATGGGTTCCGTTGCAGCCGGTATTTTCTTAAATCCTGTAAACTTTGCACAGTACCGCGCTTTCTTTATCAAGCCGGAAGAACTGCCTGAATTCACTCTTGGCTGGTATGCATCACACTGGGGCTTTGCCGCTCTGGTTATCATGCTGGTAGCCACCACTCTGTTGTCTGCAGTTTATTTAAAGAAAGCAAAGACTGTTCACTCCTGGGCTGCCCAGACAAGAGGCGCTGCATCTGAACAGAAGAACGCTCCGTTCTACACCCTGATCCTTCCAATCGTGCCTGTAGTCCTTAAGATCTGGCTTGATTTCTCCGTTATCGGCGGTTTTGTAATCGCAGGATTTTTAGCCCTCTTCCTTTGCGGAAGAATGAAGGGAAGCTTTAAAGAGAACTGCCAGCTTGTAAATAAGCTGTACTATGACGGTGTGGTTGATACCGCTCCCCTGGTAGGCTTCCTTCTTACTCTGCCTATGTTCAACCAGGTAGCGTCCTATGCTTCACCTTACTTTAAGGTAATCTTAGGCAATGTAATGCCAAGAAGTGAAATCGTTGTATGTATCGTATTTGCTGTCCTGCTTTGCATGGGTCTATTCCGCGGACCGATGACCCTGGTTGGAAGCGGAGCTGCTACCCTTGGTGTACTTTCCAATGTTGCTTCCTTCTCTGTTCCCTTCCTTTATGCAGTATTTGTAATTCCTACAATCACTGTAAATATCGGAAGCTGTATCACTCAGTCCTGGGTTGCATGGGGACTTGCTTACACAAAGGTAGAGTCAAGAGAATTCTTAAAGCTCTCCATACCAAATGCATACCTTACCGGTGTGATTCAGTATGTGGCAACCTTTATTTTGCTGGGAGGGCTTGGAGCTGCATGGTTCCTTGGCTAAAACCAGTCAAACAAATTTATTTATACTCTCAAAATCCAAGGTATTAACCCATAAGTCCGGGGCGCCCCTGCGCGCCGGACGCTTTTCAACATGAATCTCAATGGGAAAAGCATGTCAGGAAAAAAGAAAGGAATGAAAAAGATGGCAGAACATAGAGCAGTCCGTATGGGAATCGACGTAGGCGGCACGTATACCAAGTGCGTTGCTATGGACAACGACTCCCATGAAATTATTGGGAAAAAGCAGGTAAAGACAACTCATGATCATAAAGACGGCGTTGCTGCCGGTGTTGTACAGAGTTTTCAGTACTGTATGCAGGAAAATAATATTGCACCGGAGGACGTGGTTTTCGTAGCTCACTCCACAACTCAGGCAACTAACGCATTTATTGAGGGAGACGTAGCAAACGTCGGAGTAGTCGGCATGGCCGGGGGAGGCTTAGAGGGCTTTCTGGCAAAACGCCAGTTGGCATTAAAGGATATTATTCTGGATGAAAAAGTAGGCCGTATGATCAAGGTGTACAACACCTTTATTAAGAAGAAAATGCTGACAGAAGATGTGATCAACAAAAGCATTGATGAGCTGCTGAACCAGGGCGCTCAGGTAATCGTGGCTTCTATGGCCTTTGGTGTAGACAGCATGGAAGAGGAAATGACCATTCATGACTGTGCAAAGAAGAAAAATGTGCCTGTAACAATGGCTTCTGATATTACGAAACTGTATGGACTTACCCGCCGTACCCGTACGGCAGCAATCAACGCTTCCATTCTGCCTAAGATGATGAACACAGCTAATGCAACAGAGTCCTCCGTCAATGCGGCAGGCGTTCACGTGCCCCTGATGATCATGAGAGGCGACGGCGGTGTTATGGAAATCGGAGAAATGAGAAAGCGTCCCATTCTGACCGCATTATCCGGCCCGGCCGCTTCTGTTATGGGTTCCCTCATGTATCTTCGTGCCTCCAATGCCATTTACTTTGAGGTAGGCGGAACCACCACCAATATCGGTGTTATCAAAAACGGACGTCCTGGCGTGGATTACGCTAAAATCGGCGGCCATGACACTTATATCAACTCCCTTGACGTGCGTATTTTAGGATGTGCAGGCGGTTCCATGGTCCGTATCGGAAGCAAGTCTGTAACAGACGTAGGCCCCCGTTCTGCTCATATTGCAGGATGTGAATATGCCTGCTTTACTGCGGAAGAGGAGATCGTAGATCCTCAGATTGAAATGGTAAGCCCCAAGCAGGGAGATCCTAACGACTACGTGACCCTGCGGTTAAAGAATGGAAAGCGCATCTGCTTTACCAATACATGTGCAGCCAATGTATTAGGACTGGTAGATAAGAAATATTTTGCCTACGGAAATGCCAACTCTGCAAGAAAGGCCATGCAGCCGGTTGCCGATAAGCTGGGCATCACCGTAGAAGAACTGGCAACCCAGATTCTTGATAAGGACTTTGAAAAGGTCAATGCCACCATCAACACGCTGGCAGAAAAGTACGGACTGGACCATGACAGCATGAGGCTGGTAGGCTGCGGAGGCGGAGCGGCTTCCTTAGTTCCTTACTGTGCAGGAAAAATGGGCCTTCAGTACAGCATTCCGGAAAATGCAGAGGTTATTTCCTCCATCGGTGTGGCTCTTGCCATGGTTCGTGATGTAGTAGAACGTGTTATCCCCAATCCGACTCAGGAGGACATCAGGGAGCTGAAGAAAGAGGCCGCAGACTTGGCAGTCAGCTCAGGAGCTTCTCCGGATACCATTGAAATTCATATCGAGATCGACAACCAGACCGGTAAGGTAACAGCCATTGCTACAGGTTCCACGGAAGTAAAGACTACCGACCTGTTAAAAGCCTGTGAGGAACCGGAAGCCTGCGAACTGGCCTTGGAAGACTTTGGTCCAAAGATTGCCAATGTGAAGCTGGCAGAGCAGACAGACAAGTTCTATGTATATAGAGGTGAAAAAGACGGAAAGACACCTCTTCGAATCGTGGATACCAAGGGCTTTATCAAAGTGCAGTGTTCAGACGGTGCCGTAGAAAAATGTAAGGCAAAGGATTATGAAGAAGTAGTAGAAAAGCTTTGGAAGGAAAATGCCGTATTTAAGACCGACTCTGTTCTCCGTCCTGACTTCTTCGTGTGCTTTGGACCGAGAGTAACGGATTACAGTGCCATTGACTTGGAGCAGGTACTGCTTCTTATGAATCTGGATTTAGGAGACCGGG
Source organism: Lacrimispora sp. (assembly GCF_036758025.1). GTDB lineage: Bacteria > Bacillota > Clostridia > Lachnospirales > Lachnospiraceae > Lacrimispora. Next base: position 292,025 of record NZ_DAIOXM010000002.1, on the reverse strand, counting down.
AACCGGATGAAGATATTCTGATCATCGCCTCCAACAGGGAGATTTAAGAATCATGACAAAGGAAGAATTTCAAACAGCTTTAAAGCCCATTGCAGACGGACTTTTCGGAAAACAGGGAGGAAGGGAATACGAACGCCCTCACTTTGATGTGCGCCCTTTGGGTGATATGCTGGCAGACCTGGCTGAGATTGAACCGGAGGAATGGTACGGCTATGCATTTTCCAGAGAGCCCTTAAATGGAAAGTTTCAGGATGAACAGCGCAGGGAGTGGATGGAAAAGAGTCTGGCCTGCGGCAGGGAGTATGCAAAAAAGATCTGTGACAAGTATCAGACCGGGGATCCCAAGGAACTGGCAAAGGCCATGGGCATGGATGTCTCTTTCCCTGAGTTTCCGGAAAAGACCGACCGGGTGCTCTTTGCAGAGTTCCGGGTGCCTAATAAAATCTGCATTTATATGGACGCAGTAAAAAAAGCTGAAAAGATGTTTGAAAGACCGGGAGTTTCGGAAATTCTCACCAGGGAGCTGGATATCAGCCGGCTCCTTCTGGCTCATGAGCTGTTTCACTGCGTGGAAGAGCAGTATCATGAGGAGATATTTACGAAGACTGAAAAGATCAGGCTTTGGTCCCTGGGATTTCTTCACAATGATTCCAACATCATTGCCCTCAGCGAGATTGCGGCCATGGGCTTTGCCCAGGAGATTATGGGAATCAGCTATTCCCCCTATTTGATGGATGTATTTTTAGTATATGGCTATTCACCGGAGGAAGCCAGCGGTTTGTATGAGGAGATGATGGAGCTGGCTGGCAGAACCATTCCTCCCATTGAAACCGATGAAGAAAAAGATGCATAGAGATAAGAATGCAAGAAAGAAGGAGACCCTATGAGTTTAAAAATTCCCTACAGCACTGTTTTGGAAACAGTGGAAAAAGCATTGTTGAACGCTGGACTTTCTGAGGAAAAGGCAAAGGTATGCGCCTCTATTCACGCTCAGTCCAGTGCAGACGGAGTAGAAAGCCACGGATTGAACCGGGTTCCCCGTTTTGTGGAATACGTTCAGAAGGGCTGGGTTGATCCCAACGGTGAGCCGGAGCTTGTGGGCGGAAAAGGTGCTGTTGAAAATTATGACGGACATTTGGGAATCGGTATTACCAACGCCCTCTTTTGTGCGGATCGTGCCATGGCTCTTGCCAAAGAGCATGGAATCGGCTGCGTCGCTTTAAAAAACACCACTCACTGGATGAGAGGCGGTACTTATGCCTGGAGAATGGCAGAGGCAGGTTTTATGGGAATCAGCTGGATCAATACAGAAAGCTGTATGCCTTTATGGGGCAGCGATGAGCCGGGAGTGGGCAACAACCCTTTCTGTATCGCCATTCCCCGTGAAGACGGTCCCATTGTCCTTGATATGGCTATGAGCCAGTATGCTTACGGAAAGCTGGGGGTTTACCGTCTGGCAGGCAAGAAGCTTCCTTTCCCTGGCGGCTTTGACAAAGACGGCAACTTGACCGATGATCCGGGAGCCATTGAAGAGAGCAGAAGAATTCTGCCTACGGGTTACTGGAAGGGCAGCGGCATGGCCATTGCCCTGGATTTGGCGGCAGCTCTCATGTCAAACGGAAAATGCGGCTCTGACATCGATGAGGCCGATAACGGAAGCTGTACCGGATGCAGTCAGATTTTCATTGCTTACGATCCCTACCTGTTCGGAACAAAGGAAGAGATTCAGGCAATGCTCAACCGCAGGGTTGCAGCGGCAGATGCCACCCATCCAGAGCAGGAAGGCGGCCAGGTCACATGCCCGGGCGAGCGCACCATTGCTGCCAGAGAAAAGAGCATGAAGGACGGCGTATCCGTGGACGAGCAGATCTGGGCTCAGGTGGTTGCCATTTCTGAAGGCAATCTGGATACAGAAGACATTGCAAGCAAATAATAAAAAGGAGAAAACCTATGCTTTTTGCTAACAGTTCAATTGCAGAAAAATACGATTATCTGGAGGATAAATTCCAGGCAGCTTACAAGTGGCTGAGGGAGACAGATATCAAGGCTCTTCCGGTTGGAAGCTATCCCGTTATGGGAGATACCGTAATAGCCAACATTCAGGAATACACCACATTTCCGGCAGAACAGGGCTCTTTTGAGACTCATGAGAAATATTTTGATATCCAGTATGTGGTTACGGGAAGAGAGCAGTTCGGAGTATGCAAGCGTGACATTTTAAAAGAAAAAGAGCGCATTGAAGAAAATGACCTGATCTTTTATGAGGAGCCGGAGTTTTCCGGTTATGTGATCCTGGAGGAAGGCGATTTAATCGTGGTAGCTCCGGAGGATGCTCATAAGCCCCGCTGCGTGGCAGGAGAGCCGTGTGCAGTGAAGAAGGTAGTTGTAAAGGTAGCTGTTTAACCGGTTGCTTTATAATAAAAAAGGCTGCTGCAAAGCGAAAAGCTTTTTTGCAGCAGCCTTACAGGCAGTCAAGGGGATATTGGCAATCCGTTTAAATCAGGTTCAGTTTCAGAGGCATCATCAGATGGGCAATGAGAGTCTGATAAGCCTGGAGGCTGTCCCTGTTTTCCAGATGCTTGTAAAATTCCAGATGTTCTTCATAAGTCTTCTGAGCCCGTCCCGTAATGGCAAGGGCATTGGAAGTGGTTAAGTGAATGGTGTACAAAAGCCGCTGGAAGAGATGGTTGAATTCACTGTTCTGAGCGAAATGAACCAGAAGCAGATGGAACTGGTGGTCAGCCTCTGTAAAGGAAGTGGAAAAGTTTCCGGAGGCCAGGGCAGCCTTTTGAAGGTTTAAGGATTCCTTCATATCCGCCATCAGCTTCTGATACCGTTCCTCATCGGGGCACTGGGCGGCTAAATGGACGCAAAAGCCCTCAATGGCGCAGCGGGCCTCAATGGATTCCCTCATGGTTTCCTTATCCAGGCGGCGGATTTTAAATCCCCGGCTGGGAATGATGGTGATGTAGCCTTCCTGGGAAAGGTATTGAAGGGCCTCCCTTAAAGGAGTCCGGGAAATGCCCAGCTCCTTTGCCAGCCTGGTTTCAGAATAGAGAACCTCTGAATCAAGAGCCTTGGAAAGTATCTGTTCTTTTATGGTATGATAAGCCTGATATTGCAGGGAACCGGTGTCGTTCATGGAAAACTCCTATCTTAATATTATGGAAAATATCATACCCCAGAAAATTTATGAAGTCAATAAAAAAAGCATTGACCGGTATACCGGTATACAGGTATAATGAGGGAAGAATGTTTAAACTAAATATATATAGGAGGTATTATACAATGAATGCATTTGATTTAGGAAATGGTTTAAGAGTAATTGATTTAACAAAGGTGCTGGACCCTGAGACTGAGTCCAGAAGATGCCGGTTATTCCGTTTCAATACAGGCGGCCCTATTCCGGATTTCCATACCATCATGGACTTAACAAGCCATTTGGGAACCCATGTTGAGTGTCCTTATCATCATAATGATAACTGGACCGATGTACAGGGCCTTCCGATCAGCACATTTATGGGACGTGCCATCCATGTAAACATTACTCATATGGAGCCGAACGGAAAGATCAAGGGCGAAGATTTAGAGAAAGCCTGCGGAGACCGTATCAAGGAAGGCGACATTGTAATCCTGGATTCTGACTTCAAGCTTCCTCCATTTACACCGGCTACCAACACAGAAGAAGACAAGCGTCTTTTCATCTGCCGTGAAACCGCTGAATGGTTAAAAGAGAAGAAAGTGAAATGCGTTGGCTTTGGCGACGGCGTTTCTATCGAGAGCAATAACGAGGACGTAAGCGCATTCCATGACGTATTAATGGAAGTAGACGTAGTATTCCTGGAGGTATTAAAGAACTTAGAGGAGCTGACTACCGACACCTTCTTCATGTCCTACACTCCCCTTCCGATCAAGGGACTGGATTCTTGCCCAATCCGCGCTTATGCAATTGAAGGACTGGCAGAGTTTTCTAAATAATAAAGGGGAAATCTATGAAAATTGCCGTAATCGGGGCAGGGGCTATGGGTTCCATTTATGGAGCCCACCTGTCCCTGAACAATGAAGTATATATGGTGGATACGTCTGCCGTCACTGTGGACCACATTGAAGCAGAAGGCATCAAGCTTCAGGAGGATGGTACGGAAAATGTTTACCGCCCTCATGCAGTGACCTGTACAGAAGGCATGGAGCCGGTGGACCTGGTGATTCTTTTCGTCAAGTCCCTGTTTTCCAAAGCCGCTCTGGCAGGAAATAAATGTTTGATTGGTCCGGATACTTATGTGCTGACCCTGCAAAACGGTTCCGGTCATGAGGATATTTTGGGGGAGTTTGTAGATAAAGACCATATTATCATCGGAACCACAGAGGACAACGGAGCGGTATTGTCACCTGGCTGCGTCAAAAGAGGCGGAAAAGGCAATACCAATGTAGGAATGCTGGTGGAGGACAAAGCCGGATTTCTTCCGAAACTGAAGGAAGCTTTTGAATCCTGCGGCTTTACGATTAACATCCACTCCAACATCCAGCAGTTGATCTGGGACAAGCTTTTTACCAACGTTTCCTTAAGCGTGGTAACAGGTATCCTCCAGGTGGATATAGGCTACATTGCTGCCAATGAACATGCCTGGAACATGACTACCCGTTTAATTCATGAGGCTGTTGCAGTTGCCAGAGGTCTGGGGCTGGAAGCCGATGAAGAGGCCATTATGGAAAAGGTGAGGAAAACCTCTGAAGCTTCTCCAAACGGCTGTACCTCCATCCGGGCCGATTTACAAAACGGAAGAAGGACTGAGGTGGAGACTATAAGCGGTTCCGTCGTAAGGGCTGCAAAGAAATGCGGCATCCCGGTTCCGACCCATGAATTTGTAGTAGAAACGATACACGCAATAGAAGACAAGAGCCGGTAACAGATATAAGGAGAGGCTGGTTCCTGATTGGGGCCGGCTTCTTTGCTCATTACTATGGGGACTTCATAAGGGGGTTACTGCCATGAAAAAATTATACGTTGCTTCTATCACTCCTTTCGATCAGGAAGGGAAGATTAACGGAGAGGCGGCCAGACAGCTTTGGGAAAAGAACATTTCCCAGGGAGCTGACGGCTTCTTCATCGGAGGAAGTTCAGGAGAATGCTTTTTGCTGACAAGGGAAGAGAGAGTCCGTTCCTTTGAATTGGCTTCTGAGTACAAGGACAGGGCGGACATATTCGCCCACGTGGGTGCAATCAGCACGGCGGAAGCTGTTTTTTATGCCAGGGAGGCAAAGGAAATGGGTATTCCAAACATTGCTGCCACTCCTCCCATTTATTTCGGGTTTTCCGAAAAAGAGATTGCAGGATATTATTATGATATTGCGGAGGCGGTGGGCCATCCGGTTCTCTATTACAATATTCCCACCAGCACACATAAAAATCTGAACTTATCCAGCCCGGAAATTCAGGCTTTGTTGAAATCCGGAGCAGTAGGATCAGTAAAACATACTAATTTGGATATGCTTCAAATGGAGCGTATGCACAATATTAATCCTGACATCATCTGCTACGGCGGCTTTGAAAGCTGTATGGTGGCCTTTCTGGCTTTTGGATGTGAGGGATTTATCGGAAGCAGCTTTAACTTCATGCTTCCTCAGTTTAAAAAGGTCATGGAATTGTATCTGGAAGGCAAGGGGGATGAAGCCCGGGTCCTTCAGGCTAAGAGCAATAACATTCTGGATGTGCTGCTGAGAAACGGGCTTTGTGCCAACTTAAAGCATGTTGTTTCCGGACAGGGAATTTGGGCGGGAGATGTGAGAAAGCCTCTGCTGCCTCTGACAGAAGATCAGAAGGCAGAGATGGATCAGGTGCTGGAACAGTACTTGGAAATTTGTTAAAGGCGAAAATAATTGTAAAACAGATAAATGGACAATCATACAAGGAGGTTTCACATGAGAGCAGGAGTAATTGAAGCACCTGGAGTGCTTAAAATGGTAGAACGCGACATTCCGAAGATTGAAAAGGATACGGATGTTCTGGTAAAGATCAAACGGGTTGGTATCTGCGGTTCCGATATGCACATTTACCATGGAAAAAATGCCTTTGTTACCTATCCCCGTGTCTGGGGCCATGAGTTTGTGGGTGAAATAGCGGAAACAGGTTCTGCCGTTACCGCAGTAAAGGCAGGAGATCACGTTGTGGCAGAGCCCATCCTTTCCTGCGGCGAATGCTATGCCTGCCGCCAGGGCCGGAGAAATGCCTGCCAGACCTTAAAGGTTTTTGGCGTTCACGTAGAAGGCGGTGCTCAGGAATACGTTGTCATCCCGGAGAAAAACGCCCACATCATCCCCTCTGACCTGCCATGGAGCCAGGCTGTTCTGATCGAGCCCTTTACCATCGGCGCTCAGGCTTGCTACCGGGGCAATGTGCAGGAAGGTGACGTTGTATTTATCATGGGCGCAGGCACCATCGGCCTGACCATTATGGTAAATGCAAAGATTCTGGGGGCAACTGTTATTATTTCAGATATTGTGGATGGAAAGCTGGAATATGCAAAGAAGCTGGGAGCAGATCACATTATCAATGCCAAAGAAGTGGATGTTGTGAAAAAGGTGCTTGAAATTACAGAAGGCATGGGAGCCAATGTAACAGTAGATGCCGTTTGTTCAAAGGAAAGCTTTGAACAGGCCATAGATGTGACCAGCACTGCCGGACGCGTGGTGGAAATGAGCTTTAACACCACTCCAAGCGAAATCGCACCCGTTAAGCTGGCAAAGGGTGAGATGACCATTATGGGCTCCCGCCACCAGACAGGCCGTTTCCCTGTTGTCATCGAGTATTTAAAGCAGGGCAAGCTTCCCTTAGAGGGCTTTGCCAATGCGGAATTTTCCTTTGATCAAATGCATGAAGCCTTTGATTATGCGGAGAAAAATACAGATACCGTGCGCAAGATCATTCTTTCTATGGAATAATTTGTTTTTCTATATAAAAGAGGGTGTCCCCAAAGCGGTGTACTGCCTGCCTGACATGTCAAAAACATCATTATAATACAAACAAAGGGTAAAACCAAAAAACAGTGGTTTTACCCTTTTAACTATTAACAAGCAATATTCAGCAGTGTTACGTAATGCTGTCCGCCATGCATATCCAGCTCATCACGGCTTCCCTCAACCGGCACACGCGGGAGGCTGATTTTAGCCACCTGGATATGTTCCAGACAAAAGATCTGTAAGTCCTCTGGCTTAACCTGAAATGCCTTGGCAATAAATTCACGTTCTCTCTCAAATGCTGCCGTAACTCTCTTTGTATCCTCCACATTATTGCAAAAAGCATCAATAGTCAGCCAAAATGGCCCTGCATTTTTGCTTCGAATGTATTTAACAGTCTCTTCAATCGTGTTCATTTTGCACCTCCGAATTATAATGATTTCTGTATTCAATCGAAATGTTTCTATAGCCGGAACCCCTTTTCCCATGGGCCAGCTTCTTAGATCTCTTATCAGATATTCTCATAAGCAATGCGAACCAGTTCCAACGGATTCTCTACAGATACTGTGTGATACAGTTTGAACTCATAAATTGCGCCTCGTTCCATCTCTGCAGGCGAGAAAATGAAGGCATAAGAAGGCATCTGTTTCCCTTCAAACATATTGTAGTGGAGAAGTAACGGATTGAATGCTTTGGCAATCTGAGTTGCCATTTCCTGGGTATCAGCCGTAACTGTCAGCATCATCAGTACCTCATTTGGTACGTAGCCTTCGGGGGCCTCCATTCCAGAAACACCGTTGTAGCCATAAGGGCGGAGCCAGAAATGATAGCTGTCACGTGAAATACCCGCCTTTTCAAGCTTTTCGATACCAGCTTTGGATACTTCGTCTACCCATTTCATTGGATTCTGCATTATCTTACGGTCACGAATGCCCGCCATGCTGACAGTCTGATATCCCACAGGACCAGAACCCTCCAGCTTCAGCGTATAAGGAAGATATTCGATGGTTGTGCCTTCCACGCGCACTGCTGTATCGGACAATTCTGTATAAGTTGAATTTTTGGTGTCAATCATGATGCCAGGTTCTGTCAGCTGAATCGGATTGGAATTTTCATAAATCAAGTGTGCGGACACGGAATAAGCGGAAACTGTACTGCCTGGCTGAACAGATTTGATTGTAAAGCCATTTTCATCGACTTCCATAAATACGCCGCCCTGCAAACCGGCACTGGTGCATACGCCGCCGCACTCTACGGTTTTTGCTGCATGCCAGCAGGAAGCGGGATCACAGCCCTTCATCAGCGGATATGCTGCTATGACTGCCGTATCAGTAGACCGGCCTCCAATGATAATATCTGCGCCGTTTTTAAACGCTTCTTCATACGCTTCTGCACCAAGCAATGCCACAATCGTACTGCACTCATCAAATGTTTTTTTTGAAATTTCAGGAGCTCCGTGCAAGGCATTGATCTTTCCGTCACGGTATTTCTGTTTGATAATCTCAATATCCTGCTGAGAATAAATCTTGGCAATCTTCTTGTGGATACCGGCTTCCTCACAAATTTCCCGAATCAATGCGTACACAGTATCAACACCCTCATCCGAGCCGCAGGTTCCCGCAGAACCGATGGTCATGGGAATACCAAGCTGGTGTGCACCCAGCACCATGCGCTTTAAGTCCCGTTTCACATCACGGATGGAATATTTTCCGTGACCAGACCCCAGATAATAGGGTCCTGAATCTGTGGAGCCTGCATCGCTGGAAATAACATCCGGCTTCATGGCCAGACCTGCTTCAAATGCCTCTTCCGTACAGTTTAAACCAACTGCACCATATGGAACAAATACCTTTACGTTTGCCATTCCTACGTCCTCCTGTGCGTTTGAATAATATTAGACTTTTAAGATAAATTCTTAAGCTGCATCAGTGATTACTGTTTATGTTGACTTCATTATAATCATGATTTAAGATAGTGTAAAATACTGATTTTGACATTCTCACATAACGTTGATGTTATGTTATTTCCTTAAAAGATATGGAGACTCAACCATGATTAATGAAAAACAAATTTATTATTTGCTGGCGGTAGCTGAGGAACACAGTATTACAGCAGCAGCTCAAAAGCTTTACATTTCTCAGCCTGCACTGAGCCGTATGATTCTTGACCTGGAGCGCAGTCTGGGCACTTCACTTTTTATCCGAAACCGCGGTAACCTCCAGCCAACTCAAGCAGGGGAGGTGTATTTGCGTGGCTGCAAGGATGTACTGGCAATTTCTAAGTCCGTTTCAAAAGAAATCTTTGATTTAAGTGACAGCCGAAGCGGTCGAATCACCCTGGGCCTTACTTCCCTCACTGGAGAATTTTTACTTCCAGCCATTTTAGATACCTTTGAGCAGAAATTTCCTCATGTAGAACTGGCGCTGATTGAAGAACGCATGAGTGCACTTCAAGAGATGGTAAAAAGCGGAAAGGTAGATATGGCTTTTGTCTATCAGACAGATGATCCCGAACTGGAATATCGCCCGATTCTGGAAAATCCCATTTATCTGCAGGTTCCGCCATTCTTTATGAAAGAAAAATCCACCTGGAGACCAGGCAGCCAAAATCCACCCATACTGCCGGAGTCACTTTCGGGACAACCCATGATTCTGTTAAAAAAGGGACGGAGCATGCGTGAAATGGCGGACCGTCTTCTGATGCAATTTCAAATTACCCCCGGAAAAGTGATTGAGACTGAGAATATTCACCTTGCCCGAAGTCTGGTAAGCTTAAATAAGGGATTTACCTTTGTTCCCAGCATTGCCATACACCATTTTACCGGAAGTGATAACACCAGTTTCTATTGCCAGGTAAAAGATTATCCAATGAAGCGCAGCTTATATTGTTGTTATAGGAAACATGGATATCTGACAGTTGGAGAACGTTTTTTGATAAATATGATTCCAGAAATACTGGAGTGACACAGCATAGTCCAGCCGCTGTTCCCCATGATCTTTTCAGTCAGGCTGGTTTGCTGTCAACATTGGTATTCAATCCACACCGTATTAACTCAAAGATAATTAAAATTTCTGAAAACAGTGTGATTATGAGCAGATGAGTATTCTTTTCAGAAGTAAGAAGGGATGATAAGAATATGAAAGAAGAAATAACCATTTTTTTGGCCTCTATAGTATTTTCAGCATTCCGTGACCAGGAATGTGAAACCCAAAGAGGCCAAATATGAATAAAATATTGAAATAACGAAGTTCCTATGCCGGCATACAAGTAAGTATCAATGGTGAGAGGAAAAAGGTGAATTCCAGGCACGCCCTTATTTCCCCCGAAGGGAAAAACGGGATAAAAGTCCCTTGTTGTCTCCGGTGCTGTGAAGCCCATCCATAAGATAATCATAAACCCGGGTCATGGCTTCCGGCTCCACCCACTCCGGTGAATCCCGGTAACCGCCGTGCATGGTGGTGGAAATCTCCATTTGTTCCAGGATCATGTCAAACTCCGGCGGGCGTCCAAGGATTCCGCTGCCCATGCCGGAAAGAACCTTTAAGTACTCAATATCCCAGCGGGGGATAGAAGCGATACTGATGGCTGGAATGGAAAGCCCGGAAAAGGAAGCTTCATCGCTTTTGGGAAGATACTTTACCAGCAGTCCGTTGTGGGCCTTTAAAACCTTCTGGCTGCAAAATGCCGATACAGAGGGCTTTCTTCCATTTCCCCGGTCATAGACGGCTATGGTATCCCCGTAGCCGCATACATCTAAGTTTACCACTCCCGTAATTGCCTTCCGGTCCATTTGGGATGCGTAAAGGCGGCTTCCTGTATTTCCCGATTCTTCCCCGTCAAAAAAGGCGAAGCGGACAGGAAGGTTCTCAGCGGAAAGGGTCTTGGCAAGATCGATGAGAATACAGAGGGAAGCGGCGTTGTCATTGGCTCCGAAGCTTCCCGGAACTCCGTCGTGATGGGCACAGAATAAGAGCCCTGGCGCCTCGTTCCAAGGATTGATTAAGTAGTTGATAATGCCTCTGGGAGCCTTGACAGAAGGTTCCTCCTCCTGTCTCATATAGGATAGACCCTCCTGGTTTAAAACTTCTTCCAGAGCTTTCCGCCTCTGGTCCGGATCTTTTTGAGAAAGTGTGGTTAAGTGGCGGCTTATGTTCATTACGCTTCTCCCTTTGTGCTCTCCTTTGGAAGACAGCTATCCAGAGGAACCTTAATTACGATTTTGCGGATAGGAGCAGAACTTTCTCCTATTTTAATAGCAGGGATGTGAATATCCCAGGGGAAATACATAGCATAAGTTCCTGGAACCATATGGATGCGGCCTTCCGGAGCTGATGGGTCATTGAAGAAAAAGCCGATATCCCTTGGAGTGGAAAAAAGGTCCTCTTCGATCTGCCCTGTCCCGTCATTGTTGTAAAATCCCGCTGCTTCCGGTCCGCCGGAAGCCAGAAACTGTACGTCAATGATCTTTTTATGAACCTCCGGTCTTAAGCTTTCCCGGTCTGAAGTATTTAAGTCAAGAACCTGCATAATGACAGGCACGCCGCCCAGCTCTATGTTAAATACGCCCGGCTCATGGGCTGCCATATCGTGATTTTTTAAAAAGAGGAGAGCCCGGCCGAGAGGTTCCGGCAGCATGGCGATCTGCTGTGTAACCATGGGATTGTGAATATTTCCGAAAATCATAATAAATCCTCCTGACTCATTAATTTGATATCAATAGATTACTGCATGGCAGTCAAACCGCCGTCCACCCCAAGAATCTGTCCGCTTACAAAAGATGCTCCGTCACTGGATAAATATAATGCCGCGGCAGCGATATCCTCTTCCCTGCCGATGCGTCCCAAGGGGATGCGGTCTGTCAGGGTTTTAAAGAACACCGGGTCATCAAGCTGGAAGGAATTGATGGGGGTTCTGACAAAGGTAGGAGCAATGGCGTTGCAGGTGATACCGTACTTGCCCCATTCGCAGGCAAGCTGCTTGGTGTACATATTGACTGCACCCTTGCTGGCGCAGTAGGCAATGTAGTCCTGTTTGGTTCCGATAAAGCTCTTTACCGAAGAAAGATTGACGATGCGGCCATACTGTTTAGGAATCATAAACCGCTTTCCAACGGCCCTGGTCACGGCATGAACTCCTTTTACATTTAAATCCATTACCAGGTCAAAAGTGTCCTCGTCGTAATCCTCTGCGGGAAGAAGGCGGTTCATTCCGGCACTGTTTACCAGGATGTCAATGGTTCCAAAGGCCTTGTCCACTTCATCCAGCATCTTGTTTACGTCTTCCGGGTTTCGGATGTCACAGCTTAAAGCCAGAAAGCTGCGTCCGGCCTTTTTTGCTTCTTCCGCCAGAGCTGCCGCCTTTTCCGGATGTCCGCCGCATACGGCCACATCGGCTCCATTTTGTAAAAACGCTTTGGCAATGGCACTTCCCAGGCCCCCGGTTCCTCCGGAAATCAGAGCTTTTTTTCCTGTCAGTGCAAATGGGTTCTGCTGAAATTCACTCATCGTTAAGAAATCCTTTCTGTTCTGTGCTGCCGTCAATAAAGTAACTGGGATAGCTGTCCCTCAAAGGCTGTACCAATAACAGTATCCGGGACAAATGATGGTGGTAAATGGTGCATGCCCGGTCCGTATCCCTTTTTACAAGAGAATCAGTAAGAGCAGTTAAATCCTTTAAAAAATCCCTCGTCACAGAGGGGTCCATGGTGGACAGAAATAAAAGACGCTGTAAATCCATGCCGACCTTCTGGACAGGCTCCCAGACGTGATCCATCTTGCCTGCCAGCTCATAAAGAAGCCGGTAGTAATCATTAATTAAAAGAGCAGGCTGGGTGAAATCCTCCTGAGCCAGATAATCCTCAAGCTGGTGCAGGGTGTGGTAGAGGATGTCAAACTGAGTCTGCTTTACGTTGCGGATGAAAATATTCTGAAGCATTGCCGTTCCAAGATGCTTGTAAATCCAAAGGGTCTGCTCAATTCGGTGAACGGAGATTCCGGATACAAAGGCTCCCTTCTGGGGAACGATATCCACCAGATTCTTTCGGGAAAGCTTATAGAGAGTATCGTGAACCGGAGTCCGGCTGATATTGAGCGCCTCGGCAAGTTCCACCTCGTTCATCTTCCTGCCTGGAGGCAATTGGAGATTTAAAATAAAATGACGGATGATCCGGTATGCATATTGACGCGCATCCTCCGTACGTCTTCGGGGCGGCAATTTTTGAAACGGTATGAGTGACATGTAAAGCTCCGTTCTGCCGCTTTGGGCGGCATAGCTGTTTTTACCTATTTTATCATTTTTCAGCAAAAAAATCTACCGGATTTGAAAAAGCAGGAAAAAGGCCCGCAAATCACCTTGGGTCAGTGTTTTGCGGGCCTTTGCCATCGTTTTGCC
>NZ_DAIOXM010000002.1:210808-278671 GCF_036758025.1 Lacrimispora sp. | reverse complement strand
CCGGTTTACTGAATAAAGATTCCTGCTTTGATTTCTTCTACGATTTTCAAGTATTCATCCTGGATTTCCTTTGGAACCTGGTTGGAGAATGTTCCCACGCTGAGACAGCCGTTGCTCAAATCTCCGTAAATGGTGCGCCCTCCAAAAGTACCCTTTTCCACGTCTTCCATGCAGGCCTTGACTAAAGCTGCATTGTCGGTTACAACGGAGCTGATGATGACCTCATGGTCTGCTGATCCAAGATCGCCTGGCTGTCCGATGTCATATCTGCCCTCCTGGCCTGCTAAGGCTTCCCTTGCGCCTGTATCCACAGCAGAGGCATCGCCGAACATAATGTCCACGTCATAGGTGGAGATCATGGAGGAAGCGATTTCCTTTCCCTTTGCCGTATCGCTGAATGAGCCGGCGTAAGCGGAGGACACCTTGATGTCCGGGTTTATCTTCTGGGCTGCCTTTTCATAACACTCCAGCTTGGCTTTTGTGGTGTCCAGTTCCATGCCTCCGATAAAGCCGATATTTCCGGTTTTGCTCATAAGGCCTGCCAGAGCTCCGGCCATGTAGCCAATCTGTTTGGCATCGGGAAGAACGGAGGTAATATTTTCGGTTTCAACTGTTCCGTTTAGGAGAATAAATTTGATTTCAGGGTATTCCTCTGCTACCTGCTTTACTGCATCGGTATACTGGTTTCCGGGAGCAAAGATCAGATCATAGCCCAATTCCGCATAATCGGTCATAACGGTGGCATAATCTGCAGTTGCCACGTTATCGGTGTAAACAGTTTCCCAACCGGATTCAGCAGCTGCATTTACCATAGCCTGATAACAGCTTGCGCCCCATCCTCCGTCTGAGATGGAAGAGTCTAACACCATGGCAATCTTATAGGACTTGTCAGCTGTGGTTTCGGCAGCAGCAGTGCCGGGAGCCGTGGTTTCCGGAGCCGAGGAGCCGGCATCAGAAGAGGCAGCCGTTGTTCCGGCTGATGGAGCGGCCGATGGGCTGGAGCAGGCTGATAAGCTTGCGGCAGCCAGAAGGGCGGCCATCAAGAGGGCAGCGGGGGTTCGTAGTTTTTTCATAATTAAATCCTCCTTGTCTGTGTTGTAAATCATTTATAATCTCAGGATGTGTCCTGGAATTATTGTTAACGCTCTTCCCGGTAGTAAGGCTGGCCGTTTGCTTTTGGACCGCTTTTCTTGATTCCGAAGAAGGCCAGGACCAGCAGAGTGAAAATGTAAGGCATCATCTGAAGGATCTGGTAGGGAGTGGAAGGGCTTAAAAGCTGGAACCGGATCTGCAGGGCGTCGCAGAAGCCAAAGAGCAGGCAGGCAAACAGGACTCCAGTGGGCATCCAGCGCCCGAAGATAACGGCTGACAAGGCAATGAAGCCCCGCCCGGATACGATTCCCTCGGAATAGGTGCTTGTGTAGCAAATGGTCAGATAAGCGCCTCCCATGCCTGCCAGGGCGCCGCAGATGATGCAGGCAATATACTTTTGAAGGGTCACATTGATTCCCAGTGTTTCCGCTGCCTTGGGAAACTCTCCCACAGCCTTAAAGTTAAGGCCTGCCTTTGTCTTATTTAAGAAAATGGCAGTAACCGGAACCAAAAGATAGGAAACGTACACCAGGGGAAGGTGGTTGAAAAAAACAGGTCCGAGAACCGGAATCTGGCTGAGAACGGGAATAGGCATCGTCTTCATGGACACTCCCTGGATCAGAGTGGAGGTGTCGGAAAAGGACAGCCGGTAAATAAAAGAGGCCAGGGCCGGGGCAAAGATGTTGATTGCCATGCCGTATACAATTTGAGGGGCACAAAGCCTGATGGTGCAGAAGGCGTAGATCATGTTGATCATCACTCCGGATAAGGCTCCAAAGGCAATGCCTGCCATGGGACTTCCCGTTTTAAAACCTATGAGAAAGCCTGCCAATGCCCCAAAGGACATGATTCCATCCAAGCCGATGTTGACCAGCCCGGCCCGTTCTGAATAGGTTTCTGCCAGAGCTGCCAATAACAGGGGTGTTGCCATGCGGACCGTTGACAGCATAAGCTCCACGAAAAAATTCACGTTAAAAAATGCGTCCATTGGTTCACTCCTTCCTTTTACCGGATATCCGGTTTAAATACTGTCTGATTTCCGGCAGCCTTAACAATGCGGTGCCTGCAACGGCAAATATGATGACCAGAGCCTGAATGATGTCCACCACTGAGGTTGGAATCTGCATTCCCGTTTGCAGGGTGCTGGCACCTTTTCTCAAGACAGCAAAGATAAATGCCACAATTGCAGTTCCTATGGGATTTAGCTGGGCAATGAGGGCGATGGCTACGCCGTCAAATCCAAAGCCCTGCCCAAAGCCGCTCATAAGGCGGAGCTGCTTTCCGTGAAGCTCCACGCTTCCTCCAAGGCCTGCCACGGCTCCGGAGGCGATAAAGGAAAACAGTACATAACGGTTGACGGGAAAGCCGTTGAAAAATGCGGCGGTGGCATTTAACCCCACTGCCCTCAGCTTAAAGCCCTTGGAGGTCCAAAAGAGGAAGTAATATCCTGCAAAAGCCAGAAAGATTGCGGCTGCGATTCCCCAGTGAATGGGAAAACCTTTGGATATGACCGGAATTTTCGTGGTATCGGGAATGGCAAAGGTCTGGGGAACGCTTCCATCCCGCAAAAGGGTGGTGTAGACGTAGCCCATAAACAGGGTGGCTATGTAGTTGAGCATGATGCTGACAATCATTTCATTTAAGCCCCGGACGATTTTTAAGATTCCGGGAATGGCTCCCCACAGTGCGCCGCAGATCATACCCATGCCAAGGCTTAAAAGGATTCCCGGTACACCTTGGACTCCTGTTTTTGTGACAAAAAAGATGCTGGCGACAGCTCCCATAATGAACTGCCCTTCTCCTCCCAGGTTGAATACCCCGCATTTATAAGAAAATGAGGCGGTTAAACCGGTGAAAATCAGAGGGCAGGCGATGACCAGAGTCTGGGCCAGCTTTCTGCTGCTTCCGAAGGCTCCGGAAAATAAAAAGCCATAAGCCTGAAAGGGATTTTTCCCCAGGCAGATGATGATGATGCCTCCCATGATAAATGCCACCAGAATGGAAATGACAGGTACGATGATTTTAGTCAGATTTTCTTTTTGCTTCATATGTTAATTCCCCTTTCCGGCCATTGCTTGGGAGATCTGCCCGATGGGCGGATTTTCTCCGGGATAAACTC
Source organism: Lacrimispora sp. (assembly GCF_036758025.1). Lineage (GTDB taxonomy): Bacteria > Bacillota > Clostridia > Lachnospirales > Lachnospiraceae > Lacrimispora. Next base: position 275,460 of record NZ_DAIOXM010000002.1, on the reverse strand, counting down.
CCATGATCTTCCCTTCAAACATCACGATGATCCGGTCAGAAAGCTTGAGGATTTCGTCAAAGTCTGCACTGATTAAGAGAATGCCGCATCCTCCGTCCCTGGCCTTTATCATGGTGTCGTGAATGTACCGGGCGGCTCCCATGTCCAATCCTCTGGTGGGATGGACTGCTATCAAAAGATCCGGCTTACTTTCCATTTCCCTTGCAAGGATGATTTTCTGCTGGTTTCCTCCTGATAAGTTGCGGACTTCCTGATCAATGGAAGAACAGCGGATATCATTTTTCTCCTGCATGTCCAGGGCAAAGGCAGTGATGGCCTTTCTCTTTAAGAGAGCGCCTCTGCCGTAAGAAAATCTCTTTTCTTCCGTAGATTTTAAGACCAGATTTTCCCGGACAGTCATATTTCCGATAAGTCCCATCTTGTTCCGGTCCTCCGGCACATGGGAAACGTGGGAAAGGATGAAGCCGTTTGGGGCAAAACGGGATATACGGTTGGTCTTTAGGGACAGGGTTCCGCTGTCCGGGGAAATGACTCCGGAGGCAAGCTGTGCAAGCTGGGACTGGCCGTTTCCATCCACTCCTGCGATTCCCAGGATTTCTCCCTTTCCAACTGTAAGGCTTACGTCATTTAAGCCGCTGTGCCTGTGTTCCTTCTGATAGTCAGCATGTTCCAGGCGAAGAACCTCTTCTCCCGGTGAGGTGACCTTTTTGTATTGGCTGGGAGCCATTTCCCTGCCGATCATCAGGCTGGCAAGCTCTGAGCCGTCTGTTTTGTCCTTATCCAAGGTGGCAACGGTTTCCCCTGCCCGCAAAATGGTGATGCGGTCACTGATGGCAAGGACTTCCCGCATTTTGTGGGAAATGAAGATGACGGATTTGTTTTCCCCTGTCAGTTTGCGGATGATAGCAAACAGTCCTTCTGTCTCCTGGTCAGTCAGGGCAGCGGTGGGTTCGTCTAATATGAGAAGCTCCGCTCCGCGGTATAAGGCTTTTAAGATTTCAACCCTTTGCTGAGCCCCTACGGAAATGTCCGTAATCAGCCTGTCCAGCTCCACATCCAGGCCGTATTTTTGGGAAAGATCAAGGATTTCTTTTTTTAGCTGTTCCTTTTTTATAAAAACAGAAGAATCCTTCTTAAGGCCCAGGATGATGTTTTCAAAGACAGTCATGGCCTCTACCAGCATGAAATGCTGATGGACCATGCCGATTCCCAGGCGGACAGCACTTTTAGGAGATTCAATTCTGACATTTTCTCCCCGAAGAAAGATCTGTCCGCTTGTGGGTTGGTATAAGCCGATGAGAATGTTCATCAGGGTGCTTTTTCCGGCTCCATTTTCCCCTAAAAGGGTGTGTACTTCCCCTTCCAGTACCGAAAGATTGATATTCCGGTTTGCATACATATCGCCAAAGCACTTCGTAATGTGTTCCATTTTAAGCAGTTCTTTCATTAATTTCTCCCATCTTTTCAAATGCCTTGCTGAAATATCTTTGTATTATACGGAAGGGGGGAGGGGGTGTCAAACCATAAACCGAAAGAGTTGAGAATGTTAGGTGAGGGCCTTGTATTGTGGGGGAAATACATTTTAAATGTAGGAAAAAAGGTAAAATAATAAAGATTGAGGAGGGGGATTGGGGAGAATAAGAGGATGGATAAGGTTGTGGTGAAGGATTGAAATAGAGAATGGAATTAGGAAATAGGGGAGGAGAAAGTGGGTGAAAATTTTTAAAAACCTCTTGCATTTTTTAAAAACATATGCTATAATTTCCGTGTTCTCAGAAATGAGAAAACGTAATATTGATTATGCGCGAGTGGCTCAGTTGGTGGAGTACGACCTTGCCAAGGTCGGGGTCGCGGGTTCGAGTCCCGTCTCGCGCTCTTTTTATTGGTAGCGGAAACCTAGGTTTTATTAGGGTTTCCGCTATTTTTGTGTGTCTGTCAGCCTGTAGACAGTTGTAGACAGCTTACAAAGCCTTTGATATGAAGTCAAATGTTTCTTTTTTGGTCAGGGGATTGTAGATATATCCAAGAGTGGTATATTGCATTTTGTCAGGGAAAAAAATCCCCTGAACCCCCTTATATATTTCATATGGCTACACTTTCTTTAGCCAATGAGGAAAATGGCTATACCAATTGTAGCCCAAATATTTATTAATGGAATGAAAATTTCGAGGATTAGAACTGTTGGCTACAGCTTCTATAGCCAAAATGAATATTTGGTTGTACTAATTGAAGCCAGCGGCTGTAAAAAGTGCAGCCATATTTTAAGAAAAGTGTTTTAAATATAAAATACGTGCAAGAGTAAATTCCAGTTATATTATTTGCAGAAAAGGAATTTGAGAACAATAAAAGTGAAGTATGTGGAGGTGAAATTTTGTTGTATCTTGAATTTATTTTGATATAATAGAACTATAAGCGTTTTTGTGTAAAAGTTAAAATCTGTAATGCATTGAAGTGTGATATTGGGGATATTATTGAAATGGTATCTGTTGATAAGAATGATAATAAGTATTAGGAAAATGCAATAATCTAAGATGAGGGGAAGCATATGGGGGAACAAAACGGAAGTAAGAAAATTAGTGATTTATTTAAAAGAAAATATATTTATGCTGTATATTTAAAGTATCCTTTTGTCGCGATTTTAAAGTATGTTGTGCTGACGTTGGCACTTACAGCTTTCCTAGATTATGTAAATTATCCAACTCAGTTGATAAATAAATATGGACCAGCAATGTCTGGTTTTGTGGGGATTTTTGTGTTACTTCTGTTTGGAATCATCCTGTATGAAAAACATATGTTAGAGTGGAGAAAGATTCTTGCAATTAATTTTTATGATTGTTTATTGCAGGTAGTGGGATGGGTTTCGTTTCTATACATTTTCTTAATTATTATTTTTTCAATGTTTCATCCATATAAGTTAATTTTATTAGTTGTACTTTTTCTTGTAAGTATGGGTTTGACATGGTCTAGAGGAAGAAATTATATAAAAGCACAAAGAAAGTCTGGCTTATATGAATCAAACATAGTTGATTTAAAAGAATTGTATGAGAATCGCATAAAGAATAAAAATGGAGTGATTCTATTAGAAGAACGTGATGTTGATTATGATTTACTTAATCGAAAGTCAATTATAAATCATTTGACTAATATTGTTTTGTCAACTAAACCGCAAGGCAAGTTTGTAATAAGCTTAGAGGGGAAGTGGGGGAGTGGAAAAACAACCATTCTTAAGAATGTGAAGAAAATTATTGAAGAAACCGATAAAGGTATAGTTATTATAGATGATTTTGATCCATGGACTTATGGGACAGAAGAGAGTATTGTTGAAAATTTTTTTAGTTGTATTATAAAGCGTAATGATTTGAAAATGAATACTTCTGAAATAAAGAGAAGTATAAGTATTCTGGCAAATGCAATTATAGATTCTCCAGAAAAATCAAACCTAATTTCTTCGTTTTTTGGGGGAAACAGAGATGCAAATGATAGTAAAAAACAAATCAATGAATATCTGAAGCTTTGTGGTAAACGAGTCGTTATATATCTTGATAATCTGGATAGAGTTGAAGATGACAAAATAATATTTCTTTTCAAATTAATAGGAAATGTTTTGGATTTTGATAGAGTAACTTATATAATTTCATTTGACAATGAAAAAGTTAAAAGAATATTTGACACCAATTTAAATATTGATTATGACTATGTTAAGAAAATTGTACAAATGCAGATTATAGTGCCAGAAGTTGATGGTACTGCAATGGAAAATATAGTAGTAAAATGTACTTCCAATTTAATCGCCTTATATGATAAATCGGATAAAGAGGCAAAAGAGTATAATGAATTCATCATATATATAGCCAAGCATATAAAGGATATACGAGATTTTAAACGTTTTATAAATTCGGTAGCAGTGAAAGCTTTAACAGATAGATCAAATTTATCAAAGAGAGATAAAATAGTTATTGAATATATCAGAATGAATAATTACGATCTATATAAGTCTATATATAATAATCGACAGTACTTTATTTCAGAAGATACAATGTATGATACTGACTTGTGGGTATCCTCATTTTCAATGGAGAAGTTTAATCAAGAAGGAAAAAACTTTTTTAGTGACTTGTTTTCTGTAAATTCTGAATACAAGGAGTTGTTAGGTGTATTATTTCCATACGCAGGGAAGTTTAATAAAAACCAAGAGCTGAAAAGTCAATATTCTTTTGGTGGTCGAGAAGAATATCAAAATATTGCAAGAAGAAGAGGAATAGCAAGTGCAAAATATTTTGACTTATATTTTAGTGAAACGGAAAATCAATTTTCGGTGCTTGGAGGATTTATTGAGAATGTTATTAATTCCATTAACGAGGAAGGATACAATATTTCTTTGGAATTCGATAAATTATTGAAAGAACTACCAACATCAGTACATAAAGAATTTTTTGAAAGAATAGAGTTGTATCTGACTGATATATGTAACCAATCAGTCTATAATTTTTTATGTGCGATATTTAATAATATATGGAGAATTGACAATTCATCAGTCTTTATGGGGTTGAGTGCGCGTAGTCGTTGTCATATTATTATGTGGGAACTTATACAAAGATTAAGTGATGAGGAATTTGAAGAGTTTCTAAAACAGGTAAGTAAGCAATATGATAAAATTGAAACTGTAAATAGTATTTCATATTGGTTTGAAAGTGACAAAGATAATAAGAATGTTGTGGGGAGACAAGAGCAGTGGAAAGGAATTGAAAATAGAATAGTTTCAGATATCATTGATCATGACATTGATCTCTATGCAGACGAGTATTATCATCTTCATAATATCTGGGCGTTATATCGCAATTTAAAAGATGAATTAAGCGTATTTCAATGCTATGTAAAAAAACGCATTAATAGGAAAAATATATTTAGAATGCTGTACGATGTTTTAGGGCATTCGGTTGGTTCTGGACATACTTATTATATTAGCTCTGATAATCTAAAAAAATTATTTGAAGAGGAAGTATTAAAAAGCTACTTGAAAAACGTTGTTGTGGAGACAGAAGATGAGGAGTTTTTATTACAGTTATATTATATGTATCAAGAACATCCGAATGATGAAATGGGTCGTAGGATTGGTAAAGTCTTTCCAGAAGAGAAAATATTAAATGTATAATTAATTTGGTAAAGAGAGGGGGAATACACTGAAACTTGGAATGGAAACAGGAACCTAGAATTCAAAAAGTCTACAGGAGAAATGAAGGAAGCAATGATTTCAATTGTAGCCATTCTAAATAAACATCAATACGGAGAACTTTATTTTGGGGTTTTGTCGGATGGGACGCCAATTAGTCAAATTATTAATGAAAAGACACTAAGAGATGTTAGTAATGCTATAAAGAATCATATTGAGCCAAAGATATATCCAGAAATAAAGATTGTATACCTGTATGATAGATCTTGTGTTCATGTGAAGTTTGAAGGTACAGAAGTACTATATTATGCTTATGGACAGGTTAATATAAAAGTAGCAGATGAAGATTTACCAATGTCTCTGCAATAAATTGAAAATAGGTACAAGAGAAAAATGATAGTGCAGATTTATGGGAGAATAATCTTTCAGAGTGGAATGTTCAGTGCAATATTATGATTAATGGGGCATTGTCAATCTATTCCAGAGTTATGGTTGCTGTGAAAAGTGAAAATATGTATGAGACAGAAATTACATTTTTTGATAATACAGGAATCTTGAATGTGGATGAAATCATGAATTTTATGGAACGATACTCCAAGTATGTAAAGTAACCAACATGTTTGCTGAATGGAATTTTATGGAAGAATACCTGGTTATATTATGAACGGCAGATGAAGAAAGAGGTTGATACAGTCAGTAAGAATTTGTCAGTATCAACCTTTTTGCTGCATAAATAATTCTTTGTTAAACATTCAAACTCCTACAGAGCCTCTTGGAAGTAAATGATTCAATAATCGTTTACTTATGATGCAGACGGAAACATGATCTCTGATATCAAGATCAGAAAGAAGGTATTATTCCAGCTAATTTGTAGGAAAATGTTTTTGTCCCACATTAGGTCAACGAGTCAATATATTGAACTTAATGAGTTCTGATATGACAAATTATCCTAGAAAAGTAGAGCGAACATTTATTATGATATATTTTAGGTAGTCTAATAACAAAAATAAATAAGGAGAATACACGCATGCAAGAAAAACTATACTTTGAAGGCTCAACATTATATGCAAAGTTCATTTTATTGATTCCAGAAATGCCACAGCGAGTATGGGAGTATATAACCCAAACAGAAAAAATTTATAAGTGGTTTCCTGATATTGAGGTAGGGAAATTAGATAAACAAGGTTATTTGATATTTAAGTTGCCACAACAAGATATTCATATGCCTATTTCTGCATTTAAATCAGAAAAGCTTTTATCATACACCTGGGGAGCAAATGGAACCGTTCGTTTTGAAATCATACAACTTCAAGAAGGAACACAGTTAGAATTTCTGAATATATTGCCAGAAGATTTCCCGAATCGAAGTCGTGATGTTACGGGTTGGTCAATCGCCTTAGAACAATTGCGAAATGCAATTTTAGATAAGCCAGTTGAATACAATTTAGAATTGCATCAAGAAAGAAAAAAGAAGTATGATGCTGCCATTGCTTCACTTCAAAAGAATCAATAAGCAACTCGCACTGCTTACTTTTATTGTTGATAATCGTAAGTAATTAGGTTTTTCAATACCCTTAAAAGGGTATAAAGTTCCAGAAATGGGCAAAGAAAAACCATCCTTGTAAACTTTGGACAGTTGAAGGATGGAATTTCTACATCTTTGATAGGCCAACCCCTTGTAGAGGGGCGGTTGTTTCTTTATAATTATAATATAACATAATCAGATAAGAAATGCAATAATCTAAGAACTTAACTTGAGCAGGACACTGGACACATCACCAGTGTCCTTTCCTTATTTGTAAAATATTAGATAAGTTATTGTAAAACATTAGTAAAGTGCATATAGTTATCTAAAAATTGACCGATATACACATTGAACTGCTGTAAATTACAACAGTATAGGCACAAACACGATATCGGAGGATAACGAAAAATGAAAAGGAAACGCAAGGGCATAAGAAAAGAACTGGTGACATTTACGATGGCGTGTATCATTTCTATTGTATTCGTACTGTCCGCAGGTTCCATTTACCTGACTTATGAAACTACAAGAAAGTCCCTGGAAAAGAGTTTAAAGGAGACTTCGGAGCTGGTATCAGAAAAGATAACCCAGCAGCTAAAGGAGTATTCCATCATATCTGAGTCCATCGCTCTTTATATGAAGGGAAATGTACAAAAAGATGGTAACATCAACATATTTTTAAGAATCTTATGCTCTCAGTATGGCCTGAAAAATATTGATATCATTTCCTCCGATGGACTGTCTATTGTAAATGGAAAATCTTACGAAGAAAGCAGCCCATATCTTCAGGCAAAAAGCGGAACCCCTTCTCTGTCAGATCCTTTGATTCACAAAGACTCCATAACCTTTGAATACGCATATCCCTATGACGAACTGGTCATTATGCTGGAGTTCCCTTATTCTGTTTTTGAAACCATGATTGCGGATACCAAGATCGGAGATACGGGAAGCACCTACATCCTGAACCGTGAAGGCATAAAAGTGGCTCATGAAGATTTTTCTCTGGTGTTGTCACAGCAAAATAACATAGAAGCTGCAAAGACCGATCAGGCTGCATATGGGGAAATTGCAAAGCTGGAGTCCGCCATGATTAGTGGTGAAACAGGCTTTGAATTTTACCAGTGGAAAGGGGAAAGCAAGTTCGGTTCCTATGCTCCTGTAAAAGATACCAATGGCTGGTCAGTAAATGTAACGGCTTCTGAATCAGAATTTATGACCGGTGTCAACCAGTCCATATTAAATGCCGTCATTTTAGGACTTGTTTCCATGACCCTTGCAGTTTTAGCCATGCTTCGGATCACCAACCGGATCACAAAGCCCATCGGTCAGGTAGTTGAGGCCATTGACAAGCTGTCTGCCGGAAATCTGGACATTGAGCTTAAAATGAAGCGCAGGGATGAAATAGGGGGAATCGGAGAAAAGGTCAATGAAATGGCAGGAAAATACAGGGATATCATTTATGACATTTCCTTCTTTTTGCAGGAGATATCCAGCGGTAATCTTACGGTTCAAAGCGATTGTGAATACCCCGGTGAATTTAACGGCATACGCAGTTCTATGGAAATGATTGCTTCCCGCCTAAATGATATCATTTTAAATATTCATTCCTCCGCCCAGGAGGTCAGCTACGGAGCAGGCCAGGTTTCCGGTGTTGCCCAGACTCTTGCCTCCGGCTCAGCCATGCAGGCGGAAACCGTAGACCGGTTAAATGGTTCCATTGAACGCGTTTCTGAAAAAGCCATGAAAAACACAGAGTATGTGAAGGTTGCTTCTAATTATGTAAATCAGTCCGTGGAAAGGGTCAGTGACGGCAATAAGCACATGGAAAGCCTGAATACAGCTATGAAGGAAGTGAGCCGGTTTTCTGAAAAGATATCAGGAATTACAAAAATCATCGAGGATATTGCATTTCAGACCAATATTCTTGCTTTAAATGCGGCGGTTGAGGCTGCCCGTGCCGGAGATGCAGGCCAGGGTTTTGCAGTGGTGGCCGGAGAAGTACGCAGTTTATCAGCCAAATCTGCCGAGGCAGCAAAAGAGACTGCCCTGCTTATCGGGCATACGGCAGAGGCGGTTTCAGAGGGGAGAAAGCAGACCGATGAGACGGCAGAAATCCTGAAAGAGATAGCTGAAAAGTCCATCCTTTTGGAGCAAGTGATCGGAGAAATCCAAGCCGCTTCCCTGGAGCAGGCTCAGGCAATGGAGCAGATCAGGGAAGGAGTGTCCCGGGTGTCGGATGTGGTTCAATCCAATGCCGCAACAGCCCAGGAAAGCTCATCCTCCAGCGAGGAACTATCCGCCCAGGCCCAGATATTAAATCAGGAAGTTTTAAAGTTTAAATTATTGGAAAACTACGATCAAATGGAAATGCAATCAACTGACAATTGAAACAACCCCACTGGAAAAAGTGAGTTCTGGATAGGATTTACAGATTATTAAAATAGAAAAAAGACCATCATATCAATAAAGCGCCAACGGAAGGAACAGACTTTCCGCTGGTGCTTTTTCTACCTCTGGCTATAAGTTGCTTTTATGACCAGTTGTATTTTTTATCTATTATACAAAAACCTATAGGAATGGTATGCTAATATACAGCAAAACGTTTTTCGCACAAGCAGGAGGAATAAAACATGATAAATTTAACTGGCTCATGGGTTGCTATGCCAACGCCATTTACAGAGGATAATAAGATTGATTACAAAGCATTTGAAACGTTGATTGAACGTCAGATCAAGTACGGAACCTCCCAGCTTTTCGTTCTCGGCTCTGCCGGTGAGGTGACTCTTTTATCACTGGAAGAGAAAAAAGAAATCGTTCATGAGGTCATAAAGATGACAAAGGGCAGAATTCCGGTATTTTTCTCTGCTTCCGCCCTGACAACCGAGGCCAGCGTGGACTTTGCAAAATACTGTCAGGCAGAGGGAGCAGACGGTGTCATTTTCACGGTACCGCCTTATGTACTGGTTCCCCAGTCAGCCGCCCTTGCCCACTTAGATGAATGTATGAGCGCTGTTGATATTCCCTGCGGAATTTATAATAACCCGTCAAGACTTGGAGTTTTAGTAACTCCTGAAACCATAAAAACCCTATCCGATAAACATCCTCACTTCGTAGTAGATAAAGAGGCCACCTCCAGCGTGGAACAATTGGTTCAGGTTCAAAGGCTTTGTGAAGGAAAAATAAAGATCATGTGCTGCGACTTCCCTAAATACTCCATTGTCATTCCAACTCTTGGAGTAGGAGGAACAGGAACCGCCAATATCGGAGGCAATATCATACCGGAAGAAGCGGCGCTTTACTCCAGACCATGGACTTCCTTCGATATTATAGAAGAAGGCAGAGCGGAATATTTTAAATGGTTCCCCCTTCTTCAGGCTCTTTACACATTTTCCAACCCCATTGTCATTAAGGCTGCATTAAACATCCTGGGGCTTCCGGGCGGCCATCTGCGCAAACCCTACCAGGATTTTGGCGGAAGCAAACTGCTGGAGCTGGAAAAGCTTATGGGAGAGCTGGGAGTTATTGACAAATACGGCGTAAAACGCTGAATCTACCTATGAAGGGCGACGATCCGATGATCATTCAATTTGAAAACGTAGAGAAAACCTTTAACAGCAAAAAAATGCAGGTACATGCCTGTAAGGACATAAACTTAGCCGTGGACAAAGGGGACATTTTCGGAGTAGTTGGCTACAGCGGCGCAGGAAAATCCACCCTGATCCGGATGGTGAACGCCCTGGAGCGGCCCACCTCCGGCCGGGTGACCGTAAACGGCGTTGTGATCAATGAATTAAAGGGAAAAAACCTGCGAAAAGCCAGAAAGGACATTTCCATGATCTTCCAGCAGTTCAATCTGCTGGAGGCCAAAACCGTCTTTGAAAATGTAGCAATGCCCCTGATCCTTAACCACACTCCAAAGGACGAAATCAAAAGACGGGTCAATGAAATCCTGAAATTCGTTGAACTGTCCGATAAGACAGATACATATCCCGGGAAGTTGTCGGGAGGCCAGAAGCAGAGAGTTGGCATTGCCAGGGCCTTAACCACAAATCCCAGCATTTTGCTCTGCGATGAGCCTACCAGCGCCCTGGACCCGAAGACAACGGATTCCATCTTAAACCTTTTGCAGAAGGTCAACCGGGAGCTGAATATTACCATTATGATCATTACCCACCAGATCAATATTGTACAGAAGATATGCAACAAGGTGGCGGTGATGGAAGACGGCTATGTGGTTGAAATGGGAAATGTAAAGGAGGTTTTTGCAAGACCGGTACAGCCCATTACAAAGGCATTTGTGGACACGGTTGTGGATCAGACCATTCCAGAATCCATTTTCGCGGCAGCGGCGGCAGAGAAGCAAAATTCCAGAATTTTCAGGGTCCGGTGCCTCAATGGAAATGTCTGTGATACCTTTACCCCTGACTTGAGAAAACGGTTTACGGCTGAAATCAACACCTTATTTATGTCAGTCAATGAAATGCAGGGCTCTGTGTTAACCATTATCGGGCTTCAGGTAAAGGGAAGCAAAGAGCAGATCAGAGAAGTGGAACAATACTTAAAAGAGAATTTTGAGTCTGAGGAGGTAGCAGTATGATTGAAAGTTATTTAAGAGTGCCGGGATCCACCCTAGCCCTTGCGGCTTCCCAGACCTTATATATGGTGGGCTGGTCTTTGGTGGCAGGAGCCCTTTTGGGAATGCTTCTTGCCATTGTCCTGGTCCTTACAAGACCTGACGGTCTGCTGGAAAACAATGCTGTATTTTTCATTACCAGCACAACCGTCAACATCGTGCGGAGCGTGCCTTTTATCATCATGATGGTTGCGATCATGCCTTTCACAAAGGCGGTGGTAGGCACCAGGGTGGGAACGGTGGCGGCTCTGATTCCATTAATCGTCCACGTAGCCCCTTATCTGGCCCGGCTTTTTGAAGGCTCCCTGTTAGAGGTGAACACGGGAATCATTGAGGCTGCCCAGACCATGGGAGCCAGCACAGTTCAGGTAATCTGGTATTTCTTGATACCAGAAGCAAGGGCCTCCCTGGTGCTGGCCCTGACAACAGGCACCATCGGACTTTTGGGAGCCACGGCAATGGCCGGAGCCATCGGCGCCGGAGGCGTGGGAAATCTGGCCCTTGTTTATGGTTATGAAAGGCTTAACATGCCCTTGATGGCGGTGACCGTCATTATTCTGGTGGTTCTGGTTCAGCTGATTCAGTCCCTGGGTAACGTTGCAGCCCGCAAATTGAGGCACATATAAATCTAAAATCAAGGTTCAAAATGAGGAGAAAACATATGAAAAGAATACAAAAAACAATACTTACTATTACCGCAGGAGCCATTTTTGCAGCTGCCTTAACCGGCTGCTCTGCTGACAGCGGAAAATCCACGGCCGCAGAAACCACCACAGCAGGAACTACAACAGCAGAAGGCACCACAGCAGCCCAGGCTGCTGAAACAGACGGTACCTCAGGGGCCACAAGCGGGGCCAAGGATCATCCGGAAATCAAATACAGACGCATGCCTACCGCCACCAGCGACCTTTTTGAAGCAGGAATTATCCCGATTCTGGAAAAGATAGGATATACCTTTACCCCTGTGGAGATTACAGACTCCATTCAGAGAGAAATAGCCTTAAGCGAGGATGAAATTGATATGCACATAGATTCCCACACCGCTTTTGTGGAAAGCTTTAACAAGGACCAGGGAACAGAGCTGGCTCCGGTGCTGGCTATTCCTACGGTGCCTACAGGTATTTACAGCGGCACAAAGGATTCTCTTGAAGCCGTTGCCGATGGAGACAAGATCGCTTTTCCAAATGATGCTTCTAATGAAGCCCGTTCATTACAGCTTTTAAGCGAGATTGGATTTATTGTCATGAATGAAGGTGTTGAACCCACCCAGTACACCACTGCTGATGTTAAGGAAAATCCCCACAACCTGGAGTTTGTGGAAATGAAGGGCGGAACTATCGCTGGTGTGAGAACAGACTTTGCTTACATTATATTAAGAGGTTCTGACGCTTACAATGCAGGAATTGATTTCGGAACAGCTCTGGCAGCAGAGTCCCAGGAAGATATCCTTCCTGACAACCGTATGCAGTTTGTGGTAAATGGTCCCCACAAAGATGAGACCTGGGTTCAGGATGTTATTGCAGCATATAAATCAGAAGAGTTCAGGGAATTTATGAAGGGTGAAAGCTCCTTCTGGATCCTGCCGGACTATTTACAATAAGAAACTTTAGTGAAGGGCGGATTCTTTATGAGTCCGCTTTTCTTGCACGTGAGGATAGGAAATGAATATAACAACATTAATATCAGAAATTGAAGAGTCCATTTATCAGGTGTATAAACAGATCCATGAAAACCCGGAACTGGGGATGGAGGAGCATGATACCAGCCGTCTCATCAGAGAAGAGCTTTTGAAACATTCTGATTGTGATGAGATCAAATCCATCGGAAGTACAGGGATGGTGGCAATTTTAAAAGGGGAAAAAGAGGGATCGGAGCATCATTTTTTGTTAAGAGGAGACATGGATGCACTTCCTGTTCAGGAAGACATTTTCCATGCTCCCAGAAGTAAAAAAGACGGAACCATGCACGCCTGCGGCCACGATGCCCACACGGCTGTTTTGCTGGGAGCATTGCGGGTTCTGAAGAATTATAAAAGGGATTTTTCCGGAAATCTCTACTTCTTTTTCCAGCCTGCTGAGGAAACTTTAGGCGGGGCAAAGCTGCTTTTAGAAACAAAAGAAATTGATCTGGAGAAGATTGAAGGGGTGGCGGCCTGCCATGTGATGCCTGACCTTTATGCCGGAGATATTGGCTTGAAATCAGGGGTTATGCTTGCCAGCGCCGACCAGTTTGAGGTTATTGTAACAGGTAAGGGAGGACATGGAGCCCATCCTTATACCACTGTAGATCCCATTGTCATTGCTTCGGACATTGTAGTCCAGCTTCAGAACCTGGTGTCAAGAGAGGTCAGCGCTTTGGATTCAGCAGTCATTTCCATATGCAGCATTCACAGTGACGGAGATGCCTTTAACGTGATCCCGAATAAAGTCCGTATGAAGGGAACTTTAAGGGCCTTGAAAAAAGAAACCAGGCAGTATTTGATCGGAAGGATCACCGATGTATGCAGCCATGTGGCACGGGCTGGAAGGGGAGAGGCTGAGGTGGCACTTCTGGAGGGACCGCCGCCATTTTATAATGATGAAGACTGGGTGGAGCGGACCAGAAATGTGATGGAAAAGCTCATAGGAGAAGAACACGTAAAAATGCTGGATATCGTCACCATGGGAGCAGAGGACTTTGCATTTATTAAGGACCGGTATCCGGGAGTGTTTGTGAGAATCGGATGCAGAACGCCTGGAAAGGAATTCACTCCCATTCACAGCAGCAGATTTACGGTGGACCGGAAAGCTCTGACTACAGGAATGCAGACCTTGTGTGGGATCGCTCTGGACTTTTTGGGAATCAAAGAGAATATATATGACTGAAAAGGTGAAAAGTGAGATGAAATATAATTTATTTGAGGTTACAGTGGGAAAAGGAGAAGATATCAAAACCGTTATTACAGACTTCATCCTGGACCACAATTGGAAAAACGTTTATATCATGGGGGCGGTAGGAAGCGTCATTGATATGGTGTTTACCACTCCCATTCAGAATCACCTTCCCCTGCGCTGCGGAAAGACTCCTGTCAGCGGGGCAGCTGAAATTCTCAGTATGACTGGGGAAGTTATGCCCATTGAAGATATGGATTCGGATTTGGAGGACATTTACCCGGATAAAGACAGTCCTCTTTTTGTGCACATCCACGCTTCCTGTGCAGTTGCAGGAGGTTACGTTTATGGAGGGGGACTCAGCAGCGGCAAAGCATTCAGGGCTTTGCGGGTGTTCATGATCCCCTTAGATGGTGATAAAAATGAATAGTGTGATTCAGTTATTAAAGGATCGGGTGTCCCTGCGGCGTTTCGATAAACGGGCCATCCGTGAAGAAGATATGGAAGTGATCTTAAATGCGGCCATAAGCTCTCCCACCGCATGCAACCAGATGCTTTATTCCATTTTGAAGGTTGAGGATCAGGAGAGAAAAGAACAGATTGCAGAATTGTGCAATCATCAGAAATTTATTGCCAGTGCTCCGGTGCTCCTGATTTTCCTGGCGGATCAGTACAAGTGGGATAAGTACAGCCGGTTAAATGGAGTGGAGCAGTATGCGGAGGCGGAAGGCATTGGTTTTCGCCAGCTTGATCTGGCAGACCTTTTGCTTGCATTTGAGGATACTATGATTGCAGCTCACAGTGCGGTCATCGCAGCGGAAAGCCTTGGAATCGGAAGCTGCTACATCGGCTCAACCCTGGTCAGTGACGGGGAACTTTCCAAGCTTCTCAATCTGCCGCCTCAGGTGGTGCCTCTGATGGTTCTTCCCATGGGCTATTATCCGGAAAATTTCAAACGGGTCCATACTCCCCGGTTTGAGAAACGTTTTGTAGTCTTTGAAGAAACGTATCACCCTCTTAACGATGAAGAACTGGAGGAGATGTTTCAAAGCAGGGCGGAACGGTATTACCATCCGTTGGAAAAGGAACGGGCTGAAAATTATGCCCAGCTTTTTTACAAGCAAAAAAGGGGAAGTTCTTTTATGAGACTGATGACCCAGTCCCTGGAAGAGATTCTTTCCAGATGGCATAAGAAGTGGCAATGACCTGGTCTTAAAAGCACTTTACATAAAAGTGAAACTGAGGGGAAGCTGCCAGGGCGAAAGAACCGGAAAAAAGGCGCTGGAATACGAAAAGCAGTTTTTTCAGAGGAACAGTGGGATGAAGACAGATTACGGGAAGAAAAAGAAAGATTTCTGAAAACATTAGGATTATCCGTTTTTAGTTCTGAATAAGTTGACAAATAAAAGAGTTCCATGTACAATGTTCCCTAAATTAGCCGTTTAGAGTGCTTGCTGCTGTATTTTAAGATTGCTGAACAATCAGAAAACTATAAAAGTGCTTGGCGGTAATGGCATTTTTATAGATATGGGGTGTTTGATGCAGTTGACGAAAAACGGTATTTAGTAGGAGGGGACGAATGGATCTTTTGCAGCAAATTAAAGATGCGGGTATCATAGGGGCCGGGGGAGCGGGGTTTCCTACACACGTAAAGCTTAAAGCCAAAGCGGAATACATAATTTTAAATGGAGCGGAATGTGAGCCATTACTGCGTGTGGATCAACAGATTATGGATGTGTACTCCACCGAAATAATCAAAGGCTTAGAAACTGCCGGACGGCTGGTCGGTGCTTCTAAAGCCTATCTTGGCGTTAAACTTAAGCATAAAGCATTAATTACAAAGTTGAAAGATACGATTATTCAACTGGGACTTTCAGACTATATGGAGTTAGCAGAGCTGAAGGATATGTATCCTGCAGGAGATGAGCAAGTGCTTGTCTGCGAAGTTACCGGACGTATAGTACCGGAGAGAGGTCTGCCATTAGATGTGGGATGTGTGGTTATCAATTCAGAAACCGCATTAAATATCTATAACTCTATAAGCGGAAAAGCAGTCACTGAGACCTATATTACCGTTGCAGGTGATGTGCCGGAACGGTTTACCTGTAAAGTACCTGTAGGGATATCTATTCGCCAGGTTCTTGAAAAAAGCGGTGTTGCTAATCTGGACGATTACGCAGTCATAGACGGCGGTCCTATGATGGGAAATGTGCTCTCAGATATCAATGGATATGTAACAAAAAAGAGCAAAGGATATGTGCTTTTAAAGAAAACCCATTCGCTGATAAAGAAGAAATCAGCAACTGAGGATCAGATGAGGCGGATTAACCAGGCAACTTGTGAACAGTGCAGAATGTGTACCGACTTATGCCCAAGATACCTTTTAGGCCACAGCATAAAACCTCATATGACAATGAGAGGCATGCTGTACAGATGCAGTGATGTAACTCTGCAGGAAACGGCACAGCTTTGCTGCCAGTGCGGGGTATGTGAATTATTTGCATGTCCGGTAGGCCTTTACCCTAAATCAGCCAATGTGTACTTTATGGGCAGGCTCAATGAGATCAAACACCGCTATGAGAGAAAAACTGATGTTTTTACGCCTCGCAAGGTAAGAGAGTTCAGAGCCGTACCCAGCAAAAGACTGATAAACAAATTAGGACTTCATGCTTTTGATCAAAGTGCTTCTTTGGTTGACATGGAATGGGCACCGGAATACGTTCGGATTTCCATGGTACAGCATGTGGGAGCCCCATCAAAACCTATCGTTGCTGTCAATGACAGTGTTTTGGCAGGGCAAATGATTGCAGCAATCCCTGAAGGAGCCCTGGGAGCCAATGTGCATTCAAGTATTGATGGAACAATCGAAGAGATAACCCCAAATTATATTGCGATCAGGAGGAAATAAAATGGCAAATGCAATTGGTATGATAGAGTTTACCAGTATAGCACGTGGTATGTATGTAGCGGATCAAATGGTAAAAGCCTCTTCAGTGGAAATCGTAACTGCCAGTTCTGCCTGTCCTGGTAAGTATATTGCAATCATCCATGGTGATGTTGATGCGGTTGAAAATTCAATTGGGATTGGCGTGGAATTAGCGGATGACTTTTATGTGGATTCCATTGTAATCCCCAATGTTCACCCAGGTATTTTTCCTGCCATAAGCGGTGCAACTATGCCTGAAAGAATTCAGGCAATAGGGATAATAGAATCATTTGCCGCACCTGCAATTATAATAGCTGCTGACGCAATTCTGAAAGAAGCGGTATTAGAAGCTATTGAAATAAGATTGGGGAATGGTATAGGCGGTAAAGCTTATTTTGTTTTCACCGGTGATGTATCGGCTGTAAAAGCAGGAATGGAGTCAGGACAGGCAATAACTGTTGAGAAAGGGTTACTGGTCAACAGCGAGGTGATACCTTCTCCGTCTGAACTGCTGATAGAACATTTATTGTAACAGGCCCTATGGGAAGAAAACATGAGAATTCCATAACGTTTTGTAAAATCAAAAGCAAAAAGATATTGACAAATATAACTGTAACTTTTATAATAACAGTAAGGTTGTTATGAGATATCTAGATTGTGATAAAACTATAAAAGACAGATATACGAAAAGTCAGATTCAGAAGGAGGAATACAATATGGCAGTATTAGCATTAACAGCAGAGACTTTTGAAAAAGAAATCAGCAGCGGCATTACTTTAGTGGACTTCTGGGCAGCCTGGTGCGGTCCTTGTAAGATGTTTGCCCCTGTACTGGATGAAATCGCAGAAGCGAATCTTCCTGATGTAAAGGTGTGCAAGGTGAATGTGGATGAACAGCCTGAACTGGCAAGCCGGTTTAGGGTCATGACCATTCCTACTGTTGTCATTTTCAAGGATGGGGAAGCTAAGACCACTTCTGTAGGTGTTAAACCTAAGAAAGAAGTTCTGGAAATGATTGAACGTGTAAGATAATAATTGCATCATAAATCACAGGTCCTTCCGCCTAAAGGGAGGGCCTGTTTTTTTAGAGATTCTCCTGGTTCCCGTCAGGGTATTTTTTGTTTACAATAGATTGCATAAATTAATCTTGACATTCCCCTATACGGTAAGGGTTATACTGAACATACTAACGGGGCAGTGAAAAAGTTCTCGTGATAAAAAGGGTATAGGGAGCCATTTGGACATGTAATGTATTGATAAGGGGTTATCATGGAAGGGAAAAAATATTCAATTGGAGAAGTCAGTAAAATCTGCAATATTTCAACGAAAGCATTGCGTTTTTATGACAAGATCGGGCTTATACCTCCCGATACGATTTGCGAAGAGAATAATTACAGGTATTATGATGAGAAGACGCTTCTGACGGTTCCCATCGTCAAGTATTACAAGCAGATGGGGTTTAAGCTGGAGGAAATGCAGGGGCTGGTGGATGGGAATGCGTATTACTATGTGGAACAGAGCTTCCTCAGTAAGATTGACCAGCTTCGCATTCAGGAACAGCAGATTCACAACAGCTATGTGTCTGTTAAGGAGTGGTACGAGCTGATACAGGAAGCCAAGATGGTCCTTGAAAACGAGGTAAATGAGGTTTCCGTAAAATACGTTCAGCCGGTCAATTATTGTGGTATGGAGCAGGATTTTTCTTATAATTACATGGAATCCATTGTCAACATCGAATGGACCAATCATCTGGAATCAGCTGAAAATGAGATCACCGGAGCGGTTATTTTGCGGTTTGATTCCTTTAAGGAAAAGATGGAGGGAAAGTGCAAACGGGCCAAAATCATACAAAAACCCATTCATCCCTGTAAGGACAGCTTAAGCCGTCAGGAGTACGGAGGGTTTATGGCGGCTTCCGTGTATCACATCGGAGAGCATGAAACCATTGACGAAGAGTATGAAAAGATACTGGACTGGGTGGAAAAGAGAGGGTACCGCTGCGGAGAGGAAAGCTTTGAGCGCTACGTGGTGGATTACTGGACTACCAAGAATCCGGCTAAGTTCGTAACAGAGGTAATCGTACCCATATACAGAGAATAACAGAGAGCAGGGAAGGAAAAAACTTCCCTGTTTTTTTTGTAATTTTAAGGAAAAATAAAAGTTTAAATATGTATTGACATTCCCTATAAGGGGAGGGGCTATACTAAATGCATAGAAAAGCGCAGGCATCAAAATAAATTTAGTCAGATTTAAACAGACTCTGCGTCTTCTAAACGTTTCAGCTGAACGTAGAGAAAAAAATTAAGAAGCAAAAAACCTGAATTTTGTGCAGTATTCAATTAAGGAGGAAACAAAACATGAAGTATGACGCATTGGGAATGATTGAGACAAAGGGCCTGATTGGTTCTATCGAAGCTGCAGATGCAATGGTAAAAGCGGCCAACGTTACCCTCTTGGGAAAAGAGCTGGTAGGCGGCGGCCTTGTTACCGTTATGGTAAGAGGTGACGTAGGTGCGGTGAAGGCAGCTACTGACGCAGGCGCTGCTGCAGCTCAGAGAGTGGGTGAACTGGTTTCCGTTCACGTAATCCCGCGTCCTCACGGTGAGGTAGAGACTATTCTTCCAAAAGAGAAAAAAGGAGAATAAAGAATGAGTGCTCAGACAAACACTGTATCCCCAGGTGCAAATGCAGCGCCTGTATCCGCAAGTGTAAAAATGGCGGCTGTCAATAAAAAATTTCGCAAAATAGGAATTGCAATGGGTATTATTTCCGGCTTTACATACGGAGTATTTACCGTGCTTGCCATGGTGGCAGGAGGATATGAACCGCTGGCAGGTGCTGCTTTTGGCGGCATGGCGGGCATTCTTATTGTTCCTTATATCTCAACAGGTTTAAACGATCTGATAGCAGGAATCTGGCTGACGATCTATAACGCCAAAGACGGACGTCTCCCTGAACTGGGACGAAGCCTGAATGTTTTCCCCGGAAAGATCATCGTTTTAGGCTCTCTTCTGGGAGGTCCTATTGCAAATGGTGCTTATCTGGTTGGAATTTCACTGGCAGGAGCTTATGCCATTCCGATTTCAGCTTTGACAGCATTATTTGCTGCTGTTTTCGGAAGGATTTTCCTGAAACAGAAAATTACCCCAAGAGTTATGGTCGGTATGCTGGTGTGCGTGGCGGGAGCCATTATCATCAATATAACCAAGCCGGAAGGCGCCCAGAACTTCACCCTCGGTGTTATTTTTGCTTTGATTGCAGCAGTATGCTGGGCTCTTGAAGGAGTAGCTTCTGCTTACGGCGGTGCCATGCTTGAATCTGAAGTAACCGTTAATCTGCGTCAGCTGATTTCCGGTGTGGTTTGTTTATTTGTAATCCTTCCTATCGTAGGCGGAATGGGATTACTGGGAGAAACTCTTACGGCAGTGACCCCTGTTATCTGGCTGGCACTTTCCGGTCTGGGAGCAGCAGTATCCTTCCTCACCTGGTACAAGGCCAATGCTATGGTAGGTGTTGCTATCGGTATGTCCTTAAACGTAACCTATGCATTCTGGGGCGTGCTCTTTGCTATTTTGTTCCTGGGACAGCCAATGACCCTTACAATCATTGTCGGCTCCATCATTATCGTGGCAGGTGCAATCCTGGTAACCATGAATCCAATGGATTTATTTAGGAAAGGGGAATAAGGCCATGTTGTTACCTGCAAGAACGGCAGTTTTAAATTACTTATACGGTGTTAAAAATGCAGACATCGCTCAGATCATGGAGGCATTGAAGCCAATATATGGCGGAGAGCGTCCTTTTAACAAGACCTGCTATCTGGACCATGTTATGTCACTGGAAGCAAACGGGCTGGTATCCTTATGCAAGTATGACCTGGACGAAAACGGGGAGCTTCGCATGTACTTCGAAATCAGCGAAGATGGAAAAGCTACCGTGGATAAATATGTGGATAAGAGATACCGCGCTTAGTAAAAAATAAGGAGGTTTGCAAAGGTGAGATATTACGGAGAAGAAGCTTTAGGCCTGGTGGAAACTGTCGGCCTGGTTCCTGCCTTAGAAGCTGCAGACAAGATGCTTAAGGCGGCAGATGTAGAATTGATTTCCTATGAAAACGTAGGCTCCACCCTGGTTACTATTATGGTCAAGGGTGATGTGGCGGCAGTCCGCTCCTCGGTGGAGGCGGGTGCAGCAGCAGCGGCAGCCATCGGCAAGCTGACTGCAAAGAATGTAATGCCAAGACCTATCAAGGAAGTGGGCGACATTGTATCCGTTCACGATATTGACGCATAAAGAGAGGAAAACCATATATGGAAAGATATGAAGCCATAGGCGCAATCGAAACCTTCGGCCTGGTATTTGTTCTGGAAGCTGCTGATGCTATGTGCAAGGCGGCAGATGTGCAACTGATCGGCTATGAAAACGTAGCTTCAGGCTATATTTCCGTTCTGGTACAGGGCGATGTAGGAGCCTGCAAGACTGCAGTGGAAGCGGGAGTTAAGGCGGTAAATGATATGGGAGCTGAGGTTTACAGTTCCGTTGTCATTCCAAGACCTCATCCGGATTTGGAGAAGATTGCCAGACGCTACGCTTTATCAACTGCACCGTAACAGGAGCGGTAAAATCCCGAATGGAGGGAAAATTGTAAATGAGTTTTGTAGACAAAGACCTGCTCTCCATACAGGAGGCCAGGATTTTAATGGAGGAGGCCCGGGAAGCCAGAGATACCATGCTTACATTTTCCCAGGAAAGGCTGGATTCCGTGGTGGACGCTCTTGCAGCCGCCGCAGCCGAAATGGCAGACGGGCTGGCAGCCTTATCTGCAGAAGAGACCGGATATGGAAGGCAGCAGGATAAGGCCATCAAGAACCGGTTTATCTGCAGCACTCTGCCTAAACGGTTAAGGTCCATGAAGTGTGTGGGAATCCTGCATGAAGATACTGTGGAAAAGACCATGGACATCGGTGTTCCGGTGGGCGTACTTGTGTCCCTGACTCCGGCCTACAGTCCGGTTTCTACCGCCATTTATCAGGTGCTGACTGCTGTAAAGTCGGGAAATCCTATTGTCATTGCCTCTCATGAGAGAGCCTCTAAGGTGACGGCCCGTCTCATTGACAGGCTGGCAGAAGCGGGAAGGGAATGCGGCCTTCCGGAAGGAGCCATAAGCTGCCTGAAAACAGTGACAAAGTCCGGAGTCCTGGAGCTGATCCGCCATCCGGCAGCAGCTATGGTCATTAACACAGGAGTTTCTGAATTGCATCGGGAAGGCGCAGAAAGCGGAAAGCCCTATATCTACGGAGGAACGGGAAACAGCCCGGTCTTTATTGAACGGACAGCTGATGTAAGGCAGGCAGTTCAGGACATCATCGCCAGCAGAACCTTTGACCACGGAGTTGTAGCTGCGGCAGAGCAGTATGTGGTAGCTGACGGCCTGATTGCAGAGGAAGTGAGAGCCGAGATGATAAGAAATGGTGCTTACTTCATGAACGAAGAGGAAGAGAAAAAACTGGTGAATTTCCTTTGCCCGGAAAAGGGAAAAGCGGACATGGAGGTCATGGGAAAATCAGCAATGCAGCTGGCTCATCAGGCGGGATTTGACATTCCTGATTCTGCCAGGGTATTGGTTTCCCAACAGAAATACATTTCTGACCAGAATCCCTTTGCAACAGAGTTCCTCTGCCCTGTTCTGGCCTATTACATAGAAAGTGACTGGCTCCATGCCTGTGAAAAATGCATGGATCTGCTGGTGAAAAGCCATGGACACACCCTTGTCATCCATTCCGGAGATGAAGAAGTAATCCGTCAGTTCGCATTGAAAAAACCTGTAGGAAGGGTTCTGGTAAACACTCCCGCCACTCTTGGAAGCATGGGAGCTACCACCAATCTCTTTCCTGCCATGACCTTGGGAAGTATTACGGCAGGAGCAGGAATTACAGCGGACAACGTATCTCCTATGAACTTCATTTACCTGAGAAAAGCAGGATACGGAGTTCGGGGAGCCGGAGAATTCTTAAGGACTCCGGGAGAAGCTCTCGTCAGGGAAGATGACCAGGATGTAAAAGACCTTTTGAAACAGATTTTAGAAACCTTGTCCAGGGGACTGGACTGAGAATCATTGAAAGAGAGGGAAACTATATTGGATATTCGTGAATTTTCAAATAAATTTGCAGAAGCGACCAAGAACATGACACCAGAAGAGAGATCTGCCCTGATGAAGATGTTTGAGACTGTTTCTGATGAGATCAACAAAAAGGATGCAGCACCCTCAGCCACAGCTGTATGCAGTGAAGGCGGCACAGAAATCCCGGAGGGAATCACTCCAAGACTTCAGAAGCTGAAAGAAAAATATCTGACACACCAGCCTTCCATCACGACTTACCGTGCACGTGCCATTACCAAGATTGCCAAAGAAAATCCTGGTATGCCAAAGATCCTGCTTCGTGCAAAATGCTTCCGTTACTGCTGCGAGACAGCTCCCCTTGTAATCCAGGACAATGAGCTGATTGTAGGTGCTCCCTGCGGCGCACCCCGTGCAGGCGCATTTTCTCCGGATATCGCATGGAGATGGATGGTAGATGAAATCGATACCATTGGAAGCCGCCCTCAGGATCCTTTCTATATTTCAGATGAAGATAAGAAGATCATGAAGGAAGAGCTGTTCCCATACTGGTATGGCAAGTCTATTGATGAATACTGCGAGGACCAGTACCGTGAAGCCGGCGTGTGGGAATTGTCCGGTGAATCCTTTGTATCAGACTGCTCTTACCACGCATTAAACGGCGGCGGTGACTCCAACCCTGGTTATGACGTGATTCTCATGAAGAAGGGTATGCTGGATATTCAGCAGGAAGCCAGAGAGCATCTGGAAGAGTTAAAATATGAAAATCCTGATGATATCGAAAAGATCTACTTCTATAAGTCCATCATCGATACCACAGAAGGCGTTATGATCTATGCCAAAAGAATGTCTGAGTACGCAAAGGAACTGGCTGATAAAGAAACCAATCCAAAGCGTAAGGCAGAGCTGTTAAAGATTTCTGAAGTAAATGCTTACGTTCCTGCCCATAAGCCAAGAACCTTCTGGGAGGCTATCCAGGCTGTATGGACCATTGAATCCCTTCTGGTAGTGGAAGAAAACCAGACAGGTATGTCCATCGGACGTGTGGATCAGTATATGTATTCTTTCTACAAAGATGACATTGAATCAGGCCGTATGAACGATTATCAGGCATTTGAACTGGCAGGCTGTATGCTGATCAAGATGTCTGAAATGATGTGGATCACCAGTGAAGGCGGTTCCAAGTTCTTCGCAGGCTACCAGCCTTTCGTCAACATGTGCGTGGGCGGTGTGACCAGAAAGGGTCAGGATGCCACCAATGAACTGACTTACTTATTAATGGATGCAGTCCGCCACGTGAAGATCTATCAGCCTTCCCTTGCCTGCCGTATCCACAATAAGTCTCCGAAGAAATATTTAAAGAAAATCGTAGACGTAGTGCGTTCCGGTATGGGATTCCCTGCCTGCCACTTTGACGATGCCCACATTAAGATGATGTTGGCAAAGGGCGTTTCCATTGAAGATGCCCGGGATTACTGCCTCATGGGCTGCGTAGAGCCTCAGAAATCAGGCCGTCTCTATCAGTGGACTTCCACTGCTTATACCCAGTGGCCCATCTGTATTGAGCTTGTGTTAAACCACGGCGTTCCTCTTTCTTATGGCAAGCAGGTTTGCCCGGATATGGGTGACTTAAGCAGTTTTAAGACGTATGAAGAGTTTGAAGCAGCAGTAAAGGCACAGATCCAGTACATTACCAAATGGACCAGCGTAGCTACTGTTATTTCTCAGAGAGTACATAGAGAACTGGCTCCAAAGCCATTAATGTCCATTATGTACGAAGGCTGTATGGAAAAAGGAAAAGACGTATCCTCAGGCGGAGCCATGTATAACTTCGGACCTGGAGTAATCTGGTCTGGTCTTGCAACCTATGCAGACTCTATGGCAGCTATTAAAAAAGTAGTATTTGATGATAAAAAATACACTCTGGAGCAGCTGAACCAGGCATTAAAGGCTGACTTTATCGGATATGAGCAGATCAGAACTGACTGCCTCAACGCTCCTAAGTACGGAAATGATGATGATTACGCAGATTTAATTGCTGCTGATCTGGTTGATTTCACAGAGACTGAGCACAGACAGTACAAGACTCTGTATTCTGTATTGAGCCACGGAACTCTGTCCATTTCCAACAATACCCCATTCGGACAGCTGACAGGTGCTTCTGCCAACGGCCGTAATGCATGGCAGCCCCTTTCCGACGGTATCAGCCCATCTCAGGGTGCTGACTTTAAGGGCCCGACAGCCATTATCAAGTCTGTATCCAAGATGTCCAATGACAGCATGAACATCGGTATGGTCCACAACTTTAAGATCATGGCGGGAATGCTGGATACACCGGAAGGCGAGGAAAGCCTTATTACCCTTCTTCGGACTGCGTGCATGTTCGGAAACGGAGAAATGCAGTTCAACTACTTAGACAACGACACTCTGATTGAAGCTCAGAAAAATCCGGAGCAGTACCGTGACTTGATTGTCCGCGTGGCTGGTTACAGTGCATTCTTCGTAGAATTGTGCAAGGATGTACAGGATGAGATCATCAGTAGAACCATGCTGACCCATTTCTAAAGGGAAAGGAAGAACAATCACAATGGACCATGGAAATACAGGAGAGATCCAGCGCAAGGCGTTTATCTTCAACTTGCAGAAATACAATATGTATGATGGGCCGGGAATCAGAACCATGGTGTTCTTTAAAGGCTGTCCTCTCCGGTGCAAGTGGTGCTCCAACCCGGAAGGGCTGGAGCGGAAGTTCCAGGTGATGTATAAGAAAAATTCCTGTGTGAACTGCGGGGCCTGCCAGGAGGTGTGCCCCGTGGGAATCCACGTGATGTCCCCTGAGGGAAAACACGAAATCAGACGGGATAAAGACTGCATCGGCTGTATGAAATGTCAGAACATCTGTCCCAACAGCGCCCTGGCCATTGCCGGAGAGTTAAAGACCATTTCAGAACTGCTGAAGTTTGTGGAAGAGGATGCCGGATTTTATGATATTTCAGGCGGAGGGGTGACCCTTGGAGGCGGAGAAGTGACTGCCCAGCCTGAGGCGGCTTTAAACCTTTTGATGGCCTGTAAGAAGGAAGGAATCAATACGGCCATTGAAACCTGCGGTTATACGAAGACGGAGACCATTTTAAAGATTGGAGAATATGTGGATCTGTTCCTTTTTGATATCAAGCACATGGACCCTGTCCGTCACAATGAGCTGACAGGCGTTAACAATGAACGGATTCTCACCAACTTAAGGGAACTGCTTCACCGCCGGTTTAACGTCAAGGTCCGCATGCCCATGTTAAAGGGAATCAACGACAGCAGGGAAGAGATCGACCAGGTAATCCAGTTCCTGATGCCTTTTAAGGATCAGAAGAACTTTAAAGGAATTGACCTCCTTCCTTATCACAAGATGGGAGTTAATAAATACAACCAGCTGGAGATGGATTATCCCTTAGAAGGGGATCCCAGTTTAAGTGTCGAGGATTTAGACCGAATCGAAGGCTGGATGAAAGAGTATCAATTTCCTGTTACTGTAGTGAAACACTAAGAAGGGGGAGAAATCATGATGGAAATGCAGCGCGTCATTGAGGAGTCGGTACCGGGAAAACAGGTGACCATCGCCCATGTGATCGCATCACCCATACCGGAAGTGTATGAGTGCCTTGGCATTGATGAGCTGGGGGCTATCGGGATTCTCACCCTTTCTCCCTATGAAACCTCCATCATTGCTGCGGATATTGCGGCAAAGGCGGCCGACGTGGAGGTGGGCTTTTTAGACCGGTTCACCGGTTCGGTCATCATTGCAGGAGATGTGGACAGTGTGGAAACGGCCTTAAAGGCTGTCTGCGATATTTTGGGCCAGGGGCTTGGATATATGGTCCCAACGGTAACAAGGACATGAGAAAAAAGAGAATCATGATTATCGGCCCTTCCGGCAGCGGCAAGACCTTACTGGCCAATGCCATCAACGGCAAAAGCGGCCCGGCAAGGAAGACCCAGAACATGGTATACGGGGAAAAGACCCTGGATATACCGGGAGTTTATCTGGAAAGTCCATGGATGCACAAGCATATCATTGCGGCTGCTCAGGACGCCTCCCATGTACTGATGGTGACAGACCGGACCTTAAACCGGGAAACCTACCCTCCAGGCTTTGCAAAGGCTTTCCGGGTTCCTGTTATTGGCGTGATCACAGGCGGAGAGGACAGTCAGGAGAGGGATAACTGGTGTATCCGCCAGTTGAGAAAGACCGGAATCGAGGAGCCTTATTATCACATTGACCCGGTGTCGGGAACCGGCATGGCTGAGCTGATCAAGGCCCTTAGAACAGAAGGAAAGGAGGGAAATGATAAGTGGAGCAATTTGTAATGAAAACCAAGATATATATGGGGGAATCCTGCCTGGACAGACTGAAGGAACTGCCGGCAAAAAGGGTGTTTCTCATCTGTGACCCCTTTATGGTTCAGTCGGGAAAAGCGGACTGGATTACAGAGCTTTTAAAAGAGACAGGAAGCAGCTGGGAAGTATTTTCCGATGTGGTGCCGGACCCTTCCATTGAAGTGGTTTCAAAAGCAATCGGACAGATGCAGAAATTTAATCCTGACGGGATCATCGCCCTGGGCGGCGGCTCTGCCATTGATACGGCAAAGGCTGCAAGCTTTATTTATACCAAACTGGGAAATAAGCGCCTGTATCTGGCGGCAGTTCCCACCACCAGCGGAACGGGAAGTGAAGTGACCAACTTTTCCGTCATCTCGGATCCGGCAGCCCAGGCAAAATATCCTATGCGTTCTGATGACATGCTGCCTGATGCGGCCTTTCTGGACCCCCGGTTTACGGTTTCGGTTCCGCCGGGCATCACGGCTGATACGGGAATGGATGTGCTGACTCATGCATTGGAAGCCTATGTGTCGGCAACGCCTTGTGATTTTACTGATGCCTGCGGAGAAAAGGCCATCAGACTGGTGTGGAAATATCTGGCAAAGACGGTGGAAGACGGAAATGACATGGAAGCCAGAGCTCATATGCACAATGCTTCTTGCCTGGCAGGCCTGGCTTTTAACGGAGCGGGCCTGGGACTTTGTCACAGCATGGCACACGCCCTGGGAGCCAGGTTTCACATTCCCCACGGAAGAAGCAATGCCATTTTGCTGCCTCACATCATCAGCTACAATGCAGGCTTGTTAGACTTGACCGAACAGGAAGCCTGCAGAAAGTATGGGGAAATAGCGGCCATGGCAGGTATTGCAGCGGGAACGGATAAAGCCACAGTACACGGGCTGGTCCGCCACATCAGAAACATGATGAACCGGATCAAAATACCTCAGTACATTACGGATTTAGGGATAGATAAAGACGAATATGAAAAGGCTGTCAGAGAGATGGCTGAAAAGGCTTTGGCCGATAACTGTACGGCGACTAATCCAAGGCAGCCGAAGCTGGAAGAAATTGAAGCGATCTATGGTCAGCTGTGCAAGGGAGGCTGCCCATGAAGTTTATCACAGAAGACGATTTAAGGATTATATTCCGCAAAGAGCCATTTGATTCTTTTGATATTTTAGAAGGAATACGGCTGACCCCTGGAGCAAGGCAGTTTCTGGTGGATAACAAAGTGGTGATTCATGACGGCAATGAGCCGAAAAAGAAAAGGCTGCGGAACACCCCGGAAAGTGAAGCTGGAACTGAACATGAAGGCTGCCGGGAAATTAATCTTTCTTTGCTGAAACGAAAAACTCTTCAGGCAGAATTTTTAGAGGCAGGCTTAAAGCTGATGGAACGGAATGTGCTGCTGGCAGAGCAGGTGTTTGACTTGGAAAGAAGGCTTTCTGAACCGGGAGTACCATTTCAGGGCTGCACCGGATTTGACCAGGAAGGTTTTGAAAGCCACTCAGAAGACTGCTTTGAGATCACAGGCTTTCACGCCCAGTCCCCAAAGGGAAAGGAAATTCTGATTCTTCACCGCCTGCGCTGTAAGACAAGAGAGCTTCAGGCAGAGTGTTCAGGGGAGAATTTAAACCCTGTTATTAACCGTTTGTCACAGATGATATGTCTGGAATATGGAGGAACTGTATGTCAAAAGAAGAAATAACCTTTAACGGCTGCAATGAGCTGGTAAGCCGTTTTGAAGCGGTAATCAAAAAGCCGGTGACAAAAAAATCCTCTGTTTATTATACAGGTGTGGATCTGGGAACAGCGTGCGTGGTACTGGCGGTGCTGGATGAAGATTACCAGCCGGTGGCAGGAGCCTACCGGTATGCGGACGTGGTTCGTGACGGAATGGTGGTAGACTACATCGGAGCTATCCGGATTGTCCGGGAGTTAAAGGAGGAACTGGAGGAAAAGCTGGGAACAGAGCTTATTTATGCCTCGGCAGCAATCCCTCC
This sequence comes from Lacrimispora sp., assembly GCF_036758025.1. Taxonomy (GTDB): domain Bacteria; phylum Bacillota; class Clostridia; order Lachnospirales; family Lachnospiraceae; genus Lacrimispora. The sequence continues at coordinate 245,848 of NZ_DAIOXM010000002.1, read as the reverse complement.
GGGAACGGATTCCTTAGACGGCGGAGCCATTAAAAATGTGGTTCAGGGAGCCGGATTTGAAATCACTGCTCTTCTGGATGAGCCTACGGCAGCCAACGCTGTTTTGAAAATAAAAAATGGTGCAGTTGTAGACATCGGCGGCGGAACCACAGGAATTTCCATTTTAAAGGATGGAAAAGTGGTGTATGTAGCTGATGAACCTACAGGCGGAACTCATTTTTCCCTGGTAGTTTCAGGGGCTTACCAGATGCCTTTTGCCGAAGCGGAAGCCTATAAGAGAAACGAGAAAAACCACAGGGAACTGCTTCCGGTCTTAAAACCGGTGGTGGAAAAGGTGGCTTCCATTATAAGCCGGCACATCAAGGATTACGATGTGGATGAAATCTATCTGGTAGGCGGAACCTGCTGTCTGGACGGAATTGAGAAGATCATTGAAAAGCAGACGGGCATCAGAACCAGAAAGCCCTTAAATCCCATGTTTGTAACCCCTCTTGGAATCGCATTTTCCTGTAATCAGGAAGAGATGGCATAAAGGAAGTGGACGTATGGAATACCGGATTATTAAATCACCGTCAAAAGGAACTCTGGATATTTTAAACCGAAGAAAGGGTTCCGGAACCTCTTCTCCTATTAAAGATGCTGATGCCATAGGGCTGATCCAGGGCAGGATCATTGAAATGGTCTGCGCTGCTGATGTGGCGGAAAAGGCTGTGGGAGTGACCGTGGAAGATATCAGGGGAAGCTGTCCCCAGAATATGATCATGCTGGCAATCTTCGGAGACACAGCGTCTGTGGAGGCGGCCATGGAAGAAATCAGGCGGAGAGAAAAGGAAGGAGCAAAGGAATGGTAGCGGCAAAACTGATTGACAATATCTGGGCAACCAGAAAAGCAGAATCCTTAAACGGATACAAATTCATGCTTGCCGAGATCATCGGAGGCACACGGGAAGGAGAGCGTTTGATCGTGGCAGACATTATCAGCGCTGGAATCGGAGACCGTGTGATCGTTTCTACCGGCTCTTCTGCCAGACGGATGCTGGGAAGTGATGAGGTTCCCGTAGATGCAGTTGTAATCGGAATCATTGATGAAGACTGTGAGTTTATATAGAAGGGAGTGATAGCATGAAGCAGTTGGTTTGTGCAAAGGATATAGAGGCGCTGAACGCAGAAGGCAAAAAAGTATTTTATATAGAAGACGGAAGTATTATTACACCGTCTGCCAAGGATGCCGCAGAAGCGCTTGGAGTCAAGTTCTGTAAAAAAGAAGAGGAAGTCCTTCCGGCTGTTCCGGCTTTTGATGGCATGGACAGCGAAAAGATCTATGCTGTGTTAAAGGTCTTAATGGAAAGGGGCCTGTTAAATGATATCTTAAAGCCCTATGAAGCGGAAAGCCATGAAAACGGCTTAAAGGTAGTGCGGGGAGATTCCGTGAAAATGGATGTATTTGAAACGGGAAATCCTTCCGCAAAAGCTTATTATCAGGAGCTGATCAGTAAGGATGAATCCCATATCAGTGCCGGATTCCTGGTCATCGACCATTCCAGCTTTGAGTGGGAATTGACTTATGAAGAAATTGACTATGTAATAGAGGGAACTCTTACCGTTTCTATTGACGGAAGAACCTACACAGCCAAGGCCGGAGATGTGGTCTTTGTGCCTTCAGGCTCCAAGGTGGTATGGGGTTCTCCGGACAAAGCCAGGCTTTTTTATGCAACCTATCCGGCAAACTGGGCTGATCTGGTTTAAGGAGGTAGAACATGCAGGCACTTGGCTTTATAGAGACAAAAGGCGTGGTAGCAGCCATTGAAGCGGCGGATGCCATGTTAAAGGCAGCAGAAGTATCTCTGGTGGAAAAGACAAAAGTAGGCGGAGGTCTGATCACTGTCACAGTGACCGGCGATGTGGCGGCAGTCAAGGCGGCAGTTGATGCGGGAGCAGCGGCAGCAGGAAGAATCCATGAAACGGCTCTGGTGAGCTGTCATGTGATTGCCAGACCTCATGAGGAACTGACTGCAGTGGTTGGCGGAGGTCCTGAGGGACCGGATAGCCCGGAAGCCTCTGAGAAATCAGAAGAGGAACAGGAAGCAGAAGCATCTTTGGAATCTCTTCCAACCTCGGAAACCGGAGACCCTGTAAAAAGAGAAACTCTGGATCTGCGGCTGGAGCAGGAATGCCTGGAGGAAATTCTGAAAGCGCTGGAAGAAATGAAGGTGACGGAGCTTCGGACCCTTGCCCGTGAGTATCCGGAATTTGCCATAGCCGGACGGGAAATTTCAAAGGCCAACAAGACCCTGCTGCTGGAGGAGTTTAAGAAATATTACGGCTCCAATGATTGATATTGTTAGAAAAGGAGAACCAGAACATGGAAAATTTTGATTATGATTTGCGATCCATCCAGGAAGCAAGGGATCTGGCCCGAAGAGGTGAAGCTGCCGCAAAGAAGATGGCAGGATATACGTCTGAGCAGATCGATGTCATTTTAAAGGCCATGGCAAAGGCAGGAGAAGAACACGCTCTTTGTCTGGCAGAAATGGCTGTAGAAGAGACCGGATTCGGAAAGGTCATGGATAAGGCATATAAGAATCATGCCGCCTCCACTCTCTTATATGAAGAAATAAAAGATATGAAGACCAGAGGAATTCTTGATGAAGATCCAGTCAGCAGGACCATTGATGTGGCAGAGCCGGTAGGTCTGGTAATGGGAATCATCCCATCCACCAACCCCACCTCCACCGTATTTTTCAAGTCCATGATTGCTCTTAAATCAGGAAATGCCATTGTATTTTCCCCCCATCCTTCTGCTGCAAAATGCACCTTAACAGCAGCTGAAGTAATGCTGAATGCTGCAGTTGCAGCAGGAGCACCTGAGGGAGTGATCGGCTGTGTATCCATGCCTTCCATGGGCTCTACCAATGAGCTGATGAAGTGCAGGGAGGTTTCCGTTATCATTGCAACCGGAGGCCCGGGAATGGTAAAAGCCGCTTACAGCGCTGGAAAACCGGCCATCGGAGTAGGAGCAGGAAACTCCCCGGCTTACATAGAAAAGACAGCTGATGTGAAACAGGCAGTAAAGACCATTCTTGCCAGCAAGACTTTTGACTACGGAACCATCTGCGCTTCTGAGCAGGCTATTATCTGCGAGGAAAGCAATCACGCAGAGGTAGTGGCAGAGTTCAAGAGCCAGGGCGGATACTTTATGACAAAGGAAGAGACTGATAAGGTCTGCGCCCTGTTATTTAAGAACGGCCATAACATGAATGCCAAATTTGTAGGCCGTTCTCCGCAGATCATTGCCCAGGCAGCAGGAATCCAGATTCCTGAGGGAACAAAAGTCCTCATTGGAAAGCAGGAAGGCGTAGGGGAGGGTTATCCTCTGTCCTTTGAAAAACTGACAACTGTTCTCGGCTTTTACACTGTAAAAGACTGGGAGGAAGCCTGCGGCTTAAGTATTCGTCTGCTTCAGAACGGAATCGGCCACACCATGAGCATTCATACCCAGGACCGGGATAAGGTTGTTAAGTTCGCTGCAAAGCCTGCTTCCAGAATCCTTGTAAACACAGGAGGAAGCCAGGGAGGAACAGGAATCAGCACAGGTCTTCCCATTTCCTTTACACTGGGATGCGGAACCTGCGGCGGAAGCTCTGTTTCTGAAAATGTAAGTCCTAAGCACCTTCTCAACATTAAAAAGGTTGCTTTTGGAATAAAAGACTGTGCCACTCTTGCAGAAAACGACGATTCTTTCATCTGGAAAGAAAAATCAGGAAAAACCCCTTCTTTATCTTTCAGTCCGGCAGACCTTGTAGCCTCCTTTGATAAAAAGGTGTGCACTACTCCGGCTTCTTCCTGCCAGGAATGCAGCAGTGACAGCGATAATCTGGCTGCTCTTGTAAAGGAAATCGTGCTGGCAATGAAAGGCCAGTAAGTACAGGCGGAAAGGAGAAAGGAAATGGATAAATATGAAGCGGTCATGAAGCTTTTTCTGGAGATGGTCAATACAGAGCCTCAAAAGGAAGAGCAGAGAGTGCCAGTGGGCGTTTCCAACCGCCATGTGCATTTATCCCGGGAGGATTTAGAATCCCTTTTTGGAAAGGGATATGAACTTACCAGGATGAAGGACTTATCCCAGCCAGGCCAGTACGCATGCAAGGAAACGGTTACCTTATGCGGCCCTAAGGGAGCTATCGAAAAGGTCCGTATTCTGGGACCAGTCAGAAGCCAGACCCAGGTTGAGATCCTGGCGGCAGACTGTTTTAAGCTGGGAGCCAAGGCAGAGCCGAAAATGTCCGGAGAACTGTCCGGAACCCCTGGAATCACTTTGGTAGGGCCTAAGGGATCTGTTCAGACAAAAGAGGGCCTTATTATAGCTCAGAGACATATCCACATGACTCCGGCAGACGCCGGGAGATTCGGGGTATGTGACGGTCAGACCGTAAGCATTCAGGCAGATGGAATCAGAGGCGGAGTTTTTGGCCATGTGGCTATCCGCGTGACGGAAACCTCAGGTCTGGAATGCCATATTGACACAGAAGAAGCCAATGCTATGGGAATTACCTGTTCCTCATCTGTTGTCATTGTAAAATAAGTGAACTAATAAAAATTAATATATAATCAGGAGGATTAGAAAATGAAATATGATGCATTAGGAATGATTGAAACAAAAGGTTTAATTGGATCCATCGAAGCAGCAGACGCTATGGTAAAAGCAGCAAACGTTACCCTGGTAGGGAAAGAATTCGTAGGCGGAGGTCTTGTTACTGTTATGGTAAGAGGAGACGTAGGCGCTGTTAAGGCTGCTACAGATGCAGGTGCAGCAGCAGCTCAGAGAGTGGGCGAGCTGGTATCCGTTCATGTGATCCCACGTCCACATGCAGAGGTAGAGACCATTCTTCCGGCAACAAAGGCTTAATCCAACATCATGAATGGGGGCTGTCGCACTAGTTAAAATATCAGCTAGTTGATAGCCCTCTTTTAGCATTTTATTGAGTTTCTTCAGCTCAAAATAAGGGGAATTGCGATGAAAGTAAAAGAATTTTTTGAGGAATTGGATCGTAAATATATGTTGGGAAATCCTGAAGAGGTTCAGGAATTTTTAAAGCATACCATAGAAGAACACCAGATATATGGCGGCGGATATAATGAAATCTTACTGGCAGCAATTAATGAACTGGGGAGTTTTTACAGAGGAGCGGGCAAATACAAAGAGTCAAAAGATGCTTTCCAGGTCTCCGGCATTATGATCAAAGAGTTTATAGGAGAGGATACTGTGGAATATGCCACTAACAGGTCCAATCTGGCTGGAACTCTAAGACTGATGGGAGAATACGAACAGGCTTTGGAAATGTTTGGCAGGGCAAGGGAAGTATATGAAAAAAGTGTAGGACGTGTTCATTTTTACACAGCATCTACTCTTAATAATGAAGCTCTTATTTATATAGAAACAGGGGAAAAAGAAAAGGCGGAAAAATGTTTAAGGGAAGCCCTGTCCATTATTCAGACCCTGGGAGGACAGCCGGAGGTGGAGGCCATTACATTGGTCAATTTAGCCGCTGTTACAAAAGAAAAAGATTTTTTGATCCAGGCCCTTGATATTTATAAGGGACTTTCTCACAAGGGGGTCCACTATGGATCTGCTTTAAATATGCTTGGAACCTTCTATTATGAAGCGGAAGATTTTGATTCTGCTCAAAAGCTGTTTCAGCAGGCAAAGGAAGAAGTGGGGAAGGTCTACGGAGAGAGCAGGGAATATCACCAGGCATGCCGGAATCTAAATATGGTCATGGAGGCAAGGAATAAAGAAAGGAGGCTGAATGGGCTTACATTGTCCAGGCTGTATTATGAAGAATATGGAATTCCTATGATCCGCCGCCATTTTGCGGACTATGAGACCAGGATTGCCGCTGGTCTGGCTGGAGAGGGCTCAGAATGCCTGGGGTTTGACGATGATTTATCCAGGGATCACGACTGGGGGCCTTCTTTCTGCATGTGGCTGACTGATGAAGATTATGAAGAAATCGGGGGCCGCCTGCAGAAAATGTATGATCAGCTTCCAAAAGAGTACCGGGGCTTCCCCGCCAGATGGGAAACTGCTGGAGGGGCAGGAAGGACCGGGGTCATGAGGATTTCCGATTTTTATAGGAAGTATACGGGCCTGAGTCATGGTCCCAATACATTAAAAGAATGGGAGACTGTACCGGAAACGTTTCTTGCAACGGCTGTAAGCGGGGAAGTATTTCGTGATGACCTGAAAATTTTCTCACGTATCCGTGAAACATTAAACAGATTTTACCCGGAGGATGTCCGTATTAAGAAGATTGCAGCACGGGCCTCAACAATGGCCCAAAGCGGTCAGTATAACTATTCCAGATGTTTAAAGCGGGGAGAACAGGTGGCCGCAGCAATGGCTCTTAGTGAGTTTACGGAAGCTGTATGCTCCATGGTATATCTTTTGAACCGGAAGTATATGCCATTTTACAAATGGGCACACTATGGAATCCAATATCTTCCTATTCTTTCGTCTGTCCATTCCCAGCTTAATTCTCTTTATGCTGCCAGTGATTCGGATGAAAAGCAGGGTCTGATTGAAGATATCTGCAGTGCTGTCATAAAGGAATTAAAAAGTCAGGGTTTGACCCGGCAGGACAGCAGCTTTTTATTGGATCACTGCCAGGATGTGATCAGCTGCATAGAGGATAAAACTATTGGCATTGAAAATATTATGACGAAGAGGACTGCAATGGCAGAGCATTTTATAGACCAGATTATTGATATAGAATGGGGCATGTTTTCTAATGTAAATAATGAAGGCGGCCGTGCTTCCTGTCAGGAAGACAGGAAAACATTTGCAATTATGAGGCGCAGTCAGTTTAAATCCTGGAACCAGGAGACTTTGGGCAGTTATCTTGATGATTTAAAGGCTGCTTTGGATGAAGGCCGTAACCTGATGACTGAAAAGTATGCCAGAATGATGAAATATACAGCTCCTGTTGAGTATAATAAAATAAAAGGTGCATTGCCGGGCATCAGCCAGGAAAAGAAAGAAATTATTTCTCAGATCATGGGATATCATAAGGCGTGGATGAAGGAACTGGCAGAAAAATATCCCAATGTTATGAAACATGGACGTATGATGGAAAAGGAGGATGAGTCAGGAGGAAATACTTCTATTGAAACGTATTTGCTGGGAGAATTGTCTACCTATTCTGAAAAAACCTTAAAACTTTATCTTGATCATGCCGTATCACAAAGCAAAATGGGGATTAATCCGGATAGGGAAATTCTGGAATTTACAGTTAAATCTTACGGATATGAGTCTTTAGAGCGAGTTTAAAAGAAAAAAATCTGTTATATAAGGTTTAGTTACAAGAATTTTGTATACATGATACATAATGTTAAAAAAATATCTCTATTTAATGGACAAAGTCACAATTATTCGTTATAATGTCTTTCAGAAGGCAGGTGTTAAAAATACGTTACAAAAAAAGTGTAATGCGAAGTTTTATGATGGTGACCCAACTGGGGTTGAATGTCATGGTACCTGTGTTCGTCTGTATTTTTGCCGGTTACTACATTGATCGGTATGCAGGGACGAAACTGATCCTTCTCTTTCTGATTCTGGGATTTCTGGCAGGAGGCTTAAATGCCTACAGAATGGCGAAGGCCACAATTGCCATGAACGAGAAGGAGGAGAGAGAGGAGGAGGAGAGGGTGCGCATGGAGAGGCAGAAGAACGGCCAGGCAAACGTGCATAAACCAAAACAGCCCAGCCGTGTGAAACGAGATGACGACGGAAAAATTTTGTAGACAGGAGGATTTGTAGCATGGGGAAGGAAACAAAGAATCTACTGCTGGAGGTTTCCGCCGGTATCGCCGTCTTCACGGCTGCTGCTATGGCTGCGGCGTTTTTTATTTACCCGAAGGGGTCCGTTTTTGCAGGATTGCTTCTGGGAATGGTTCTGGCTCTTGTCATGTTTTTATCCATGGCTCTGGTGCTGGAAAACTCCATGGAAACCGAAGATCCAAAGACAGTTCAAAAGTGGACCATGATAAGTACGGTGGTCCGTTACCTGCTGCTCATTGCCACTATGGTGATTATTATTTCCCGGTTTTCGGGTCATATTAACCCTGTGGCCGTAGTAATCGGAGTCCTTGGACTCAAGGCTGGGGCATTTCTCCAGCCTGTTATACACAAAATCGCAGGCATTTGGAAAAAAGAAGCATAGCAATCCCTGCGGTTGTGTGAATTGCTTAAGAAAGGAGGCTTACCCATATGGTCGTTGCAAGTGCCAATAATGTAGACTTTATGATCAAGGGTGTTACAAAATTCCATGCCTTTGGACAGGAGTTATGGGTGACAACTACTAGTATAGGTCTTAGTATTGTGACCGTTGTCATTCTGCTCCTTGCAGTTGTTACCAGCCGGAAGATGAAGGCGGCCAGGGAAGTGCCCGGCACATTCCAGAACATTATGGAGTTTACGGTGGAATCACTGGACAACATGGTAAAAGGAACCATGAGTCACAATGCAGCAAAGTTTGTTAATTACATCGGGACTATATTTATTTTCATATTGTTCTGCAATATTGGCGGTTTATTTGGTCTTAAGACGCCGACGGCGGATTTTGGCGTAACGTTTATGCTCGGTGTTTTCACTTTTTGCATTGTGCAGTACCAGGGCATCAAGAATCACGGAATCGGTCATTTTACAGGTATGTTCAAGCCGTTTCCCGTTCTGTTTCCCATCAATCTGATCGGTGAGATAACAAACCCCTTATCCCAGGCGCTTCGTTTATTCGGCAATATTATGTCGGGCGGCGTCATTCTGGGCTTGTGGTATGGGATGATGCCGATTTTTGTAAAGATTGGTATTCCGGCATTTTTACATGTGTACTGTGATGTGTTTTCCGGTGCAATACAGACATATGTGTTCTGTATGCTGACCATGGTATACGTCAGTGACAAATTGGATTAGTTATAGTTTTATTTTAATAATATCAAATTCAGGAGGAAATTTTCTATGAACGGATTTTCAGGACAGGATTTTATTTTAGGCTGCTCCGCAATCGGTGCAGGTCTGGCAATGATCGCAGGTATTGGACCTGGTATTGGACAGGGTATTGCTGCAGGTCACGCTGCTGCTGCAGTTGGACGTAATCCAGGTGCAAGAGCTGACATCACTTCTACCATGCTTTTGGGTCAGGCCGTTGCAGAGACAACAGGTCTTTATGGTTTCGCTGTTGCCGCTATCCTCATGTTCTTAAAGCCATTCAGCTAAAGAATATACCGCAGGAGGCAAAGGCCGCCTGCAGAATGGGAAAGAATAAAGAGGAGAGGAGGCGAAATCTTGGAACGACTATTGGGATTTGATGCACAGCTGCTTTTCGATTCATTTGTGACAGCCATTAACGTCTTCATCCTGTTTTTTGGATTATCCTACATGCTGTTTAACCCGGTGCGTGAAGTTCTGGAAAAGAGAAAACAGAAGATCGCAGGAGAATTAAAAAACGCTGCTGATGATAAGCAAGCCGCACATGCCATGAAGGAAGAGTATGAGACAAGGCTCCGTGAAGTGAAGCTGGAGGCGGAGGCTATCCTGGAGGAAGCCAGAAAACAGGCGAGACAGAGGGAAGCAGAAATTCTTGCACAGGCCAAAGAGGAAGCGGACCGTATCGTTAAGAGAGGGAACCGGGAAGTAGAACTGGAGAGGAAGAAGGCTCTTGATGATATGAAAGAACAGATCATCTCCATTGCTTCTGCCATGGCCGGTAAGGTGGTGGCATCCTCTATAGATTTAACGGTACAGGATGCCCTGATTGATGAAACTTTAAGGGAAATGGGTGAGAGCACATGGCAAAGCTGATATCAAAAGTATATAGCGATGCATTGTTTGAGGAAGCCCTGGAAAAGCAGGAAATGGACGCTTTGTTCGAGGAAGTGAAGGCCCTTAAAGAGGTCTGGAATCAGAATCCGGCCTTAGGCCAGCTTCTCGATAATCCGAAGATCGGAAAAGAAGAGAAAACCGGCATGATCAGGAACATTTTCCAGGGACGTACATCAGAAGATCTGATGGGCTTTCTGGCAGTCATTGTGGACAAGGGCAGGCAGAAGGAGATTCCGGCAATCTGTGAATACTTCGTAAATGCTGTCAAGGAATATAAAAATATCGGCGTAGCTCATGTGACCAGTGCAGTGGAATTAAAAGAGGAGCAGAAGACTCAGCTTGTAAAAAAACTGCTGGATACTACAGGGTACGTGGATGTTGAGATGGATTATCAGGTAGATCCGGCGCTGATCGGCGGCATGGTAATCCGTATCAAGGACCGGGTGGTGGATTCCAGCATCCGGACACAGCTTCATGAACTGCGGCGTGATTTGTCAAAGCTGCAGTTGACACTATAACTTTAGAAAGAAGGTGCAAACCTTAATGAATTTAAGACCAGAAGAGATCAGTTCTGTCATCAGGGAACAGATTCAAAGATATTCCGTGAAATTAGAAGTCTCTGATGTCGGTACAGTCATTCAGGTAGCGGACGGAATCGCCCGTATTCACGGCCTCGAAAATGCTATGCAGGGTGAGCTTTTGGAGTTCCCAGGAGAAGTCTACGGCATGGTACTTAACCTGGAAGAGGATAACGTGGGTGCGGTTTTGCTGGGAACAGGTGTTATCAGCGAAGGCGATACTGTAAAAACCACCGGAAGGGTGGTGGAGGTACCTGTAGGCGATGCTCTAACAGGACGGGTCGTCAATGCCCTGGGCCAGCCGATTGATGGAAAAGGCCCTATCCAGACAGAAAAATTCCGCAAGATTGAACGAGTGGCTCACGGCGTTATTGACAGAAAATCAGTAGATACCCCTCTCCAGACAGGACTCAAGGCCATTGATGCCATGATCCCCATTGGAAGAGGACAGCGTGAATTAATCATCGGTGACCGGCAGACCGGTAAGACCGCCATTGCTCTGGACACCATCATTAACCAGAAGGGTCAGGGAGTTCACTGTATTTATGTAGCCATTGGACAGAAGGCTTCCACCGTTGCAAACATTGTAAAGACCCTGGAAGGGTATGGCGCAATGGATTACACCACCATTGTGGTATCAACAGCTTCTGACCTGGCTCCCCTCCAGTATATCGCACCTTATTCCGGCTGCGCTATGGGAGAGGAATGGATGGAGGAAGGAAAGGATGTACTGGTTGTTTACGACGATTTAAGTAAGCATGCCGCCGCATACCGTACCCTGTCCCTGCTGCTGAAGAGGCCCCCGGGCCGTGAGGCATATCCGGGAGACGTTTTCTATCTTCATTCCAGACTGCTGGAGAGAGCGTCAAGGCTTTCCGATGAGCTGGGAGGAGGCTCTTTAACCGCTCTTCCTATTATTGAGACACAGGCAGGGGACGTATCCGCTTATATTCCCACCAATGTCATTTCCATTACAGACGGACAGATTTATCTGGAAACAGAGATGTTTAACGCAGGCTTCCGTCCGGCTATTAATGCCGGTCTTTCCGTATCCCGTGTAGGCGGTTCCGCTCAGATCAAGGCCATGAAAAAGATTGCTGCCCCTATCCGTGTGGAATTGGCTCAGTACCGGGAGCTGGCAAGCTTTGCCCAGTTTGGTTCTGAGCTGGATTCTGCTACTGCAGAGCAGCTTGCCCAGGGTGAGAGAATCAGGGAGGTATTAAAGCAGGGGCAGTATCAGCCTATGGCAGTTGAATACCAGATTATCATTCTCTTTGCTGCTACGAGAAAGCTGCTTTTAGATATTCCTACAGAGAAGATCCTGGATTTTGAAAAGGCCCTGTTCCGTTTCATTGACAGCAAGTATAACCAGATTCCTGCAAGCATCCGTGAAACAAAGCAGATTACGCCTGAAACAGAGGAACTGTTGGAAAAGGCCATCAGCGAGTGCAAAGCAGGCGTCTTTTAAAGGCAGGTGAACAATCATGGCATCCATCAGGGATATCAAACGAAGAAGAGACAGTATTTCCAGTACTGAACAGATAACAAAAGCCATGAAGCTCATATCAACTGTGAAGCTGCAAAAATCCAAGGCAAAGGCAGAAGAATCAAAGCCTTATTACACCATGATGTATGATACCATAGGTTCCATGCTGAGTAAGTCGGAGGGAATTGACCACAAGTATTTACGGACAGCAACTTCCGGACGGAAGGCAGTCATTGCCATCACCTCAAACCGGGGACTGGCAGGAGGCTATAACAATAACATTGCCAGAATGATCTGCGCAGACGAAAGGCTTACTCAGGAATCAACGGTTGTTTATGCGATCGGCCGTAAGGGAAAAGATGCGCTGACCAGAAGAGGATATCAGATTGCAGCGGATTATTCTGAAGTAATCAATGAGCCTCTGTACCGGGATGCCTCTGACATCACCATGGAGCTTTTGGACGCATTTGGAAGAGAGCAGATCAGCGAAATCTATCTGGCCTATACATCTTTTAAGAACACCGTAACCCAGATCCCGACCCTTAAGAAGCTTCTTCCCGTAGAAATAGAAGGGGGAAAGGAAAAGGACGGCCAGGCTCTTATGAATTACGAGCCCAATGAGGATCACGTTCTCGATTCCATTATCCCCAAGTATATGAGCAGCCTGATCTATGGCGCACTTCTGGAGGCCGTTGCCAGTGAAAACGGAGCCAGAATGACGGCCATGGACGCTGCGACCAACAATGCGGAAGAGATGATAGAAGAACTGGGACTGGCCTATAACCGTGCAAGACAAGGGGCCATCACTCAGGAGCTTACGGAGATCATATCCGGTGCCAATGCGATTTCATAAGTATTTACAGCTGTTCGATGAGCTGACGGGCAAATCGGATTTCATTTAACTAATAAAGAAGGAGAAACAAGATGGCAGAACAAAATATTGGTAAGATCACCCAGATCATCGGTGCCGTACTGGATATCAAGTTCAGCCAGGGCAAGCTGCCGGATATCAATGAAGCTATTGATATCACGACTAGAGATGGCGGCAAACTGGTTGTAGAGGTATCCCAGCATCTTGGCGATGATACCGTAAGATGTATCGCCATGGGCAGTACCGATGGACTGGTGCGTGGTATGGAGGCTGCAGCGACAGGCGCTCCTATCACTGTGCCGGTTGGAGAAGAAACTCTGGGACGTATTTTTAATGTTCTGGGTGATCCAATCGATAAAAAACCTGCTCCGGAGGTAAAAGAACATTTTCCGATCCACAGACCGGCTCCCAGCTTTGAGGAGCAGTCTACGGAAACGGATATTCTGGAAACCGGAATCAAGGTCGTTGACCTTCTCTGCCCATACCAGAAGGGCGGCAAGATCGGCCTTTTCGGCGGTGCAGGAGTAGGTAAAACCGTATTAATCCAGGAGCTGATCCGTAACATCGCCACAGAGCACGGCGGATATTCCGTATTCACCGGCGTTGGAGAGCGTACCCGTGAGGGAAATGACCTTTATCACGAGATGCAGGAATCAGGCGTTATTAATAAAACCACCATGGTGTTCGGACAGATGAACGAACCGCCGGGCGCCCGTATGAGAGTGGGCCTTACCGGACTTACCATGGCGGAGTATTTCAGAGATCAGGGCGGAAAGGATGTTCTACTGTTCATTGACAACATCTTCCGTTTCACCCAGGCAGGTTCTGAGGTTTCGGCTCTTCTTGGCCGTATGCCTTCCGCAGTAGGCTACCAGCCTACCCTGCAGACCGAGATGGGTGCTCTTCAGGAGAGAATCACTTCTACCAAGAATGGTTCCATCACTTCGGTTCAGGCTGTTTACGTACCTGCCGATGACTTAACAGATCCGGCTCCGGCCAACACCTTTGCCCATCTGGATGCCACCACGGTTCTTGACCGTTCCATTGTGGAACTGGGTATTTATCCGGCAGTTGATCCTCTTGGCTCTACGTCAAGAATCCTTGATCCCCTTATTGTAGGTGAGGAACACTACCGTGTTGCCCGCGGGGTTCAGGAGGTGCTTCAGAAGTATAAGGAGCTTCAGGATATCATTGCCATGCTGGGTATGGACGAGCTTTCCGAAGAGGATAAGCTGACTGTAGCCCGTGCGAGAAAGATTCAGAGATTCCTGTCCCAGCCATTCTTCGTGGCAGGCCAGTTTACCGGTCTGGAGGGACGTTATGTGCCTCTGGCTGATACCATTCAGGGCTTTAGTGAGATTCTGGAAGGAAAGCATGATGACATACCGGAAAGTTATTTCCTGAATGCAGGCAGTATTGAGGACGTTCTTGCCCGTGTGAAAAAATAGGGGGTGGGAATATGGCTGATTTATTTAAACTGCAGATCATCACTCCGGAGAGGAAGTTCTACCAGGGAGAGGCTTCCATGGTGGAGCTGACCACTACGGAAGGAAACATCGGTGTCTATAAGCACCACATTCCTTTAACCGCTATCGTGGCACCGGGAATCCTTAAGATTCACGAAGAAGGTGAGGTTAAGGAAGCTGCCCTGATGTCCGGCTTCATCGAGATTCTGCCGGAAAGCATTGTGATTATGGCAGAAGTGGTGGAATGGCCTGATGAGATTGACTCAAACCGTGCGGAAGAAGCTAAGATCCGTGCGGAACGCCGCTTAAAGGGGCAGAGTGAGGTTGATGTTGTCAGGGCGGAGGCAGCCCTTAAGAGGGCTATGGTAAGGCTTTCGCTTACAAAATAAAGGAAAAGGATTTGAGCCTTGTAAAAAAGGCTTAAGTCCTTTTTTGCTGTGTGGATTCTCCCGCCAATTAATATACAAAAATGGGAAAGCATGTTATAATACCCCAAAAAGGCAAACAATACAGTAAAAACGGAGGAAAATTAACATGCTGGTTACACTAAAGGATTCCCAAACAGAGGCTGTCATTGATTCCATGGGAGCCCAGCTCATTTCATTAAAGGATTTGGCCGGAACAGAATACATCTGGCAGAGAGATCCCCTGTTCTGGAAAAACTGCTCTCCCCTTCTCTTCCCCATTGTGGGCAACTGCCGGAATAATCAGGTGCGTATAGAGGGTCAGGTATGGGAGATTCCAAAGCACGGCTTCTGTAGGGAAATGGACTTTGCCGTTACAGAGCAGACGGAAAAATCAGCAGTATTTGAAATTACGGATACAGAGAATACGAAAAAGATGTATCCTTATTCCTTCCGGTTAAGCCTTTCTTACCGCCTTGAAGACGGGAACTTATTTATGGAGTATCGGGTTGTCAATACCGGTGACCGTACCATGCATTACTGCCTGGGCGCTCATCCCGGCTTTAACTGTCCCGTAGAAGAGGGAGCGGTATTTGAAGATTATGATTTGGTATTTGAAAAAGAAGAGACCATCTCCAGCATGGCCTATGACCAGGAGCGTCTGGAATTTAATCCTGAAAACAGGACTCTGCGGCTCAGCCAGAGCCGGGTTCTTCCCTTAAATTATGAGCTGTTTAAGGCAGATGCCTTCTATTTTGATGAGCTGGAATCCAGAAAGGTTTCCATTGTAAACCGGAATACAGAACGGGGAGTGGAGGTTTCCTTTCCTGGCTTTGAGACCGTGGCCTTCTGGACCCCTTATCCGGAAAACCCGCCCTTTGTCTGCATAGAGCCCTGGAATGGTTCTGCAGTTTATACGACTGAGGATGATGAGTTTGCCCATAAAAATCATGTGCAGATGCTGGAACCGGGAAAAGAAAAAAGCCATGATCTTTCCATCCGGCTTCTTCAGAAGTAAGAACCGGCTGTATCGATGATATGGAGTTATAAAATAGAAGGAGAACCGGCTTGATTAGGGAAAACAGAATTACGGAAGGTGTAATTTGGAAAGAAATTCTTTATTTCTTCTTTCCTATTGTAGTAAGCGCCTTCTTTCAGCACTTTTATACCATTGTGGATGCCATTATTGTAGGGCAAAATTTAGGAGACGCGGCATTTTCCGCTGTAGGCGGCTCTGCGTCAAAGATCAGTGTGATGCTGATTAACTTTTTCGTTGGTGTATCCAGCGGCATTACCTCCTATACTTCAAGGTTTTATGGTGAGAGGAATATGAATGCCGTGAAACAGGTGGTTTATAACGGAAGTATTTTTTTCGTTGTTTTTGGCGTTGTGCTGGCAGCTCTAGGTTTTATCTTTTCTGAAGGGCTATTAACAGCGATGAATACACCTGCAGAAACAATGGGCTATGCCAATACCTATCTTCGCACTTTTTTGTGCGGTCTTGTATTTTGCATCATGTATAACGCTCTTTCAGGAGTGTTAAGGGCAATGGGAGACTCTAAGACTCCTTTGTATGTGCTTATTTTCTGCAGTGCTGCCAATATTATTCTTGATCTTTTGTTTGTAGTTACTTTTAAATGGGGAGTATTCGGTGCTGCTTTTGCCACACTTCTTGCTCAGGCAGCAAGCGTAATCGTATTAGGAAGGCTGCTGTATAAGCGGCTGCCCGCTGGAAAGCATAAATTGCACATAGAGGGAAAGGTCATAGGAGATATATGCAGAATAGGCATCCCTGCGGGACTGCAAAGCATTATGTACAGCCTTTCCAACATTTTCATAATGAGCACCATTAACGGCTTTGGATATTTGGCAGTGACAGCCTGGGTAGCTTATACGAAGATTGACAGTATTGTTGAAATCTTTGTCTCTTCTCTGGCAAACACAGTCATTACTTTTGTTGGACAGAATCTGGGTGCCGGTAAATTTGACAGAGTGAAACAGTCCGTGAAACAGATTATTTTGATAAGCTATGTTATTACATCGGTTCTGGTTCTTGTGTTTATGCTATTTCGAATATCCCTTCTTGAGTTGTTTACAGATACTGCAGAGGTCACTCATTTGGGAGCAAGTTTCATATTTATTATTATGCCTATGTATCTGCTGGGAATTCCCCATCAAATGTTTGCACAGGCGCTGAGAGGTCTCGGGAAATCCATTGCTCCCATGATCATTACATTGGTGGGAATTGTGGGAATCCGTATTATCTGGGTTTACTTTATTTTTCCTCTTAATCCTTCCATTCACTTTTTGGCAGTTTGCTACCCTATAAGCTCTCTTATTATGACAGTAATATTCAGCTTTTATTACATACACGAAATAAGAAAGTATAAGTGAGAGGCCGGAAGCCGGGATTATACGGCTATGGATTAAACATGTCATTTGTGCTATACTGATACAAGATGCATTCCTATTACCGGATAGCCGGAAATTTTCATAAGCTATCCTATAAACAGATAAAACAGACAGGGAGAAAGGTGCTATGCGAGAGACATCATTAGTGATTATGGCAGCGGGAATCGGCAGCAGGTTTGGCGGGGGGATTAAGCAGTTAGAGGCCGTAGGGCCGGGAGGCGAGATCATCATGGATTATTCCATCTATGACGCCCTGGCAGCAGGCTTTGACAAAGTTGTGTTCATTATCAGAAGAGACTTGGAGCAGGACTTTAAAGAAATCATAGGAAAGAGAATTGAAAAAGTTGCCAAGGTGGAATACGCCTATCAGGAACTTGATGACCTTCCAAAAGGCTATGAAAAACCGGCTGAACGGACAAAGCCGTGGGGAACGGGCCAGGCAATTCTCAGTGCCAAGGATTTGATTCATGAGCCGTTTCTGGTCATTAACGCAGATGATTATTACGGAAAAGAAGGCTTTGTAAAGCTTCATGAATATCTGGTAAATGAGATGGACCTTACAGCCAGACCTTATGATATCTGCATGGGAGGTTTTATCCTGGGAAATACCTTAAGCGAAAACGGCGGAGTTACCCGTGGAGTGTGCTGGGTGGATGAGTCCGGAATATTAGAAAATGTGACAGAGACTTATGAGCTTAAAAAAGAGGGCGATATGGCTAAAGGGCGTGATGACGCCGGAAATGAAGTGGCAATCCCCCTGACCCAGAATGTGTCCATGAACATGTGGGGCTTATCCCCTGCCTTTTTGGAAGAGCTGGAACGGGGATTTCCGAAGTTTTTGGACAGTGTAAAGGAAGGGGATTTAAAAGCAGAATACCTTCTTCCCAGAATCATCGACCAGCAGGTTCATTCCCAGAAAGCACAGGTCAAGGTGCTGGAGACAAAAGATAAATGGTTCGGCGTTACCTACAGGGAGGATAAGCCGGCTGTGGCTTCCGCCATCCGAAAGCTGGTGGCAGAAGGTCTGTATCCGGAAAAATTGTTTCCTTAAGGGAAAATGAAAGAAAGACCTGCACTCTTTCCCCCCTCCTCTGCATAAGATAGTTGTGTATAAGCAGAAGCAGGGAGTGATGAGAACGGTGCCAGGTAACAAAGACTATACTTATGGAGACAGGTTTCGGAAACTGGAGCCATACATGCTTTACGGTGACAGAAACGCTGCAAATAATCCCAGAGAAAAAGAAGAAATCATTGCAGCAGATTTGGAATATTTGCAGGGGATGTATCCGGGACATATAAAACGCCTGCAGGAATATGTAATTTCTGCCTGTGACCATCTGGATTACAAAAACAGTCCCATGTATGATGAATTTCCTGACCGTGTTTTAATTAACCAGGTATGTGATTCCATATGCAGACAAATACATGAAGACGGCCTCCTGACAGATGAGACTGTAACGGAAGCTGAAAATATGATTCAGGCAGCCATGGAGAAGAGGCCTTCTCCTGATGATTGGGAACTGGATGAGGCGGATGCAGAGGCTAAGGCAGAAAATGATATTCTGTCTCAGCAGCAGTCTTCCAGCTACAGGCCGCCCCAGAACAGACCTCCTCAGAACAGACCGCCCCATGGAGGTCCGCCGCCTGGACCACGCCCCCCTCATGGAGGCTCGCCGCCTTGGGGTCCGCCTCCGGGGCCCAGACCTCCCCACGGAGGCCCGCCACCTTGGGGTCCGCCTCCAGGGCCCAGACCGCCTCACGGAGGCCCGCCGCCTTGGGGCCCGCCTCCAGGGCCCAGACCGCCTCACGGAGGCCCGCCGCCTTGGGGTCCGCCTCCAGGGCACAGACCACCCCCCAATGATAACTGGCTAAACGGCATCATCTCTGTACTTCTTCTCAATGAAATGCACCGCAGGCGGTGCCGTAGCGGACGATGCAGGTAAGAACGGAAAATTTTACGGAAAGAAGCAGCCATCCAATCCCGGATGGCTGTTTTTTCATTGAAAAAGTGAAAAATCCCCTATATAGGACATTAACGAATGTTTAAGAAAGTTTTCATTGTAGTTTTGACCATTATTGTATAAAATAAGAAAGAAAACGTGTGAAAATAGAGGAAATCCGGTATGAATCGAATGATGAAAAAAGTTGGGATATTATCTGCGGTTTTTATTACGGCAATCGCAGTTTATTTTATGTGGGAACAAAAGAGCGAAGAGAAAAGCGATACCATGGTATACACTTCCATGGAGGAAGCGTCTCTTCCTATAGTATATACAGAGATGTTCGGAAAAAAGATGAACCTTCTTCACGGCTATACCCAGGACATGAAACAGGCTGTTTCCAGGGAGGCCCTTACTGTGCTTTCAGAGGACGGCTCCATGGACATCAGCGTATCCGGTTACGGCAGCAGCCTTCAGGGCATTGAATATGAGGTCAGAAGCCTGGATTTAAGCCGTCTGGTGGAACGTACTTCCGTAGGTGAGTGGAAACAGGAAGAGGGTGAGATCAGTGCCAGACTCCCTATCCAGAATCTTCTGAAAAAGGACAAGGAATATCTTCTCATTTTGACCCTGGACACCTCTGACAAGGGAAAGCTGTTTTACTACACCCGGATCATGTGGACCGATAATGCCAATGCAAAAGAAATGATTGATTTTGCATTGAATTTTACCACCAAAACCTTTGATTATGAACAGGCCAGGGAATTGACCACGTATCTGGAAACCAACGCTTCAGAGGACAACAGCTCCCTGGGATACGTATCTATCCGTTCCAGCTTCTCCCAGCTCACCTGGGCGGGGCTTGATATGAAGCCTGAAGGAGAGATCAGAGCCACCTTAAAGGATTTAAACGGCATCATGTGCACTGTTCAACTGAAATATAATGTATCCAGGGTCCTTGAAGACGGGTCTTCGGAGCTTTATGAAGCTGAGGACAATTTCACTATGAAGTGGGATAGCCGCCGTATTTATCTCATGGACTTTGAACGGAACACCAATCAGGTATTTTCCGGTCAGAAGGAGCTGTTTTCCGGAAAAAGGATCATGCTGGGCATAGCAGGTAATGATCAGATACGGATGGTAAAAAGCCCTTCAGGCAACAATCTGGCCTATGTGGTGAACCGGGATTTATGGACCTTTGACCAGAACAGCGGCCACGGAATCAAGGTGTTTTCCTTCCGCAGCGGAGAAGATGACGGACTTCGCAGCAATTATGACCAGCATGACATTAAGGTATTGTCGGTCAGCGACAGCGGAGATGTGGATTTTCTGGTCTACGGATATATGAACCGGGGCATCCATGAGGGAAGCATGGGAATTGCCATGTATCAGTATAAAAATGAAAACAATGCCATTGAAGAACGCTTTTTCAGCCCCGTGACCCTGCCCTTTGAGATGTTAAAGGAGGATATCAGCACTCTTGCCCATTTGGGAACCAACGGAATGCTGTATCTGATGGCCGACCAGGCTGTTTACGGAATCGATTTAAACAGCAATGAATATATGGTTCTGGCGGATTCCCTCATAGAAGGAGGCTATGCCGTCAGCAGCACAGAGCGCCACTTTGCGTGGCAGGAGGGCAGGGGCCTTTACGGCTCCGGAGCCATTCACTTCATGGACCTGGACACGGGAGTGAAACGGGATATCAGCGGAGGCGAAGGCAACCTTTACCGGCCTCTTGGATTTGTGGAAGATGATTTTATTTACGGAATCGCCCGGGAAGGGGATATGTGGGTTCAGAACAAAAGGCCAAAAGATGCCCCCATGTACCGGATCGAAATCGTGGATCAGGCAGGGAAGCTGGTCAAGGAATATGAGCAGGAAAATGTGTACATTGCAGATGTATCCGTAGAAGAAGGCCGAATCCATCTGACACAGGTGGTAAAGACCGGAGAACAGTCCTATATGCCCTCCAGGCCGGATACCATTGTCAGCACCCAGGAGCTTTCAGATGGAAACTTAGAAGGCATCGGCTGGTATGCCGACCAGGACAGGAGAAAGCTGTATTTTGTTCAGTTGGAAAAAGACATTGCAGGCCATGGTGCGAAAATTACGGTTCCTAAAAAGGTATCCTATGAGACCACCGGTATTGTGGAGTTAAAGGCCGGGGACAGAACCCAGGAAGGCAGGTTTTTTGCCTACGGAGGAGGCCACTATCTGGGAAGCAGCCGGGACTTTACGGACGCTCTGGAACTGGCTTATGAAAAAATGGGAGTCGTTACGGATCACACCCGGGAGGTGGTGTGGAACCGGGTAAACCGTCCGCCTTCCCGCAATATAAAAGACCCTTTAAAAGCTGCAGCCCCATTTGTAAACAGTCTGGAAGGTTTTTCGGGAAACAGGTCTTACGGGGAAGGCATCCTTTTGATGGATGCCAGAGGCTGTACATTGAACCAGATTTTGTACTTTATCGGCCGTGGCTGCCCGGTGGCTGCCTATACCGGTCAGGGTGGTTACGTGCTGATATCGGGCTATGACCAGTACAATGTAACCATTTACAATCCAGAAACGGGAGACAGCCAGAAAATGGGCTTAAATGACGCCGCTGCTCACTTTGCAGGCATTGGAAATGACTTCGTCTGCGGTGTGTTTATGGAATAAGAAAATGCGTTCTCTTTACAAATTCACAGGATATGTTATAATCATTAAAGACTAACGATTAAAACTTAAGAAAATTGTAATAGATAACAGAGTGATCAGAGGTGTGAAATGGAGCAGTATATTATGAAAGGCGGCAATCCCCTGGTAGGTGAAGTTACCATCGGAGGAGCCAAAAATGCGGCTTTGGGAATCCTGGCAGCAGCCATCATGACAGACGAAGATGTCCTGATTGATAACCTGCCGGATGTGAGAGATATAAATGTATTGTTGGAAGCCATTGAGGAAATCGGCGCAGAAGTGGAACGGATCGACAGACATACGGTACGGATCAACGGAAAGACCATACGGGAGGTTGCAGTGGATGACGAATATATCCGCAAAATAAGAGCTTCCTACTATTTCATCGGAGCCATGCTTGGCAAATATAAAAGCGCCCAGGTTCCTCTTCCCGGCGGCTGCAACATCGGCAGCAGGCCCATTGACCAGCATTTAAAGGGCTTTCGTGCCCTCGGCGCTGACGTAAAGATCGAGCGGGGAGCAGTGATCGCCCATGCCATTGATCTGGTAGCCAGCCATATTTATCTGGATGTAGTCAGCGTAGGAGCCACCATCAACGTTATGATGGCAGCAACCCTTGCTGAAGGCCAGACCATTTTGGAAAACGTAGCAAAAGAACCTCATGTCGTTGACGTAGCCAACTTTTTAAACAGCATGGGTGCCAATATTAAAGGAGCCGGTACAGATACCATCAGGATTAAGGGAGTCAGAAAGCTTCATGGAACGGAATATTCCATTATTCCGGACCAGATCGAAGCAGGCACCTTTATGTGTGCCGCTGCCATCACCAGAGGCGATGTGATGGTTAAGAATGTCATCCCCAAGCACTTGGAGGCTATTTCTGCCAAGCTTTTGGAGATGGGATGTGAAGTAGCTGAATTTGACGACGCAGTCCGGGTGGTGGGAAAATCTGCTCAAAGACACACCGACATCAAAACCCTTCCCTACCCTGGATTTCCTACAGATATGCAGCCTCAGATGGCTGTGACCCTGGCTCTCGCAAACGGAACCAGTGTGGTCACAGAGAGTATTTTTGAAAACCGCTTCCGCTATGTGGATGAACTGTCCCGCATGGGAGCCAATGTAAAAGTAGAAGGAAACGTAGCTGTTATTGACGGTGTAAGAGGCCTGACCGGAGCTTCCGTCAATGCCCCTGACCTTCGGGCCGGTGCAGCTTTGGTCATTGCCGGTCTGGCTGCAGACGGGTATACAGTTGTAGATGAAATCGGATACATACAGCGAGGCTATGAATGCTTTGAAGAAAAGCTTCAGGGCCTTGGAGCCATGATCGAAAAAGTGGACTCAGAAAAGGACGCAAAAAAATTTAAATTAAAAGTCGGATAGGCGGGAGATTCCTGCCTTTTCCTATTTGAAAAATCAGGGCTCATCCGGCTATTTTTCTGACAAAGACCGGATGGAGACGGCATATTCTGACGGTGTCATCCCGGTCAGCTTTTTAAACTGCCTGGAGAAGTAATGGACGGAGTTGTAGCCTAACCGGTCTGCAATTTCAGTGAAATTAAGCTGGTTGTTACGGATCAGCTGCTTGGCTGCGTCTATTTTCATGCGGGTAAAGAAATCAATGACCCCGCAGCCGTGGGCATTGCGGAATATTTTCTGAAGCTGGGACCGCCCGGTTAAGTTATCCCTGCATATGGTTTCAATGGTGAGCTGCTCTCCAAGGTGCTCCTCCATATACCGGACGATGCGGTTGTAGGCGTCTCCGTGTTTGGAACTGTCTGTAACCCGTCCTGTGGGAATCTGCTCAGGGCCTGAAAAATATCTGCGGTAAAGGTGGATGATCAGCTCTTCTAAATAATTTCCGATCAACTGTTCCGCCCCAAAGGCTTGAGAAGGCTGCTTCCGGATCAGTTCCTCCTGGTAGGGATCGTCCAGCCTCCCGGAAAATGCATTCCGGGCTTCTATGATAATCTGGGCCAGCAGGGCCGTTTCCGTCTCTTGAACGGACAGGACTTCCCCTTCAAATGCCCGCATAAAGGGAGAATTGCATTCAAAGCTCACCACCACCAGATTCGGGGCAACAGTCCCGTTGGTCAGTATGGTGTGAAACTCTCCCGGCTTGTGGAAGATGATATTTCCCCGTTTTAAAGGAATTTTCTTGTCTCCTGCCATCACATCAATGACTCCCTTGTCTACGCAGACAAATTCCCAGAAGTCATGGCTTTCCCCCGGAAAGGAAAAGTCACTCATGTATTCAAAATAGTGGATGGTCACGATTTTTTTAATAACAGTGGAAGAACGGAGTAAAGTACTTTTATAGGCCATGGAAATCTCCTTTCGGTGACAGTATATCATATTCTTTGAAAAAATGGGAAGAAGAATACGATAGTACAAATTAAATAATAGATAGTGCAAATATCTTTTTGCCTACATTCACTATACTGAGGATAGTTAAAAACAGGAGGTAACAGCAATGAACAAGAAGCCGGTTCTGGTAATTATGGCAGCAGGCATGGGAAGCCGCTACGGAGGCTTAAAGCAGATTGACCCTGTGGATGCTTATGGAAATAAGATCATTGATTTTTCTGTCTTCGATGCAGTCCGGGCAGGATTTGAAAAGATTGTCTTTATTATTAAAAAGAGCATTGAAAAGGAATTTAAAGAGCAAATCGGATATCGCCTGGCAGACTATGTCCAGGTGGAGTATGTGTATCAGGAGCTTGATGAGCTTCCGGAAGGATACAAGGTTCCTGAAGGAAGGGAAAAGCCATGGGGAACAGGCCATGCTATCTTATGCTGCAAGGATATGATAGACGGACCCTTTGCTGTGATCAATGCAGATGATTATTACGGCAGAAGTGCCTTTTCTTCTATATATAACCAGTTAAACAGCGTTTCCGACGGGGAAAAATACCAGTACACCATGGTAGGTTACCAGCTTTACAACACCCTGACGGAAAACGGCCATGTGGCGAGAGGCGTGTGCACTACAGACGATGCCGGAAAGCTTGTGGACATTCATGAGCGGACCAGAATAGAAAAACACGGAGATCAGGCAGAGTATACGGAAGACGGCGGAAAAACCTGGATTGGCCTGGGAGATGGCACCATTGTATCCATGAATATGTGGGGCTTTACAGGCAGCATTTTAAAAGAGCTTGAGGAACGGTTTGCCGCATTTTTAGACAGGGAACTTCCTAAGAATCCCATGAAGTGCGAATACTTCCTTCCATTTGTGGTGGATGAGCTGTTAAAGGAAGACAAGGCAGAGGTTTCCGTGTTAAAAAGCGTGGACCGCTGGTACGGAGTCACCTATAAGGAAGATAAAGATACAGTAGTAAATGCCATCCAGAAACTGAAAGATGACGGTCTGTATCCGGAAAGGCTATGGGAGGAAATGTAATGGGAGACGCACAGTGCACAAAGATCAGAGAGGCCATTGGACTTCTGGCCTTTGAAGGAGAGCCGGTTTCCTGGGAGCGCTATGGAAGCGGCCATATTAACGATACCTTCCGCCTGATCTGCAGGACAGAAGAAAAGGAAAAACACTATATTTTACAGAGAATCAATCACGAGGTATTTAAGGACCCGGTGTCTCTTATGGGAAATATTGAAGGAGTCACTTCATTTTTAAGGGAGCGGATAGAAGCCCAAGGCGGCGACCCGGAGCGGGAAACCTTAAATGTGATCAAGGCAAAAGACGGAAAGGGTTACTGCCGGGACAGTGAGGGAAATTACTGGAGAGGCTATATATTTATAGACAAGGCCACCACCTATGACAAGGTGAGAGATCCCCAGGACTTTTACCAAAGCGGAAAGGCATTTGGACGGTTTAAGGGGTTACTGGCGGAATATCCGGCAGATGAGCTGGCAGAAACCATCCCTAATTTCCATAACACCCCTGTTCGCTTAGAGACTTTTAAGGAAGCTGTAAAAGCTGATGTCTGCGGACGTGCCCATCTGGTTGAGAAGGAAATAAAGTTTATTCTCGACCGGGAGAAAGAAGCGTCTGTTGTCATGGACATGTTAAAAGATGGAAGGCTTTCTCTCTGCGTTACCCACAATGACACCAAGCTCAATAACATCATGATTGACGATGCAACAGGAGAAGCTTTGTGCGTGGTTGATTTAGATACCATTATGCCGGGACTGTCCATCTTTGATTTCGGGGATTCCATCCGCTTCGGAGCCAATACGGCAGATGAAGATGAGCCTGATGTGAGCAAGGTATCCTTATCCCTTCCTTTGTTTGAAATATACACCAAAGGATATATAGAAGGCTGCCGGGGAAGTCTGACGCCGGAGGAAAAAAGGATGCTTCCCATGGGAGCAAAGCTGATGACCTTTGAGTGCGGTACCCGCTTTTTAACGGATTTCCTTCAGGGAGATACTTATTTCCATATCAGCAGGGAAAACCACAATCTGGACCGTGCCAGAACCCAGCTTGCGCTTGTGGCTGACATGGAAAAGAAGTGGAAAGAGATGGAAGAAATCGTTCTTAAATGTGATAAAGAAGCCGGGTTCGCTTAACTGCCTGCCATACGGCTGATTGATAAAATTCATGTTGCACCTGGGTTTGACTCAAGGAAATGAAGGATACCTGGGAGAGAGGAGAATATATGAGAATATTAGTAACCGGAGGTGCCGGATATATCGGCAGCCACACATGCATTGAACTTTTGGAGCAGGGCCATGAGGTTGTGGTGGTAGATAATCTTTGCAATTCTTCTAAGGTTTCCTTAGAGAGAGTGGAAGCTATTACCGGAAAGACTGTAACTTTCTATGAGGCGGACCTTCTGGATAAAGCTGCGCTGGATAAGATATTCGGATGCGAAGAGATTGACGCTGTCATTCATTTTGCCGGATTAAAAGCTGTGGGAGAATCTGTTTCCAAGCCCCTGGAATATTATCACAACAATATTACCGGAACCTTGATTCTGTGCGATGTCATGAGAGATCACGGGGTGAAAAACATCATATTCAGTTCCTCCGCCACCGTATACGGAGATCCTGCTTTTGTACCCATTACAGAGGAATGCCCCAAGGGAGTCATTACCAATCCTTACGGACAGACAAAAAGCATGCTGGAGCAGATTCTTACAGACCTTCATACTGCAGATTCTGAGTGGAATGTGACCATTCTCCGCTACTTCAATCCGGTAGGAGCTCATAAGAGCGGCCTTATCGGAGAAGATCCTGCCGGAATTCCCAATAACCTGACTCCTTACATCACTCAGGTTGCAGTGGGCAAGTTAAAGGAAGTGGGAGTATTTGGAGACGATTACGATACTCCTGACGGAACCGGTGTCCGGGACTATATTCATGTGGTGGACTTAGCCGTCGGCCATGTAAAGGCTCTTGAAAAAATGACATCCTCAGAGTCTCTGGTCCGGGTTTACAACCTGGGAACAGGACAGGGATTCAGCGTGCTTCAGATGATCGAAGCTTTTTCAAAAGCATGCGGAAAGCCCATCCCCTACTCCATCAAACCCCGCCGTCCCGGCGATATTGCAGAGTGCTATGCAGATGCGGCTCTGGCAAAAAAAGAGCTTGGCTGGGAAGCAGAGCACGGCATTGATGAAATGTGCCAGGATTCCTGGAGATGGCAGTCTAAAAATCCAAACGGATACAAATAAAGAAGCCTGAGGGAGACAGAAGCTGACCTCAGGCTTCTGTTTCCCTTAGTAAGTTTTTATCAGACAGCTTTTTAATGGAGGTGGCATACTCCGAAGGAGTCATCCCTGTCAAATGTTTGAATTGTCTGGAAAAATAGTGAACCGAAGTGTATCCCAAATGATTGGCAATCTGAGTGAAATTAAGCTGCCGGTTCCGAATGAGCTGCTTGGCCGCATCTATTTTCATGCTGTTAAAGTATTCAATGACCCCGGTGCCTGCTTTCTCGCAGAAAAGCTTTTTCAACTGGGAGGTACTGATTAAATTATCCCGGCTGATCTGGTCAATGGTCAGCTGAACACAAATATTCTTTTCAAAATAATAGAGAATGGTTTCATAAACATCTTCTGCGGAAGGCGTTTTCTTATAAACAAGAGGCGCCTGCCGGGCGGGAAGGGAACGGCGATACATTTGTATCAGGAACTGCTCCAGATAAATTTTTATCATCTGTTCCGCCCCAAAAGGCCCATGGTCCTTACGTACCAGAACCTCCTGATAAGGATTGTCAAGCCTTCCGTTAAAGCCCAACCGGGCTTCTGCAATGATCCGGGCCAGAAGCTCCTGTTCCTCAAGCCCCACCTTCAGAACCTTTTCCTTAAAAGATGCCATGTGGGGTGACTGGCATTCAAACCCAATGACCACCAGATTGGGTGCGATGACCCCATTAGCCAGAACCCGGTGAAACTCATTTGGCTGATGAAAAATAACCTCCCCTTTTTGAAGGGTCATCCGATCATGATCGGCAACAACATCCACTTCTCCTTTATCCACACAGAGTAATTCCCAAAAGTTATGAGATTCTCCTGCAAAGGTGAAATCGCTCATATATTCAAAATAATGGATGCTGACAATCCGGTGTATGGTCAGCTCTTCTGTCAATTCTATATACTTATACTTCATATATTCCCCCTGGTCTTTCCAATTCAATCCTTTTCCAATTATAAAATGATATTGTGCATGTAGTATAAGATTTGTTTATATTTTAACTTCTTATTATGAAAAAAGCGAATGATAAAAGCCTAAAATGTAAAAAAGGATGACCTTTTGTACAAAGCATTTTACCCAAAAGTGTAATAATATAGATTTAACAAGACATCTGGCAGAAAAGCCGGATAACAACAGGGAGGTAGAAATATGAAAAAACGTTTTTGGGGTGTTGCGCTGAGTGCAGTAATGGTGGGCAGTCTTTTGGCGGGCTGCTCAGGAGGGGCTTCCGCACCGGCTACAACAGCTTCTTCTGACGGAGGAAAGGAAACATCAGCGGCTGCAGGAGGCGGAGAAGGACTTGTTTACTGGTCCATGTGGGAGTCAACAGAGCCTCAGGGCCAGGCAATCCAGATGGCAATTGAAAAATTTACAGCAGATACAGGAGTTAAGGTTGACGTTCAGTTTAAGGGACGTACGGGAATCCGGGAAGGCCTACAGCCTGCTTTGGACGCCGGAACCAACATCGACTTGTTTGATGAGGATATTGACCGCGTAAATACAACGTGGGGCCAGTACTTAATGGATTTAGAGGAAATGGCAAAGGCTTCCGGATATGAGGCCAACGCCAATGCAGGGCTGATGTCAGCCTGCCGGGAAGTGGGAGGGGGAACCTTAAAGTCCATTCCTTACCAGCCCAATGTATTTGCATTTTTCTATAACCAGACCATTTTTGACGAGGCAGGAATTACGGAAGTGCCAAAGACCTGGGAAGAGCTGGACGCAGCATGCCAGAAGATCAAAGATGCAGGCTATACACCTATTACCTGCGACGATGCTTACATTGTTTCCATGTTCGGTTACCACATGTCCAGGCTGATTGGTGAGCCGGAGACAGAAGTTGTTGTAAAAGAAGGTAAATGGGATGACCCCGCAGTCCTTAAGACTGCCCAGGCTTATGAAAGCTTTGCACAAAAAGGATATTTTTCAGAAACAATCGCTTCCAATGTATGGCCCTCAGGTCAGAATCAGGAGCTTGCAATGGGAACAGCGGCTATGTACTTAAATGGTTCCTGGCTTCCCAATGAAGTAAAGGATATGGCCGGAGAAGACTTTAAATGGGGCTGCTTCAGCTATCCCGCAGTGGAAGGCGGAAAAGACGGAACCAATGCTGCCAACTACGGCGCCCAGGTTCTTGCAATCAATAAGAATTCCAAAAACGGTAAAAACGCATTTAAGCTGATTGAGTATATTACCCAGGGTGAATTTGACAAGAAGATGTCTGAATTGTCAATGGGCATTCCGGCAGATTCCAGAAATGCAGAATGGCCGGCACAGCTTGCCAGCGTAAAACCTGTTATGGACAGCTTAAGCGTACGGTATCCATGGGCAGCCGGAGCAGAGGCCAATGCAGATTTGACCCCCATCATCAAAGAGAACTTTATGAAGCTTTGCGGCGGCTCCATGACTGCAGCAGAATTCGTAGACGCTCTTACAGCAGCGGGCAAATAATCCGGATCAATAAGATTCTATATGGTGGCACCGTTTTGACGGTGCCACCATGCAATTAAGGAAAGCCGGGGAGGTATTTTAACGTGAAGAAGAATAAGACCATGATTGCCGTATTTCTGACACCGGCAGTCCTAATGTTTGTCCTTGTATTCCTTTATCCCATTCTCAGGACAATTTTAATGAGCTTTTTCAAAATCGAGGGAATTACGGATTCTATGGCAAAGTGGCAATTCACCGGACTTGCCAATTACCAGAAGCTGGCTGAAACCAGCTTATTCCGCATATCTATGTGGAATCTGTTCCGCATCTGGCTCATAGGCGGTTTGGGTGTCATGTCTCTGGCTCTTTTGTTTGCGGTCATCATTACCAGCGGAATACGCTTTAAAAGCTTTTTCAGGGCGATGATCTACCTTCCCAACGTAGTCAGTGCGGTTGCTCTTGCGACCATGTGGCTTCAGTATGTGTACAGTCCCAAGTTCGGGCTTTTAAAGGATGTGTTTACTGCCCTGGGGCTTAAGCATTTAGCCAAGGTCCAATGGCTTGATAATGACCATAAGTTCATGGCCCTTCTCATTGCTTACTGCTTCGGTATGGTGGGATACCATATGCTGATATTTGCCAGCGGAATTGAGAGGATCGGTGAGGATTATTATGAGGCGGCTACTCTCGATGGGGCAAATAAGCTGAATCAGTTCCGTTATATCACATTTCCCCTTTTAAAAGGTGTGTTTAAAACCAATATCACCATGTGGAGCGTCACCTCTGTGGGATTCTTTGTCTGGTCCCAGTTATTTTCAACGGTTACGGCGGATACCCAGACCATTACTCCCATGGTTTATATGTATATGATGATTTTTGGGGCGGGCAACAGCATGACGGAACGAAATGCAGGTTTGGGGGCGGCCATTGGCGTGCTCTTAAGCATCTGTGTTGTGGCCGTCTTTATGATATGCAATAAGCTGATAAAAGACGATGATCTGGAATTCTAAGGAGGGGAAATTGATAGCTAAAAAGAGAGCGTTTGCGGAGCCGTTTAACTGGAAAAAAGAGCTTAGACTTTTTCCGGGATATCTGCTCCTTAGTATTTGGATTTTATTTACGGTTGTATTGCTGGGCTGGGTTGTGGCTGCCAGTTTTTCCACGACAAAGGCGATTTTTTCAGGTAATATTCTTTCCCAGGGGATTCATTTTGATAATTATATAAAGGCGTGGACCAATTCCAATGTATCCTCTATTTTCTTCAACTCCCTGATGTATTCGGTTATTTCCTGTACATTGCTCATTTTGATCTGTGCGCCTGCCGCATACGTTTTGTCCCGTTTTAATTTTATGGGCAATAAAATGATCCAGACCAGCCTTGTATCCGCCATGGGAGTTCCGGTGGTCATGATTGTGCTTCCCCTGTTCAGCCTGATTGCAGGCATGAGTGTGCTGAATCATTACATTGCCAATAAGGCGGTGCTGATATTCCTCTATGTTGGGATCAATGTTCCTTATACCACTATTTTTCTTCTGACGTTTTTTGCTAACATTTCCAGGGCATATGAGGAAGCGGCGGCTATTGACGGCTGTCCTCCTATGAGGGCTTTCTGGCTGATCATGTTTCCTATGGCTCAGTCGGGAATTATAACGGTTACTATTTTTAACTTTATCAATATATGGAATGAGTATTTCATTTCCCTGATTTTTGCCAACTCTGACAGGGTGCGGCCCGTTGCGGTGGGACTTTACTCCATGATCAATTCCATGAAGTATACGGGAGACTGGTCAGGTATGTTTGCGTCTGTTATCATTGTATTTTTACCTACCTTTATTCTTTATATATTCTTATCGGAGAAGATCATTGCAGGTATTACCGGAGGCGGAGTGAAAGGGTGAATTATGAAAAGGGCATAGCCGGTGGCTATGCCCTTTTGAAATTTGTGCCTCTGACGGAGCTGGGCTTCTATGTTTACTATAATAATGAAGGTAAACCGATCAGTATGCCCGGAAACCGCCGCCTCAACCATGGAGACATTGTTTGCAGCACTTTTATTTTATTGGTATCAATTAATATTAACGCCGCCGCTGGCATAGCCTGTAAGCGTGTTGACCAGGGCAAGACCACTGGCAGTGACAGTAAATACCATCAAAAGCCTTGTTCCGGTTGATACCGGAATATTTAAGCCAGAGAGTGTGCCAGTGGCAATATCTCCAATACTGATGACTCCGCCTAAACTAGGTGAGAGGGTTACATTGGTCCCGGCGATGGGTGAAAATATATTGTTAGGTGTGGTTGATTGATAAAGCTGAGCATGAACAGTTAAGTCTGTGCCGAGTAAGCTCAGTCCGACCACCACACTGAAATATG
This sequence comes from Lacrimispora sp., assembly GCF_036758025.1. Lineage (GTDB taxonomy): Bacteria > Bacillota > Clostridia > Lachnospirales > Lachnospiraceae > Lacrimispora. The sequence goes on along the minus strand of NZ_DAIOXM010000002.1, from coordinate 213,676 downwards.
CTGTAATGCTTGTAATGGTTCCGTTTCTAGGCATAGAGAAGGACATGTTTATCAGCAACCCGGATGCACCGGTTAAGTCAATGGTAGCCCCCAGAAGATTTGTCAATACAGTGCTGTTGCCAAAGGCTACAACTGCAGGCAGGCCTGCAAGGCCAAGTGCGATTGTTGTTGGAGCAACAGGGGTACCGGAAGCAAACGGAATAATTGCTCCATTGCCAGCAGGACCGGTAGGTCCGGTAGGTCCGGTAGGCCCTTCGTCGCCAGCGGGTCCGGTAGGCCCGATAAGTCCCTGTGGTCCAGTAGGCCCGGTAGGTCCTCCGTCGCCAGCGGGCCCGGTAGGTCCGGTAGGCCCGATAAGTCCCTGTGGTCCAGTAGGTCCGGTAGGACCTTCATCGCCAGCGGGTCCAGTAGGCCCAGTAGGCCCGATAAGTCCCTGCGGTCCAGTAGGTCCGGTAGGTCCTTCGTCGCCAGCGGGTCCGGTAGGCCCGGTAGGTCCGATAAGTCCCAGTGGTCCAGTAGGTCCGGTAGGTCCTTCGTCACCAGCGGGTCCAGTAGGTCCAGCGGGTCCAGTAGGTCCAGTAGGTCCGATAAGTCCCAGTGGTCCAGTAGGTCCTGTAGGCCCTTCGTCACCAGCGGGTCCGGTAGGCCCTGTAGGCCCGATAAGTCCCTGTGGTCCAGTAGGTCCGGTAGGCCCTTCGTCGCCAGCGGGTCCGGTAGGTCCTGTAGGCCCGATAAGTCCCTGAGGTCCAGTAGGTCCAGTAGGCCCGATAAGTCCCTGAGGTCCAGTAGGTCCGGTAGGCCCTTCGTCGCCAGTAGGTCCGGTAGGCCCGGTAGGCCCAGCTACACCCTGAGCACCAGCGGGCCCAGTAGGTCCGACCACACCTTGAGCTCCAGCGGGTCCGGTAGGCCCGGTAGGCCCAGCTACACCCTGAGCGCCAGCAGGTCCGGTAGGTCCAGTAGGTCCAGTAGGTCCAGCTACACCCTGAGCGCCAGCAGGTCCGGTAGGTCCAGTAGGTCCGGCCACACCTTGAGCGCCAGCGGGTCCGGTAGGTCCAGTAGGCCCAGCTACACCCTGAGCGCCAGCGGGTCCAGTAGGTCCGGTAGGCCCAGCTACACCCTGAGCACCAGCAGGTCCGGTGGGTCCAGTAGGTCCGGCTACACCTTGAGCACCAGCGGGTCCAGTGGGTCCAGTAGGTCCGGCTACACCCTGAGCACCAGCAGGTCCGGTGGGCCCAGTAGGTCCGGCTACACCTTGAGCACCAGCGGGTCCAGTAGGTCCGGTAGGCCCAGCTACACCCTGAGCGCCAGCGGGTCCGGTAGGCCCAGTAGGCCCGGCCACACCCTGAGTACCAGCGGGTCCAGTAGGCCCAGTAGGTCCGGTGGGTCCAGCAGGTCCAGTGGGTCCAGTAGGCCCCATGCAACGGCAACAGTGACATGTGCAGGACTTACGAGTTGTATCTTGATTGGAGCATTTATTACATGAACATTTTTTTGTATCACTACAATCGCATATATTCATTTCTTGAGGTTTCTTGAAATGCATAAAGCTTCCTCCTATACATTATTTAATAGCGTTAATTTAGCGCCTAATGTATTATATTCGAAAAGAATTAAACTGACTTTTTCCGTTGCAGAAGTATACATTCTTATGAATATAATTGGTTGGTTGGATGTTCTTCTATTTAGCTGTTATATGACTTATGAGAAGATACTCTCAATATAATTTTAAGAATGGAATATGCTAGAAAAATTAAGAAATAAATGTATGATTACATGCTGTACATACAATAGAAATAAGATTATTGAAAAGTTTATTATTTCAAAGTATGGTGACGATGTTTTATAAAAAGAAGAGTTATTTATCAATGATAAATTCATTACGGTATTTTTATTATAGAGATTTAAAGAACTTACTTTATTGTGACTGAACTGCTGAATGTAAAAGAGGTTAACGGTAAAACGGCATAGCCAACATTGCTATGCCGTTTGTGTTGAAAAAATAGTGCTTTATTAGGGCCGGCTTTAAAGGTAAGCCCTTTATAATATGGGTTGAGTAAAGTGCTTTACTATTAAGGTATCACCTATACCATCCAGTGACACAATGGAAGTGTCACTGGGTGGTATTTGGTGCGTTCAGAATATCGGCTGAAACAGCAAATCCAGATGGTCCGATAGGTCATTGAATGCCGTCAGGTTCAACGGGTCAGTGGTAATATTTATAATAGGAAACTACAATATAGGACCATCATTATTAACATTGAAAATTCTTTAGTTACTTAATTGAACAATTGTTAATGAGCGATTCATATAACCTAAAATAGGGAAGTCTGAAATAATACTTACTCCTACTTCATCTCCTGCTGTTAAGGCAGCTTGAACCACATACGTTGAACTACTTCTGTTAGATATCTTAAAGAAAGTACTGGTATCACCAAAAATCGGTACGCCATTAACAGTAATAATAGCATTTAGATATGGCTGATCTGGATCTGGGTCAACAGTGGCTTCAGCGTTGATAGATATCGTTATTTGATAAATTCCGCTTTCTCCTACAACTAATTCATTGCCCGATGTGCTAACGGTGATAGTGCTTGATAAAGGTCCAGTCACACTAAAGGGTACAGGTGTGAATGTTGCTCCAGGTACCTCTACACTAGCTCCTCTTAAAGATCCATAAGCCAAAACGACTTCTCCGGTAGGACCAGTAGGTCCGGTGGGTCCGATAGGTCCTTCGATACCAGCAGGTCCGGTGGGTCCGGTAGGTCCCTGAGCACCATCAGGTCCGGTAGGCCCGATAGGTCCTTGAGGTCCAGTAGGTCCTTCGATACCAGCAGGTCCGGTGGGTCCGGTAGGTCCCTGAGCACCATC
>NZ_DAIOXM010000002.1:0-210708 GCF_036758025.1 Lacrimispora sp. | reverse complement strand
TGAGCACCATCAGGTCCGGTAGGCCCGATAGGTCCTTGAGGTCCAGTAGGTCCTTGAATACCAGCAGGTCCAGTAGGCCCGATAGGTCCTTGAGCGCCATCAGGTCCGGTAGGTCCGATAGGCCCTTGAGGTCCGGTAGGTCCTTGAATACCAGCAGGTCCAGTAGGCCCAATAGGTCCTTGAGCGCCATCTGGCCCGGTAGGTCCGATAGGTCCTTGAGGTCCAGTGGGTCCTTCAATACCAGCAGGTCCAGTAGGTCCGGTAGGTCCTTGTTCGCCATCAGGTCCAGTAGGTCCGATAGGTCCTTGAGGTCCGGTAGGCCCTTCGATACCGGCAGGTCCAGTAGGCCCAGTAGGTCCCTGTTCGCCATCGGGTCCAGTAGGTCCGATGAGCGAGTTGGAACGACTGAATAACAAGAGTCGGTTTTCTCTCATCCTCTCTGGCGTTGTACTCCGAGTGCCGGAGAAGTAAAGAACAATAAAACAAAAGGAATAAGCGGGATGCCAACGCATCCCGCTTATTCCTTTTGTCCGCATTCAGTCTGCTTCCCGTAAATTGTCCCTATAAAAGATTATCCCAATCTACAACAGGCCATGTGAAATGGCAAAGGCTGTGGTTGTGGACATCGGCGGAAACAACGTAGTCCCATTTATCAGGTAACCCATGATGCCGCTCAATTAAGTGATGGGGATAAGCGGTAGGGATACTGCCATCACCCAAAAATCCGACGGTTTTTGAAAGTGGCAATCACTCGACTTTAAGTATAGACAGTTTTTGTCTTGAAGATTTCCTCATAAAGAAATATAATAATCAAAAAGACATTACTTTGAGAGGAACCGGGCATGGAATATATCAGTGTAAAAGAAGCGGCGGAGCAGTGGGGACTTACGCCCCGAATGGTAATATACCACTGTGTGAACGGGCGTATCAAGGGTTCGGATAAGGTTGCGGGCGTGTGGCTGGTTCCACGGGACGCCACCCGGCCGGAGGACAGGCGTAAAGAAAACGGCCGTAAGCCAAAATCCACAGTTCAGGAGCGTGACAAATGAGGAGATTCATTTCATTGATTGGCAGACAATTTTTTGACAAGAGTTTTGACTTTCGGGTACGACTGTTCAATGTGCTTGCCATGGGCGGCACAGTCATTAGTTTGGCTATGGCGTTGGTTGGTATTACAATAAATACGGGGTCGGGAAATATTGTGGCAAATTTCATTTCAGCCTTCCTCTCCTATGCCCTACTCTGTTATTCCAAGCGCACCGGCCGATACCAGCTATGCTACATGGTTACCATCATCGCCATTTTTCTGGTACTGTTCCCGGTCATGTTCTTCACGGCGGGAGGATATCACAGCGGGATGCCCAGCTTTTTCGTGTTTGCGGTGGCCTTTACCATACTGATGCTGGAGGGCAAAAAGGCCATTATGGTGTCCATCGTGGAAATTTTCCTATACCTTGCTATTTGTCTGATTGCCTTTCGCCATCCTGAACTGGTCAAGGCATGGGCTACCGAGCAGGACTTGCTCATCGATGTGATCGTGGGGTTTGTGTCGGTCAGCGCAGTGCTTGGCACCATGCTTTATCTCCATTTTAAGCTCTATAACGAGCAGCAGAAAAAGCTTGATGAACAGAACCATATTCTTGAGAGGGTCAGCCGCGCAAAAACAGAGTTTCTGTCCAACACCTCACACGAAATGCGCACACCGCTCACCGTCATCTCAGTCAATATACAGACGGTGGCGGAAATTTTAGAGGACATGGGCGAAGCGGTGAATGATGGGGAGGCGGCGGAGCTGCTCCAGAACGCCCAACAGGAAATTATGAGGCTGGCCCGCATGGTGGGCGGCACGCTGACTCTGGCCGCAATGAGTGAAAGCATGGACAAGCAGGCGGTGAAGTTTTCCATGCTCCTGCGCAGCAGCACAGAGATGTTTGCCCTGCATCTGCAAAAGCGGGGTAATGTCCTGAAAGCGGACATTGCGGAGGATCTGAACGTATTCGGCAACGCCGATCTTCTGGCCCAAGTGGTGGCAAACCTCCTGCAAAACGCCGCCGCTTACACCGAACAGGGTAGAATTATTCTGCGAGCGGAAAAAACAGGGCATGAGATTTTGGTGACGGTTACCGATACCGGTACAGGCATTGCCGCTGAGCTGCTGCCCCATGTGTTTGAACGGGGCGTTTCCACCGGGGGCACCGGTTTCGGCCTGTACCTGTGCAAAACGGTGGTGGAATCCCACGGCGGCCGGATATGGATCGAGAGCACACCGGGCAGCGGCACGACGACGAGCTTTGCCCTGCCCACCTATGAGGGACAATTTGGAGGTGAGGATGCATGAGTGAAAAACGGATTTTATTGGTGGAGGATAACGAGCAGATTATGCGGGGCAATGAACGAATGCTCATCCGCCGGAGATATGAGGTGGTCACCGCACTGACCCTTGGCGAAGCCCGCAAAGCAGTGGAGGCACAAATGCCGGACTTGATTGTGTTGGACATCATGCTGCCCGATGGCAGTGGATTGGACTTTATGGGCGAGCTGCGGCGGTACTCGAAGATTCCGGTTCTCCTGCTGACGGGACTGACTACAAATGAAGATGTTGTGCGAGGCCTTACTGCCGGGGGCGATGACTACCTTGCCAAGCCCTACGATTTCGGGGTTTTGATGGCACGGGTGGAGGCACTACTCCGCCGGTCGGAGCAAATCCCTGAAAAGCTGACCCGTGACCGCTTATCCCTTGATATGGCGGCAGGTGTAGCCACACTGGACGGAACCGATCTGCTGCTGACCCAAAAGGAGTTTGCCTTGCTGATGATCTTCACCCAGAACGAAGAACGCTTTATCAGCGCGGAGTACCTGTATGAAAAGGCATGGAAACAGCCCATGTTGGGCGACAATCAGGCTCTCAAGAAGACCGTTTTCAATCTTCGTAAGAAAATCGAAAACAGTGGGTGGTGCATTGAATGTTCGAGGGGAGAAGGCTACTGCTTTGAACGGCTATAAATGACAGGAAAACAAATAAAAAGCGGCGAAAGTTACGATTACGGAACTTTCGCCGCTTTTTATTTTGTCTTGCATTAAAATATGAGTAAGCCAGACGGAAAATCCGGTTTGGCGGCTCGTTTGATTTAGGAGGTGGTTCATATGCTGTGGTCGGAACGGGCAGATCGTGAAAACTTAAAAATCATCAGTGTCAGCGCATTGGATGGGGACACCTTTGGCATTACGCTGGAGAGCGGGCATACCATCTTTCTGGAGCTTAGGGACAGGATTCACGAACCGGCTTTTGCCGCCCTTATCGCAAGCAGAGATTTCTGCAAGCCCTATACTGACGGGGAGAAGCTCTGCTGGTCCGGAGGGATGTCCTTCACCCTGAAAGAGATTTTAGGGATGCTGCTGTCGAAGGGCAATGAACGGCAAAATAAAAACGATTATAAGGAGGAATGAATTAATGAAACGAACATGGAAACAAATCGGTAGCCTGTTCCTGGCAGTGTGCATGGTACTGACCATGCTGCCGACGATGGCTTTTGCCGAAACAGGCGACGTGGATTCCGGTACACCGCCTTTGGGCAACAGCGGAATCATCACCGCCTTTGGGTCGCTGGAACCAGAAATATTGGCACAGACGGTGAAAACCGGCACCATGGAGAAGGAACTGAACCTGCCGGGTACGTTGGCGGTTACTGTCACTGAAAGCGTCTATGACATAGCGAGCGGCAGCGATGCAACAAAACAGGACACCCAAAGCACCGTGGCGGTGGAGCACTGGACTTCCGACCCCGCCTATGACGGCGATGTTGCGGGGGACTATACCTTTACGCCCAGCCTTGCTCTGTCAGAGGGTCTGACCGTGGCGGAGGGCGTATATGCACCGCAGATTACTGTTACAGTGGAAGAAGCAGCGGCACCTTTGGCGCGGGGCGGTGTTGCTCTGATGAGCGGTTCTGTCACCGGCACAATGGACATTGGTGGGCAAACCGACGTCGGTCTTGCCGCTAACACCAGCGGAACAGGCTGGGCATGGGATGCGACAACCGCCACCCTGACGCTTAACAGCAGTTACCAAGGCGGTTATATAAAATTTGAATGTGCCGGCACCGATATCATCAATCTGTCATGCACCAGTGCTGTCACAGTCAACCAAGGTTCTACCTACGCCATACAAAGCTCTGGCAGCCTCGTCATCAAAGGCGACGGCCCGCTTACGATTTCCGACGGCGGCATAAAGGCGTCTAAGGACATCGTCATCTTGGGTGTGATGGGCAATATCAACAGCGGCGGCAGCGACGGCATTTCTGCCGGAGGCAGTGTTACTATCTCCGGCACGGTGGGCGATATTACGTCCACGACGTACACGATTTACGCAAATGGAGACATTACCATTTCAGATGGCGCCGTTGTGGGCAAGATCGGCGCGGGAGGCACCGGCTCCAAAAGCGGCACCCATGGGATTTACGCGGACGGCAGTGTTACCATCCACGGCACAACAGGCAATATTTCAGGCATGTACTATGGCATCCGCGCAAATGGCGGCGATGTTATCATCGGCGGCAAGACAGGCGCGATTGACTGCGCACTATCCGCAAGCAGCGATGAGAGCTCCGGCATTCGCGCAAAAGTCAGCGTTACAATTACAAGCACCGGCGAAACCGGTGCTATCAGCTCCAAGAAAGACTACGGCATTTACGCGGAAACAGGCAACGTTTTAATCAGCGGCACAACCGGCGATATCACCGGTGTGAAAGTCTTCGGCATTTACGCGGCAGCGGGCGGTATCACAATTTCACCTAGCGCTGTTGTGGGCAATATCGCCGGCGCTCAAAGGGGTATCGACGCAGACGGCCACGTCACAATTGGCGGTAAGACTGGCGATATTACAGGCGTCACCGGCAGCATCTACGGCGGCGGCATTAACGCAAACCTCAGCGTCGCAATCTATGGCGAAACGGGCGATATAACAAGCACGCATCCCAGCATCCCGGCAATTGGCGCAGGCGGTGACGTCTCCATCATCGGCAGTGTGGGCAAGATTGCGGTCATCAGCTCCGGCAGCGGTAGTGGCTGCGGTATTTACGCGGACGGCGGCATCCATATCATGAAGTCTGTTACGGTAAGCAGCTTCACTGGCGCGTTCAATAAAGCCCCCGCCACCTTACCCTCTTCCTATACAGCCACCTGGAGCGACAGCGTGGACGGCACCGGTTCTTCCACCGGCAGTACCTATACATGGAACGCCAGCCATCAATACGTAAAAATTGAGACAGCCCCCGCCGGCGGCACTGTCACGGGTCAATTGTTCCTCGGCGGCGACGACGCGATTGTTGAGGATCTCACACAGGATGCCAGCGGCACAGGCTGGACATGGACAGCATCCACCGCCACCCTGACGCTGACTAACACCACCATCAGCGGCTCCACAGGGGTCATCGACTTCGCTGCGGCGGGCGATGTGACCGTAACCGTATCAGGCACGGTAAATGCCAAGGGGCTAAAGCACAATGACAGCACCGCTGGAAAACTCACCATCAACGGCAGCGGCACGTTAAACCTGGATTACCCTTATGGAAGCGATGCGGCGCTATATGCAGCCGCAGGGCTTGAAGTCGCCGGCGCGACGGTGAATATCACCATGACGGGAAATGCCCTGTCGTGCATCTACACCGCAAACGGCGATGTTATCATGTCCGGCGGAACGCTGAGCATGTCCGCAACAGGAACCAATGTGGGTGGGATTATTTGTCAGAGCGGCACTATTAACATTTCCGGCACGGCGCAGGTCAAGACCAGTCCCAGCGTCACCGGTAACGTGCTGAACGCCGGAAACATCAGCATAAGCGGCAATGCGATTGTGGATGTGGCAAGCGCCGATGATTATGGCATTGCTTCGAGCGGCACGACGACCATCAGCGGCGGCGATGTGACGGTGAAATGCACCTCTCGTTCGGCGTTCAATACGGATGTGAATGTCACCGGCGGCAGGCTGCTTACAGTCGCAGACGGTGCGAATGGTAGCATAAACGGCGACCTCACCGTCAGCGGTGCGGATGCCAATGTCACCGTAAACGGCAGTATTATTCTCGGCGGCAACCTGACGGTATCGGCCGGTACTGTGGTCATCACAGGAGCCGTCAGCGGCACGACCACCCACACCGGCGGTACGCTGAATGGATATCCACCGGCAGCCACCTACACCGCCACGCTGAATATCCGCATGGATAACGATGCGGCCACCTCTCGAATCAGCGGCTATACGCTGAAACTGGAAGGCGAAGAAACCACAGCAGTTACCATGACAGGAACCGGTGCGACAAGGACGGCAAATGTCACAAACGGCACATGGAAGGTGTATGAAAATGGCAACTACTACACCGGCGTAAACATTACCGTAAACGGTAGCCCGGCCAATGCCGCACTGGATTACTATACGGTCAATTATTCCGTTGCCAAGGCAGGAACGACAAACGACGGAGAGATTCACCTGTCCGAAACGACCTTGGGCGGAAATGGTTTTGACAACCTACCTTCCGGCGAACCTCTTTATAAAGGCAGCAAGGCGACCTTCACCGCCACCGGCGCAGGTGCGGACAGCTACACCTACGCATGGAACGGCACGCACGGCAGCAAAACAATCAGCGGCACGGGCAGTACATTAGTGATCAATTCCGTGCAAGGCAAGGTGGATATTACCTGCACCATTACAGGGAGCGGCACAGCCGAAGTACCGGTGCCGGGCAATGCGGGGACAATCACCGCGTCTGAAGTCGCACAAGCCTCCCTCCAGCTTAACTGGACAAAAGCGGCCAGCGGCAGTGGGGAACCGTACGCTTTGAAGTATTATGTGTTCCAATCTGCAAGCGGCAACATTTCTACGCTCAGCGACTGTTTGAATGATCAGGATGCACTGTTGAACCCCGCTGGCAATCAGGATAGTGCCACCTATGTTGTTACCGGCTTGTCGCCGGGTACCACCTACTACTTCAACGTGGTGGTCATGGATGACAATATGAGCGCGGCGGCGTATATCATGGTATCGGTAACGACAACAGGCGGAGGCACGCCGGCCACCAATGCCGCAACGCCAAGTATCACTACACAGCCGCAAGGCGTAACGGTAAATGTGGGGGAAAGCGTGACCCTGCGTGTAGGGGCAAGTGTCAGCGATGGCGGCACCTTATCCTATCAGTGGCGTGGCAGCAATAATGCTGAGCTAAGTCCACCAATCAGCGGCGCAACCTCGGCAACCTTTACGCCGTCTACAGCGGCAGTTGGCACAATGTACTATCATGTTGAGGTCACAAATACCAACAACAGCGCAAGCGGAAACAAAACGGCAACGATAAATAGTGAGCAGATTGCTGTCACCGTACAAAGCGGTGGCGGTTCGTCCTCGGGCGGTGGTGGGTACACACCTCCGGCAGCCACCCCCACCCCTGATCCGGGTAAAAAGCCTGACCAGCCGGTAACGGCAACGGCTCCTGTCACGGCAACAGCCGGGGCAAACGGCACAGCCAGCGCAGCTATTTCGGATAAATCCATCACCGATGCCATCGCAAAAGCACAGGCTGATGCCAAAGCACAAGGCAAAACCGCAAACGGCACCACTGTGGGGCTGAATGTCACCATGCCAAAGGGTGCGACTTCCCTGACAGCTACCTTGACCCAAAGCTCTCTGAACAGCCTTGTGAGCGCAGGGGTGTCCCAGCTTGAACTGGATGGGGCGCCGGTTTCCCTCGGTCTTGATCTGAACGCCCTAAAGGAAATTCAGAAGCAGAGCGGCGGCAATATCAGCATCACCATTGCCCCGGCGACAGGGCTTTCCAAGGAAACAAAGGCCCTGCTCGAAAACAGGCCGGTTTACAGTATCACCATCAGCTATGTCAAGGACGGCAAAAACGTCAACATCACCAGCCTCGGCAGCGGGGCAGCAACCCTTTCCATCCCCTATACACCGGGCAAGAATGAGGCTGTCGGCTACCTGTTCGGCGTGTATGTGGACGCAAAAGGCAAAGCACAGCGCATTGACGGTTCCGCTTATGATGCAAACAGCGGAAGCCTGCTGATCCCCACCGGTCACTTCTCGGTGTACGGCGTGGGCTACACGGCTCCAAGCGCCAAGCTTACCGACATTGGAACCCATTGGGGCAAGGAAGCCATTGATTATGTAGTCGGCAGAGGACTTCTCTCCGGCACATCGGAAACTACCTTTGCGCCCGACACAGCCATGACGCGTGGGATGCTGGTAACGGCTCTCGGCAGACTGGACGGTGTGGATACGAAAGCATACACCACCAATAGCTTTACCGATGTGAAAACGGACAGCGTCTTCCGTCCCTATATCGAATGGGCGTACAAGAAAAGCATTGTGCAGGGCATCGGCAACCAGCAGTTTGCGCCCGACCGGGCAATCACCCGTGAAGAAATTGTGGTTATCTTCGCAAACTATGCCAAGGCAACCGGCTACACCCTACCTGTGACCCGTACTGCAACAACCTACGCAGATGCTTCCAGTATTGGCAGCACCTACAAAACGGCGGTAACCGCCATGCAGCAGGCAGGCATTATGATGGGCGGCACGAACAACCAGTTTAATCCGCAGTCCAGCGCCACCCGCGCGGAGGTCAGCTCCATGCTTCACCGCTATATCAAGCTGACCATTGACCCTAATACTGCACAGGGTTGGGCGAAAAACGATGCCGGACAGTATCTGTATTACACGGACGGCAAAGCCCTTACCGGCACACAGACCATCGACGGCGTGAAGTATTTCTTTGAAACCACCGGCGTACTGAAAACAGGCTGGATAAAGGACGGCGACAACTGGCGGTTCTACTCCGGCAACAAGGCGTTGGTCGGCTGGTGGAATATAGGCAGCGGCGATGCCCAAAAGACCTATTATTTCACCAAGGACGGCCTGATGGTGTCCGGCAAGTGGCTCCAGATCGACAGCAAATGGTATTACTTCTACTCTGACGGCGCTCTCGCCAAGAACACCAAGGTTGACGGCTACGAGGTAGACAAAAACGGTGTGAGAAAGACGAAGTAAGAAAAACAAATCAATATAGACAAGGGCAAACCTGCTGAAAGGCAGGGACGCAAAGCCGAGGGTCTAAGGCGTCTTAGGACGTGATGATAGTCTGGCCGCTGAAAGTCAAGCAAAGCCTGCCCTCTTACGTGGAGGGCAGGCTTTTACGGCTTTTTACAACTATTATCGGTGGCATCAGACAGGACTTTCGCTATGAATGATGATGAAAAAGTTTAATAAGAAGATTTATATATAAAACAACCTCCTATGCAGTAGCCTGAAATATAAACCAGCCATCCTTAACCGAAAACTGAAATACACCGCCATGCTTTTCTACGATTTGAGCGATGCTTTTTGTGCCAAAGCCATGCTCCTGTTCTTTTGATACTGGAAACCCTTGCCTAAATATCGGCTCTGCCTGAAAGCTATTGTGCAGATCAATGCACAGCTTATTATTTTTGGAATACATACGCAGCCGGATGATACGTTTGTTGCTATCAGGTATCTGTTCACAGGCATGGATCGCATTTTCCAAAGCGTTGGACAGAAGCGAGCAAAGCTCAGTATCGCTAAAGGGAAGCAAATCAGGTAGTTTCGCATCTACTGTCAGCAAGATTGACCCTTGTTTCGCTTTCGCAGCGAAAGCGGACAAAATCAAGTTGACGGTTTCGTTTCCACAAAAGCGTGTGGGCGTGATGGCATCCATGTCGGACTGGGCAGTTTGTAGGTACTCTTTGATCCCCTCGATGTGTTCTTTGGAGGCCAGTCCCTGTAAAAGAGCAAAATGGTGGCGCATATCATGCCGATAGGATGCGGCGTTCTGCTGTAACTGCCGCAGAGAAGCAAACTCTGTCTGCGCCAGTCTAAACTGTGCATCCAGCATATCCTTTTCTCTTTGAAGGCTTGCCTGTTTTTGTGTCTCAGCGTAGTAAAGGATCACAAACACAAAATAGAAAACAGATATTGTTGAGGGCATGAACTGTACCGCCCATTCGGCGCCGCTGTAAAGCACATCGGTGTAGATGGCGGTCATATAGTCAAACAGATAGTAAAAAAGCGGAACTCCGCCTAAAAATAAGCAGGATTTCGTGGACTTCTCCATCAACTGCCGAACAGATCCGGCTACATATCTTTTCAAGAAATAATAGGCCAAAAACACGAATGCTATGTAAAAAATATGGTCTGCAAGCCTGCTGTCTAAAGCGGCTCCTGCAAGGAAACCAAACCAGCGCGGCGCTTGACAGCAAAGATAACCGGAAAGCACGCTGACGGCGGATATGAGCCATGGCCGTTTATGGTACAGCGAGAATATCACAATCAGCGGCAGGTGGATAATCAGCGGATACAGCTTTGATGTCAAATCCAAGCCCAAAAGCCAATAGCTGGCGGTCTGGACAGAAAGAAAAATGACACAGAGCAGGCCGGCGACGAGCCTGTTTTTCTTTGTGGGTTCTATTCCTGCAAAGAGAACGGACACCGTGAGGCCAAAGACCAAAGAAACACCAAATCGCAAGAGTCCTATCACTGTTACTGCCATTTTAAGCACCCCCCTCCATTTGATAATTCAGATATTGCTGCTTCATCTCCTTTGCCTTGCCCTGTGCAACAGGAACAGAGGAAAGGGTCTGCAAGGTAATCTGAAGGTTTTCAATGGTATCCACATACTGCATATTCACAAGATAGGAGCGGTGGGGCTTCATAAAACACCCATATTTCATCAGATTATCGCAGACAGGGGAAAAGGCTTCCGTACATTCGATGACTTTACCGGAGCGCAGATGATAGAGCACGTTTCTGCCGATGACCTCGGCAAAGATCAAATTGGAGATCAATATTTTTTGAATACCCTCATTGCCCTTTATAATAACTGCATCCTCATCCTTTTCCAATTTAATCTGCTCCAGCAGCTCGTCAAAAGTGAAGAATAGTTTTTCTTTTGAGATTGGTTTGAGTACATAGTTGATAGCCTTCACCGAATAGCTTTCCAAAGCAAACTCAGGCGATGAGGTAAAGAATAAAATCGGTGCGGTTTTGTCAAAGGTGCGAATTTCCTTTGCCGCATCAATGCCGGTAAAGCCCGGCATCATAATATCCAGACAGTATATATCAAACCGCTTTCCTTTTTCCAAGGCTGAAATCAATTCAAACCCGTTTGGAAATACAGCGTGTTCGCAGTTTAGATGTCTTGATGTTCGGTACAGGTCGATGAGCTGTACCATATTGGATAGCTCGTCAATATTATCGTCACAGACCGCAATATGCAGCATAAGCAACCCTCCATGTTCTATTAGACTTCTTTGGAAACTCTCGCAGGCTCGCTCTCCTGCAAATCGGGTAGTTGCCGATTACCAGGTTCAGATTGTATAACGGCATTTTCATCAGGAACATACTCCATGATGTCGCCGAAGTCGCAGCCCAAAACACTGCAAATCCGAACCAAAATATCGACATATATATTTTCATCTTTTGAGATTTTCAGAAGCGAGCCGCTGCTGATACCCGCCGCCTTGCACAGCTCGCCTTTTCTTATTTTTCTGTCGATCATCAGTTTGAATAATTTGTTATAACTGACACCCATAACACGCCTCACTTCTTTCTGAAAAACGAAAATCGTTTATGTAAATATTAGATTACAGTATATCATCAAATTATGACAAATACAAGATAAAATTCGCGAGAACGCATCTATTTTCGTGTAATATTGTGTTTTTCACATCTAAAAGCAAAAAAAGCAAAAAAGGCAGGAGTGTGCTTTCCTCCAAAATCATGTTTCATGTCGAAAAAATTATGTTTCATGCAGCGGACGGTTTTGCAGAGATATTCCTGATAGATTGAATGTGGAGAAATAGATGTTATTTCGTTCAATCAAAAAGGAGGAAAAACTATGAAAAAGCAATTTATGGGCATACTGCTCACTCTGTGTATGGCGCTTACCCTGCTGCCGAGCACGGCGTTTGCGGCGGAAAATGTGACCATACTGTCATACCCCGCAAAAACCGAGTATACGGTTGGCGAGGGATTTGACCGAACCGGGATTAAAGCGGAGGTTACAATAGGCGGCGGGAAAAAGGACATCTCAAGCGAAATCAGTTTCAGAAATTCCGGAAACGTGACGTTAGAACAAGGTACGGTATTCGCGTACACTGCGGGAAAGCAGGAGATTACCCTGCGGTGGACAGCTCCGGGCGAAAAAACGAGCCAAATCGTGGGGAAATATACAGTTACATCAACCGGCACATATGTTCCACCCGCGCAGGCTGCACCTAAGCCAAATGATACTACTTATAAACTGTATGACGCCATGGACAACGGCTGGTACAGCATCCGTCTGGGCCCCATTGGCGGTGGCGGTGGCGGTCTGATGTACGCCGGTGGGAACGACACTTTTATTAATATCGACTCCGCAGGCAAGGCATTCTTACGCACTGGAGGAAGGGCCACGAAATTTTATGTTGAGAAAAAGCGCGTTGTAGACCGTGACTGGGCTGAGATAACCATAAAAATGGCGGATGGGCGCTATTTGGGAATTGCGGGCGAAATAGATAACAGAGCAATGTATAAAGTCGGAACGAACCCGGTCTACCGTGCAAAGCCGGATGGCGACATTGTCGGGGAGTTTCCATCAGGCACCATTCTGGAAGTTACCGAGATCAAGGGCGACTGGGCGAAGGTGAAGCATGAAGGCCGAGAGTATTATATGTGGGCTGCCAGACTGACAAAAGTGAATGCGGGCGGCACGCGGGTAGCGGCTGTGGATAAGCCTTATCTATGGCAGATATCCTTCGGCAACAATGTTGCTATGCGCCCCTCCGAGAATCCTAAAATGATGGTCCGTCCTGCGGAAAAAGGATATCCGGACGGAGCGGGGGTTGTCCTGTCCGAATACATCGCCAACTATACCGATATATCATTTGAGGACTGGAGCAGACCCATCAGCAATGCTGAAATGGCGGGGTTATTCTGGGATGCGTTCAGTATTTTAGGATACCATTACCCTGCAGAAGGTCCGAAAGGTTTGCATGAGAGTTTGCGCAAAGAAGGGGGGCAAGCCGAGGAATACAGGGGCAGTATTGTGCTTTGTTACGCTTGGGGTGTCTTTACTGATAAAAATATGAATTGGAGTGCGAATCCCACCTACGGGGAGTTTACCTCTTACTTAATTAAGCTCATGGACTATAACAAAAGCAGGAACAGTACCAAATTTGCCGCTTTCACCAAGGACACCATCAAGAGCTTTGCCATCAGCGGCGACACAAGCGCAAACGCCAAAATAACATGGGAGCAGGCAGCGGCTCTCCAATACAAAACCATCCATTGGGCGGCAGCAGAACATTTGAGGTTAGGTGAATGGAGTGGCCTTTTGGATAGGGTGGAATCGCTCATTTCGGCCGTGCCGAAGAACCTAACGTCCTCTGGGAGCGCATCCGGACAGACACCCGCTCCGGCGCCGACACCCACCAACACCGTTACGGCAACACCCACCAACACCGTTACGGCAACACCCACCAACACCAAGTTTATGTTAAACGGTGCGGAAGTCGCGCTGCCCGCTTACAGCATCGGCGGCAACAACTACGTCAAGCTGCGGGATGTGGGCGCGTTGCTGAAAACACGCTTTGATGTGCGTTTTGAGGATGGCAAGGCAAAGCTGTATAACCATGCGGCGTACACCAAGACGAGCGGCGAGCTTGCCGCAATCGGCAAAGACAGTAAAAATGCTACACTGAGTACCACAGCCTTTGTATGGGGTGACACCGGTGCGGCGGTGACGGGGCTGACCGCCTATACTATCGGTGGCAACAACTATATCAAGCTGCGGGACATCGCAAAGCTGTTTGACTTCGATGTGGATTGGCGTGACGGCAAAGCGTGGATCGAGCCTGATGTGTCGCCGTACACGGAGGACTAACCGCGCCGCCCCCACGGTACAAACTAACCCCTATAATTATGTTTCATGTCGAAAAAATCATGTTTCATGCAGCAGACGGTTTTCTGTGGCAGGGTTTTGATAGAGTGAGCACAGGGAATCTCCCCTATAAAACCCAACAGAAAACGGAGGATTTAGAATGAAAAAGTTACTGGTACTTATGATGGCGCTTGTCATGACAATGAGCCTTGCAGCCTGCGGAGGCAATGCTGAACCCCCTGCATCCACGCCGGAATCCACCCCCGCCGCTGCGGAACGGAAAGACAATGTAACCCCCGAGCAGGCAGCGGCCATTGTAGACATCATGGCGAAGATGGGACCGCTGTACGAAGAGGCGGCGGCAGCGGCCACGGCAAACGGCTGGGATCAGGACGAGCTGGCGGTGCAGGAGCTGAACGCTGTATATGCCATTATGGACTCTGCAAGGGTTGGACTTGGAGAGCTTGACGGATACGGAGACACCAGCACAGAGGATATTGACGCCGTTATTGAACAGTATCAGACTATGCTGGACGAAATGCCCAACTTAGTCGCCAAGTACAGCGAGCCCTACAGCAACTAATCACTGCGTTTTATCAAATGGATAAACCATAAAAAATAATCTCATGGCAAAAGCGGATGCGGAACACCCGCATCCGCTTTTGCAAAAAGGAGGAAATGACTATGCTGCCAACTTTCATCACAATCGCCGTAATTATTGCGGTTATTGTTCTATGGATTATCTCCACGCAGCGCAGACTGGTAGTGCTGGATGAGAATATCAGCAATGCCATGAGCCAGATCGGGGTGCAGCTTTCCAGCCGCTTTGATGCGCTGACGGCCCTTTTGGATTTGACAAAGGGCTACGCCAAGCACGAAAGCGAAACTCTGATTGAAACAATCAAATCAAGAAGAAGCGTCATCACGGCAAAATCCACGCCGGACGAGGTGATGCGTCAGGAAGGGGTTATTTCCGAAGCCCTTGGCAGGATTTCCATGGTGACGGAGCAGTACCCCGATCTGAAAGCCAATCAAAATTACATCAAAACCATGGATGCGGTGCAGACCTTTGAAAACATGGTTCGCACCAGCCGTCTGATCTACAACGACAGTGTAACAAAGCTGAACCGTGAAATCCGAATGTTCCCGGTCTCTGCCATTGCCGGGATGCTGGGCTTTGGGCAAAGAGACTATCTTGTGGAGCAGGCTGACAAGGCAGATATGCCCAGCATGAAATGAGGTGCCCGATGCGAAAAAGAGTGAGTGCGCTGCTTCTATGCGTTGCCTTATTATTTGCCCTCCCTCTCCCGGCTTTTGCGGCAAATCAGGTCAATACCATGGATATTCAGGCGGTCATTTACGAGGACGGCTCCATGTATGTGACACAGGTGTGGGAGGGAGATTTTAACGAGGGAACCGAAAGCTACATTCCCATGAACGCACCCGACTATCTGACCATCAGCCAGCTTACAGTCTCCGACCAAAACGGGAGTTATGAGACGGTTTCGGATTGGAATATTGACTGGAGCTTTGAAGAAAAGGCGAGAAAATGCGGCATCCATGATACGGACAGCGGGTATGAAATCTGCTTCGGTATCAGCCGGTATGGACAAAATCGCTACGCCATTGAATATAAACTGGACAATGCGGTGGGCGGTTACAGCGACAGGGACGGTGTAAACTTCCGATTTGTAAACGATGGGATGAACACCACCCCCACCGATGTGAAGGTTGAAATCCGGCTGGCGGACGGCACACCCATCACCGATGAAACCGCCGACATATGGGGTTTTGGCTATGACGGACAGGTGGAATTTTCAGACGGCGCTATTCTGGCCTACACGGAAAGCCCCATTGCTCCCGAAAACCATGTGACGGTACTGTTTTCTCTGGATAAAGGAATCTTATCCCCCTCACGGCAAGAACCGGGTAGCTTTGAGGAAGTAAAAGAAGCCGCCTTTTCAGGCAGCGACTATGATAATACCGGCGAGGAAGTATCCGCCTTGGAAGCAATTGTTGCCACTCTGCTTTCCTTCGGGGTGCCAATCAGCCTGATGATGTGGATTATAAAAAGAAAAAAGAAACGTGCGGAGAAAAAAATGCAACAATTCACCGAGCGGTTCGGGTATTTCAGGGACATTCCCAACGACGGCAATCTGAGTGCCACCTATGCGCTGGGACGGTTGTTTGATGTGTGTGAGGACGGTGCGATTCTTTCCACAGGAATGCTGCGGCTGATTCAGCTTGGCTGCCTGTCCCCCGTGGAAACGCAGCAGATCGGTTTGATGGGCAAAACCAAAGAAACCGTGAGCCTGCGACTGGTGGGCAGCAATCATAGCAGTATGAACGAATATGACGAGTACCTTTATACGGTGCTCGAAAGCGCGGCCGGTTCGGATTCCACTTTGCAGGCAAGGGAACTGGAACACTTTGCAAGTCAAAACGACAAACTGCTGCGTGCGTACATACAGAAATGCGAAAACGCAGGCAGAACTTGGCTGAATCAAAAAATCTGCCTGAAACGGTGGGATATGCCCGCAAAGCTGACGGATCTGACGCCAACCGGTGAACAGGAACTGGGCGAGCTGATGGGGCTGAAACAGTATCTGATGGATTTTTCACTCATTGCCGAGCGCGGCGTCAAGGAAATGCCGATTTGGAGGGAACTGCTGACCTATGCCATGCTGTTTGGCATCGCCGATCAGGTGGCGGAGCAGATGAAAGAGCTGTACCCCCAAATTTCTAACCAGCTGACCGATTACAGCGGGAGCATGGCGGCCGCCTATTCCTACCACTACTTGCTTTACAGCAATATGAAACAAGCCGAACAGCGGCGTGAGCAGGAAAAACGCAGCGGTGGGGGCGGCGGATTTGCTTCCCCTGGCGGGGGCGGAGGCTCCATCGGCGGCGGCAGCGGCGGCGGAACAAGATAATGCGAGCAAAAGGAGGAATGGAATATGGGCTTATTTTCAAAAAAACCCCCTTGCCCCATCTGCGGCGGCAAGATTTCATGGTTTCTGCCCTCGAAAATCGAGGGCGAATATATTTGTGATGCCTGTTACGGCAAGCTTGATATGGATGCCGACAAGGAAAGCAAGCTGACCATGCAGGGCTTTCGGGAGTATCTGGCATTCTACGATCAAAACCAAATACTGAAAGACCGGTTCGTGGTTTCTGAGCGGATTGATTTCGGCCTTTGGGATACCAAAATCATCTTTGATTACCAGAACAAGCTGTTCTGCATGAGCAAAAACCCGGATAAAACCGTGTTTGAAGGAAGGCAATTGAAATCCTTTACCATCAGGGAGGACAGTACCCCCCTGTTTGAGGGTTCATCGGCAGGCATACGCCGTTATACCAGCACCGTAACCGAGCGGGCTATGGCGATGGCGCCGCAAATCGCACAGCTTGCAGCGAGCAAGCGGATGGCACGAACCCTTGACAGGCTGGACGACGGCAAGGTAAATAACTCCGCACCGGTGCAGTATTTTGATATTCCTGAACCCTTTCGGGCCTTCAACGTGGAGCTGCATTTCGACCACCCCTACTGGACGGTGCTCAAATGTGATATGGACGGTCCCCGGTTTGATAACACCCTACCGGATGTGAACAACTACCTCCGCGCCTACCAGCAAAGCATAGAAGAAATGGATAAGCTGGTGGCTGCACTTAGGACGGTAGCCTTTTCCGGCGCAGCCGAGCAGTCTGTTGGCTCCGGTATGGGGACGTTATATACCAACATGGCTCCGCCTGCCGATGCCATCGAAGAAATCAAAAAATACAAGGCGCTTATGGAGGACGGCATCATTTCCCAGCAGGAGTTTGAGGCAAAGAAAAAGCAGCTCCTTGGGATTTGAAAAAAATCAACCTGTTTATGCGGAAGGAGGGGCATGACATGACTTACGCCTGCGAGGACTGCGGCTTTTTATTCTGCCGGGTGGGAGCGGTAAAGGAATGCCCTTCCTGCGAGAAACCCCATATTCGCCCCGCAACAGAAGAAGAAACCGGGAGGCTGGAGAAACTTTTGGAACAAGGAAAAACAAGTTTAGAAATCAAGGAGGAACAGACCTTATGAACAAACGACTATTCAGTATGTTTCTTGCGCTGTGCATGATTGTGACCATGCTGCCGGTATCGGCAATGGCGGAAGAAATACATACGACCATCGGCGGGAGCGGAGAAATTATCAGCTTTGCACCGCTGACAGAAACCAAAAAAGCGGTATCACTCGGAACATCCATTGAAGATTTGGAATTGCCCGAAACGCTGACCGCCACAGTGCGGACGGCCGTGCCTGCCGATGAAATTCCCACACAGGATTCCGGCAGCCCGGAAACGGCAACTCCCACAACGGCCGACGAGCCTAAATGGAAAGAAACCACCGGGGATATTCCGGTGACATGGAATTCGCCTGACTACAACCCAAACACCGGGGGCGAATATGTCTTTACGCCGATCATAGAAGGCTATGCCGTCAGCGCCCCACTGCCCGAAATTACCGTGACGGTGGGTGCGGCGGTTATGGCGCGTGGGTCAATAGGCCCCCTGTCTGCCACAACCTACAATATATGGGTGGGCGGCGAACAAGTGACCGATGCCAATAAGAGCAATATAGCTGGCGATGGCATTAGCGGAACCGTCACCTATGACAGTGATACAAATACCCTTACGCTGAATGGTGCGGCTATCACCTCTTGGCGCGCCTTGGAAACATTCAGCTACGGTATTTATGCCCCGGACGGTCTTAACCTCGTATTGGTGGGTGAAAATTCCATCGATCTTTTAGCTGCCACAGGCTACACTGCAAACGGAATTTTTACTCGTAGCGCTGACAAAAGAAGCCTTATCATCAGTGAAGAAGATAACGGCTCGCTTACGATTATCACCAACGGTTATTTTGGAATTAATAGCGACCATCTAACAATCAACAGCGGTACAATCACCGCTATAAGGTCGGTTATTGGGGGGTATTCATCCGCATCCATTAACGGAGGAACCGTGACAAGCACCGAAGGCGGTTATGGAATTGTAGCTCCCACACTAACCGTTAGCGGCGCAACGGTGACCGCCAGTGGTAGTACCGCGGCGTTGCTCTCTAGTGGCGGGTCTCCTGATTTCACAGGTATGCAGGTGACGGCGAGCACCGATGAGAGCGGAACCCCCGCTGTTCCATATAATTCTGCGAATCTCGCAACCTACAAATACATCAAGGTTGAGCCAGGCGCAACGAGCACAAATGTTGCCGGAATCAACAGCACAGGCTATGCCACGCTGCAAGCGGCTGTTGATGCCGTTGCAGAGGGGCAGACAATTACGCTGCTTGATGACATCGTCCTCACAGGGGCGGTTACTGTCGGTAACGATATCAGCAAGAGCTTCACCCTTGACCTGAACGGCAAAACGCTTGACGGCGGTTCTCTTTCTGCCATTAAACATCAGGGCACTGGCACGCTGACCATTACTGACAGCGGTAGTGACGGCACGGTGACTGCAGCTGGGAGCTACACTCACCACACAATTCGTAATGAGGGCTCCGGTGTCGTCAGCATTGTGAATGTCACAGTTAATGCAAGCGGAAGTGTGACACACGCCATTTACAACAAATCCCTCGGCACTGTGGATGTTTTCAGCGGAACGGTGAGCGCGGCTGTCACCGCACTTGGGAATGACGGCGGCACCGTGAACGTTCACGGCGGGACAGTGCGCGCCAGAGAAGGCAACGCAATTTTCCAAAGCGAAACCGGTACTGTGAATATTTTGGGAGGTACCATCAGTGCCGAAAGCGAGACCGGGACTGGGATTTTTAGAACCTCCTCCGGCACCATCAACATCTCCGGCGGCACGGCGATTATTCAAGGCGGCTTAAGAGCAATGTCCCATGCGCCGACGCTGGCCGACGGCGTAATAGCCACGGCAAGCACCAGCTACGAGGGGAGCGATTCGGTCGCTTATGACGCGGCGAATATTTTAAGCTACAAACACTTAAGCTTTGAGCCTGCCCCTGTTGTCAACTATGACCTCTGGGTGGGCGGCGTGCAGGTGAGCAGCGCCAACATGAGCGATGTATTGGACGATGGAACGGTAAGCTATACCCCTGCCGCGGATGGCACGCCCCAAATCCTTACCCTGAACAATGTAACCATTGACGCAGACAAACAGCATTCATGGTTTCTCAATAGTACTAATGTTGTTACCGGCTATGCCGCCATCTATGCAAAAGAGAGCCTGAACCTTGTCTTGACCGGCAATAACAGCCTGACAGGCGGTTCTCAAAACACTGCTAATATAGATAGCCATGGGCTTTATTGCGGCGGAGCCTTAACCGTCACAGGCGGCGGAAGCCTTGAAGCGACCGGTGCGGCAATGAGCGAATTTAACTGCTCTAGCTACGGTTTGTCTGTGAATGGCACCCTAAAAATCACTGACGGTGTAACGGTAACCGCACGTGGGGGAAATGTGAGCAATAGCAATAGCGGTAGCATGGGCGTGTTTGGCAGTGGGAGCCTTGGCCTCATTGTCGAAAACGCAACGCTGACAGCTTCTGCCGGTAAGGGATATAACGGCTTTGGCTTGCGGTTCGGGGATATCCGTATCACCGACAGTACTGTTAACGCCACCTCCGGTGAGGCATACTATTCTAGCGAAGCTATGAGCGCGTATAGCGGCGATATTCAGATTTCCGGCGGAACGGTATCAGCCGTCGGCAACCAAGCGATGAAAGTCCCTGCCAGCAAGAGTATTACAATCTCATCGGGCGCTGCGGTGACAGCAAAAGTGATCAATGGGTCCACCCGTCCCGCCATGAGCCAAGCCCCCAATCTGGACGGCTACGGCGGCGCGTATTATGTCACGGCCAGTACATCACATCTCGGCAACAACCCGACGGCCTATGTTCCAGATGACATATCTACCTATCGCTATCTTGCCATCGGACCGGACACCACAGCCCCCACAGTTACTTCGGTAACGGTGCCCCCCAGCGGCACTTATGTGCCCGGAGATAATTTGGACTTCACAGTAAATTTCAGCGAGAATGTTCTTGTCACCGGTATGCCGTACATCTCGCTGATGATTGGCACAGAGGGTAAAAATGCAACGTATCAAAGCGGCAGCGGCACATCGGCGCTGGTCTTTCGTTATACGGTGCAGGCAGGCGACAGCGACAGCAACGGCATTACCGTCTATTCGCCGCTGTACCTCAACGACGGCACCATCAAAGACTCAGCGGGAAACAATGCGGTTCTGACGCTTGGCAGCATAGGCAGCACGGCAAATATACTGGTGCGTACCCCGGAGGAGACCTTTATCACCGGCCAGCCAGCCCCTCAAACGGTGGACGCAGGGGAAAATGCAAGCTTTTCCGTTACGGCAACCGGAGAGGGTTTAGCCTACCAGTGGCAGGTTAACACAGGCAGTGGCTTTGTAAACGTTTTAAGCGCTGGAGTATACAGCGGAGCCGCAACGGCGACATTGACCATCACAGGAGCAACCGCAGGGATGAGCGGCTATCAATACCGCGCCGTCGTTACAGGCACCTATTCGTCTCCCGTTAACTCAAATTCGGCCCTGCTAACGGTTGACACCCGGACAGCGTTGACCGCTGTATCAATCAACAACACCGCACCCACATTCGGCGATACACTGTCGGTGACAATCAATCCAAGCGCCGCGACCGTCACATACAGCTGGGAAGTGGACGGTTCACAAGTCGGCACCGGTGCGACTTATGAGGTCGGGGCTGCCGACATCGGAAAAACAATCACCCTGGCCGTAACAGGAACAGGGTCATATAAAGACACAATCACAAGTGCCGCCACTTCTGCCGTCGCCGCAAAGGATTACAGCGTTACGGTAGATGCCGCCAAGAGCGTGGCACATGGCTCTGGATTATCCGCCCTTCCCACGGCAAACGCAGGAGCGGTAACCGGCACGCTGACTTGGTACTCAAACAACGGACGCACAAATGCGGCTGTTGACACCGATATTAGCGCGTGCGCCGTCGGCAGCTCGGTCACGCTGTATTGGAGCTTTACCGCAAGCACAGCAGGCTATGTTACAACACCCAAGACTGGGGTGTGCGAGGTGACAATCGTCAGCGGTGCGGCGCAAATACTCTCCTTCGCGGAAAGTAACGTCGCAAAGACCGTAGGAGATCCCATATTCACAAACATACTCACCCACAGCGTTGGCACAGGTGCGGTAACCTATTCAAGCAGTAATACGGATGTTGCCACCGTGCATCCCGCAACCGGCGCAGTGGCGATTGTCAGTGCGGGAACCACAACCATTACGGCAAATGCGGCCATGATTCCGGGCGAGTATGCTCCGGGGAGCGCGTCGTTCACACTGACGGTAAACGCGCCGGCAAAAAGCGTGTCTGTCGGCCCACAAATCGGCATAGCTACCGCGGGCACGGCGGGCAGCTTAACCTATACTGTGACGACGGCGAATATCGCAGATGGAACATACGCCGTGAGCGTTGCAAACCTGCCGGCTGGCGTAACCATTGGCAACAGCGGCAATGTGACAATTTCGGGCAACAGCGGAACGCTGACCCTGACCGTTGCGGACACGGCGGCAGCGGGAACGACCGGCACACTGGTGCTGACGCTTGATGGCGCAACCGCTGCGGCGTTCAGTATCGTAATCGGTGAACCCGCGCCCGCTACCACCTACACCGTCACCTTCAACCCGAACGGCGGCACGGTCAGTGAAGCTTCACGCTCGGTTGCATCCGGTACGGCGGTAGGGGTACTCCCGACACCGACACGCTCCGGCAGTTACAGCTTTGACGGCTGGTATACGGCGGCAAGCGGTGGAACTCAAATCTCCGCAAGCACAACCGTCAGTGCAAATGTGATCTACTATGCCCATTGGACTTACACCGGCGGCGGTGGCTCTGGAAGTGGCGGCGGCAGCTCCTCAAACGACAACAGCAGCCCTGTCATCGTCACCCCACCCGCACCGGATAAGCCGAATTCACCCACTCAGGGAGAAATCAAGGTTCCCGGCACAGTGGACGGCAAGGGCAATGTCACAGTGAGCATCACTGACAAAACTGTGACTGACGCTTTTAACAAGGCATTGGCTGAGGCCAAGAAAAACGGCACGGAGCAAAATGGCATCACGGTGGTTCTCCGTGTGGACACCGGCAACAAAACCGGCTCCAATGTTACGGTCAATCTGCCAAAGGCCGTGCAGGATACCATCATTGCAAAGAAAATCGTCAACACCATTGTGGTGGTAGACAACCCCGACATCAGAGTCGGTATGGATTTGGCGACCGTACAGGAAATCAATAAGCAGGCAAAATCTGATGTAAATATCACCGCCACCCGCACGGACAGCGGTAAGCTGACGACCGAGGCGAAAAAGGCTATTGGCAGCCGTCCGGTATTTGACCTCAAGGTGAACTACGGCAACGGCAAGGCTGTCAGCAGCTTCGGCGCAGGCAGCGTGTCGGTAACTATTCCCTACACCCTCGGCGCAAATGAAAAGGCCGGGAATGTGCAGGCTGTCTATGTAGACAGCAAGGGCACGGTGCATTGGCTGGTAAACTCGGTCTATGACAGTGTGGAAAAGGTACTGCGCTTCAGCACCAATCATTTTTCCACCTACGGCATCGGCTATAAACAGACGGGCACCGCATTTACTGACATTGCAGGCCATTGGGCAAAGGAAGATATTGAGTTTGTGGTAAGCCGTGGATTGTTCAGCGGCACTTCTGAAACCAAGTTCAGCCCAAACACCGCCATGACAAGAGGAATGTTCGTCACGGCGCTGGGGAGGCTTGCAAACGCCGATGTGAGCGGCTACGCAAAGAGTAGCTTCAGCGATGTGAAAGACGACGCCTACTATATGGGCTACATTGAGTGGGCAAGTAAAAACAACATTGTAAATGGGGTTGGCAATGGAAAGTTTGCCCCGGATCAGTCCATCACCCGTGAGCAGATGGCAGTCATTATGAGCAACTATGCCAAGACCATCGGTTATACTCTGCCGAAGGTTCATATCGAAAATATCTATGCAGATAACTCTAAAATCAGTACCTACGCCAAGGAAGCCGTGAAGCAGATGCAAATGGTAGGCGTGATCAGCGGCAAAAACGGCAATCTCTATGACCCGCAGGGTACAGCCACAAGAGCCGAGGTGTCCGCTGTTTTGCGCCGCTTTATGGAGCTGGCGATTTCCAGCGACACAGCGCAGGGCTGGTCCATGAACGATTCCGGCAAATGGATGTACTTCAAGGACGGCAAGCCCCTCACCGGCAAGCAGGACATCGACGGGGCGACCTATACCTTTGACCAGTACGGTGTGACAGCGGATGTGCCGAAGAATTTGCGGTACACCACCTACACCGTGCAAAAGGGCGATAGCTTCCGGAACATATCCCGCAAACTGGGCTGCCCCATGAGCGAGCTGGAACGACTGAACAACAAGAGCCGTTTTTCTCTTATTCTCCCCGGCGAGGTGCTGAGAGTACCGGAGAAGTAAAACAACAAATCAATAAAGCTATGGGCAAACCCGGTTAAAGCCGGGGACGCAAAGCCGAGGGTCTAAGGTGTCTTAGGACGCTATGATAGTCTGGCTGCTGACAGTTATGCAAAGCCTGCCCTTCATGCTCGGAGGGCAGGCTTTTGCAGTTTTTAACGGATGCTTTGGACTTCGTGATACCGGCTTTCGCTATGGCTATGGCGAGAGAGGTATCCATATGAAGATATTCCGCTTTTATCCCTTTTCGGGGTGTAAATAGAGAAAGAGCAATCTATACATACTCCAGTTCAAACCTACAATTTAATCATGTAAACCTAAAAAAGTTAGCATTTTGCCAAGGGCGAAGTGCTGACTTATTTTTTTCGACAAATTTCCTTTTTGTTTTACAAGTAATTCCATTTTATCGGTTTTGGTGTAACCTTTCTGGCAAACCACGTTGCCGTTCCCCGCCCTCCGATCTGTTTTCGCATTTCAGCAAAACAGATTGGAGGAAAGGAACTTGAAAAATTATTAAGACAGTGATTATGCCCTAAATAAGTTTAGCGAGGGCATTGTTTACCGTTTCGCAGACAGCATTGTAGAAATCACGCTGGAGGACTACCTTGCGGAGAACCCCGGCAAGACAGTACAGGACTTTTTGGAGCTAAAAGCCTTGTCGGATGAAATCTACCATCAGCAAGTCACACATGAAAATCGGACAAGCCGTTTGGATGTGAGCATCAATGGGCTGGAGGAAACAGAGCAGCTTGCCGCCCCGCCCCTTGATTTAGATTTGATACATAAAAGCGATACCACAAAGGCCAAGGAAGCCACAAAGCGGCTGCTGGACAGCGGAGAATTGACAGAAATCCAGCGGCGGCGCTTTCTTCTGCATTTTGTAGAGGGCTTATCCTATCGGCAGATTGCCCATCGTGAAGAAGTGCATTTTACCTCTGTTCACGAAAGCATAGAGGCGGCTGCGGCAAAGCTACAAAAGTTTTTCAAAAAAATTTAGTTTTGTACCACTACATATACTGTTTTTGACATTGGGTAATATGAAGTTTGTCGGCAGTTATATTATCTATTTATCTATTGAAACCATACGGATATTCGTATATAATATATGGTGTCTTTTTATATCTATACGGAGGTGAAAGGGTTGAGTAGTTTGCAGGGATATATCTCAGCGCGGGAAGCGTCCTACAAATGGGGTGTATCAGAACGGCGCGTACATCAATACTGCCAAGCCGGACGCATTCCAGGGGTTTCCCGTTTCGGGCGTTCCTGGGCTATTCCCGCCGATGCCCAAAAGCCTACTGATCCCCGGAAAGAAAATACCAGAAGGAAGTGACCGCTATGCTGCGTATTGCTATCTGTGACGACCAGCCGAGAGAGCTGGACATCATCAACGAACATATAAAAGAATACTTGGGCACCCATCCATGGGAAGCGGAGATTCAGGAATTTCCTCACCCGGATAAATTGCTGACTGCCACGGAATCGGAACGCTTTCATCTTTACATACTGGACATTGTCATGCCCATGGTGAACGGCTTGGAATTAGGTAAAGAAATACGCCGCCTTGATCGTGAGGCACAAATTATCTATGCCACCACCGAGCCGCAGTTTGCTCTGCAAGCATATGCAGCGAGCCCGATCAACTATCTCATTAAACCGATTGAAAAACAGCAGCTATTTGATACGCTGACCCTCGCCATTTCGAAAGCAGACCTTGCGGAGGATCAGACCTTTGCCGTCAAAACAGCAGAGAGCTTGCGGGTCATAAAGCTGTCGGATATCATATGCTGTGAATACCGCAGCCACGCTGCCATCCTCCGCTTAGCAAACGGTGAAGAAGTATCCAGCCGCACCTTTCGTGAGAATTTTTCAGAATACTGCGCGTCTATTTTGCGGGACAGGCACTTTCTGCAATGCCACACCTCGTTTATTATCAATCTGCGCCGCGTGGAGCGCTTCGCCAAGGATAGCTTCACGCTATACGGCGGCAGGATTGTGCCGATTGCGGCAAAGCAATACCCTGCGGTCAGAGATGCCTATATGGACTACCTGATGGCAAAGGAGGATCGGCAATGACTTCACTTTTCCCTGACCTTTTACGAGCAGTCATCACCGATATTATGCTGATCCTTTTATTGTCCACCATGGCAACTCCAAAGTACAAAAGCAAGACTTTGTATATTTTATCAACGGCCATTATACTGGTGGTCAATGTCAGCACCAATTATTACTTTTATCTTTCGGAAAACTATACTGCCGTTTTTTATGCTGACTTTACTATGCTCATGGTTATTGGAATTGTCCTGAAGCCCCTTTTTACAGACAAAATAATGCAATGGTGTTTTAGCTATATTACGATGCTGAATATTTACGAAGCGGTGGTGTTTTTAAGTTACATATTCAGTGATATTTTCCCAAATCCGGCTTATGGAAATGTTTTTTTGCGTTTGATTTTATTTTTGCTTATCGTGTTTGTGTTTCATAAATGGGTTTCAAAGCCATACCGCAGCGTGTTGGATTACTGGTATATCTATATGCTGCCCATTGTCACACTTCAGGCTTGCTTTTTAGGATATTTATTCGGCGGCAACATTGAGAAAATGCTGGTGAATAACTATGTACCACTCATGCTTCTCATCCTCTTGGGCTTGTCAATATATGTTGCTATTATTCACTCCCTTAAAACCATAACAAAGCAATATGCCATGCGAGAGGCAAACCAAACGATGCAGGCGGAGCGGGAATATCTGCAACTGGCCGCTGGCAGTATGTCTCAGCGGCTGGAGCTCATGGAGGAAGTATCGGCAAGGAACAGCCGGGCTGCCCATGACCGCCGACACTTTAACAATGTGCTTTTAGAGCTTTTAGAGCAGGAGAAAACCGGTGAGGCAACTGCTTTGCTGCAAAGTCAAAACCGAATGACACAAAAAATCAGCAGGGTTTACTGCGAAAATTCCGCTGCCAACGCCGCCGTTTGCCACTATGTGGCACTTGCAGAGCAAGCGGGTATTTTTACAGAGACCCAACTGGATATTCCAAGAGAACTGACCGTGGATTCCTTGGAGCTTTCCATGGTGGTATCAAACCTTTTGGAAAATGCGATTCAGGCCTGCGGAAGGCTTACCGACGGAACAAAGCCTCATCTCCGTTTTACCTGCCGAAATATGGGGCGGCTCTTGCTGGAGATGGAAAACCCCTGTGCGGAGGATACCGCCCTTGATGAAAACGGCTATCCTGCCGCCAGCGAAGAAGGTCACGGTGTCGGTAGTCGGAGCGTCGTTGCTTTTGCAAAAAAATATGATGGCGAACTTCTATACAAAATAGAAAACGGTGTCTTTCGGGTACGCATCTTGGTTTGAGAATACGATAAATTTTGTCTGTCAAGAGTCTATTTAATTGAATATCAGTTTTTTAAGTGTAAAAATGAGTCTTTTAAGTGTAAAGGCTCATTTTTTCTTTTTCTAATGGTAATTTCAGAGCAGCAATTTACAAAATATCATGGAGTTATTGGAGGAAAGGAACATGAAAAAGAGAGCTTTATCTTTCTTACTAGCATCCAGCATGGCTGTTTTTTTGATGCTGTTTACAAGCGGATGTGTGCAAAAAAGCAATGCCACTGCCTTGTGGGAAGCTGGGAGTACAAGAAACAAGATTGTCGTTATAAGCGATATTCACATTGGAATTGACGACCAATACGCCGAAAATGTGGCAAACCGTCCGATATTAATTGATTTCTTGAAGCGGCTGCAAAGCACAAAGGATGTGCGGGAGCTGGTGATAGACGGCGATTTTCTGGACGAATGGTTTTTACCGGTGGACTATCCCAGCTACACCGATGTGCAACAGTTTTACAAGGATGTCATCGCAAACAATCAAAGTGTTATTGATGAGTTGAACAAGGTGGCCAACAGCGGAATCAAACTTGTCTACATACCCGGAAATCATGACATGACGCAGGAGAATGATGTTTTGCAGGAGGCGATTCCCAAGATCGTACAGGTCAGGGATGCCAAAGGGCTGGGAACGTATTACACAGGTGACCGCAACGAAATTGCAATCGAGCACGGCCACCGCTATGATGTTTTTTCTGCACCGGACACGGTTACCAATGCAGAGTTGGTGGGAAATAGCGATACTATTCTGCCGGCCGGTTATTTCTACGCCCGCTATGCTGCGACTTGGGTATTAGAGGGTCGCCCCAAAGTGGAAAAGAACTTGCCGGTGGTGACAAATGTGCCGGATAAATCCGACATAGACCAGTATGGAGCGTTTATGTACTACTCCATTCTCAAAAGCGTGTCCGCACGGATGACGCCCAACGAGAGCCTTGACGAGAAAATATTTGATATGCATATGGCAGGCTTTGACGACGCCTACACCTATCTGGATTTCTATCCGACACAGCAGGCGGACGGAACCATTTCCGCGCCGGTGTTGTTTCAAAATATTCAGCGCACATGGGACGAGCGTCAGAAAATCAATCAGGTCAAGGTTCCCAACAGCTTCCTTGAGGCGGTCGCAGGAACTGTAGACTGGGAGTATTATTTCAGGCAGGCAAAGGCGCAGTATCTGGAAAATCCGGACGAGAACGTGGATGTGGTCATATTCGGCCACACTCATGTACCCTCATATAGAGTCTTGGATAACGAAAAATACTATGTAAATGACGGAACTTGGATTGACCATAACACCGACTATCCAGAGGCTACCCGTACCTTTGCCATCATAACCACCGGTGAGAAAACCACGGCTGGGCTTTACGCATATGGGGAGGACGGCTCCGTGACCGATATTGCCGCAAGTGTCAGCGGAGAAAAGGATGAAGCCGCTCCCGCAACAAATCCTTTGGAAAAGGTATCATTTGATTATAAAACCCTTGAAAACTACGGGGATGATAACACGCAGGCGCGTTATGTTGAAGTGAGCGGCTTAACAGACAGCGCTGTACAAGAAAAACTGAACAAGGAATTAAAAGAGTTTTGCCTTGCACCGGCTTCTTCTGCCGAAAAAGATACCACATACGATATTATGCCTGTCTTTGAGATGGTAGGCGGCGATTTGTTGAGCATCAGGACATACAATACCGCCTACACCGCAGGAGCGGCTTACCCTGTAAGTTCCATACGGACACAGCTTTTCAGCTTGACCACAGGCGATAAGGATACGGGGACTCTGTGGGCTTTCATAAAGGACAAGGATGCGTTCAAGCAACTGGCACTTGACGGCAAATTTAGTTTTGCGGCGGCGGGCGTTGAAGGTGAAATGCCCAAAGAACTCAAAGCGGCGGCATTTCAAAAACTTGCACAGAACATTGACACTCCTGAATTTGCAGCGCAATTTTACTTTGGCGACGGAGGTAATCTGAATGTATGGTGCGAAAGCGAGAACCATGCCACAGGGGACTATTGGCTGTTTGATATCCCTGTCACAGAGTTAGAGGGACTTGCAACAGATCGTCTGCTTCCTGTTATTGAAAATCTGAAGAATCTCAGCAATTAAGATGCGGGTATGCAGAAGTGAAAATAAGCGGCATTCCGAAGTGTTCGGAGTGTCGCTGTATCCTCGCCGGAAGGAGCGTGATAGCATGGAAAATCGTCGGCGTAGGCAGGAAGATACGCCCCTTTCTGCCCCCAATGCTGAAGGCAATGTGTGGCCAAAACAAGTTTGTCCGGCTTTTGAGCCGAGAGCCGATACACCGGAGGGCTTACAGCAGTGCTGGTACTGTCGGTGTGCCGACTTTCATTTGGACAAGCCTCGTTCACTGGATGTAGGCGTATGTTACTGGCCGAAAAAAATATCAAAATAGGAGGATAAAGTAAAGTGAAAAAAAGAATTTTAAGTATTTGGCTCTCAGTGTGCATGGTTCTGACCATGTTCCCAATTTCGGCTATGGCGGAAGAAGTCGACTCTTCAATCGTTATGAGCGGGGAAATCATCGCATTTGCACCGCTTGCCGAAACAGAGATATCTGTATCAACAGGCACAGCGATTGAGGATTTAGGGCTTCCTGAAAGCCTGACGGTAACGGTGCGGACTGCCGTAACCGCCGGCGCAGGCACATCGGAGGAAGCCGTACAGGACTCGGGAAACCCGGGTAATTTGGCAGAGGCTACCCCCGGTTCCGCCACTCCGACAAACTCCAACAGGCAGACGGAGACAAACGAGACGACCGAACCCGAATGGAACATCACAACTCTGGATATCCTTGTTACATGGACATCTGCCTATGATATGGACACCGAGGGCATTTATGTTTTCACCCCGGTGATAGAGGATTATTTCGTGAGCGCTGCCCTACCGGAAATCACCGTGACGGTGGGTACGGCAAAGCTCCAGACGCAACGCACAGCATTTGGCGCCCTCGACACATTTTCAGTTGCCATCAATACAATGCTAGACATCGAGGTTCTGCCTATTTACGGAGACCCGGATGTGGACATGATGGGAAATCCCAGGCACAGTTTTACACAACCAACAGACGGAAGTAAAAGCGCAGACCTGTATTGGGACGCTGGCAGCCGGCTTAAAGTAGAATATGATACTAATTCTGCAATGACTGTAGGTGCAGGAAGCACCATTTATTTTTATGCAGAAGAGTCAGGAACCTATACATTTACCGCTACATTTACGGGTGATAATGATATACCTCATGATTATCCCATTACGGTTACCGTCACCGATGGCAGCGCCCCGGCAAGCAATCCCACAAAAAGCATCGCTGACAGCAATCTGTACTTCAAAGATAACAGCGGCGATACACAGTACTCGACCGACAACACAACCTGGACAAGCTACACGGGCGAGTTTACCATCACCGGCAGCAGCACCAGTGATGCTGCTGCCACACATACGGTAATTGTGCAGAGCGGGACGCACAATATCACCCTGTCGGACTGCTCCATCGGGGCTGCAACCGCTACGGGCATATATAATCAAGCCTCGCCTTCCCCCTTTGATATCCAAAGTGGAACGGTGAACCTGACTTTAACGGGTGAAAACAAGCTGTATTCCATTAATGAGGGAAAAGCTGCCCTGCATGTGAACCCAAGCGCGAGCCTCGTCGTGACGGCAGAAAGCACTGGTTCGTTGGACGCCCGCTGCCACAAAAACAATGCTAACTATGGTCGCGGAGCGGGCATTGGAGGAGATAATACGCAGGCCAGCGGCACAATTTCCATCAACGGCGGCGAGGTGAGCGCATACAGCTTTAATGGCGCGGGAATCGGCAACGGCAATAAATATACTTATGGCGAGTTCGGCGATATACGCATTACCGGTGGCACCGTCGTTGCGCAAAGCGACAACGGCAACGGCATCGGTTTCGGAAACTTGAACTCCGGCACCGGAGGGAGTGTTACGATTACCGGCGGCAGCGTCAATACCAGCAGTAAGACCTCCCCCATCGGCGGCACGCTGAAAAACGACAACGATATCCCCGTTCAGCTCTACACACTCACCCTTTTGGGTGTTTCCGCTCCCACGGCGGTGGCAGCGCTGAGCACCACGCCCGAGCTTGACTACGTCTACGGCACCTCCGGCATGAAAACCGATGGCGACGGCAGGTTGTACGTATATCTCCCCACGGAAAAAACAGCAGTTTCCGTCACGGCGGGCGGTGTGACCTATGCAAAAGCACCGTCTTGATACCATGCTGACCCCTCAAAACCCATGGATAACAGCCTTGAAGAAATTCAAGAAAAATAAAGCCATAACGGGAGAAATGATTTCCGAGCTGATAGAACGAGTGGAAATCTTCAGCGATCAAAGCGTGTCCATCTGTTTTAGGTATCGGGATGAATTTGAAAGTTTGCTCAGCTTTATTGAGGCGGAGAGTGAGGTGAGGGTTTCGTGAGTATTAAGAAAATCCTTGCCGAGTATATCCGCCTATCCCAAGAGGACGAGAACGAGGGTGAAAGCAACAGTATCATAAATCAGCGGGAGCTTCTGAATGCTTTTGTGAAAAGCTCTCCTGACCTTTCACAATATGAAGTGGTTGAGTTTTGCGACGATGGTTACAGCGGTACGAATTTTGACCGTCCGGGCGTGAAAGCCCTGTTGGATGAAGTGCGTGCGGGAAACATACAGTGTATCATCGTAAAAGACCTGTCCCGTTTTGGAAGAAACTACATTGACATTGGAGATTATTTGGAGCAGATATTTCCCTTTTTAGGGGTGAGATTTATCTCCGTAAACGACCGTTTTGACAGCAATGACTTTGACGGTACGACTGGCGGACTTGATATTGGTTTCAGGAACCAGATTTACGCTCTTTACAGCAAAGACCTTTCTCAAAAAGTGCGGAGTGCAAAGAAAACCCGCATGGAGAAAGGCGAATTTATCGGCAGCCATGCCCCTTATGGCTATGCGAAATCTCCGGAAAATCGCAAGAAACTTGTGATTGACGAAAAGGCTGCCGCTGTTGTCAGGCGTATCTTTGCGATGGCGGATGAAGGTAAAAACGCAGTCCAAATTGCCAATGTCCTGAACGCTGAAAACATTCCGACACCATATGTCTATAAGCGGCTTATGGGCTGTGACCGTAAATACAATGTGGTTGGAAAAACAAATCATTGGCATAATACAACCGTCCTGACCATTATCCGTGATGAACGCTACACCGGAAAAATGGTAAGCGGCAAGCACCGCAGTCCTTTTGTTGGGAGCAAGAACGGTAAACGCACCCCTAAGAGTGAGTGGATTGTCGTACCGAATACCCATGAGGCCATTATTTCGGAGGAATTGTTTGCTTCGGTTCAAGAGCTTTTTTCTGCCCCTGTGAGGATAAGAACAGAACCGGCCGAGATTAGACCATTGATGGGTAAAGTGAAATGCGGGGTTTGCCGACACGTTATGCGAAGAAGTAATAGTCCCTTGGCTACGGCATATTATTATTGTGAGAGCCATCAATATGTGGCTGACAGCAACTGCCCAAAGGATAGAATTTCTGAAATCAGCCTGACACAGACCATCCTATCTGTGATACATAAGCAGATAGAGATCATGCTTGATATGGAACGGATTTTTGACAAGGTGAAAACGCAAAGCCATAATGATATAACCAGTCTGACAGAACAGATCAGGCAGCTCCAAGCCGTCCGCTCCAAGCTGAAATCATCCAAAGTTAAAGCATATGAAAAATACAAAGATGGAGCTTTGGACAGGGACAGCTATGCAAACCAAAAGGAGGATATTGGCAAGAAAATTGTGGAAACAGATACCCAAATCGTTGAACTTGAATTGGCATTACAAAGCCGTTATCAGGAAAACGGCCAGCCGGTTTCTATCATTGAGAGCTTCAAGCGATATGAAGGATTTACGGAGCTTTCAAGAGAAATAGCAGATGAGCTGATCGACAGCATCTATATCTACGGAAGTGAAGCAATTGAAATTGTATGGAACCATATGGATGAGTATATGAGGCTTGTTCAATGTGTCGAAAAAGGAGGGTTCGCAGATGAAAACAGGTGATAAAAACAGCGTTTCAAAGAATGCATGGATATATTGCAGGGTTGTCAGCAATGAAAATAACAGCATAGAGGCGCAGCGTGACGGGCTTATCCGCTTTGCTAATGAGCATGGGTTCAATATCGCTGGAATTTCTCGGGATATTGGCAGTGGCCTCGATTTTTCACGCAAAGGCTTGTCTGAAACCAAGCAAGCTGTCTGCTCAAAGAACGCAGATGTTGTTTTGGTTTTCAATGTGTCCCGTATCGGTCGGGAAACATTGAAAACCCTTGATTACATGAAAGAACTAAATGCGCTGGGTGCAGAATTTTTTTCACCAATAGACGGTGTGATTGATATAACTTCACATAAATAAGCATGGGGTATTTCAAAAGGTTAATGCAAAAGAAGGCTGAATTTCACGAGATTCAGCCTTCGCTATAAATTGGAATTTTGCAACAATTTGCTATTTCAAAACAATTTCTTTCCGTTTGAAATGTTTATGCCAAGTCCACTTGCAATGCTCCCTTGCTTAAACGGATTTATTTTTTCCACCGTACCATCTCGTTTAAAAAACGATCCTGTTCCTTTGAACCAAAATGTAGCATTTGCTTTTACACATTGCTCACGAATATCCAGTACCCAGCTATAATCACATTCACGAGCATCACGCCCGCTTTCGCCGCTGACCGTAACATGCTCAATTCCATGAAGATAGGCTGACAAATCAACCGCTTCTAAAAGAGGGGAGCAAGCAACAAAACGACGTTTTATTGGATAAGACAGAAACAAAGGAAGACGATAATCTGCCAAAGATTGATTCTCGACTGTACAGCCGATATTTACATTGTCATAGCCATCACCCCAATCGGAAGGCAGTGAAACAGGGAACCGGTCAATTCGTTTGGTCAAAATGAGAAAATCAATATCAGCTCTTTGTTTTATCATGCTCCAAGCGTCCTTGCGCCACTCATCAGCTTCGGGCAGAAAAAAATCAGTCGCAAAACAGGTGGCAAGGATTTTATTCCCTTTAATATTGTATTCACCCTTAGTGTTTATTCTTATAGGCCAATCGAATTTATCTGTTTTCTGTATGGTGTTTTGACCGCAGCGTTTCGCATATGGCCCATAAAAATAGCAATTTGTACAGCCATCACTTATTTTGTAACAGCCTGTCCATGGCTCCCAGTTCATAGTGTTCCTCCTCTTGGATAGGTGAAGCGGATGATAGCAGAAAAGCAGCCGCTTGTCAAACGCAGCGTTTAAACGTCACCGTCTGTGCCTTCATGGAGATCTTACCCACCTCGTAGCCGTAGGCGGGCAACTCCTTCTTGAAGGTTAAAAAGGCATGGTCGATGGGAAAGCCCAGAATTTGTTCAATCTCAGCATAGGTCAGCGTGAAGCTGTTCTCCGTGCGTTGACCTATCGCCTTCCAAAGCGGTTCATATTTACTCATTGTCCGTCTCCTCCGATCTTGTTTGAAACAAAATAGCGGCTTTGATTTACCAAAGCCGCCGTGTATCACATACCAAAGCCTAACGCATACTGTTTTACAACCTCAAGAGGGAACATTGTGCGTGTAGCAACTTCTTCTGCCGACATGCCTTGATTAAAAAAGCGTTTGATAACCGTGGTCATATCCTCTGCAATTTCT
Organism: Lacrimispora sp.; assembly: GCF_036758025.1. Lineage (GTDB taxonomy): Bacteria > Bacillota > Clostridia > Lachnospirales > Lachnospiraceae > Lacrimispora. The sequence goes on along the minus strand of NZ_DAIOXM010000002.1, from coordinate 175,188 downwards.
ACAATGTGCTTGTCGGGGTCATATACCCGAATATCACGCTGTCCCCACGGGTATTCTTTGATTTCGTGTACCCATTGCAAACTGGATATGCTTTTCATTTCGGCATACACTTTGTCTAAATCTTCTACTTCAAAATAAACTTGAAAGTTGTGTGACTGCTCTTTCACACTATTATCTGCCAAGCCAACGAGTGCAGCATATCCTTGTTGAAGCGAAAAGCCCTCAAAAGTCACATGTACGCCAATATCCATGGCCGCATTTTGGTGAAGTACCTTTTCATAAAAGTGTTTGGATGCAGCTATATCCTTAACCGCTAAAAGACAACCTTGATATTTCATTTTTCAATCCTCCTTTGAGGATAGTGTATCGTATATCTCTGTGCCGTCATAGTAAAAATCCGACATTGTTTTCAAGTAATTTTGGGGTGACACACCACTGATAGCCTTGAAATCTTTATCAAAATGGGCTTGGTCGAAATAGCCAGCTTGTTGTGACAATGCCGCAAAAAAGCAGGGCGATTTTTGAATGTGCTTTAATACATAATTAAAGCGGGTTAAACGTGCAAAGTCCTTAACATTCAATCCAATTTGTGTGCGGAACAAGCGGTTTAGCTGCCGTTCACTATAACAAGATAGTCTGGCAATCTCTTTCACTTGTAGCTGTCCATGATTATCAGAAATCGCTTTGGTTGCCAATAGCAAAGCATCTGAAACAACATGCTTTTCCATGCGTTTGTATAAAATTTCCTCGCAAGCGTTCGCTAAGTCGATTACAGTTTTTGATACTGCAAAAGCATGATGCAATAAACGGAACAACTCGTTGTCGATGTCCACAAGCGAAAGGCGTTTATCTGCAAATTCCGCTTGGTTTTGGCGTGTGATTTGATACAACCCATAGGGCGAAAGCTGGATAAGCATTAAAACATTATAACTATTTGGTTCCGTGCCTAACAATATGGGGGTGAGGGACGCTCCCCATAGTTCAGCAATGACTGTATTTCCATCGAAAGCAAGCGACAATGTTCCGCAAGCGTTAGGCATAAGCATATAATGCTCTGTAAACATATCCTTAGATGGAAATACGATGTTGTAATATAGAATATATTTTCTCAATTCAATATGTGAGGGGAACATATTAAATTGCTTGTCATATTGTAAAATCAAATTGTTCCCCCTTGCTTTTCAAAGAAAGATTTTCATTATGCGTATCAAAATCTTACCATAGTTGAGAATTAATTTCAACCACGGCAGAAAGGATTGAAACAAGATGAAAACCAGAAACCGCTCACTATCTATTTGCAGGATACTCTGGACAATCTTGGAGATGTAAAAACAAGGAACAGGCTGACTTATTGTAGAGTCAGTCTGTTCCTTGAACTCCCCAAAGAAAGCAAATGTTGTTTTGGTTTTCAATGTATCTCGCATTGATCGGGATACATTGAAAACTATGCTTATATGTAAAAGTTCAATACGCTGGATGCAGAAGTTTTTCCTTGACAGACGGCAAAATTGACATAAATTTATTAGAAGATGCCATTGTAAATAGCTACATAAAAGGATTACCTTAATCAAATATTTTTTAGTCCTGACTTGACACCAGCAGGTCCGGTAGGTCCAGTGGGTCCCGTTGGTCCCATACAGCGGCAGCAATGGCATGTGCAAGGTTTACAGCAAGTGTTTTCTTCATTAGAGCATCTATCACATGAACATCTTCTATTGCAATTACAGCTGCAAATATTCATTTCTTGAAATTCTTCAGGATTCATAAAGCTTCCTCCTATAAATTATTAAATAGCAAAATTTAGTGCCTATCCTATTATATTCCAAAAGAACCAATCTGACATTTTCCGCCGTCAAGGCCCATAATCGCATGAATGCGGTCCGGTAGATTAATACTTTTTCATTTAAATTGCTATCATTTATAAGAAGATCTTTTTCCACTTTAATCTATGCATTTATATCACGAATACGAATCTATTCTGATTTTCAGATATCAAAATATCTTAAATTCTCCCACGCCATAAGAGATCGGGCATCTATAATCAGGCGTTTTCAGTTGGGCCAGATTAACGGTATTCCGGAGATAATAGAAGGTAAAGAATTCTCTTGACAGCCATTTTTAAATACGCTAAAATGTAAGTGCAATAATTACACCTACAATTGAATAACAAATGAAAAGTACGTAATATCCCTTATTCAGAGTGATGGAGATACAAAGGATCTATGAAGTCACGGCAACCCCGACCGGAATGATGGCACTAAGCCAGAAGGAGCGGTGGGAAGGTGCCAGCCTGAGCGAGAAATCGAGCAATAAGAGGATTTGATACATTGTTGAATCAAGTCCGCGTTTGCTGCGGGCTTTTCTTTTTGTTATTCCCCCATGTATATTAAGGAGGAAATGACAACATGGAAAAATTATTATTTACATCTGAGTCCGTTACTGAGGGACATCCGGATAAAATGTGCGATCAGATTTCTGACGCAATCCTTGATGCAATGTTAGAGCAGGACCCAATGAGCCGTGTAGCCTGCGAAACCGCAACCACCACCGGCCTTGTCATGGTTATGGGAGAAATCACCACCCATGCCTATGTGGACATCCAGAAAGTAGTGAGAGAAACCGTAAGGGAAATCGGTTATGACCGTGCAAAATACGGCTTTGACTGCGATACCTGCGGCGTAATAGTAGCCCTTGACGAGCAGTCCAAGGACATTGCTTTAGGCGTTGACCGTGCCTTAGAAGCAAAGGAAAATAAGATGTCTGATGAAGAGATCGATGCCATCGGAGCAGGAGACCAGGGAATGATGTTCGGTTTTGCCAGCAATGAAACCGAAGAATATATGCCTTACCCAATCTCTCTTGCCCACAAGCTTGCCCTCCAGCTAACAAAGGTTCGTAAAGATGGAACTCTGACCTACCTTCGCCCTGACGGAAAGACCCAGGTTACAGTAGAGTACGATGAAAATGGAACACCTCTCCGCTTAGATGCAGTGGTTTTATCCACCCAGCATGACGAAGAGGTAAGTCAGGAACAGATTCACGAAGATATTAAAAAGTATGTATTTGACCAGATTATCCCGGCAAATTTGGTGGATGAGAATACAAAGTTCTTTATTAACCCCACCGGACGCTTTGTGATCGGCGGCCCTCACGGTGACAGCGGACTTACCGGACGCAAGATCATCGTGGACACCTACGGCGGCTATGCACGTCACGGCGGCGGAGCATTTTCTGGCAAGGACTGCACCAAAGTAGACCGTTCTGCAGCTTATGCAGCCCGTTATGTGGCAAAGAATATTGTAGCAGCAGGATTGGCAGATAAGTGTGAGATTCAGCTTTCCTATGCAATCGGAGTGGCTCACCCTACATCTGTCATGGTGGATACTTTTGGAACAGGGAAATTAAGCAATGAAAAGCTGGTGGAAATCATCCGCCAGAACTTTGACCTGCGTCCCGCAGGAATCATCAAGATGCTGGATTTACGCCGTCCCATCTATAAGCAGACCGCAGCTTACGGCCATTTTGGAAGAAACGATTTAGACCTTCCCTGGGAAAAACTTGACAAGGTTTCTCTTTTAAAAGGATATTCAAGATAGCAATGAGCAGTGCGAAACAGAACGTAAAGAGACTTTCGTTGTGCTTGCACATAAGAAAATCTCTTTGCGTTCTGTTTCATAGGGCGAATGCCCGTGAGCGAGTCAAGCCATAGGCTTGACTCGCTGCACTGCGGACTTCCCAGTATAAAAAATCCTGTCTTAGAGCAGTCATTCATAAGCCAGGATATATTTAACCAAAACAGCGCCTTAAAAAAGCCGCCGTTCTAGTCAAAGCGAAACTACACATAATTACAGAAATCCATTTAATCCCCCTTATTACCATCATTCAATCAATCCATTCCCCAATCATTCCTTAACAAAAGACGATATTTCAATTAAATTGCCATCCGGGTCAGCAACATAGCTAGTCCTTTGCCCCCATGGCTCATCCGTAGGCGGAAATATAGGCGTGGCACCTGCGTTCACGACTCTTTCATATTCTGCATCGACTTCTGCAAAGTCAGAAACATCAAAGGCTAATTCTACTGTACCGTTTACCCCGCTGGGATAGGTATACTTTCTTGATGTCATTGCCTCAAAATCGTTCCTGCTGAACATAATTAACTGGACTTCCCCAGAATACAACTCTGCATTTGCATCTCCCGCCCAATCTGTTTTCATGCCCATCACATCCCGATAGAAAGAAACCATTGTTTCCATATCATTTACAAATAATCCAATTGTATTTAGTTTAAGCATATTTAATTCCTCCTTCTAAATGCAGTATAACAGCAGTAACCGGACAACAGTATGTCTTGTTACTTATATTGTTTTAAAATATTTTCTGCGTGTTTTCGGACTTTTGCTCTTAATTCAGGAGGCTCTATCACCTTTATGTGCTCCCCGAAACTCAAAACCCATTGCAGCAAATATTCTGGATTAGAAAAAGGCCGCTGAAATAACAGCTTGCCGGATTCAAAAACGGTAAAGCATTCCGGCCCGTATTCTTCTATCAGCCGGTATTTTGTGCCTGCGTCAAACAGAGCTGTCAGTTTTATTTCTTCTATTTGAAAATACTGCTCAAAATCCATCTTATCATCTGGAATATTACGTGGAATATAAGAAACTTTGGTGTTTTCTAATTTCCATAAACGATTTAATTTAAAAAGCCTATATTCATTTTTTGTCAGGCAATAACCATATACGTACCATGCCGCCCATTTGAACATGATAAGATATGGTTCTATCATACGCTCACTTTCACCTTTGTCAGAATAGTAGATGAAAATCAGCTTTTCCCGGTTAAAAATTGCCTGTCTGATTTGTTCTATTTTATCTGATAAACTATCCTGATACCATGATGCCAAATCAATTAAAATCATGTCATGTCCGGCTAAAACGGTATCTTTTCCATTGGAGAATTTTTCGATAAGAGTTTGTCCATACGCAGTTTTTAAAATACTGTCAATGCTCTTAACACCTGTTAATACAGCTTGCAATTCTTCTTTCGTAAGAACTGTTTTATCAAGTTTATATCCTTCTGCAATGGAAAGCCCTCCGCCATATCCTTGTATAGACACAATAGGGATGCCGGCTTTACATATATGATCAATATCACGCTGGATGGTCCTGCATGAAACTTCAAATCGCTCTGCTAATTGCGGAATGGTTGTCCTTTCCTTTTGTAAAAGAATTGTGATAATTCCAATTAAACGGTCTATTTTCATATGCTCACCTCTTTGCCATTATATCATAAAACATGACATATATATGTCACGTTCCTGTCTTTATCTTTTCCCCCTTTCCGGGAAACAACAGACAGGCCAAATGCACCAATACTTGCACGTTTTCAGGCTTTTTAAGATTTGGCACTAAAACTAGCGCCAAATCCCCGTTTCTTCGTATTGAAATCTGCCGCCTTCATTGCTTATAATAAGAATATCAAAAGGAATTGATTGGCCAATCATACCTAGCATGTATTACGCAGTAATACTATATAATGAAGTGAGGGTATGCATATGAAGGAGAAGATACAAGTATTCGGCCGCTTTTTAAGCGGTATGGTAATGCCAAATATTGGTGCATTTATTGCATGGGGATTGATTACGGCGCTGTTTATTCCAACAGGCTGGTATCCCAATGAAACTCTTGGAGCTTTGGTATCCCCCATGGCTTCTGTGCTGCTGCCTCTTTTAATCGCATATACAGGCGGTGTGGCAGTTTACGGACAGCGGGGCGGTGTCATCGGCGCAATTACAGCCATGGGTGTGGTTGTTGGTTCCAGTGTTCCCATGTTCATCGGCGCAATGATCGTAGGACCTGTCAGTGCCTGGGTGATCAAGCAGTTTGACCGCAAAATGGAAGGAAAGATTCCGGCCGGATTTGAAATGCTGGTAAATAACTTTTCCATGGGTATTATCGGAGCTATCCTGACGGTTATCGCACTGAAGGGAGTTGCACCTGTTGTTACAGTCATGAATCAGGTCATGGAAGCGGGAGTTGGATTCTTCGTGGACCGCAGGCTGCTTCCCCTGGCAAGTATCTTTATTGAACCCGCTAAGATTTTGTTCCTGAATAATGCGATCAACCATGGAATCCTCTCTCCTATGGGAATCCAGCAGGTGGAGGAAATGGGAAAATCCATATTCTTCTTACTTGAAGCCAACCCGGGACCGGGACTTGGAGTATTGCTGGCTTACTGCCTTGCCGGAAAAGGATCAGCTAAGAGCTCAGCCCCCGGCGCAGTGATTATCCACTTTTTAGGCGGAATCCATGAGATTTACTTCCCTTATATTCTGATGAACCCCCTTTTACTTCTGGCAGTTATGGCAGGAGGAGCCAGCGGAATCTTCGTATTCCAGCTCTTTGGCATAGGTCTTACCTCACCTGCATCACCTGGAAGTATTCTGGCAGTCCTTGCAATGACTCCAAGAGGTGAGTATCTTGGCGTATTGGCAGGCGTTGCAGTAGCAGCAGCAGTTTCCTTCGTCGTATCACTTCCTCTGCTGAAGTTTACAGCAAAAGATGTGGATTTGGAGGACTCCCAGGAAAAAGTAAAACAGATGAAACAGGAATCCAAGGGAATCCAGCAGGAAGAAAAGAAAGAAGCCTTTACAGGAACCATTAAAAAAATCGTCTTTGCATGTGATGCCGGAATGGGCTCCAGTGCCATGGGAGCTACGGTATTGAAAAAGAAGCTGGCAGCAGCCGGATTCGCAGATATTGAAGTGGTTCATTCCCCGGTTTCTTCTATTCCAAGTGATGCTCAGATCGTAGTGACCCACCGGGAACTGAAAGAGAGGGCGGCCCACAGCAATCCTGAGGCTGAACTGATCTTAATCACCAATTTCCTGGCAGCTCCGGAATACGATCAATTAGTAGAAAAATTAAAAAAATAAAAATAGCCTTTCTGGTATCCGCTTGTAAACCATGGTATAATATCTATAACTATAGATCACGGATTCAAAAGGGGAATTGCATTGATGAAGCTAACAGGAAGAATACTGAAATATTACAGCAGGATCATTGCTGAATGCATACCTTTGTTTGTAACAGCAGGACTGTTGTCAGTCTTTTCAGCAGGAGCATTTCAGAATAAGTATTTGTTTGAAATGTCCAATATATTGTCCTTTTTGGTGATTCCGGTATTTATGGGATACAAAGCAGGAACAGTGTGCGGCGGGGATGCCGGCGGTTTAGCCGGCACCCTGGCCGCTTCTGCCGTTGTCATGACGGAGCCTGCCTCTGCCATGATTTTGTCTGCCATAGCAGGAAGCCTTGCAGGATTTTTCTGCCGGAAGGGGCTGGATCGGATTAAGAACCGGATTCCAGCCGGATTTGAGATGCTTTTCACCAACCTGTACCTGGCTGGACTGGGCCTGCTGGCAGGAGTGTTTACATACTACCTGATGATACCGGTGGCCACCTGGCTGATCAGTTTTCTGGGAAATGGCTTGTTCTTGATGATAGAACAAGGAGTCATTCCCCTGATCAGCTTTTTGGTAGAGCCTTTAAAGATTATTTTTTTCAACAACTGGATCAACCACGGCTTTTTTCTCCCTCTTGGCCTGGAGCAGTTGAAGGTAAACAGCAGTTCCATTTTATTTCTTCTGGAAACCAACCCGGGACCAGGATTTGGAATTTTGCTGGCCCATGCCCTGATTTATAAAAACATGAGAAAGCAGATGTATTCCAGCCTTATTATCCAGTCCTTAGGCGGCATCCATGAGATTTATTTCCCCTATGTGCTGTCGGACATCCGGCTGCTGGCCGCTGCCATAGCAGGAAGTCTTGCAGGAAATTACTGCTTCATGGTGACAGGCAGCGGACTTTTAGGCCCCGCTTCTCCCGGAAGCGTGCTCACCATTTTAATTATGGCGGACAAAAGCCATTGGCTGGGCGTGATTATGGGTATTTTGATTTCCGCAGCAGTGACCTGTCTGCTTTCTTGCCTGATTATGTCTGGAAAAAAGGGAAAGCTTACTGCTGAGGAAGAAAATATACAGAAAGACGAAGGGATACAGGTGAGAAGAATTCAACATGCTAAAATATATTTTGTATGCGACGTGGGCATGGGCTCCAGTGCCATGGCAGGCGCCCTGTTTAAAAAAAGGCTGATGCTGGAAGGCTTGAAAGGCATTGAAGTGTTCCACGTATCGGCTGACCGCATTCCCGAGGATGCGGATGTGATCGTTTGCCAGAAGAGCTTTGCCCGTTTTCTGCCGGAAACCAATAAGCCCTGTTTTACTGTGGAGAATCTGACGGATATGTCCGGCTATAGAGAACTCCTCAACTGGTTAATGGGAGGTGGGGAAGATGGCAAACAGTGATTTTACACCCAGAATGCAGCAGATCGTTCTGGCTCTTTTAAATGAAAACGGGCCTGTTCCTGTCAAACAGCTTGCGGACCAGATAAATATCAGCAAAAGAACAGTACAAAGGGAATTGGAATTCATTCCAAAGGCATTAAAAAAATATGGGCTCACTTTTTGCTCCAAAACAGGAACCGGAATCTGGCTGGAGGGAGAGAAGGACTTGATGGAATCCTTAAAGGAGGAACTGGAAGCGGATGATGCCCTTGATGTTTCAGACCGGATTGAACGTCAAAAGCGCCTGATTCTGGAAATTCTAAAGGATAAGACATTAAAAAAGCTGTATTACTACAGTGACCTCTTCGGAGTCAGCGAGGCTACCGTCAGCTCTGATCTGGAGGCGGTGAAGGAGTGGTTTCACAAATACCATCTGGAAATAAAGAGGAAGCCCGGATACGGTGTGTTCATTGAGGGCAGTGAGCGGGACTTCCGCCGCGCCCTTAGGGTATTTATTGATGAAAACATCCATACGGAAATCATACAGGAGATGTACGAGGCTCGGAACCAGTCAGTGCTGAAGGTGGTTCAGAATAAAAGTGAGAGAAATATTTACCGGATTTTAGATGACGATATTGTAAAGCGGGTGACAGCCTGCATTCTGCGGATACGGGACAAGCGTATTCTCAATCTGACCCAGGAATCTTACCTTGGACTGGTGATCCATGTGGCTATTGCCGTAAACCGCATCCGCAGACAGGAGATTATTGAGGAAAATCCCCTTATGGAAGATTCCCTGCAAAATGACCCGGACTATGATTTGGCGGAAACCATCACCAGGTCCCTGGAAGAAGAATTTCAGATTCAGATTCCGGAAATTGAATGCGCCTACATCTGCCTGCACATCAAAGGCTCTAAGATTCAGAATTTGAACATTGATGAAAAGTCCAGAAGTGAGATCGAAGAATCCAGAGAGCTGTGGGACGTGGTCAATGAAATGATTGATTGCTATGACGAAAACATTGCCTATCTGTTAAAACAGGATGAGGAATTTGTAATTCAGGGCTTAATTGCCCATTTAAAGCCCACACTGGTCCGCCTTGCCAATGGCATGAAGATTCAAAATCCCCTGCTGGACCAGATTAAACAGGATTATCCCGAGATTTTTAAGCGGTGCAGAACCGTTGCAAAGGTGATTGAGGGAAAATACGGGTATGAGGTGCCGGAATCGGAAATCGGGTTTCTCGCCATTCATTTCGGTGCGGCAGAGGTTCGTATGGAGAGCAAAAAAGAAAGCCGGAGAAAGGTAAATATGGGGATTGTCTGCGCCAGCGGAATCGGAATTTCACGGTTCATGTCATCCAAGATTGCCAGGGATTTTTCGGACAGGGTGGAGCTGTCGGTTTATGGAATGACGGATTTGACCCCTTATGTGCTCAGTAAAACGGATTTCTTTGTATCTACCATGTCCCTTAGTGAGCAAGCCGATATCCTGTACGTAAGCCCTCTGCTGCCTGCTGAAGACATGGAGCGGATAGCCGGTAAGGTGCGCCAGTTTGAATACGTGCCGAAAAAGCAGGATAACCAGGAGTTTACCATCCAACTGGATCAGGTGAATTTCATGGCTGTCCAGATTAAGAGCATCATAAAGCTTATGGAATACCAGCGGGTGGACAATGGAATCACCTTTGAAGAGCTGCTGATTGCTGTCAGTGAAAAACTGGCGGTTTATGCGGACCGGCAGAGGATGATTCAGGAAGATTTAATGAGAAGGGAACAACTGTGCAGCCAGATATTCCCCGACTTAAACTTTGCCCTGCTTCACGCCAGAACCGAAGGCGTGGCAAAGCCGGTGTTTTCCGTCTGCCAGACAAAGGATGGAAAGTCCTTTCTTGACCCATATTTCAGGGGAGTCTGTGTTGTTTTGGTCATGCTGGTGCCAAAGGATGACCATGCGGCAGAAAACAGTGAGATTTTGGGAGTGTTAAGCGAGCGGCTGATTGAGGAAGAAGAATTTCTGGAAGCTGTGAGGTTCGGGGAAAAAGAAGAAATAAGGTCTTTGGTTTCCCGGTATTTGAATCAATATTTTAAACACTATCTGGATAAGATGTAAGGAACAAAAACAGCAAAAGTGTGTGTGCCAATGGCTTTTCATCAGCCCCTGACATATACACTTTTGTGCTATAAAAATCAGGAACCCTCAGATTTGGCATTATCAGATGGCGCCAAAAGCCATTTTGTTTTCATTGAAAAAGGGGATAACATACCGCTATAATTTAAGTAGAAAGTAAGCACAGGAGGGCAAAGACGTGTTTGGATATGGGAAAAAGAAAGAAGAAAAGGCAGAGCTTCTGGAGCTTAAGAATATCCGTTTAAATTGCAGGCCAGGAGAAAAGGACGAGATTATCAGACAGGTGGGACAACTGCTGTATGAAAGCGGCTGCGTTGAGGAATCCTACATCGACGCCATGCTGAAACGGGAACTGTCATTTCCCACCAACATCGGCAACGGAATCGCACTCCCTCACGGCGTGGAGGAAGCGAAGAAGACAATTAAGCGCTCCGGTATTGCAGTCATGGTATTTCCTGACGGAACGGACTGGGGCGGGGAAATGGTGAAGCTGGTCATCGGCATTGCAGGATCAGGAGAGGATCATTTAGGAATACTCTCGGTTATTGCAGAGTGTCTTGCCGACCCGGCAGATGTGGAACGTATTATGGGATACAGTGCGGAAGAAATTCATACCATGTTTACGGGAAAGGGGTGTTCCTGATGATTGTTACAGTTACCATGAATCCAGCCATCGATAAAACCGTGGATATTGACCGGCTTGAGCGTGGGGACTTAAACCGGATTAAACGGGTGGAGCTGGATGCCGGGGGCAAGGGCATTAACGTTTCTAAGACCATTAAGGAATTGGGCGGAAAAAGCATTGCAACAGGCTTTGTGGGAGGAATAAACGGCACCATTATCAAGCACGTTCTGGCAGACCAGGGCATTGAAACGGATTTCGTGGAAGTGAATGGGGAAACCAGAACCAATTTAAAGGTAGTGGAAGAAAATGGAGAGGTGACGGAGCTCAATGAACCGGGACCGGAGGTGTCTAAGGAGCAGTTGGAAGATCTGCTGAAACGGCTTGACGGCTATGCAGGGCCGGAAACCTTGTTTGTTCTGGCAGGAAGTATACCGAAGGGTATTCCCACTGACATATACCGCAGGATTACGGAATCGGCCCACCGGAAGGGAGCAAAGGTTCTCTTAGATGCAGACGGCCCGTTATTTTCTGAATCATTGAAGGCGGCACCGGATATGTTAAAGCCCAACCGTTCCGAGCTGGAACGATATTACCGGATGGACTACCGGGCTTCCGAACAGGAACTGGTTACCATGGGGCTGGGACTGCTGGATAATGGAACCCATATGGCGGTAATTTCCATGGGACAGATGGGGGCGGTTTTCTTAACAAGAGAGAAACAGTACCGTTGTCCCGGACTTCTGGTAAAGGCCCATTCAACTGTCGGAGCCGGAGATGCCCTGGTAGGGGCTATGGCTTATGGCTGGGATGAAAAGCTTCCTTTAGAAGACTGCATCCGCCTGTGCATGGGAGCCTCAGCAGGAGCAGTTACCAGCATAGGAACCAAGCCCCCAAGCCGGGAGCTGGTGGATGAACTGGCTAAAAAGGCAGAATTATTGGAAATTCGTAAATGAGATTGAATGAATCAGGTTGGAGGAGATAAATATGAAGACAAAAGCAGTGAGAATGTATGGTAAGGATGATTTGAGGCTGGAGGAATTTGAACTGCCCCAGATCAAGGATGATGAGATTCTTGTAAAAATTGTAAGCGACAGCATCTGCATGTCTACCTATAAATTAGTACAGCAGGGAGACAAACATAAACGGGCACCTAAAAACATCAGCACCAATCCGGTGATCATCGGCCATGAATGCGCAGGATTAATTGTAGAAGTGGGAAAAAAGTGGCAGGATCAGTTTCAACCAGGACAGAAGTTTTCCCTGCAGCCTGCCTTAAACTACATGGGAAAGCTGGATTCTCCCGGTTATTCCTATGAATTTTGCGGAGGCGCATGCACTTACTGCATTATGCCTAATGAGGTCATGGAACTGGGATGCCTTCTGGAATATACAGGGGAGAGCTTCTTTGAGGCATCCTTGGGAGAGCCTATGAGCTGCATCATAGGCGGGTTCCATGCCAACTACCACACCAATAAAAGAAATTACGATCATGCAATGGGCACAAAGGTGGATGGAAATATCCTGATCATGGGAGGCTGCGGCCCCATGGGCCTGGGAGCGGTCAGCTATGGCCTCCAGTTTGAAAATAAGCCAAAGCGGATCGTGGTGACGGATATCAGCGATGATCGGATTGCACGGGCGAAAGAAGTGATTTCAGAGGAATCTGCAAGGGAAAGAGGAATCGAGCTTCTCTATGTAAACACCAGTAAGATGGAAGACCCTATTGCCGGCTTAATGGCTCTTACAGGTGACCATGGCTATGATGATGTGTTTGTATACATCCCTGTCAGAGAAGTGGCGGAGATGGGAGATAAGCTGCTGGCCTTTGACGGCTGCATGAACTTCTTTGCAGGTCCTACGGATAACCAGTTTAAAGCGGAAATCAATCTCTATAACTGTCACTACACCAGCACCCACATTATGGGAACCACAGGCGGCAACACCGATGACCTGATTGAAGCCAATAAGCTTTCCGCAGAAGGAGCCATTGAACCGGCGGTTATGGTGACACATGTAGGCGGAATTGACTGCATTGCAGAAGCAACCATGAACCTGCCTTCCATACCAGGAGGGAAAAAGCTGACTTATACCCAGTTTGATATGCCGTTGACGGCCATTGATGACTTTGAGGAGCTGGGCAAAACCGACCCGCTGTTTAAAAAGCTCAGTGAGTCCTGCAAAGCCCATAGGGGATTGTGGAACGGAGAAGCGGAAAAGATCCTTTTTGAGCATTTTGGAATTGATTCCAGCGAATTATAAATTTCATATAAAAAACCAGGGTTTTAATCCTCAGACCAGGATGAAAGCCCTGGTTTTTTTGCGTGAAAAAAGCAGTTACCAGGGCTTACCTTAAATTTTAGAATTGTTTTATAAATTCTCTGGGCCAGGTGTGATATAATACCTTTACATGTAATTAATTTTTTGCTGCAGATTTTAGGATCAAACCATGAGAGGGGCGAAAAAATTGAAATTAAGGTTGAGAACCCGTCTGGTGGTAGCCTTTGTAATTATTACTGTAATCCCTTTAATCCTCATATTTGCGGTGGTTTTAGGGCTTGGCAATTATCAGATGAAGGCTTTCCGGAAAGCCTATAATTTAACGGAGCAGGTGGACCTTTTATCCGGTAATTCTCTGCAGATTTTTAACCGCCTGACCGGGGCGGAATTAAGGGAGATCAGCCAGGTTTTAGAAAATGATCCCCAGAAGATTTCTGACCCTGACTATCTGAATATGCTCAATGAGCGGCTCATGTCCAAATATGCTTATATGATCGTCCGGAAGGGAGAGGAGCTGGTCTTTGACGGAAACAGCCATATTACTCAGGGCCTTTACAAACAGCTTCCCAAATTTGAGGAAATTGACAGCACCATTGAAGGCGCTATTTATTTAGACGGAGAAACACAGCATTTGCTAAAGCAGATTGACTTTTTGTATCCGGATAAGGCTAAGGGCAGCCTCTTCGTTGTTTCCAACGTAGATGGACTTTTACCGGAGATCAAGGTCATGATGGGGGAGATGCTGATGGCGATTATTCTGATCATCATTTTTACCGATGCAACCCTGGTTATGTGGGTGTACCGGTCCGTAGTAAGCCCCTTGGGAAGGCTTCAGGTTGCTACCAAGAATATCCGGGATGGCAATCTGGATTTTGCCCTGGAGGTGGAAAATGACGATGAGATCGGCCAGCTCTGCCAGGATTTTGAGGAGATGAGAATACGCCTCAAAGAATCCGCAGAGGAAAAGATCCAGTATGACAAGGAAAACAAGGAATTGATCAGCAATATTTCCCACGACTTAAAAACCCCCATTACAGCCATTAAGGGCTACGTGGAGGGCATTATGGATGGAGTGGCATCCTCCCCGGAAAAGCTGGACCGCTATATCAGAACCATTTACAACAAGGCCAATGATATGGATAAGCTGATCGATGAGCTGACTTTTTATTCCAAGATCGATACCAATAAAATCCCCTATACATTTTCCAAAATCAATGTGGCCGGCTATTTCCGGGACTGCGTTGATGAGGTGGGGCTTGAGATGGAGGCCAGAAACATTGAGCTTGGGTATTTCAATTATGTGGATGAGGATGTGTCGGTCATCGCAGATGCAGAGCAGATGCGCCGGGTCATTAACAATATTGTCAGCAATTCTGTGAAATACATGGATAAGAAAAATGGAATTATTAACATCCGGATTAAGGATGTGGGAGATTTCATTCAGGTGGAAATTGAAGACAACGGCAGAGGAATTCCGGCAAAGGATCTGCCAAATATCTTTGACCGGTTTTACCGCACTGACTCTTCCAGGAATTCGTCCCAGGGAGGCAGCGGAATCGGTTTATCCATCGTGAAAAAGATCATTGAAGATCACGGAGGCCGGATATGGGCTACCAGTAAGGCAGGAATTGGAACGGAGATCCATTTCGTTTTAAGAAAATATCAGGAGGTCATACAGGAATGAGCAGAATACTGATCGTTGAAGATGAGGAAAGCATTGCAGAGCTTGAGAAAGATTATCTGGAGCTGAGCGGGTTTGAGGTAGAGATTGAGAACAACGGAGAAGCTGGGCTTGATCTGGCTCTTCATGAGGATTTTGATCTGGTGATCCTGGATCTGATGCTTCCCGGGGTGGATGGCTTTGAGATATGCAGGAAGGTGAGAGAGGTGAAGAATACACCTATTATCATGGTTTCTGCAAAAAAAGAGGATATTGATAAGATCCGGGGCCTGGGTCTGGGCGCTGATGATTATATCACAAAGCCCTTTAGCCCCAGCGAGATGGTCGCCAGGGTAAAGGCCCATTTAGCACGCTACGAAAGGCTGATCGGAAGCGGCATGCCAGACAATGAAATCATTGAAATCCGTGGCCTGAAGATCGATAAGACCGCAAGGCGGGTGTGGGTCAATGGAGAAGAGAGGAATTTTACCACCAAGGAATTTGACCTTTTGACCTTCCTGGCTCAGAACCCCAACCATGTTTATACAAAGGAAGAGCTGTTCAGCAAGATATGGGACATGGAATCCATCGGCGATATTGCCACGGTTACGGTTCATATTAAGAAGATCAGGGAAAAAATTGAGTTCAATACAGCAAAGCCCCAGTATATTGAAACTATATGGGGAGTGGGGTACCGGTTTAAGGTGTAATCTTGACAATACACTAAAATTAGTGTAATATGAAACTAGCTAAAAAGTTAAATGTGTCCACAAGAACACAAAGCGAAATCCCGTGTATGCCAGTACACGGGATTTCTTTTCGGCTAGCTGTCTTCATGATTTCGATCTAGCCATTTGCAGACATAGTAGCCAGCTATGCCTGCCGCGACCGAAATAAAAAAGTTAAATATGTACTCCACAAAAACACCTCCTTCCTACTGGAAAGAGTCGACAGCATATTTATTATACTGTATTAGGAAGGCGGTGTCTATGGAAAGGAGCCCGGAAAACATGAAAGAAAAATTATATGAAATACCATTAAATGACGCCATGGATGCAGGAGAGGAATGCCCTTTCTGCTTCCTGGAGCGAAAAACAGAGCAGGAGCTGATGGACTTTGTACTTGGCTCCTGCGCTTCTTATATGGAGAGCGATACAAGGGAAAGCACAGATAAGGAAGGCTTTTGCCGGACACATCAGAAAAAGATGTTTGATTACGGCAATGCCCTTGGAAACGGCTGGATCTTAAAAACTTATTATAAGAAGCTAGTCAAAGAGATGAAGGAAGAGTTTCAGGGCTTTGCTCCCGGAAAGACCTCTTTTAAGGACCGTCTTAAGGGAAAGAGCCAAAATGCCAATTCAATCCACTCATGGGTTGAGGAAAAGGAAAAGACCTGCTATATCTGTGACCGTTTTTCAGAGCGGTATGAACGTTACCGCGCCACATTTTTCCATTTATACAAAAAGGATTCTGCATTTCGGGAAAAACTGAAGGCTAGCAAGGGCTTCTGCCTCCATCACTTCGGAGATTTATGCCAGGGAGCAGACCAGTATTTGAGCGACGGGGAACGGAAGGAATTCTATCCCATTATCTTTAACCTTATGGAACAGAACATGGAGCGGATATCTGGGGATGTTGACTGGTTTATTGAGAAATTCGACTATGCCAATAAAGACGCAGACTGGAAGGACTCCAAGGATGCGGTACAGCGGGGGATGCAAAAAATCCGGGGCGGATATCCCGGGGACCCGGTTTACCGGCTGAAATAGCCGCTCATTACTGGTTCAGCCGTTTGATCTGCCCCGGAGTATATCCCGTAGTCTGGCGGAAGGTGCGGATAAAATTGGAATAATCGTTAAAGCCGGACAAGTGGCAGGCTTCAGAAACCGTATGTCCCTGGGAAAGCAGTTCTTTTGCAAGAGAAACCCGTTTTACCACGATATATTGGAAGATGCTGCTTTTTGTTTCTGATTTAAACAAATGGCTTAAATAGTATTTATCAAGGGATAGGGCCTGGGAAATAGAGTCCAGGGTCAGGGGACTTGTCAGGTTCTTGTCTATGTAACTCATAATGGCCTGGGCCTTGTGGGGCCTTGGAGCAGTTTTAGAAGAACTGGTCTTTTGCCAGGCTTTGTTAATGAGTATTAATATCTGAATCAGGGTTGTAACAGCCGTTAAATCGCTGCCGTATGAGCAGCGGTTTTTTATTGCCTTTTCCAGGGTGCGGGCCAGGACAGACAGGCTTTCGTATTCCTCTCCGGAAAGGAGAACCATATTTCCGGTAGCAGGCTTTCTCTGAAAGCAGTCCAAAAGATTGGTATCAGGGGTGCAGTAAGGGCGGATGAAGGCCGGGTTTACATGGATAACCAGACGGGTGAAGGAGTTATCCGTGGTGTTAATTGCCTTATGAATCTCCCGGTTGGAAAACAAAATTAAGTTTCCAGGGGTCATATCATAGCAGACATTTTCTACAAAATACTGGATGTGACCGTCTAAAAGCAGGTAGATTTCATGACTGTTGTGCATGTGAAAATCCACATTTCCTGCCATCTGGCTGGTGGTAAAATTGCAACTGTAGGGTTCGGAAAATTCGCTGTAATCGTATTGTGATTCTTTGTTCATGTCCTCCTCCCGAAATAGACAACATACGCATATTTATAGTCAATCTACGCAAACAAATTGCGTCAAAATCATTGTATAATAAATTTACCACAGAAACAATCAAAAGAAAAGAGGATTAAATCATGATTCGGGTTGGGGTGATTGGTTGCGGAAATATAGGCGGAGTCCATGCCGGTATCCTGAAGGAAATAAAGCAGGCAGAGCTTTGTGCCATGGCAGACATCCGCATAGAACGGGCCCGGGAATATTCCGCCCGTTTTACAGAAGAAAAGGCGGCTGCATATGAATCCATGGAGGAAATGCTGGAGGCAGAAGAACTTCATGCGGTTCACATCTGCACCCCTCATAACTGCCATGTGCCTATGGCAGTAAAAGCCTTAAAAAAGGGAATCCACGTATTTATGGAAAAGCCGCCTGCCATATCCAGGGAACAGTTTCAGGAGCTTTTAAAGGTTTCCAAAGAAAGCCGGGGAAGGCTTGGAATCTGCTTTCAGAACCGGTATAACGAAACTACTAAAAAGGTCACCGAGCTTTTGGCAGAAGGCAGCCTGGGACGGATTAAGGGAGCAAGAGCCTTTGTGACCTGGCACCGGGATGCCTCTTACTACACAGAAAGCGGCTGGCGGGGAAAGCTTGAAACAGAGGGGGGCGGAGCACTGATCAACCAGTCCATTCATGCCCTGGACCTGCTTTTAAACTGGCTTGGAAAGCCGGTCTGGACGGAAGCCACCACAAGCAACCACCACTTAAAGGGCATTGTGGAGGTAGAGGATACCCTGGAGGCGTATATGGCCTTTACAGAAGGGCCGGAGCCGGTAAGTGCCTGCTTTTATGCCACCACCGCCTACGGGGCTGATGCGCCTGTATTTTTAGAGCTTGTGTGCGAAAATGGATTTGTCCGTCTGGAAGGAACCTCTGTCTGGTATCAGAATGGGAAAGACGAGGAGCCTGTTATATGGCGTTCCTCTAAAACCTCCATGCCTGGAAAAGCCTACTGGGGAAATGGCCATGAAGCCTGTATCCGGGATTTTTATGACTGCCTGGAATCCGGGAAGGTTTATGCCAATGATCTGGCTTCCACAGAAAATACATTTTACACCATGATGGATATTTACGATTCAGCGAGAAAAGAGGAGAGGTAAAAAATGGATAAGGTAAGACTGGGAATTATCGGAATTGGAAACATGGGAACCAACCACAGCAAAAGTCTGATAGAAGGCAAGGTTCCTGAACTGGAGCTGGCTGCAATCTCAGACCGCCAGGAAAGCAGAAGGGATTGGGCAAAGGAAAACCTTCCGGAATCTGTTGTTATTTTTGAAGAGGGAAAGGATTTGATCGAGTCGGGAGTATGCGATGCGGTTCTCATTGCAGTACCTCATTATCAGCACCCGGAATTGTCCATCATGGCCTTAAGCCAGGGACTTCATGTTCTTTGTGAGAAGCCTGCCGGGGTTTACACAAAGCAGGTGCGGGAAATGAACGAAGCGGCAGAAAAAAGTGACCGTGTCTTTGCTATGATGTTCAACCAAAGAACCAACTGCATCTACCGGAAAATGCATGAATTGGTCACAAGCGGAGAGCTGGGAGCCATCAAGCGGGTCAACTGGATTGTAACGGACTGGTACAGAACCCAGTCTTATTACGATTCCGGAAGCTGGAGAGCCACCTGGGATGGAGAAGGCGGAGGTGTTTTATTAAACCAGTGTCCTCATAACATGGACTTAATCCAGTGGATATGCGGAATGCCCAGCAAGGTTCAGGCCTTCTGCCACAATGGAAAATGGCATGATATTGAGGTTGAAGACGATGTGACAGCTTACCTGGAATACCCTAACGGAGCAACAGGAGTCTTTGTCACCACCACCGCCGATGCACCGGGCACCAACCGGTTTGAAATCACCCTGGAAATGGGCAAGCTGGTGTGTGAAAATGACAAGCTGACCCTTCACAAGCTGGCAGTCAATGAGCGCACCTTCTGCAAGACTGCAAAAGGCGGCTTTGACACTCCGGAATGCACTGTGACAGAGGTGGAAACAGACGGTGAGAATGAACAGCATGTAGGGGTCATGAAAGCGTTTGCAGGAAAAATCCTTCACGGAACTCCCCTGATTGCAGAAGGTGTGGAAGGAATCAGCGGCCTGACCCTGTCCAACGCCATGCATTTATCCAGTTGGCTGAATCAGGCAGTGGAACTGCCCTTTGACGAAGATTTGTTTTTGGAAGAGTTGAATAAGCGCCGTAATTCCTCCCGGAAAAAAGAGGGAAGCGGCGTGGTATTTGATACAGAAGGAAGCTATTAAGCAGGGAAAAGGAGAGAAAATTATGTGGAACGGAATACAGTTATCAGGTTTTGCAGATGAAATCGATATGAGCCTGGAAAAGCAGATTGAGGTATTGAAAAAGCTGGGCATCAGTCACGTGGAAATGCGGGGTGTTAACGGAAAGGGCCTGGTAGAGCATTCCATCGAAGAAGCGGGAGAGGTTAAGAAACGCCTTGATGGGGAGGGAATCCGCCTGTCCTCTGTAGGCTCTCCCATCGGAAAAATCAACATCAAAGATGAATTTGCACCTCATATGGAGCTTTACAAGCATACGGTGGAAATCGCTCATAAGATGGGAACTCCCAACATCCGCATGTTCAGCTTTTTTATGCCTCAGGATGAAAGTTATGATCCCTACCGCGGGGCTGTCATGGACCGCTTGGGACAGTTTGTGGATTATGCAAAGTCCAATGATGTCCTGCTTCTTCATGAAAATGAAAAGGACATTTACGGGGACGTGGCTGACCGGTGCATGGAAATTATGAAGGCATTTTATGGGGATCATTTTAAGGCTGTTTTTGACTTTGCAAACTTTGTACAGTGCAGGCAGGATACCTTAGAAGCCTATGAGATGTTAAAGCCCTATATCGCCTATATCCATATAAAAGATGCCTTATGGTCTGATGCCAGCGTTGTACCTGCCGGAATGGGGGATGGGCATGTAGAAGAAATCCTGAAAATGCTGAAAAAAGAAGGATATGAGGGCTTCCTGTCCTTAGAGCCCCATTTAAGCGATTTTGCAGGCTTTCACGCCTTAGAGCAGAACGTTTCCCAGAAGAAAAAACTCAGCGGGGAAGAGGCATTTACCATGGCTTACGAAGCCTTGAAACAGATATTAGACAGGATTTAAATGCATGTCCGGGGCCTTGGGGAAGCGTTTTCCAGGGCCCCGGCATTTTATGGAAATAAAAATAATCCTTGACTTTTGGTATAAAACTTTTTATAATAACAGAAATCAAACGACCACATTAAGCAAAGACGCTTAAGAACTTAAGATTCTTAGGTGATTTTTGCTTTTTTTACAGAAAAATGTCCAAAAAGAGAGGGGATGGAAGTATGCCAGACATGGTTAAAGTTGAAAACTTAAAGAAAAATTTCGGAGACTTAGAAGTCTTAAGGGATATCAGTCTTACGGTGAAAGAAGGCGAAAAACTGGTCATCATCGGGCCCTCCGGTTCAGGAAAATCGACCTTCATCCGCTGTATCAATTACTTAGAGGAGCCGACCAGCGGCAAAGTCACTGTAGCAGGAACAGAGGTGACAAAGAAAAACCACCTGGAGATGGCGAAAAAGTATTCTTCTATGGTATTTCAGCAATTTAATTTATACCCCCATCTCACTGTTTTGGAAAATCTCACATTAGCGCCCATGAAACTGCAGCACGTTTCCAAGGAGGAGGCAAGGAAAGAAGCCACCCGGTGTCTGGAGCGGGTCGGCTTAAAGGAAAAGGCAGGGAACTATCCCATCCAGCTTTCCGGCGGACAGCAGCAGAGGGTAGCCATAGCCAGAGCCTTATGCACCAAACAGCCTTTGATTCTTTTTGATGAACCAACCTCTGCTCTGGACCCTGAAATGGTTCAGGAGGTATTAAACGTTATGATAGAGTTAGCTCAGGAAAATATCACCATGATCTGTGTAACTCATGAGATGGGTTTTGCCCGCCAGGTAGCAGACCGCGTAATCTTCATGGATGGCGGCTACATTCTGGAAGAGGGAACTCCGGAACACTTCTTTACATCACCGGAACATGACCGGACCAAAGCGTTTTTAAGCAAAATCCTTCATTAAGGACGTTGTTTAAATAATAAAATATGAGGAGGAATATTATGATGAAGAAAATGTTATCACTTGCACTAACCCTTGCCATGGCGGCATCCTTAACAGCTTGCGGTGGTTCAAAGGCTCCGGAGCCAACCACAACAGCAGCTCCTGCAGAATCCACTACTGCAGCAGGTTCTACAGAAGCAGGTTCTACAGAAGCAGCAGGCGGTGCCGCAGCGGCAGACGTCCAGAAGATTATTGACCGCGGCGTTTTAAAGGTAGGCTGCAAGGTTGATCTCCCGAAGCTCAGCTTACAGAACACAGCAACCGGAGAATACGAAGGCTTTGAAGATGACCTGGCATATGAGATCGCCGGCTCCATCTTCGGCGTTACTGCAGCAGAAGCAAAAGAAAAGAAACTGGTGGAATTCCAGGGCGTAACCGCTAAGACAAGAGGACCTCTTCTTGAAAACGGCGAAATCGATCTGGTAATCGCTACCTTCACCATTACACCTGAAAGAAAAGAAACCTATAACTTCTCTACTCCATACTACACCGATGCTGTAGGCTTACTGGTAAATAAGGATTCCGGCATCAATTCCATCGAAGATCTGGATAAGAAGATCATCGGTGTCGCCCAGTCTTCCACAACCAAGGATGTATTCAAGAAGTATGTAGAAGAAAAAGGCTTTAACGTAAATCCTGAATTCCAGGAATTTGACGGATATCCTGCAATGGCTCAGGCACTTGCTACCAAGCAGATCGACTGCTTCTCTGTTGACCGTGCGATCTTAGCAGGCTATGTTAATGACGGAAATCACATCTTAGAGGATCGTTTTGCACCACAGGAATATGGAGTGGCATCTGCAAAAGAAAATACAGGGCTTGCTGCTCTGGTAGAAGAAAAAGTCACTTCCATGATTTCTGACGGTTCATTATTAACTCTTCAGGATACATGGGGATTACAGTAATCTGTTTCGTAAAGGAAAACTGACATGATAAAAGGTCTTTTTGATGCAAAACGCTGGGATGCCCTGTTTAAGGCATTTCCGGAATACTATATACCAGGATTTTTTATGACACTTAAAATATCATTCGTAGGGCTGGCCGTAGCGCTGGTCCTGGGAGTGGTATTCGGTATGTTTTCGGCGACGAAATTCAAACCACTTAGGATACTTTCACGAATTTACGTGGAATTTATACAGAATACGCCTCTGGCTTTGCAGGTGATGTGCTATTATTCCGTACTCCCCATGCTGTTTTCCAGTTCAGGCTTCCGGATTCCCAAATTCGTTCTGGGAGTGATCGGAGTGGGGGTTTATCATGGCGCCTACATATCGGAGGTCATAAGGACTGGAATTGAAGCAATTCCAAAAGGCCAGTCTGAGGCTGCGGCATCCCAGGGATTTTCTTACCTGGAAACCATGTATCATATTATACTGCCCCAGACCATAAAGATTATCATGCCGCCCCTTGCAAATCAGGCTTTAAATCTGGTGAAGAACACCTCCATACTGGCTATGGTGGCCGGTATGGACTTAATGTACTTTACCGACTCCTGGGGTGCTGAGCGCGGGTACTTTGCCCAGGCATACTTTACCAGCGCCCTGATGTACTTTATTATCTGTTTCCCGCTTGCAAGGCTGGCCCGTTATCTGGAAATCCGTTCTATGCGGCTGCCGGCTCCCAAAAGAATTGACTTACAGTCGGATGAGGAGGTCGCATGAGAGAATTATTTAATCAGATATTTACAGCAGCTAATGTGACCTTCATGCTGAAGGGACTTAGAATGACAATTATGGTGGCTATCCTGGCCACCATAATCAGTATATTTTTCGGAACCCTTTTAGCCCTCATTCGGACCTATTCAACGGGAAAATGGAGATGGGCGGGAACCCTTGTAGCTGTTTATACAGAGTTTTTCCGCTGTACGCCCAACCTTTTGTGGATACTTTGGATTTACTTTACCATTAAGGGAAATAAGGTAGCAGTAACCGTGTTTGCCATATCCTTGTTTACCTCGGCAGTTATGGCTGAAATATTCAGGGGAGGTCTTAACTCCATTCCTCAGGGACAGTTTGAAGGGGCCCAGTCTCAGGGCTTCAGTTTCGTTCAGACCCTTTGGTATATTGTACTCCCTCAGATGTATAAGAAGGTCATTCCAGCCATGCTCAGTCAGGTAATCACCATTATCAAGGATACTTCCTTCTTAAAAATGGTGGATGTGGCAGAATTCATGAGAAACAGTGCCATTGTTATGGGAAGCATATACGATGTGCGCGGCATGCTGATGCTGTTTGCTTTTCAGGCTCTCTGTTACTTTATCATCTGTTTCGCTTTAAGCTGTGTGGTACGGGGTTACCAGAAAACCCTTGTAACCGGTTAGGGAGGGAATTTTTAAATGGAGAAGTTTACAATTACCATTGCCCGTGAGTTCGGAAGCATGGGACGTCCGATTGCCAAGGAATTGTCCAAAGAACTGGGCGTGGAAATCTATGACAGAGACATTGTGGAGGCAGTTGCCAATCAACTGAAGCTCCCTGTTTCTACCATAAGCAATGAGGAAGAACGGGCAAAGCAGGCTTTTCTTCCCCACATGTTTCCTTTGGGAACCGATGAAGATTACATGCAGGATATTATATTTGAGGTTCAAAAGGGAATTATTCTGGACCTGGCAAAAAAATCAAGCTGCATTGTAGTGGGAAGGTGTTCAGACTTTGTGCTGGCAAATGAGAAAAATACAGTCCATATTTATATCTACGCCTCCTATACAAAGCGGGTGGAAAATTGCGTAAAGACCCTGGGAATGACGCCTACCGAAGCAAAGCGGGCGATCGCTTCCGTTGACAAGGCCAGAAATGCCTATCACAAAAAATACGCAGGTTACTTACCCAGTGATCCCAAACATAAACACCTGATGATTGATTCTTCTCTTCTTGGCGTAACCGGTACGGCAATGATGATTGCAGGAGCTGTACGCCAGCTCTATCAGGATAAATAAATCAGAATCAATATAAGAGGTTCCTCTGGTAAATGTTTTGCCGGAGGGGCCTCTTATATTGACATTATGGACTCCCGGAATTAAACTGAAAGAAAGAAGCCGGGCCGGGACAGTCTGCCCGGAGGAAATCATATTGGGCGGCAGGAGGAGAAAAACGTGCGTTATCGGTTAAAGAAAAAGCTGGTTCCACTGGAGCCGGGAGAAGCAGTGATACCGGGGGAGGCCCTGGTGGAGATCATGAGCCGGGAGGAGTACCGGAAGCTTCACCATACCCGCTACCAGGACCATTTGCTCATAAAAAACCTGGAAAGTGCCCGGTACAGCAGGGCTGACTTATTAAAGGACTGCATCATCGGAACCTTTGTGGTTCCGGATAAAAAGGATCTGCTGGGAAGTCCGGCGATATTCGGCTATTACATGGACCGGGAAAAGCTTGTATTTGTAGACGACAGCGGAGAAGTGAAGAAAATCCTTCACGAACTCCAAAGGGAACAGATATTGGAAAAGACCAGCATTTCCCACCTGTTTTTTGAACTTTTGGAATTTCTGGTAAAGGATGAGGCGGAATTTTTGCAGAGCTATGAGGAAAGTTTGACGGAAATGGAAGACCGGATTATGAGCGGAGAGCACAGCCGGATGGATGTTCCCGCTTCTATATTAAAGGTGAGGAAAGAGCTGGCCAGGATTTCCTCCCATTACGGACAGCTTCTCAACGTGAGCCAGACCCTGACGGAAAATTACAACGGGCTTTTAAAGGAAGAGGAATGCGCATTCTTTCATTTATATTCCGGACGTGTGGAACGGCTGGCGGAGC
This sequence comes from Lacrimispora sp., assembly GCF_036758025.1. Classification (GTDB taxonomy): domain Bacteria; phylum Bacillota; class Clostridia; order Lachnospirales; family Lachnospiraceae; genus Lacrimispora. Next base: position 149,632 of record NZ_DAIOXM010000002.1, on the reverse strand, counting down.
ACGGAAGGGAGCTTCGTGAATATGCCCTTCAGCTTCGGGAAATGCACCAGTCCCGGATGGAGGCCAGACGGAACCATTCTCTGTCCTTTTTAACCATGGCAACCGCTGTTTTTTCCCCTCTGACCTTGATTGCAGGATGGTATGGGATGAACTTTAAAAATATGCCGGAGCTGAACTGGACTTACGGGTATCTGGTCTGCGTTTTTGTCAGCTTATTTCTGATTGTGGCAGAAATTTGGTACTTTAAAAGAAACGGCTGGTTTCGGAAATAAAAATTAAGGTCATACCCTTGACATGAAAAAAAAAATCTGTTATAGTTTATGCTTGTGTGAAACGAGAGGATGGAGGTCTGAAACGTGCCTGATGCCTCTCGTTTTATTTGCGAAAGTGTGTGTGAGGCGGTCGGCAACATGGGAACCCGGCTAGCCATGAGAAAGGGACTAATCATTTATGGAGACAGTTAGATTTGATGAGTTACAGTTAGACGAGAGAATTCTGCGTGCAGTGGCAGATATGGGATTTGAGGAGGCATCTCCGATTCAGGCCCAGGCCATTCCGGTGCAGATGGAGGAAAGGGATATTATCGGTCAGGCTCAGACAGGAACCGGTAAAACAGCAGCTTTTGGAATTCCCCTTCTTCAGAAAGTTGATCCTAAGGTAAAAAAGCTTCAGGCGGTTGCCCTCTGCCCTACCAGGGAACTTGCTATTCAGGTGGCAGATGAGGTCCGCAGGCTTGCAAAATATATGCATGGCGTCAAAGTCGTTCCGATTTACGGAGGACAGGATATTGTAAAACAGATCCGTTCTTTAAAGGATGGTACTCAGATCATCATTGGAACACCCGGTCGTGTGATGGATCATATGCGCCGCAAAACCGTGAAATTCGACCAGGTTCATACGGTGGTCATGGATGAAGCTGATGAAATGCTGAACATGGGATTTTTAGAGGACATGGAAACTATTTTAAGCCAGCTTCCGGAGGAGCGCCAGACCGTTATGTTCTCCGCTACCATGCCTCCGGCTATTATGGAAATAGCCAGAAAGTTCCAGAAGGAGCCTGTTACCGTTAAGGTGGTTAAAAAGGAACTGACCGTTCCCAAGGTGACCCAGTATTATTATGAAGTAAAACCAAAGAGCAAGATGGAGGTTATGTGCCGTCTTCTTGATATGTATGCGCCAAAGCTTTCCGTTGTTTTCTGCAATACCAAAAAGCAGGTAGATGAGCTGGTACAGGCTCTTCAGGGACGTGGATACTTTGCGGAAGGCCTTCACGGCGATTTGAAGCAGATACAGCGTGACAGGGTCATGAACAGCTTCCGTAACGGTAAGACAGAGATCCTTGTGGCTACCGACGTTGCAGCCCGTGGAATCGACGTAGACGACGTTGAGGCGGTATTTAATTACGACCTTCCCCAGGACGATGAGTATTATGTACACAGAATCGGCCGTACAGGCCGTGCCGGACGTGAAGGTATTGCTTTCAGCTTTGTAGTGGGCAAGGAAGTTTATAAGCTCCGCGACATTCAGCGCTACTGCAAGACCAAGATCGTTCCCCAGGCCATTCCTTCCTTAAATGACGTAACAGCCATTAAGGTAGATAAGGTTTTGGAGAGTGTGGCAGATACTATCAATGATACAGATTTAAGCAAGATGGTAAACATCATTGAGAAAAAGCTTCTGGAAGAGGATTATACCTCTCTGGATCTGGCAGCAGCCCTGCTTAAGATGATGCTGGGCGAGGAAAATGAAGACATCATTGATGCAAGAGAGCCCCGCTCCCTTGACGATCTGGACAATTACGGCAGCGCAGGCCGGGGACGCGGCAGAAGTGGAAACGGAAGTGGAAATGGCCGCGGGGGCAGATATGATTCCTCCTCCAGGGAAGATGTGGCCCGTCTGTTCATCAACATTGGAAAGAACCAGAATGTGAAACCGGGAGATATCCTGGGAGCCATCGCCGGAGAATCAGGAATGCCGGGAAGAATGGTTGGAAGTATTGATATGTATGATAAGTACACCTTTGTAGAAGTTCCGAGGGACACTGCGGATGCAGTGTTAAAGGCTATGAAGGATGTAAAGATCAAAGGAAAAAATATCCATATGGAAAAAGCCAACGGAAAAGGCAGATAAATTTCCGGGAGCGGGACAAAGAAGGAAGAGGTTGTAAATCTTACCAGGAGCGTCCCGCTCCTGTTTTTTTATTATCTTGCTTCTTGGGGGGAAAGGGGGTAAAATATTCACGAAAGCAATGAGCAGTGCGAAACGGGGCGTAAGGAAATTTTCGTTGTGCTTGCACATAAGAAAATTTGTTTATGTCCTGTTTCATAGGGCGAATGCCCGTGAGCCATGGAATCCGGAGGATTCCATGGCCTGCACTGCGGACTCACTTCACAACAAGCCTTTAAACATGCAGATTGGAGAATACAATACCATGGCAGATTGGAAGAAAAACGACATCATAGAAACAATCATAGAAGATATAAGCGAAACCGGAGAAGGCATAGGAAAAACCGATGGCTTCACCTGGTTTATCAAAGATACAGTCATCGGCGATCAAGTAGAAGCCAAAGTAATGAAAACAAAAAAATCCTACGGCTTCGCAAAACTGGAACGAATCATCACCCCCTCCCCCGCCCGCATAGAGCCCCGGTGTCCGGTAGCCAGACAATGCGGCGGATGCCAGCTTCAAGCCATGAGCTATGAGGAGCAGCTTAAGTACAAGGAAAGAAAGATTTACAATAATATCACCAGAATCGGAGGTTTTAAAAACGTCCCCATGCTTCCTATTATGGGAATGGACGAGCCCTGGAGATATCGAAACAAAGCCCAGTTCCCCTGGGGTGTGGATAAAGAAGGAAACATCATTGCCGGGTTTTATGCAGGAAGAAGCCATACGATTATTGAATGCGACGATTGCCTGTTAGGCGTAGAAGAAAACCGTGAAGTATTACAAAGAATTAAGTCGCACATGGAAAAGCATGGACTCAGACCTTATGATGAATCCTCCCATAAAGGCCTAATCCGCCATACCTTAATCCGCAAAGGATTTAAAACAGGTGAGATCATGGTCTGTCAGGTTATCAATGGGAAGAGTTTACCTCACAAGGATGAACTGGTAAAAAGCCTATTAGAAATCCCCGGAATGACCAGCATTTCCATTAACATAAATACAGAACAAACCAATGTAATTTTAGGAAATAAAATAGAAAACCTTCACGGCCCAGGCTACATTACAGACTATATCGGAGAAGTAAAATACCGCATTTCCCCATTATCATTTTACCAGGTAAACCCCGTACAGACAGAAAAACTATACGGCACCGCCCTAGAATATGCCGGACTTACAGGCGGAGAAGTTGTATGGGACCTTTACTGCGGGATTGGAACTATTTCTCTATTTTTAGCTCAGAAGGCAAAAAAGGTATATGGAGTGGAAATCGTGCCCCAAGCCATCGAGGATGCCAGAGAAAATGCCAGGTTAAATGGGATTGACAACGTAGAGTTTTTTGTAGGAAAGGCCGAAGCGGTTTTGCCGGAACAGTTTGAAAAAAATCATGTATACGTCGATGTAATCGTGGTAGACCCACCCAGGAAGGGATGCGATGAAATATGCCTGGAGACTATTGTAAAGATGGCGCCTGAGAGGGTGGTGTATGTGAGCTGTGATTCAGCTACATTGGCCAGGGATATGAGGTATTTGGCGGATAGAGGATATGAGGTAGCGAAGGTTCGGGGGTGTGATATGTTCGGGTGGAGTAGTCACGTGGAGACGGTTGTTTCGCTGGAGAAGAAAGTCCAGTAAGTCAAAGTATTTCAAGGAGTAAGAAAAAAGAACGTTTTGACCAAAGGCACGATATTTATTAACCTCAAAATGTAAGACTATATAGTTATTTAACAAGCTATCAAAGCATTATGTGCCAATAAAGATTAAATTTGGGGGTGACGAGAAATGAAAATGTGGATTGAGATGAGCCGTGACGAAAAACATGGGGGTGATGAATGGGGATTTACAAAGTGCATCTGGGCTCCGACATATAAGAAAAGTGAAGGAGAAAAAAAATCATGGCCATTTTGGGATAATGTGAATAAAGTGAAGACTGGAGATATTGTCTTTCATCTTAGAGGAAAAGGGAAAAAGGCAGAATTTGTTGGATATTCAATTGCTAAGACTGATGGTCATGAAACCTTGGAACGTCCTCCGAGCCCCGGAAGTTGGGCTTATTGTAGTAGTTTTTATAGAGCTTTTTTAAGCGAATTTATAAGATTTAATAAACCAATCAGTCTTTATCAATTATTCAAGGAACATAATCTGGATTTTAAGAAGTATTATGAGCAAAAAGCCAAACCAAGGAATATATTTTATACAATACAATCGAATAGATTACAATGCTTAAATGGGGGATATCTGTCTGAAGTTGATGAAATGCTATTGGATATAATATTAGAGAATAACGAAGCGTTTGATGAGGAAGACTTTTCTGTTGGCTTATCCGTACCGACATCTGTGGCTATAAAACAAATAAAGGTTCGGGTAGGACATGCGCATTTTTCGGCTAATGTAAAAAATAATTATAATAATCGGTGCTGCTTTCCGGAATGTACGATTTCAGATAGGGAATTTTTAATTGCCTCTCATATTGCTAGGTGGGCCGATAATAGTGAAAAGCGTGGAGATACATCTAATGGTTTGTGTTTATGTCCTATTCATGACAAAGCATTTGAATTGGGCTATTTCTCATTAGATAATAACTTCAGAATATGCGTTAAAAAAAGGAGTGATCATAGTCAAATATTTAAAACGTATATTTTGCGATATATAGGCATGACTATATCAAAAGGTCTAATAGAACCAGATCGTGAAGCTCTTGCGGAGCATAGAAGAAGGAGCAATATTTCAGATGAGAGTGGTAATTAACATACATGTAATTTGAAGTGTAGCGAAACCTTTACTCTCCATATAAAAATGAAAGGTGGTTTTGCTACTCTATATAAAACTTCCAACCAAAGGAATGTGAGAAACTATTTGTTAACCTTTAAGGAAACTTTGTTTTGCACAGAGTGTGAGGCATTCCATTAAAGATATAGAAGAGGTTTGATGTATGAAAGATATTTTCTATCATTATTGCAATTTGGAGACCTTTAACAGTATTATCAGCAATCAGACTATAAGATTATCGGATTGTACAAAAACAAATATATTGAGGTACTGTAAAGAAAAGTAAATTTGTTTTGGAAATATATCCACTTGAATTTTTGATTAGTAGATTCAAATACTTTATCATAATAATGGAACTTGGAGGTGAAAATATTGAATAGCAGAAAACATATGGGAAAAAATAAAGAGGGAGTTATTTTTCCGGTTGCTCCAAATCTTTCCGAAATGAGTGATAGCTATTTGCAGTTTATAGAAGAAATCAAAAATGAAGTTCAAAAACAGAGAATTACTGTTGTAATGAATGCAAATTCCAGTATGATTCGCCTATACTGGAATATTGGAAGAGCAATTTTGAAGAAGCAAGAGGAAGAAGGCTGGGGAGCCAAGGTTATAGACCGAATGGCAAAAGATTTGAAGGAAACATTTCCCGAAATGTCCGGTTTCTCTCCAAGAAACATAAAGTACATGCGTAAGTTTGCTCAGTGTTGGTCAGATTATGAAATTGTGCAACGGGTTGCTGCACAAATTCCATGGAGAACTAATCTCAAATTGATAGATAAATTGGAAGATGAAGAAAGCCGCATCTGGTATGCACAAAAAGCAATTGAAAATGGGTGGAGCAGCACTATTTTGGACTTGCAGATACAAAGCAAATTGATGGAGCGCACCGGTAGAACCGTTAATAATTTTCCGTCAGCGCTTCCGCCAGTAGATTCTGATATGGCAAATCAAATATTTAAAGATCCATATTTATTTGACTTTTTAGGAACAGATATGCCGCGACGTGAGGTTGAAATCGAGCGTCAATTGACTACACATATCCAGAAGTTTTTATTAGAATTAGGGCAGGGATTTGCATTTGTGGGCAGGCAAGTACATCTGGAGGTAGGTGGGCAGGACTTCTATATTGATTTGCTGTTCTATCATCTTAAATTACGTTGCTATGTAGTCATTGAATTGAAAGCCTGTGATTTTGAGCCTGGTTTTATCAGTCAACTTAATATGTATCAAAATGTGGTAAATGATATTCTATGCCATCCAGACGATAAACCAACTATTGGTTTACTTTTGGTTAAGGGTAAAAATCAGACAGTTGTGGAGTATTCTTTATCTGGATATCAGAATCCAATTGGTGTAGCAGAATGGAAAAATCAAATGGAGAAATCTTTACCAGAAGAATTATGGAGTAGCCTCCCTTCCATCGAAGAAATTGAGAGAGAGTTGGAATGAAAGTGTACATCTTGTAGCATAATTTTCAAATTTGTGCTTTAAGTTGAAGGAAAAGTAAGTAATTATATTTGGGCTCCTTGAAAATATACACTGACGCCAAGAAGGCAGTGGCTTCGATGGTCATCTGAATCACAGCAACAAGGTACGTTGAAACCACTGTCCTACTTGAGCAAAAAGCTTAGGAAATATAGATTGCTGAGACGAGAAATAAGGTAGGAAGTCATCAGCAATTGGAGAATTAGATGAAAAACATATTCATAGAAGGAATACAGGGGTCTGGTAAAACAACATTGATGAAATCTCTATATAAAAAACTAGATGGATATCATATGTATTTTGAGGGAGATATTTCTCCAGTTGAACTAGCATGGTGCAGCTATATGACGGAGGAAGAATATCAGCGTACCCTTGTAAGATTTCCTGATTTAGTTTCAGAGATAGAAAAGCATACAATAAAAGAAGAAAACCATTTTATAGTAGAATATACACAAATCTTGACTGATACAGGTGGGTTTCATCATTACATGGAGCAGTATGAGATATATAATGGAAGGCGGTTATTTGATGACTTTAAAGACTTAATTCTTAGCCGGTTAAAAAACTTTAATGGAACAGGAAATTTGTTTGAGTGTTCTTTATTTCAAAACATAATAGAGGAATTAATATTGTTCCATTGCAAGACGGAGGAAGAAATCATTAGTTTTTATAGAGAAATATTTGAAGTTATCAAGCAAAAAAACTTTATTTTGCTCTATCTCTACTCTGATGATATTGAAAGTAATATTTTGAAGATTAAAAAAGAGCGTTCTGACGAAAACGGTGTGGAGATGTGGTATCCTCTTGTGATGAGATTTTTAAACAACTCACCGTATGGAAAGAAGTTTGAGTTTGCAGATATATCAGATATGATTGCGCATTTTAAAATACGTATGGACCTTGAATTAAGAATAATTAAAGAAATAATGGGAGGATATTCAATGATTTTACCTGCCAAGATTTATAATATAGAGGATGTTATAAATACAATAGAAGACTAATATTATATTTTGCCACGTAGTATAAAAGGCAACTTCCGTCACATATTGAATGCATGATTCTGATGCAGAAGCCGATTTTTTAGATATAGCCCCCAAATAATACCAAAACCATTTTTTAGCAAAAGAAATCATGATCTAAAATCATACCACAGAAAAAGATGGAACCGGAGATTTGAAGTGCACTTTCAGCACTCTGATTCTCCGGCTTTTTTCCGAAAAGGAGAACCATACTAATTATACATAAGCAAAACAAGAAAACATCTATATTCCAATACTAGCTATGTAAAAAAAGCATGTCCGAAAATAGCCGGATATTTCTTATATATGTGATATAATTAAAACAAAAACAGGAAGGAGGATAAATAATGACAATGAATGATAGCGGTCTATATGCTGCATTTCAGGCGAAAGATGCACGTTTTGACGGACGTTTCTTTGTAGGCATTTCAACCACAGGAATATACTGCCGCCCGGTATGCAGGGCACGAAAGCCTAAACCTGAAAAGTGTACATTCTATACTACGGCAGCGGAAGCGGAACAAGCTGGATACCGGCCTTGCCTTTTGTGCAGGCCAGAGGTTGCTCCTGGTACTTCCATAACGGATGCTTCTGCTAATTTAGTTTATCGTGCAGCGAGAATGTTGGAAAAAAATTGCGGAAACAGACAGAGCTTAGAGGAAATAGCTGCACGGCTTGGTTATACTGACAGACACTTGCGGCGTGTATTCACCGCAGAATACAATGTGTCACCCGTTCAATACCTTCAAACATGCCGGCTGCTTCTTGCTAAAAATCTACTTACAGATACGGATTTATCTGTTCTGGATGTTGCAATGGCAGCAGGTTTTGGCAGTTTGCGCCGTTTTAACGATTTATTCAAAAAACATTACAATCTTGCTCCCACGGCTTTGAGAAAAAAGTTGTCGAAAGAAAAAAAGCATAACAGTGACATTACCCTGGCTTTGGGCTACCGCCCTCCCTACCATTGGGATAAAATGTTGAACTTCCTTGCAGGACGAGCAATAGCAGGAATCGAGGTTGTAAATAACGGTGAGTACATGAGAACCGTGGAGTTGGAAAACGCAGAAGGAAAGAGTGTATACGGTTGGGTGCGGGTAGGCCATGAACCTAAAAAGAATGCATTAAGCGTTACCATGAGTGAATCTTTATTGCCTGTACTTCCGCAAGTGTTAGCACGAATACGGCATTTGTTTGACTTATATTGCGACCCGGATGCAGTATATGAAACACTCAAAGTAATGAATGATATTCGCCCCGGGCTTTGTACTTTGGGAACTCGCGTACCGGGGTGTTTTAACACTTTTGAAATGTCGGTGCGAGCGGTACTTGGACAACAAATCACTGTGAAAGCTGCCAGTACATTAGCGGCAAGAATTGTTGAAACTTACGGCACACCTGTTCAAACGGGGATACCGGGCTTGACCCATATTTTCCCGTCACCCCAAGATATATTAGCTATGGGTGAGAACATTACAAATAATCTCGGTTTATTGGGCGTCACCTCTGCAAGGTCAAATACAATTTACCAACTGGCCCGAGCATTAATACAGGAAGAAATTGATTTTGACCTTTGTGCCCAGCCGGAAGAAGAAATGAAAAAACTAATGGCTATTCGCGGTATTGGAAGCTGGACAGCTCAGTATATTGCTATGCGTGCTATGGAATGGCCCGACGCTTTCCTTGAAACAGACGCAGGCGTAAAAAAAGCATTGCAGCCCTATACGTCAAAGGAATTATTGAAAATGGCGGAAGCATGGCGGCCGTGGCGCAGCTATGCCACCGTGAATCTTTGGAACACGTTATAAGGAGGGATCAAAATGTACTATTCAACAACATATTCGTCACCCATGGGAACAATTACCCTTGCCTGTGACGAAGGTGGTAATAATCTTGTAGGCTTATGGACAGAAGGGCAAAAGTACCACGGGAATACCATACTCGAAGCTATGACAGAAAACAACCATATGCCTATATTCGATACTGCAAAGAAGTGGTTAGATAGATATTTTGCAGGTGAAAAGCCAGATATTTCAGAATTGTCCCTTGCACCTATTGGCGGCGAATTTCGGCAAGGGGTATGGAGTATCTTGCGTGAAATTCCATACGGAGAAGTAATAACCTATGGCAGTATTGCTAAAAAGATGGCTGAAAAAATGGGTAAGGAAAGTATGTCGAGTCAAGCAGTCGGAGGAGCAGTTGGTCACAACCCTATCTCTATCATCATACCCTGCCACCGGGTAGTCGGTTCCAATGGCAGCTTAACAGGCTTTGCCGGAGGCGTTCAAATGAAAATTAAGCTGCTTGAACTGGAGGGAGTTGACTTAACCGGGATGTTTGTACCTAAAAAGGGTACGGCACTTTAAGATATTGGGAGCATTAGACAAAGAGGCAGCACCTGAAAACTGTCACCGTCACTTAATAGATGATTTTTTAGGCATAAAGATTGAAGGGATATATTTAAGGTAGAATCTATGATTATTAGTGCAAGCCGGAGAACCGATATACCGGCATTTTATTCAGAGTGGTTTATGAACAGGCTGGCAGAGGGATATGCCCTTATCCCCAATCCGCGTAACCCTAATCGTTTGGGACGTGTAAAACTTACGCCTGAAAATGTGGATTGTATCGCATTTTGGACAAAAAATCCTATCCCTATGTTTGAGCGGTTTTCTGTGCTGGATTCAATGGGATATTCCTACTATATGCAATTTACTCTTACGGCGTATGACAATACTATTGAAACAAATTTACCGCCAAAGGCAGAGCTATTACAGGCCTTTATTGAAATGTCAAAACAGATAGGGCCCTGCCGGTCAATATGGCGGTATGACCCGATTATTATTGATATAAAGCATCCTATTGAGTGGCATATAGAACAGTTTACAGCAATGTGTGAATGCCTTCAAAGCTATACGGAGCGGTGCGTTATTAGCTTTGTTGACCCATATAAAAGCCTGAATAACAGGTATCGGGCATTAACAAATGGCGAAATGACTGCAATTGCCTCCGGCTTTGCAGAGATCGCGGATAAATATGGTATTACACTTTATACATGCGCTGAGGAAATTGAGCTTTCTCAATATGGCATTAAACATGGATCGTGTATCGACCAACAGTTAATTGAAAAAATAATAGGCAGCCGAATTGTAGCCAAAAATGACGCAAATCAACGTACCGCGTGCCGCTGCATAGAAAGTGTTGATATTGGAGCCTATGATATTTGTTCCCATGGCTGTGCGTATTGTTATGCCACATCAAGCACCAAAACGGTATTGCACCGTATGGGAGCTCATGACCCTCATTCCCCCATGATTGCAGGACATCCAAAGGGTGATGAGATAATAACTGAACGTACCGTATCGTCACAAAAGATCAACCAGCTTTCCTTGTTTTAAGAGGGGTGACACTTACAAAATCATAAGCGTCTCTTAAAAAATTTAGTCCAACTTAAGGTAAATGTGTACATTTCGTTCTCGATATTTTCAGTGAGAACAGCCTGTGTTTTTTAAAACATTTACCAAAGTGGCTCATTTGGTGAAATCTTCCGCTGGTTGCAATATTGCCGATAATCTGCTGACATTACTATGAATAAATCGAAATATATGGGAAGATAATAGTAAAAATAAAACTGTTATTAATATATAAGAGAACGTCAAGTAGATGCAGGAGATTAATATGGCAGCCAAAATAAATTTAAACGAAGTAACAATAACTGAATTGAGTAAGATAATAAGAAATAAGACGTTCTCTATAAAAGAGATTGTTTCACAATATTTAGAGCAAATCGACTCTTTCGATAAAGGTTTTAATGGATTAAATTCTATACTTGAGATAAATTCTGATGCTATTACAATAGCAGAAGATCTTGATGACAGATATAACGATGATTCTGGTTTGCTTTATGGGGTACCTATTCTTTTAAAAGATAATATAAATACTGCAGATAACTTGCACACATCCGCAGGATCACTGGCATTGGCAGATTCACGTCCGGGAACAGACGCTGAGATTGTAAAAATTTTGAGAAAAAAAGGTGCTGTTATTCTTGGTAAAACAAATATGACTGAATTTGCCAATTATATGACAAAAGGAATGCCAAACGGATATAGTTCCAAAGGAGGAATTGTAAAATCACCATACGTTTTAGGTGGAAACCCGGCAGGTTCCAGCACCGGTTCAGGAGTTGCGGTAGCAGCTAATTTATGTACGGCAGCTTTTGGCACGGATACTTCTGGCTCAATTGTATCCCCCGGTTTAAGTAATGGTATTGTAGGGTACCGTCCAGGCAAGGGTGCTTTGAGCATAAAAGGGATTATACCCATAAGCTTTACTCTTGATATGGTTGGTCCCATGACAAGAACCGTTAAAGACGCAATTATTATTTTTAATGAAATATCAGATAATAAAATACACTTTACAGAAAAGACAAATCTTAAAGGTACTGTAATAGGAATCGACCAATCTGCCATAGATAATATGTCCCAGGAAGAAGAGAAGAAGGTTAATGGTATTTTAAGTAAATTAAAGGAAGCTGGTGCAATCTTAAAACGAATGCATCTAAAAACAATTCCTAATAAAAAGATAGATAACATTAAAAAATATGAATTTAAGCATGCTATGAATCAATATTTAGCTGAGTTACCACAAGATTATAAAATAAAAAATTTAAAGGAAATAATTGAATTTAATAATATTCATAAAGAAGAAACTTTAAGATATGGTCAAATATTATTAGAAGATGCCCAGAATAATACCTCTGGTGAAATGACTGAATCTATTTATCTGGATACGTTAAAAAATATAGAGTTTACTAAACAATATATGAAGGATCAGCTAAAGGGTGTAAATGTATGTATTATATTTAAAGATCACCCAATTGTTCAATATACAGGTTTACCGGCCATTACAGTACCCTGCGGGCTATATAATGATGGAATGCCTTTTGGAATAAATATCATCGCCCAAACTGATGAAGAACTATTAAACACAGCTTATGCAATAGAACAAATCGCAGGCAGAAGAGTTGAACCTAAATTTATTGGATATTAAAAAAACGTTGATTACACTAAAAAATGCTAAGACTAAAATCCTCAGTACGCTGAGGATTTTATTGTTGTCAGCCTTTATTATTACTAAATTTAGAAGGTTTGTCTCTTGATTTGATTCGCCCAAATGAATACAATATATTCCATATTTTTTGAAGAAATATGAAAAAAGGATTATACGACTGTTCGGGAAGCAGCTGAGAAATGGAATATCACATAGCGATGGATACAAAAGCCCTGCGAGGAAAACAGGGGCCAGTGGGGTATGGATGAAACCCAAAGATATGCTACTTCCAAAGAGGAAATTCTGGACAAGCTATACATCTGCAAGGGTAGGCGGTGCGATATTTTGCATTATGGATATACGCGCTTTTCCACTTGAAAAGCGGTAACACCTAAATGAACGTTGCAAGAATAATGAGTACAGATATGCAGAGAAAACCATGCAGGAAGATATGGATGGGTTCTGATTTTCGTTGATATTACAGGTGTTTCTTGCTATACTTAATAACAAAAGATTGCTGGATACTCCGGCTTTAAATGGGAATTTTATAAAATAAGATGTATGGAGGAATTTATGAGCAAGTTAATAAAATTAGATTAAGATTATTAGGGAAAGCTCACATACACTTACATGATGAACTTCCCCCTAACGGCTCAACAAAGGCAAAGATGCCGCATGTGTTCCCTATATACTATTTTTTGTTTATAGTTCGTTACAGTACAGTGCGAATGCCATTACTATACAGGGAAACATTAAATGTTCACAGTATCTGTATTGAACAACGATATGAAAAAGAGAGGAAGTTATGGTGCTTTGCTTCTAAAAACATCATACAAGGTTAATATGACACTAAGCGAATTGATTAATAAATATTACGAAAATCTGAATAAAAATGATATTTATTTATGCCAGTACATCAGCAACCATAAAAAGGAATGCAGCAAAATGACCATTGATGAGCTCTCTTCCAGGTGTAATATTTCGAGAAGCAGTATTCTGAGGTTTGCACAGAAGCTTTCTTTAAATGGATATAGTGAACTAAAAGTGTACTTAAAACTGGAGACAGAAAACGTATCTAAGGCAGAACGGGATATATTGACAGAGGTTTGTGACGATTACCACCGTATGATTGACGATTTTAAATCAAGAGATTTCAAGAAAGTCTGCCAGATGATTTATGAGGCTAAACGGGTATTTGTCTATGGAACAGGAAGCATGCAAACAAGCGTGGCCAGGGAAATGCAGAGAAAATTTATTTACATGAAGAAATGCATTAACACAGTTGAGGGGAAAGGGGAGATGGTTCCCATCCTGGATATGCTTACCCAGGAAGATGTGGTGATTATTATTTCCCATTCCGGAGAATCGGAGCAGGTGATATCCTGTGCCAAAGAGATAAAGATCAGGAATATCCCGCTGATCGCCATTACAAAGATGAAAATCAATCCTCTGGCAAGGCTGAGTGACGAAACACTTTACGCTGGAACTTCTTTAATTGATTCCACAGTAAACGATAATTACGAAACATCCATGTTGTTTTTCATGTTAACAGAGATACTTTTGGTAAAATATATGCTTTATAAGGGGGAAATAGAGAGTGTACTTTCCCCGGACGAAAAATAATGCAATATCATAAGCCTGGGAAAAATCTTATTTCCTGAGAAAAATACCTGAATGGAGGATTCCTGCCTTAATACCTCGGAACTATTGAATGCAAAAAGAGGATTTGATATGATGATTGCAGCCTAGGTTCCAAGCACGTGTTACAAGAATCGATTTTTCATTCAGGAGGGAAACATGAAAGATAATATTATTGGAGGGTTGCAGAAGTTTTCAAAGGCAATGATCTCCTCCGTATTATACCTGCCGGCTATCGGCATGGTGATGGTAGTCTGCAATATTTTTACCAACGCCAATATTACCAATGCATTGCCCATATTAAAACAGGATTGGCTCTACCTTCCTTTTAAGGTGATCTATGATGCACTGTTGTCCATTTTTGCCAATTTAGGTCCGATTTTTGCCATTGGCATTGCTTTTGGACTGGCAAAGAAAAAGAAAGAGCATGCGGCTCTGGTTGCATTTATGTCACTGTTTGTTTACTTAGCTTCCCAGCAGTCTTTTCTGAAATTGACAGGAAGGCTTTCTGAGACTACCGGGGGAGCAACTGGTCAGGCAATGATGCTGGGATTTCAGGTCATCAATGCCGGAGTTTTCATAGGCATTATCATTGGAGTCGTGACCGGCCTGATACACAACCGCTATTGCGATAAGGATCTGGGAGATATCTTTTCTGTATATGGCGGGACAAAGTTTGTGTTCATTGTGATGATTCCCATCATGCTGGCTATGTCCATCGGATTTACCTATATTTGGCCTCCGATCCAATCCGCTATTAACAGCCTGACAAACTTTATCGGAACCTCCGGTGCACCAGGATTTTTCGTGTTTGGATTTTTAAACCGCCTGTTGATTCCTACCGGACTGCATCAAATTTTGGAAAGTGTGATTTATTACACGGATTTAGGCGGCGTTGCAACGATAGGCGGACAGGTGATTTCAGGTGCCAGAAATATTGCCCTGGCTGAAATTGCAGATCCCGGCACTGCAAAGCTGAGCATTACCACTGTTTTTGCCTGTGCAAGTATTGCAAAGATGTTCGGTCTGACAGGTGCAGGACTTGCCATGTTAAAGTGTGCAAAGCCGGAACAGAAAAATAAGGCGAAAGCCATTTTTATTCCTGCTATTTTGACTTCTGCACTGACTGGAATTACAGAACCTATTGAATTTACATTCTTATTTGTCAGCCCCATACTGTTTGTAATTCACTCTGTATTGACCGGATTTGCCCTGGTAGCTTTGTATCTTTTAAATGTGACAAGCTGCACCATGGGAAGTATCATTGACGTATTCTTATATAATGTTCCAGCCGGAGTGGCTAAGACCAATTGGCCTATGTTTCTATTAGTTGGTGTTGTACTGATGGCTCTTTATTACTTTGTATTCTCCTGGTACATTTTAAAGTTTGATGTGAAAACTCCGGGACGTGATGACAGAGAGGATATCACATTAATAACAAAGGCGGATTATAAGGAGAAGAAGCAGGGCGGCTCCCATGACGATGATTTAGAGATTGGAAAGAAGATTATGGAAGCAGTGGGCGGCAGAGAAAATTTGGTATCCATTGATAACTGCTTTACCAGGCTGCGTCTGGAGCTGAAAGATATGGAAAAAATCAATGAAGAGCTTTTGAAAGAAACAGGAAGCAGGGGAGTTGTTAAGCAGGGAAATGAAACTCAGATTATTTACGGAACCAATGTTAATAAATTTCGTAAAATGCTGGAAGATTACATGGAAACGCTGGTTGATAGAACAGGAGAGTGATTTGGATGAAAAAAGAACAGAATTTTTCTATATTGATAGCCGGAGGCGGCAGTACCTTTACACCTGGAATTATTTTAATGCTTCTGGATCATATGGATACCTTTCCCATCAGACAGATCAAATTATATGATAATGATAAAGAGAGACAAGAAACCATTGCCAGGGCCTGCGAGATTTTATTAAAGGAGCGTTTTCCTCAGGTCAGCTTTTCCTATACAACAGATCCGGAAAAAGCATTTACAGATGTGGACTTTGTTATGGCCCATATCCGTGTTGGAAAATATGCAATGCGGGAGAAGGATGAAAAAATTCCGTTAAAGTATGATGTAGTGGGACAGGAAACCTGCGGACCTGGTGGGATTGCTTACGGCATGCGTTCCATCGGCGGAGTTCTGGAGCTGCTGGATTATATGGAAAAGTATTCTCCCAATGCCTGGATGCTGAATTACTCCAATCCTGCAGCTATTGTGGCAGAAGCCACCAGAAAGCTTCGTCCCAATGCAAAAATTATTAATATATGTGATATGCCTATTGGAATTGAGCGCAGTTTTGCCACTATATTGGGCTTAAAGGACCGAAAAGAAATGATCTGCCGTTATTACGGTTTAAATCATTTTGGATGGTGGACAAGTATCACTGATAAAGACGGAAACGATCTGATGGAAAAGCTGAAAGATTACGTAAAGGATAACGGATATGTGGTCAATACCGTTGATTTTCAGCATAAGGACCCAAGCTGGAAGGACACTTATATGAAAGTGAAAGATGTGTATGCACTTGACCCGGATACACTTCCTAACACGTATTTAAAGTATTATCTTTGCCAGGATTATGTGGTTGCACATTCTGATAAAAGTTATACCAGGGCCAATGAAGTTATGGCTGGAAGAGAGAAACAGATTTTTACGGCGGCTCAGGAGATTATTGATAAAGGAACAGCGGCAGACTGTGCATTTCATGTGGATAATCATGCCTCCTTTATTGTGGATCTGGCACGGGCTATTGCATTCAACACAGGTGAGCGTATGCTTTTGATCGTGAAGAATGAAGGTGCCATATCAAACTTTGATGAGGATGCTATGGTTGAGGTTCCCTGTATTGTAGGTAAAAACGGACCGGAGCCGTTGGCTATGGGGAAAATCCCTATTTTTCAGAAGGGATTAATGGAGCAGCAGGTTGCAGTGGAAAAGCTGGTGGTGGAAGCTTGGGCGGAACGATCTTATCAAAAGCTGTGGCAGGCCCTGACTCTTTCCAAAACTGTGCCAAGCGGAGAGACTGCTAAGAAAATTTTAGATGATTTAATTGAGGCAAATAAGGAGTTCTGGCCGGAGCTTCGGTAGGTTATGGAATAGTATAAAAAGTTATCATCTTAACATGATAATCAAATTTAAAAAGCGGTTTTTGAGACAGGAGGTTTTCCAGTGTCCCAAACCGCTTTTTCTAAAATTGCCAGCTTCTGTCCAGAGATTTTACGAGATCCATCTACCTCCAAGTCAGCAGTAGCTCATACTATTAAAACGTATCGACAATTGGATGTAGTAGTGAATCATGCATCTGTACAGCCATATACCGGAGATATTATGGATGTATCGGACGAGCAACTGAAAACACATTCCTCACTAAAGTCTATTCACTTTTTATATGACAAAGGCCGCGTTGCCTTATTTAAAATATGGCCGCTTAACCATTTGAAATTTCACCAGCATATGTTTATTTGGCTTCAAACGATTCGGCATATGTTACTGGACAGATACTTCATGTGAATGGCGGCTTAATTCGTTATTCGTAGTCGTAAATTCTTTGGGCCATTCTATCAAATTCTGTCAATTTTTGTCCATTTCCACTATTTTATTTTTTTAAAGAGTTTACAAATTGGACATAATACACTAAAATATTAATACAAGTTATTTTTATAAAATAGCTTGTATTAAATATGATTAACAGTCATTTAGAGAGGGAGGTACATACATGAAGGGAAATGTAATCGTCGGACAATCAGGTGGACCAACAGCTGCTATTAATTCAAGTTTAGCGGGGGTATATCGTACAGCCAAGGACCGGGGGGCTGGCAAGGTTTATGGAATGCTCCATGGTATTCAGGGATTGTTACAAGAAAGATATGTAGATTTAGCAGAATTCATCATCACTGAACTGGATGCAGAATTACTAAAAAGAACTCCTGCTGCTTTTTTAGGTTCCTGCCGCTACAAACTTCCGGGAATCCACGAGAATAAAGCAGTATACGAAAAGATATTCAGTATTCTTGATAAGCTTGAGATTGAAGCCTTTATTTATATTGGCGGAAATGACTCTATGGATACAATTAAGAAACTTTCCGACTATGCCATTGTCACCGGACACTCAACTCGTTTCATCGGCTGTCCCAAGACCATTGACAATGATCTTTCCCTTACGGACCACACCCCAGGCTTTGGAAGTGCGGCAAAGTACATCGGAACCTCAGTAAAAGAAATTATACGAGACAGTTTCTGTTTGGAATATGAAAAGGGACTTGTATCTATTGTAGAAATTATGGGACGCAACGCCGGATGGCTGACGGGGGCTGCTGCTCTTGCAAGAGGTGAAGATTGCGCTGGGCCCGATTTAATTTACCTTCCGGAGCTGCCTTTCAATATAGAGAAATTTGCCTTTAAGGTACGGGAGCTTCTTTCAAAAAAATCGTCAGTTGTGGTGGCCGTATCGGAAGGGATTCGCCTTGAGGACGGACGTTATGTATGTGAGCTTGGTCAAAGCGTTGATTTTGTAGATGCATTCGGCCATAGACAACTTTCTGGTACCGCCAGCTATCTGGTAAGCTATATTGCAGGAGAGATTGGCTGTAAAACACGTGCCATCGAGCTTAGCAGCCTGCAGCGCGCTGCTTCACACTGTGCCTCCCGGGTAGATATTCTGGAAGCATATCAGGTAGGCGGTGCAGCAGTAAAAGCTGCTGACGAAGGAGATTCCGGTAAAATGGTAATATTGAACCGTCTCTCAGACGACCCATATCAGAGCGGTACAGAATTAAAGGATGTCCATAAAATAGCTAACGATGAGAAGCTGGTTCCCAGGAACTGGGTGAATGAGGAAGGAAACTATGTAACGGATGCGTTTGTCAATTATGTCCGTCCCCTTATTCAGGGTGATGTATCTCCCGTTATGGTAGACGGTATTCCAAGACACTTATTCCGTTCCATATAAACCATTTCCGCTATTGTTCAGCCATGTACAAATGTTTAAATAAACTCTTACAAAAGTTACGGATACAGGTATGGTTAAAAAGATTGATGAACATGGGAGAGTTGTTGCCATGGCCAATAGACAAGAGATTCCTATTGATGATATAATTGGTGCAGTGGGACAGATATTTGAACATTATGAAAAAAAGAAATTAGTTATTATATAGCCCAATCGGGGTATATTAAAGTCTAAGCTTAAGTTAAAGGAGGATTTATCTATGAACAAATATATTTTTAATGATTATTTTCATGAACCAGAGGGAAAAATTGCCAAGCGGATGCTTTTCAAAAGCGATGATGTAATTGCCTTTGTACTAAACATTGCAAAAGGGGAAATACTACCGGGACACACACATATGGAATCAACCCTTTTTCTGCAGGTTATGGAAGGCAATGCCAATGTTGTCACAGATGGCAATGAAACTCCGCTGCAGGTGGGCGAGTTAATGCAGGTTGATGGACAGGAAAGTCTCCAGGTTATAAACACCGGTGAAGGTGTTTTGCGACTTTACGTGACAATTTCACCAATGGGTTCAGAGGCTTTTGCAACGGATGCAAATGTTTAATGACTTCTCTTTATGAAATATACCTCGATAAATAGGAGTTTCCTGTTATAATTAGCGCAGCTAATTTGTAAAAAGGAAAGTATGAGGGTCAGGATCATTGATTTATCAGCTTAAATGTAATATACTTTAAACGTATAAAAATTAAACACGAGGTAATTAGTTAAAATGATCATATAATCTTATCCAGTTTTTATAAGTTACAGTAGTATAGACAAAGCGGACATATCTTTTAATATTGAAGGTATGCTGACTTGTATTGCTTAAACTGCTGTAAGTTTCGGATAGGATCATAATAGGGTCAGTTTAACTAGAATAATATAGTATGAAAGGACTGTTTCTGTTTTAAAACAGTTCTTTCATATTAAATTTCTATAATAAGACTTATAACCTTTCCGAGACTTTTAGTTTAGGAAAGGTTTTTTTATATAAAAAATGAAAGGATAAAAAGCAAATGAATATAAACATAAATGAATATAAACTTCCTATGGAAAAATCAGGGCCATATGGAATTACTGCAGGATATGACGGAGCGATGTGGTTTACAGAAAACAAAGGAAATAAAATAGGAAGAATTACAACGGAAGGTGAAATTACAGAATATTTACTTCCAACTCCAGATGCAGAGCCTTTAATTATAACAAAAGGAATTGATGGAGCCATATGGTTTACAGAATATAAAGCTAATAAGATAGGAAAAATTACAATGGAAGGAAAAGTTACAGAATATGAGATACCTACTGCCGGTTCAGGCCCTTATGGGATCACATTAGGTCCTGATGGAGCGATGTGGTTCACAGAGATTACTGGTAATAAAGTTGGAAGAATTACCGTAAATGGGGAAGTTAGAGAGTATGATTTACCTAATCCTGGTTCATTTCCATCAATGATTGCAGAAGGTTCCGATGGAGCACTTTGGTTTACAGAGAACCAAGGCAACAGGATCGGTAGAATTAGCACATCTGGAGATATAGCTGGATTTAACATTCCAACTACAGCCTCTGGCCCGGTTGGAATTTGCAAAGGAGGAGATGACGCTATTTGGTTTGTAGAAATAATAAGCAACAAAATAGGCCGGATTACGACACTGGGTCAATTCACCGAATATTCACTGCCAACACAAGATGCAAAACCTCATGCAATTATACCGGGTAAAGAAGGTGAACTTTGGTTTACAGAATGGGGAAGTAACCAGATTGGCAGAATTAAATCAGGGGGCGAAATAATTGAATATCAAATTCCCACAATAGATTCAGAACCTCATGGCCTGGCTCTTGGACCAGATGGAGCAATATGGTTTACAGAGGAATGTGGAAAAATTGGTCAGTTAATCTACTAACAGGCCGGATTCATCTTATTGTCTATTGTTTAATTAGATTGGAAGGAGCGAATGGTTATGAATGGACCAGATAAAAACAAACTTTACCCAAATGAAAATATAAAGACGGTTTGCTATATCAGTAATCTGCCTGAAAAATTAAATGTTGAGATTGGAGAATATACCTATTATAGCGATAATAAAAATTCTCCAGAGAAATTCTATGATAATATAGAGCATCATTATGAGTTCCTGGGGGATAAATTAATAATAGGTAAATTCTGTGCAATAGCAGAGGGTGTTAAGTTTATCATGAACGGAGCAAATCACAGAATGGACGGAATTACAACGTATCCGTTTAATATCTTCGGTGGTGGCTGGGAAAAGGTCACCCCAACAGTAGAGCAGCTGCCTTTCAAAGGGGATACTGTGATAGGCAACGATGTTTGGATAGGGCAAAATGTAACGATTATGCCAGGTGTTAAAATCGGCGACGGTGCCATCATTGCTGCAAACTCTACTGTAGTAAAAAATATTGAACCTTATACAATACATGGCGGAAATCCAGCTAAGTTTATCAAGAAACGGTTTAGTGATGAAACGGTTGAATTTTTGCTGAAGATTCAATGGTGGAACTGGGATGAAGAAAAAATATTTAACAATCTTGAAAAACTAACATCAGAAATTGGTTTAAAACAATTAATGGAACAATACTTTTAAGCGGTTGCCGTCAAGGAATAACCAGGGTTTGCTGTTAATAATTTTTCTCACAAGATTTAATATCCGGCTGAAAGAAAAGAATAGACAAGTACACAATATAGGGTGTACTATACAATCAGTATGATTAAAACTCATAAGGAGGCATTATGAATAAGTTAATTAAAAATGGTATGATTGTTACAGATTCCGAAGTGTTTCAGGGAGATCTCCTTATAGAAGGTGAATTGATTAAGGCAGTCGGAAAAGATCTCTCAGCTGAGGATGCTGAGGTAATTGATGCCACAGGAAAGTATGTGATTCCGGGAGGTGTAGATGTTCATACCCATATGGATTTACAGGCTGGAAAGTACCGTGCAGTGGACGATTTTTATGATGGAACGGTTGCGGCAGCATGCGGAGGAACAACGACCATTGTAGATCATATGGCATTTGGCCCGGTTGGCTGCAGTCTCTGGCATCAGGTAGAAGAATATCACAGACTGGCTGATGGCAAAGCAGTAGTTGATTATGGATTTCACGGTGTGATTCAGCACGTAGATGAGACCATCCTAAAAGAAATGGGTGAGATAGCTGAAAAAGAGGGAATTACCAGTTTTAAGGTTTATACCACCTATGATTTAAAATTGAGTGATGATGCCATATACCAGGTCATGAAGCAGGCAAAACAGGATGGAATTGTGATTGCCGTACATTGCGAGAACGATGGCGTGATAACTCATCTTAAAAAGAGCTATGTGAAAAAAGGCTGTACCCAGCCAAAATATCATCCGCTGAGCCGTCCGGCCCGCTGTGAGGCAGAGGCAGTGGACAGACTGCTGCATATCGCAGCCATGGCAGGGGATGCACCGCTTTACATCGTGCACTTATCCAGCAAAGAAGGTATTCTGGAGGTGATGAAAGCGAGAGAGGCTCATCAGAAGAATTTTGCAGTGGAAACCTGCACTCAGTATTTGGCTCTGACTGATGAGATGTACGAGGATGACATTGAAGGATTTAAAGCTATTCTTTCTCCGCCGCTTCGCAAACAAGAGGATATTGATGCCATGTGGCAGGCATTGCAGGACAATGTGCTTGATACCATCGGAACGGATCACTGTCCATTTCATTTCACTACAAAAAAACAGGCCGGCGCCAATGACTTTACCGCTTGCCCCAACGGTGCTCCCGGTGTGGAAGAGCGGATGCTGGTTGTCTTTTCGGAGGGAGTACAAAAGGACAGAATTACACTTCCTCAGATGGTGAAATATTTATGCACCAATCCTTCCCGCATGTACGGCATGTATCCCCAGAAGGGAACACTTTTGCCGGGTTCTGATGGGGATGTGGTGATTTTAGACCCTAATAAGGAACGTATTTTGACTCATGAGGATATGCATGGAGCCTCAGATTACACCTGTTACGAAGGGATGAAGGTAAAAGGTGATATTGACCTTGTACTGCTGAGAGGAAATGTCATTGTCAAAGATAATGAATTCCTTGGAAAGAAAGGCGACGGAAAATATTTGAAGCGCCATAAGAGCGTATTAGCGGAGGATTAAAGCTGCTGATTGTTATATCTATAGTACAGAACTGGACTTGCTGCAAAAGCAGGGGAGTCCGGGCTTAGTAAAAGGTGCCGGTGTTAGTTTCTTTAAACACCGGCACCTATGCGTTGCAGTTTCAGCAGCTTTTATTATATTAAATTAGACATCGAAAAATAAGCACTATCATGCTATAATCAATATTGCTATTAATAACAAGGATTAAAAAAAGATGGGTATAATAAATATTTAAAATCGCATACAAGAGAGGAACATACTTGAAGAAAATAGGTATCTATGTTTGTGGAAATGTTTCAAAAAAATGTACAGCAAATGGATGCATGACGGCATTCAATGAGAATCAGGATTCTTTTACCATTTATGATGAATCAGATTATAAATTGGCGGCATTTAATAACTGCAGTGGATGTGATGAGTCTCCTATGGAAAGTCTTTTAACTAAAATTGAAAAATTTAAAAAGGCAGATGTTGATACCATTCATCTGTCCTCATGTATTAGAAGTAAATGCGAGTATTATCAGGAGTTTGTGGAAGAATTATCGAAAGACTTTGATGTAATAGGATATACTCACGGATCTGCCCAAGGAAAAAAGGATAATAATATTAATAAGAAAAAGTTAACCCCAGTAGAAAAATAATATTCATATTGAAAATAAATGCCCCAGGAGGTAATCATGATTAAGGTTCAAAACTTGTCCTACTCATATCCGCAAAAGGATTTATATAAAAAGGTTTCATTTACAATAGAAGATGATGCTCATTGTGCATTGATCGGCACCAATGGTACAGGAAAAAGTACGTTACTCGATTTGCTGATGGATCCGGAGGAGTATCTGTACGATGGGAAAATAATCATAGACAATACAGACAGAATCGGATATGTCAGTCAATTTTCCCAGTTAGATCCCAAAGAAGATATGACGGTGTTTCAGTATATCAGCCATGAGTTTGTAAAGCATGAGCAAAAACTATTTGATTTTTATAAGGAAATGGAGACTGCTGCAGATCTGGAAAAGGTCTTTGAGGAGTATCAAAAAGAATTAGATGAATGGAATGCCATTGATGGAGAGTCTTACGAAATCAATATTAAGAAGCAATTAAAGCTGGCCGGCCTGCAAAAGTTAGAAGAGCAGAAGATCAGCAGTCTGAGCGGCGGAGAATTTAAGCTGGTTCAGGTAATCAAAGAGATGATGCTGAGTCCAAGGTTTCTTATTATGGACGAACCGGATGTGTTTTTGGATTTTAAGCATCTGAATGCGTTAAGAAATCTGATCAATGCCCACAAAGGAACACTTCTTATTATCACCCATAACCGGTACCTGTTAAACCATTGCTTTAACAAGATACTCCACATGGAAAATATGGATGTCCAGGAATTTGACGGAACCTATACCGAATATAATTATGAACTTCTTTCTATGAAGATTGATTTAGAAGAGGCAGCCGCCGCAGACCAGGCTGAGATTGACCGCCAGAGTAAAATCTTAGAAAAATCCAGAGCGAGAGCGACGGCAATGGATAACGCCTCCCTTGGAAGAGCCGTGCATGCGAGACAGACCATAGTGGATCGGCTGAAAGCAAGAAAAACAAAGGCTCCTTTCGTGGATATCAAGCAGCCGGAGATTTATTTTGAACTGGAACATGAAGTGGCAGATGAAAATATTCTGGAATTGACGGATTACAGCGTTGCATTTGATGAGCAGCTTTTAGAACATGTGAATTTTGAAATGAAGCCTTCAGAGCATGTGGCAATTGTGGGGAGCAATGGAACCGGAAAAACAACAATGTTATGTGAAATCTTTGAAAATAAGAAAGACACCATCAGAATTAGTGAAGATGCAAAGGTTGGCATGTTTTCCCAGATTACGGGCTCATTATATGACAATGGGAAAACGCTGCTTGAAATTTTTGAAGAAAAAGGTTTTAGCACAAAAAGTGATATAGAGGATTATTTGAAAAAATATGGTTTTGAAGGAGATACCCTTGGTCAGAAAGTGAGTGAATTATCCGGCGGAGAAAAGGATCTGTTTCAATTAGCGGTACTCTCATTAGAAAAAGCCAATTTCCTGCTGTTGGATGAACCCACAGGGCATTTGGATGTTTATGCGCAGATTGCATTAGAAAAAGTAATTTCAGAGTACAAGGGTGCAATTCTTATGGTGTCCCATGATTATTATACGGTGGCCAATTGCATGGACGCTGTACTTTTGGTAGAAGACAATACTGTGCGCAGAATGAGCATCCGTAAATTCCGGCAGATGATTTATGCCAATCATTTTGACAAAGATTATCTGCTGCTGGAGCAAAAGAAAAAAGAGACAGAAACCAGAATTCAGCAGTTGCTTCGAGCGAATGAATTTGAAACGGCCAAGGACTTAATGGAGATATTAGAAGAAATCATTAAAAAAATGAAGCCGCTTCGTTCTCTTTCCTAGAGCATGACTGAACAGTCATAGAATGGAGAAACCAGTGAATACAGCACAAAAAATAAAAACTCTGCGGAACCACCCGCTAATTGAATTATTAAAACACAACAAAGGAAATCCAAGAACTCTGATTTTTATGGAGCCTCTCTGGGGTATTCCGTATAACTTAATCGCACCTTTTGCCACACTATATATGTACACCCAGGGAATAACAGATGTCCAAATCGGATTAATTCTGTCGGTTTCCATGTTTGTTCAGGTACTTTTTTCTTTCCTTGGCGGTATAATCACTGATAAACTGGGGCGCAAATTTACGACCATGATGGGTGACTTCTTTGGCTGGGGTGTGGCTTGCCTGGTGTGGGCTGTTTCAGATAACTTTTGGCTCTTTTTAATTGCAGTTTTATTTAACAGTTTTGAGCAGATTAACCAGACCGCATGGTATTGTTTATTGATTGAAGATGCAGATTCCAAGGATTTGTTAGGAATATATACCTGGGTGAACATAGGCGGTCTGGTTGCGATCTTTTTTGCACCCATTTCAGGATTGCTGATAAATTCCTTTACCGTAGTTCCTGTTGTCCGCATTTTATATCTTGTTTTCGCTGTAAATATGGTGATTAAGTCGATTATTACTTTTCGTCATTGTAAAGAAACCCGGCAGGGAACGATTCGTATGGCCGAGACAAGTAATACCTCTGTTTTACAGATGTTATATGAATACAAGGATCTGATACCCAAAGTGCTGATGAATAAAGAGATTATGAAGGTACTTGTTGTCTCGGTGATTTTACATATAACGACTCTTGTCAATACCAACTTCTTTAGCTTGTATGTAACCCAAAGACTGGGCATAGAGAATCGTTACCTGGCTTTTTTTCCTATTTTGAATGCAGCGGTGATGCTGATTTTTATGATTGGAATACAGCACCGCCTGGAATTTGTGAAATTTAAGATTCCTATGTGGATTGGTCTCGTATTGTATGCCTCATGTTCTCTTCTTCTGATCATGACTCCCATCGGCAGTATGCCGTTTATTATCATTTATGTATTTGTTGCGGCAGTAGCCAATGCCCTTGTAGTGCCTCGTAAAGATGCATTGCTCCAGCTAAACATCAATCCGAGGGAGCGGGCGCGTATTAATGCTTTGATTATGTCCTTTACCATTGCTTTTGCCTCACCCTTTGGTTACTTGGCCGGCTGGTTATCAAGTATTGACCGGCGTTTGCCATTTGTGTTTACATTTACTGTTTTCATAGTGGCAATCATTATCGTTGGCCGTATCCGTAATCCTGAATTTGCTAAAGAGTATGGGGAGACAGAAAAGGGACAACCATAACCAGGTGCGTTTCTCCTGAAATGATATAAAAATCCAGGTAACCGTTCATAATAACAAAATGGATTTTCCCGAAATTAAATCTTATCATTAAGGAGTGTGATTGGTGTAAAATCGAAAAAATCAAACTCATTTACGCTTTATTGTTCAAGTTAATGAAAGGCAGGACAAATAAGGTTTTGAACGTGACCGCCGGGGTACTGACAGCTTTAGCAATATTGTTTGTGGTCTATCTATTGGTAAATCACCGATGGATACGTATCAGATAGATAATTGTTCAGGGCAATGACTGCCTGCTTAAATCCAAAAATAAAACAAAGGAGAAGAAACCATGATTACACCTTACCTTACATTCAACGGTAACTGCAAAGATGCACTGAATTTCTACCGCTCCGCTTTTCACTGCGATGAGCCAAAGGTTATGCCCTATGGTGACTATATGCCGGAGGGGTCAGAGACACCGCCTGAACTGCTGCGCACTTGGGTTATGCATGCCGAGATGGTCATTTGCGGTACCAACGTCTGGTTTGCTGATGAAGCTATACCGAACAAGAACGGTAATAACATCAAGCTAAGTGCCACGGTATCTACAGGCAAGGAAGCGGCGGCTATTTTCCATGCGCTTTGCGTGGGCGGCCAGGTGACACTTCCGCCGACTGAGACTTTCTACAGCGTGTTCCACGCTGCAGTAACAGACCAGTTCGGTGTGGACTGGAATGTGGTGGCTGAAGAAGCACCTAAATAATTGGAGGGATAAGAATGAATAATGAACGTGTATATAGAATGAAGTTTTCCAGCGTTTACCCGATGTATATTCAAAAGGCTGAACGTAAAGGACGCACGAAAGAAGAAGTGGATATCGTCATACAATGGCTGACCGGCTACGATGAACAGGGATTGCAGTCTCAAATTAATGGAGAAGCGGACTTCGAGACATTCTTTGCCCAGGCTCCTCAAATCAATCCCAATGCTTCCAAAATCACCGGAGTAATCTGCGGGGTTCGTGTGGAGGAAATCGAAGATCCGGTTATACAGAAGATACGCTGGTTAGACAAATTGGTGGATGAATTGGCAAAAGGTAAGCCCATGGAGAAGGTGCTGAAATGACTAACTGGAAACGGAATGCAACATTATACATTATTGGGCAGTTCATGTCAATGTTCGGCTCAATGCTGGTGCAGCATGCCATAACCTGGCAGATCACCCTTGAGACTAAATCCGGTGTGATTATGACGCTGTTCACCTGCGCTGCATTATTGCCGATGACGCTGATTTCACCGTTTGCAGGTGTATGGGCCGATAGACACAACCGCAAACACCTTATCGTAATATCCGATGCATGTATTGCGCTGGTAACCCTGGGCCTGGCGGTCGCGTACATCTCCGGTTACAAAAATGTATGGCTTATGTTTATCGTTGTGGTTGCCCGGTCCTTTGGACAAGGCATACAGCAGCCTGCCGTATCCGCAATGATACCGCAAATTGTGCCAACGGACAGTTTGCAGCGGTTCAACGGCATACAAAGCTCGATCCAGTCGCTGAATATGTTTGCCGCACCGATGGTGGCAGGTGCATTGCTGTCCTTCCTGCCGATTGAATATATTTTCTTCATTGATGTGGTAACTGCTGCAATAGGAATAAGTATAGTTTTGATATTTGTCAAGGTGTCCGGCGTTCCGCACACAGAGGAAATAAAGCATGGTATAAAGGCATATTTTCACGAACTGCGGGAAGGACTGCGGTATATCAATTCCAAAGCGTGGCTGAAAATTATTATCATTTACAGTGCGTTCTTCAGTTTTTTTGCCTCCCCCTCAGCTCTTCTTACTCCGCTTCAGACAGCCCGTACATTCGGCGATGATGTTTGGCGGCTGACCGCGATTGAGATTGTATTTTCCATCGGTGCAGTCATAGGCGGCATATTGATTTCCGTGTGGGGCGGTTTCAAAAATAAGGCCCACACCATTGTTATGGCTTGCGCTTTATTTGGTTTGACTGGTTTTCTGCTCGGTGTCGTGCCGGACTTTTGGGTATACCTGAGTGTCATGCTCATTTGCGGCGCTACAATGCCCATGTTCAACACGCCGAGTATGACGCTGCTCCAGAGCAAGATTGATCCGGACAAAATGGGGCGGGTATTCAGTGTAATGATGATGTTCAGCGGGTTAGCAATGCCTCTGGGAATGGCTGTATTCGGCCCCTTGAGTGATGTCATGCGAATTGAGTGGCTGTTGATTTCAACCGGTATGGTGATATTCCTCAGCGGCCTTGCGTTGCTTGGGGCGCGTTCATTAATTGAAATCGGTGAATCGTAGTATAAGCATTTATAAACGTTTTACCTTTTGCTTATATTTACAGATAGGAAACAAATTCTTGATAATCATATCTCAAGGAGGTAATTGATATGAAGAAAACACAAATAATAAAAATAATATGCGCTCTGATTTTGTTAATAACTACAGGCTGCAGTGCAGAAAATAAAGCAACGGAACAGGAACCTGAAAGCTCCGTAACAGTGACTGATAATGCTGACAATGAGCCAGATGCCCCCGATGTGTCCGTAGTCAGGATTGATAGCTATGAGAATCTGGAAATTTCTGATTGGCTGGATTCGGATACCGTCATTGTTTCAAAGGAAAACGAGTCGCTGGGAAAAATGACTTTGGAAGAATTTGCGGATTCTCATCCCAGAAGCCTATATCTGTATGATCTTAATACGAAGGAATATAAGCTGTTAAAAGAACAGGAAGATATTAATCTGGGCGGAGCAAAACTATCACCGGATAAGAAAAATCTTTTATACTATGGCAACAGTCTGGGCGATCCGTCATATTATGTGCTCAATATTGAGAACTTGAAAAGTTTTAGCATTTCAGGGGAACCTATCGGAAGTGCAGGAAGCGCAAAATGGGCTGATAAAGATACCATTATTGGAGCCGGATATATGAGTGGCGCCTATTATGCCACTATGGATGGACACATTACCTCTTTAAAGGAATTGGATCAAAAAGCTGTATTTATTATTGAGAAGATAAAAGATAGGGTTTATTATAACACGGCTGATGACACGGCATTGATGGCCGTAAATCAATCTGACAAGGAAATCGTGAATCTTGGTTTGACCGATGTTTCCGGGGTATATCCCTCTCCCGATGAAAATCAGATGCTGGTTTTACAATATAACGGATCAAAACAGGCTTTATTGCTTTGTGACAGCGACGGGAAAAGTGTTAAAACCATTGCCGAAGGGCTTGATCTTGGCGGAGTATCCTGGGCTCCTGACCAGGGGATGATTGCTTACAGCATAAAGGGAGATGGAAGCAGTACTGAGGGCGGTGTTTTGTACATTTATGATATTTTAACGGGCAAGTCCACTCAGATTGCGGCAGATATGGGAGCTGTAGTTACCTGCTGGAGCCCCTCCGGTGAAGAACTTGTTTATTCTCAGTGGGATGGGAAACAGTATCATAGCAGCATTGTTTATTTGGAATATTCCTTAAAGAAATAGCAGAGATATATCTTTACACGAAAGGGATGTCAGGTTCAAATGACATCCTTTTTGGTTTCTCAGGACATATTATGGGGAGTGGTTGTATAATAGAATACAAGATGGATACGTTTTAGTAAGAAACCCCATGTATATTCATCAAATTAGTAAAATAGACTTGACGCCGGAAATTATTGATGGTATTGTTTTTTGGACCAAAATCCAACACCTATGCTATCGAGGTTAGAAAAGTTAAATAAATGTCGCTCTAAATAGACTGGCTTGGTCGAGCGTTAAATAAGAGATAGATTTAAATAATACAGATTAAAAGGAGATTTTATGCAATTTAAAGATTTAAATATTATGCCTGATATTATAAAAGCATTGGAAAAGGAAAGTTACGATATTCCTACACCGATACAGGAAGAGGCAATACCTGTTATATTAAGCGGCAGGGATTTACTGGGATGTGCCCAGACAGGCACCGGAAAAACAGCTGCATTTGCTATACCAACGATTCAGCTGCTCAGTGAAGAAAAAGTGCCTCATCGGGCAAAACAAAATATAAGGGCTCTAATCGTAACTCCGACCAGAGAGCTTGCACTGCAAATTTATGAAAGTTTTAATACTTATGGGAAATTCACCAATTTAAATTGCTGTGTAGTCTTTGGGGGAGTATCTCAAAAGCCCCAGGAGGAAAATTTAAAACAAAGGGTAGATATACTGGTGGCAACACCAGGAAGACTGCTTGCCTTAATCGATCAAAAAATAATAAATATAGAGCATATTAAAATATTTATATTGGACGAAGCTGACCGTATGCTGGATATGGGATTTATTCATGATGTTAAAAGGATCATTGCTAAAACGCCTTTAAAAAAGCAAACATTACTTTTCTCGGCTACGATGCCGCCGGACATCGCCAAGCTGGCTAGTACAATTCTGAAGACTCCTGCGAAAATAGAAATCACTCCGGTATCATCGACAGTGGATACCATTGAGCAGTATCTGTATTTTGTTGATAAAGGTAATAAGAAGGATTTGCTTTTGCACATTCTGAAAGATCAAAATATAGCCTCAGCATTGGTATTTACACGTACCAAGCATGGGGCGGATCGGCTTATTAAGCAGTTATCGAAAAGTAACGTAACTGCGCAGGCGATCCATGGGGATAAATCACAAGGAGCCCGTCAGAAAGCACTAAACAATTTTAAAAACAAAACATTGCGGATATTGATTGCAACAGATATTGCGGCAAGAGGAATCGACATCGATGAACTCACCCATGTGATAAATTATGACCTGACAGATACACCGGAGACGTACGTTCATCGTATAGGGCGGACGGGCAGAGCAGGACTTGGCGGAACAGCAATCTCCTTCTGTGATTTTGATGAAATAGGACAACTTGACGATATTGAAAAGTTAATTGGAAAGAAATTGACAGAAATAAAAGATCATCCATACCCATTAAAGAATAATTTTCCGGCGGTAAAGGTTGTACAGCCGAGAAGAGATGCATCAAAAACAGCCAAATCCCAAACATCTAAGACCTCCTCCCGGAATACTTCATTAAAATCGGGTACATCGTCAAAGAGAAGGACATTGCATACGGCTTCTGCAGATGGCGTATCGTCAACAAAGAAAAAGTATCGAATGACAGCAGATGGAACATTGAAAGAAAAAAGAAGTTCTAATAAATTTTCAATGAAGGACAAAAAGTGGTAAATTTGGATCTGTAAATAGTGTAACAAGTTCGTCTCGTTTTGCTTTCTCAATGTTGTAATATTTCTTTTTTAGGGATATTATATATTTGATGGTTTATTGGTGCGAACCAAAGAACAAAGGGCAAGGTGTAATTATGAATAAAAAAGAACAAATAGAAATGATACAAGAAGATTTTAAAAATGCACAATCAATTTTAACGGCAATCGGTGATGAAACACGCCAGATCATACTTCTGGTTTTAATGGAATCCGATTGTGAAATCGGAATGCGTGTTGGTGAAATTACGGCAAAAACACACCTCTCCCGCCCTGCTGTATCACATCAATTGAAAATATTAAAGGATAACGGAATTGTAGAAATGAGAGAGGAGGGGACTAAAAACTTTTATTATATCAATGTTTCTGTAAAATTAAATATATTGAAAAAGTTAGTTATGGACATTGAACATTTGATGAAGGAGTTTTATCAATGAAATAAAAGCATATTTATTAATAAGAAGTATTAACTGCAAATTTCCATATCCTACTATAGAAAGAAAAAAATCATATGGTGATGAAATCAGCCATGTGAATGAGAATATTGAGGTGTGAATAATGAATAGTACCGTAAAAATTGATATAGAAAAATGTATTGGATGTGGGCTATGCTGTAAAGACTGTCCCCACCATGTACTTGTACTGCAAAACGGGAAAGCCGCAATACTGGCCGAAAAATGCCTTGAATGCGGCCACTGTGTTGCCATATGTCCAAAAGAAGCTTTTACTATGAGCGGATACGATATGAGTGAAGTTAAAACATATGATAAAAATTTCTTCGGTATTGATGAAGATATTCTTCTCAACACAATACAGTTCAGACGGTCGGTCAGGCACTATAAGGATAGGCAGGTAGAAAAGAAAGTAATTAAGAAAATCATAGAAGCAGGACGCTTTACCCCTACTGGAAGCAATAAGCAAAGGATAAGATATATTGTTGCACAAAAAAGTATTCCTATGTTTGAACATGAGGCGCTTAAAACATTCAGGAAGCTGAAACGCCTATTGGAAATTGCAGGCAAATTTGTTAAGCTCCCTTATGACGTAAGCGGATTTAAATTAGAACCGGGCTTCTTTTTTCATGGAGCGCCAGCAGTCCTCTTTATTATTTCAGATGATGATGTGGATGCCTCCCTTGCATCCATGAGTATGGAGCTGATGGCTGAGGCCATGGGACTTGGCACACTGTATGTGGGTTTTTTCGCAGTGGCAGCAAAATTCAGCAAAAGGATTAGAAAAGAACTTGGCCTTGCGAAAAAAGAAAAAGTGGTAACATGTCTTGCAATGGGTTACCCCGATGTTAAATATATGCGGACTGTCCCCAGAAAAAAGGCTGGGATTGAATGGAGATAAAAGCAAATATTAAGACAGCTATATAAGAATAATTGGAGGTGATTTCATGGGCAGTGCAATAGAAAATAGAGTTTCACGGAGAAAATTTGAAAAAGAACCGATTACAGACAGGGATAAAGAAAATATTATTTCTCTTATTAATCAATTAAATGAAGAATCCGGCTTAACCATGGCATTTATAGAGGATGGAAGCAGTGCCTTTGGGAAGCTGAGAAAAAGCTATGGGTTATTTACCAATGTACGTTCTCTTATATTGATGAAAGGCAAGAAAGATGATAAAGATTTGAAGGAAAAGGTGGGGTATTACGGAGAAGATTTAGTTCTTGCTATAACCGATTCAGGTCTTGGAACATGCTGGGTTGGAGGCACCTTTGATAAGGATGAATTGCCTATTGATAATGGTGAGGAACTGGTTTGTGTTGTAGTATTAGGTAAAGTGGAAGCCCCTTCCCTGACAGAAAAAATGGTTCGTTCAGCTACGCATAGAAAAGTAAAGAGTATGGAAGAACGAATCAAAAGTGATCAACCTTTGCCTCAATGGGTACAAAGCGGAATGAAAGCTGTACTATTGGCTCCAAGTGCAAAAAACACACAAAAAGTCATGTTTCAGTATAAGAACAGCACTTTAAGTGCTCAAATTGTGGATGACTATTCCATGGATCTGATTGATTTGGGGATAGCGAAGAAACATTTTGAGATAGGAGCAGGGGGAACGTTTGAACTTGGGAACGGAGGTGTTTTTCGTTTGGATTCCCAGAAAAATGCAGACGAAGATATCACATAAATAATATATACTGAAGACTATCTGCCATCAAATTTGGCTATCCAAAAATTTTGCCATGAACCGCTGACTTTCGAATATATCAGAAAGCTGGCGGTTTTTCTATGCACGATCTTACTCAATCATTACTGTGAAAAGCCCTTATTTGGGGCAAAAAAAAATTGGGGACATATTGACATTTATCTATGTATCTGCATATAATGATACATAGATGATTATCTATGTGAGGTGAAACGTGATGGATAAATATAATGAGCATGTTGGATTGTTCAAGGCATTATCTGATGTAAACAGAATCATGATAGTAGATATGCTTTCCTGCGGCGAACTATGTGCATGCAAGATACTGGAAAAATTTAATATTACACAGCCAACCCTGTCTCATCATATGAAAATACTTTGTGACTGTGGTTTGACAAAAACACGGAAAGAGGGGAAATGGATGTACTACTCCCTGAATGAAAGTGTAGTACAGGATTTAAAAGGATTCCTGTGCACCATAACCTCCAGCAAGGAAGATTGTATCTGTAAAGAAGGGGATTGCTGCTGTGAAAAAGAATAAGGAGCAGGTATATCCCAAAGGATTATTTGTCACATTAAAAATTATTTTAAAAGGAGAGAATCTATTATGAAAACAATGTATATTTATGAACCGGCTCTTTGCTGTGAAACAGGTGTATGCGGTGTCAGTGTTGATCCGGAGTTACTTAGAATTTCAACAGTTGCCAATAACCTAAAGAAGCAGGATGTAAAAATACAAAGATATAATCTGAACAGCAATCCCCAGGCATTCATTGATAATGCAGAGATTAATCAGTTGATTATGAAAGAGGGAGTAGAGGCTCTTCCTGCAACAGTGGTGGATGGAAAGATTGTAAAAACTCAGGCGTATCCGGCCAATGGGGAAATTGCAAAGCTGCTGGGAATACCGGAAAGTTATTTAGAGGCAGAACCCCAAAATGAAGGCGGCTGTTGCTGTGAGGGAGGTTGCTGTTAGTGGAATTGTTTGATTTAGATAGGATACAGTTTACTAAATACCTCTTTTTCACAGGAAAAGGCGGTGTTGGAAAGACCTCTGCAGCCTGTGCGGCTGCCGTAACCTTAGCGGACCATGGAAAAAGAGTATTGCTGATCAGTACGGACCCGGCTTCTAATTTACAGGATGTGTTCAGTATGGAACTGACTGGAAAAGGAACGCCCATCCCGGATGTCCCCGGGCTTGTGGTAGCCAATCTGGACCCCTTGAAGGCGGCTGCCGATTATCGCGAAAGCGTGATTGCACCATACCGGGGCAAGTTGCCGGAATCCGTTTTGAAAAATATGGAGGAACAGCTTTCCGGCTCCTGTACCGTAGAAATTGCGGCATTTAACGAATTTTCAAACTTTATAACAGATGAAAAAGCCCAGGAAGAGTATGATCATATCATATTTGATACGGCCCCTACCGGCCACACCCTCCGAATGCTGCAGCTTCCTTCTGCATGGAGTAATTTTATCAGTGAAAATACCCATGGCGCTTCCTGTCTTGGGCAGCTTTCCGGATTGGAGAGCAGAAAAGAAGTATATAAAAAGGCAGTCAGCACCCTGGCAAGCGGTGATATGACAACCTTGCTTCTGATTTCACGACCGGAAACAGCTCCGTTAAAAGAAGCAGAACGTGCTGCAAAAGAACTTTCTGATATTGGTGTAAGCAACCAGATGATGATTATTAATGGGGTTTTGAGTTCTTATGATGATAAGATATCAGAGGGCCTGTATCAGAAACAGCAAAAGGCATTGGAACAAATGCCGGAGGAATTAAAGGAGCTGAAGCAGTATTATGTGCCTCTTCGTGCTTACAATATTACCGGCATGGAGAATGTACGGAATTTGTTGGTGAAAGACAATTTTGTATTAGTTAATACAGAGTTGCAGACAGATAATATTCCAACCCTGGATGATGTAGTAGATGATTTATACAAAAGCGGTAAGAAAGTCATTTTTACTATGGGAAAAGGAGGAGTAGGCAAGACTACAATTGCTGCTGCAATTGCAATGGGGTTGTCTGCGAAAGGGGTAAAAGTACATTTAACAACCACGGACCCGGCGGCACATCTGAAGCTTGTTATGGAGGCTGACAGCGGAATCGAGATGAGCCACATTGATGAGAAGGAAGAACTGCACTGTTATCAGCAGGAGGTTCTTGCCAAGGCCAGGGAAACCATGTCAGAAGCTGATGTTGCCTATGTAGAGGAAGATTTGCGGTCTCCTTGTACCCAGGAAATTGCAGTTTTCCGTGCCTTTGCCGAGGTTGTTGAAAAGGCAGAAGACCAGGTTGTGGTGATCGACACCGCACCCACCGGGCATACCCTATTACTGTTAGATTCTACTCAGAGTTACCATAAAGAAGTGAAACGTACTCAGGGAGATGTTCCGGAAGCTGTTAAAAAGCTGCTGCCAAGACTTCGCAATGCAGAAGAAACAGCGGTTATTATTGTGACACTGGCAGAAACAACTCCTGTATTCGAGGCAATGAGATTAGAGGAAGACTTAGAACGGGCTGATATTGCTGTCAAATGGTGGGTGATCAATTCTTCTTTTTATGCCACGGAAACCACCAACCGGCTGTTAAAGGCAAAAGCAAGCCATGAAATCCAATGGATCAATAAGGTAAATGACATTTCCAAGGGAAATTTTGCTGTTATTGAGTGGAGCGCGGATGAGATTAAAGGAGAAAAGCTGCTTGGTATTTAAAGAAAGGACCAATGAATATGGTAAAAGTTGCATTTATCTGCGTTCATAATTCCTGCCGAAGCCAGATGGCTGAAGCTCTGTGCCGGCATTTGGCGGGAGATGTGTTTGAATGTTATTCTGCCGGAACAGAAACAAAACCTCAGATTAACCAGGACGCAGTCAGACTGATAAAACAGATTTATAATATTGATATGGAAAAGACCCAGCATTCAAAACTATTATCAGATATACCGCCGGTGGATATTGTTGTTACCATGGGGTGTAATGTGGCCTGTCCCTATCTGCCGTGTAAGCATCGTGAGGACTGGGGACTGGAAGATCCAACTGGAAAAGGGGATGAAGCTTTTAAAAACACAATTGATATGATCAAGGAGAAGATTTTTGATTTAAAAAGCAGATTGAAGGATATCAAGACTGTGTAAGAAGCGGCCCTGACAAAGACATAAATGATTAGGAATCATTCCCAAGGATGTACCTGTTATTATTTTAGATGAGACAACATTCCGTGTTGAACCGGAAAATGACAGCTTACGAGAGAGGTTCAGGTTTTGTGTAAACTGTAAAAACTGATATAAGATATGTTGATCGTTATGGAAGGACAGAACTGTTATTTTAAGGTTCTGTCCTTGTCTGTATGATAGCACTGATTTTTTACATATCAATAAGACTGGCCGGTCTGGGAGACTCCTCTTTTATTTGATTTACTTAACTCCCCCGGAGTGATTCCAAACTTCTTTTTAAAAGCCTCTGAAAAATGGCTTACATTGGTGTATCCTACTGCAAAAGCTGTTTCGCTTACATTGTAATGATCCTGGCACAGAAGAGAAAAGGCTTTTTCTAATCTCTGCTCTCTTACATACTCGTAAACCGTCTTGCCAAAGCATTGTTTAAAAGAACGTTTTAATTTGCAATCATTCATATGAACCATGTGAGATAACTCAAATAATGTAGGCGGACAAGTCAATCGGTTTAACAGAATTTCACGAGCATATTTAAGCTGCTCCATATCGCACTTTGAAAGCTGGTTGATTTGACTTTTCCATAAGTCTTGGCATAGTAATTTTTCAATATTAATAGATAACAATTCTAAGATTTGGCTTTCCAGCAGCAGGTTATTTAATTGATCCGTTTTTTGTGAAAAACAGGAATCAAGCTTCTTTATAATACTTTCTTCCAGAGCATCACATTTAAAATCGTAATAATAGCACATTTTCTTCTGAAATGAATGAAAGCCTATATCACCTTTCCCGGATACTGATTTACAGAAGTTATCAAAAGCAGAAGGACTGACCCAGATGGAGTACAATTGAATTTCCTTATCAGCATCATATTCAGAAGTACCAGTTGCCTGTCCCAGAAAACCCATTGATGAATAGCCGGGCCGAAGCTCTATAGGGGTGCTGTTTACTTCTCCATAAACAGAGCCTTTCCGGCTATAGCTTAGTTCAAATACAGGAGCAGTTGTCTCTGCCTTCCTGTTTGTTTTATCCGGCAATGTGCCGGAAGAAAGCATAATATGTACGTCGGGACGCACAGCAATGGTTTCTTTTGGGAATATATTTGAAGATTCATATTTTAATGGTAAATACGTCATTTATCAGCTCCTGATTATTATGATTCGATCGAAGTTTTACGCCATGTCAAAATATCTTTTTAATTTTCATTATAGTTAGTTATATCTAACTTGTCAACAAATGTTTCTTTCCTCCGCCGCGGGGCAAATAAACTCCGCCTAAGGGCAGAAAAACTTTACACTTTTTTGTATACTTACTTTTATTAGCCTCATCTAACTTAAATGTACATCATATTACGGAGGAATAAAATGAAAAAAAGTCTTATTGTTTCAATTTTTTTAATGCTATCAATGTTATTAGCTGCGTGCTCCTCTGCACCAAGTGGTTCTCAGACACCAGAGCAGTCTAAGGAGTCATCTGCTCAAGGCAGTAATAAGATTACGGTAGAGGATATGAAAGGTACTGTTGAAATTCCTGCTGATCCAAAACGCATCGTAGATGTTTCAGGTTCTGCAGATGAACTCATTATTCTTGGAGTTCCTTTTATTGCATCAGCGAATACAAGCATGTTTGACGGAATAACTGTTCCTGACTACCTTAAGGACTACTTTACTGAAAATAATGTGGAAACTGTGGGTAATTATTCTGGTGCTTCAGGAGATTTGAATCTTGAAAAGATTGCAGAGCTTAAACCGGATCTGATCATTATGAATATTCGCCATGACAAGGTCTATGAGCAGCTTAAAGCAATTGCGCCTACGGTTATGTTAAATGATGACATTAGTTTTGTAGACTGGCAGGGGCGTTTCCAGCAGCTTGGTAAATGGTTTGGAAAAGAAGAAGCTGTTTCTAATTGGATCAAAGGTTATGAAGCAAAAGCCCGGGAGCTTGCTGCAAAAGTGAAGGAAGCGGCAAAGGATGAGACATTTGCAGTGCTTGAAGCCAATTCCGTCCATTTCGGTTCCTATTATGTTTACCGCACGGGAGGACCTGGAGATTTGATTTTTGGAGCTATGGACCTTCCCGTTTCTTCCGGTGTTCCTGAGGGTGTTTGGGGAGAAGTGGTAGATGCAGAGTACTTTTCAAAGATTGATGCGGATCATATCTTTTTCTTCAGCGATGACGGGAAAGTGGGAGATACTGCCAACAGCCCGGCCTGGCAGAATATGAAGGCTGTAAAAAATGGAAATATATATTATGGCAGAAACGACATGCAATATGATATGGCCTATACCCCTAATGGAAAGCTGATTTATATGGAGAAACTGGCAAATGCCATCATCAATAATACCAATGTTGAGTAATGAAGAAAAAAGGAAGAATAAAGGTGTGAAGAAATTAATTTACACAGTACAATGGGTTCGCACAAAAAAAGGATATAAGATTTCCCTATTCATCCTGTTTTTAATTTTGCTGTTATCCATCATGATTTCCTGTAGTATAGGCGTTGGGGGAGGAGATATTAAAACACTGATTTATACCGTGATTCATCCAAAGGAACCTTCTGAAATTGGCAGAATCATGGTTGAAATGCGTATGCCAAGAGCGGTTGCTGCCTGTTTTACGGGAGCAGCCTTTGCTCTTTCCGGATGTGTCATGCAAGGTGTTACAAAAAATCCTTTGGCAGATTCAGGTCTTTTGGGAATCAATGCCGGAGCAGGCTTTTTTGTTGCCCTTACGGCAGTTGTCTTTCCTTCTATGCCGGCCTTTGTGACAATGGTTTTTGCATTTTTAGGGGCAGCTATGGCGGTTCTATTGGTATACGGACTTGGAATGGGTAAGCATAAAACAGGATCTATCAGATTGATCTTAGCCGGTTCCGCAGTCTCTGCATTTTTGACCGCTCTAAGTCAGGGAATCTCCCTTACATTTGGAATCTCCAAGTCTCTTTCTTTTTGGACTGCGGGCAGCTTATCTGGTATTACCTGGCAGCAGCTGATTTTTATTATTCCCTGGATTACAGGTTTTGGATGTGTAAGTATATTTATTTCTGAACATTTATCAGTGCTTGCCTTAGGGGAAGAAAACGCAATCGGTCTGGGGGTCAATGTACAGGCCATTCGTCTTATAGGGATTACCGCGGTATTAGTTATGGCAGGAGCCAGTGTTTCCCTGGTAGGCGGAATTTCATTTTTGGGACTTATTGTTCCTCATTCTGCCCGTTTCATTGTGGGAGAGGATTACAAAAGGCTCTTACCCATGTCTGCACTATTGGGAGCAATATTGCTGGTACTTGCGGACATAGCTGCCAGGATGATTCATGCTCCTTTTGATACTCCTGTAGGTGCGCTGGTAGTTGCCATTGGCGTTCCTTTTTTTCTTGTGTTAACCTACCGGAAGAAAGGAGCGGTCTTATGAAGAAGAAAAGAAATGTATGGCTTGCATTGGGAGCTCTATTAATCGGAGTAATGGTTGTTGTATTGTTTTCAATAAATACAGGATATTCAAAAATACCGTATACGGATATTTGGTCAAGCTTGATGGCCCCAAAGGATCCGGATTCTTCGGTGGTTCTTTTACAAATCCGCCTTCCGCGAATTATACTGGCTTTATTGTGTGGAATGGGATTGGCATTATCAGGATGCATCCTTCAGGCAGTGACAGAAAATCCCTTAGCTGATCCGGGAATTTTAGGGATCAACGCCGGAGCAGGGTTTATGGTCATGCTGTTTTTAACACTTTTTCCGTCTCTGCATATCAAAACTATGGTCTACCAGCCTGTTTTTGCTATGGCAGGAGGTCTTTTGGCAGCCGGAATTTTATACGGATTTTCTAAAAGAAACGGTAAGGTCAGGCCGCCTTATCTTTTGCTTGGGGGAATCGGTGTTTCTGCCGGCTTTTCTTCCATTATGCTGATCATGGCTTCCGATATGGAAAATAGCAGTTATCAGTTAGTGGCCAGATGGCTGGCGGGAAATATTTGGGGCAGCAGCTGGCACCAGGTGAAAGTGCTGATTCCCTATCTGCTGTTTCTTATTCCCTTTGTTCTTACAAAAATGGATATTTTAGATATGCTGCTGCTTGGAGAAGAGGCCTCTATGGCCTTGGGAGTACGGGTGGAAAAAGAGCGGAGAATTCTCCTGATTGCTGCGGTAGCACTGGCAGCCAGCTGCATTTCTGTCAGCGGGGGGATTGGATTCATTGGACTGGTTGCTCCCCATATGGCAAAAAGAATTGCAGGTGTGCGCCACAGGGTATTGATGCCTTCGTCCATGTTGGTTGGCGGATTATTTTTGCTTTTAGCAGATACCATAGGGCGTTCCCTGTTTCAGCCAATAGAAATACCGGTGGGGATCGTTATTTCTATCTTAGCAGCTCCATATTTTCTCTACCTGCTTGGCAGGCATACATAGGAGGTGAAATGATTGTGCAATCTAGCATAACAGCCAGTAATTTATCTGCTGGTTATAATGGCACACCTGTTTTTCATAATATTGATATAGATATTCCGAAAGAAAAGATAACAACATTAATCGGGTCCAATGGCTCGGGGAAATCCACCATCCTTAAAACAATGTCCCGCCTGATTGTTCCAACCCAGGGAGCGGTCTATTTGGAGGGCAGTTCCATTCATACCATGCCTACCAATCTTGTGGCCCGAAAGCTTGCCCTTCTTCCTCAAAGTGCGCAGACACCTTCCGGAATCACAGTTGAAGAGCTGGTGGAGTATGGGCGTTTTCCATACCGGAACCGGATAACGGGTATTACACCAAAGGACAGGGAGATTATTAAGTGGGCATTGTCCAGTACAAATATGACAGAGCTTGCTGACAGGGAAATGGATCAGCTCTCCGGCGGGCAGAGGCAAAGAGGCTGGATTGCTATGGCCTTGGCACAAAAAACAGGAATCTTATTTTTAGATGAACCTACTACTTATTTGGACATTTCTCATCAATTGGAAATATTACAGCTTTTACGAAAGTTAAATGAGGAGCAGGGCGTTACAATCGTTATGGTTTTACATGATTTAAATCATGCCATCATGTTTTCCGATTATCTTATCGCCATAAAGGACGGAAAGAAGTATAGCTCAGGTCTGCCGGAAGATGTGATCACATCCCAAACGATTTTACAGGTCTTTCATGTAAAGGCGGAAATAATCAGGCATCCGGTTCTCAATGTTCCTGTATGCCTTCCCTATGATGTGGGATAATAGCTGTATAACCATAAATATGATTAACTTCAAGGAGGAGATATATAATGAAAAAGATAATAACAATGGCAATGCCGGTATTATGTACAGTTGCTCTGATGACAGGATGCGGCAGTTCTTCGCTGTATAATGAGGGAACTTATACAGCGTCTGCTGAGGGTTACAATGGAACTGTGACTGTAGAGGTGGAATTTAATGAAAAATCTATTGTCGCTGTTAATGTTACTGAGCAGGATGAAACGGCTAAAATTGGTGAGCGGGCTGTCGAAGAACTGCCTGATAAAATCGTTAAGGCCCAAAGTAATGAAGTAGATGCCATTACTGGGGCAACAGTGACCAGTAATGCTATCAAATCGGCAGTAAAGGATTGTATGGATCAGGCTAAGAAAAAATAATTTTAGCTTTAATTCCCATTCCTCCCATTGCCACACCCACGTCAGCTGTCTTCAGGGCAGGGGCGTCATTTACTCCATCACCGATCACCCCAGCCAAGGATTGGTTTCTGGAAATGAGGATAATTGCCTTTCCTTGGGACTGAAGGTGAACCATAGTGTTAACGGCCTGTTCATCGATCTGTACCCATTTTCTTTCAGGTACGCCGGACTTCCGCACAGCAGTGTTTGTCCGTCTGCCGTCACCTGAATTCCTTTTCCCGGAGTTATCTGAAAATCCACAGCAGTTTGGACTGGTATATCCTGTTCTCTGGCATAGTCCACAACCGCCTTT
Organism: Lacrimispora sp.; assembly: GCF_036758025.1. Lineage (GTDB taxonomy): Bacteria > Bacillota > Clostridia > Lachnospirales > Lachnospiraceae > Lacrimispora. Next base: position 106,103 of record NZ_DAIOXM010000002.1, on the reverse strand, counting down.
GCCAGAGGATGCCAAACTCAACAGATAATCCCTGTCTATACTTTCATCCAATGTATGTAGATCGCTGACAACAATTATGATTGCTCATCGCTTGAAAACTGTCAGAAATGCAAATCAGATATTCGTTTTATCGGAAGGGCATATTGTTCAGCACGGCACACATGAAGAACTGGCTGCACAGCCGGGAATTTATGCGGATTTTATTGGGGTCCGTAAAAAAGCAATTGGTTGGAAACTGAAATAAATAAGCCTTAAATGGGTGAAAAAGAAAATGGCCCCTGCGCAATTTGCAGCGCAGGAGCCATTTAAAGGTTATCCTTCAATTGCAATATAATGATTATTTTCTACAGCTGGCTGAGGTTCCATCTTTGGAACATCAATTTTAAGAACCCCATCCACGAATTTCGCTTTAATATCTTCTTGTGTAACCTGGTCCCCTACGAAAAAGCTGCGGCTGCATGAACCGCTGTAACGTTCTCTTCGGATATACTTTCCATGGCTATCCTTCTTTTCGCTGGATGTGTTAGCAGAGGCATAAATGGTCAGGTACCCATCCTTTAATTCTGCCTGCACATCTTCTTTTTTGAATCCGGGAAGATTCATGGCTATTTCATAGCCGCTTTCTGTTTCCTTCACATCAGTGTGCATAATGTTGCTTATTGTGCTGCCGAATCCTGAAAATTTCGGGAAGGCGGGTACATCAAAGAAATCATCCAACAAGTTCTCTCCAAATAAACTAGGCATCAACATAATCATTCCTCCATTTCTTTTTGATGTTTTCATCATTTTACACAATATGTTTATATGTGCCACGAACTGGGAGCGTTGGGGGCTTCAGGTTTTACACTTGGTCCCTTTCCTTTGTTCTATATATGTTATAACACGCAATTTAGCACTCGTCAAGATAGAGTGCTGATAATTTATAGATTATTTATTTTTTAAAAATCTCTTTATGCTTTTTCCTGCTATGTTTCTGTTAATGGTTGACAATAACTTACTCTTATAGTATGATAATATGCGGTTAGCTAAAGCTAACAAATGCTAATCAAAACTAACCAAATACATATATTCCATGAGGAGAAGATTATGAAATTAACCAGATTTTTAAATGCAACCGCTATTGTAGCAGTTACTGCTGTCATGTTATCAGCCTGCTCAAACACATCAAATCAAAGTACTACAGCTGCAGAAACTACTCAGACTGCTGCTCCGGCAGAGAGCACAGAAGCTGCAACATCAGATACAGAGGCAGCTTCAACTGTTGAAATTACGGATATTCATGGAACGGTTACAGTTCCTATCAATCCTAAGAATGTAATTGCTTTGGATAACAGAACCTTTGAGACATTATTCGATTGGGGAATTGAATTGGCAGCAGTTCCAAAGGGAGTAATGCCGGCGGATTCACCCTACGTACTTGATGAGTCAGTTTTGGACATCGGAAATCATGGTGAACCAAATCTTGAAATTATAGCAGCCGCAGATCCTGAACTTGTAATTGTTGGTCAAAGATTTGCATCTTTTTATGAAGACATAAAAGCTTTGGTGCCAAACGCAGCCGTTATTGATTTAAATTTCGATGTTTCTGAAAAATCGGCCACACCTGGAGAAAATTTAGTAAATGGCCTTAAGGATTCTACAATCGCCTTGGGAAAAATTTTTGATAAGAATGAAGAAGCTGAAAAGCTGGTAGCTGATTTTGAACAGTCCATTGAGACCGCCAAGTCTGCATACAATGGAACCGATACGGTTATGAGCGTTGTAGTTTCCGGCGGAAATATTGGTTTTTCAGCTCCTCATTCCGGACGTGTTTGGGGCCCTATGTATGAGGTGTTTGGCTGGGTTCCGGCATTAGATATTACTGATGCCACTTCTAATCATCAAGGAGATGAGGTTTCTGTTGAAGCGATTGCACAAAGCAACCCGGACTGGATTTTTGTGTTGGATCGTGATGCGGCAGTATCTTCTGTAACTGATGCGGTTCCTGCTCAGGATGTGATTGATAATTCACCTGCTCTTCAAAATGTAACTGCTATTACAGAAGGAAATATCGTTTACGCACCGGCTGATACATATACAAACGAATCCATACAAACTTATCTGGAGCTGTTTGAAGACCTTGCAAAAGCTTTGGCTGAGTAATGGCAGGAGTATAGGATAGTGTCTAAAAAAATAATGAAGAAAATGATTGAGGCTGAGAATTCTCAGCCTCAACGATATAATTACAATAAAATATGGACAATACCCTTTGTAACAGCGATTCTTGTTGTTACTATTTTAGGTATTATATCATTGTTTGTGGGCGTTTACGATATATGGGGTCAGGAAGATGGAATGGCTATGTTTTTTATAACCCGCATTCCGAGAACCGCTGCACTCATGCTTTCCGGAGCCGCCATGTCAATGACGGGTCTGGTTATGCAGCTTATCACACAAAACCGTTTGGTTGAACCTACCACAACAGGTACGATTGAATGGGCGGGTCTGGGACTTCTTCTGGTGTATTTATTAGTTCCGGCACCAACTTTAGTATTGAGAATGGCTGGGGCAATCGTGTTTTCTTTTATAGGAACCATGATTTTCTTTTTATTTTTAAGAAAAGTCAAGCTGCGCTCGTCTTTAATCGTTCCGATTGTGGGAATCATGCTTGGTGCGGTTGTTTCGGCATTTTCTACTTTTGTAGGACTGGTCTTTCAAATGATGCAAAACATCCAAAGCTGGTTTGTAGGCTCTTTTGCGGCAGTTCAAATCGGCAGATACGAATATTTATGGCTGATTATTATCGTTACGGTTTTTATTTTTATTTATGCTGACAGGCTGACTTTAGCCGGTCTGGGAGAAGATGTTGCAACAAGTCTTGGTGTTAATTATAATAAAATGATTACTTTGGGGACTATCCTTGTCTGTATCGCAGTGGGAATTGTTACGGCTGTCATTGGAAATCTGCCCTTTTTGGGGTTAATCGTACCTAATGTTGTTTCAATGTATAGAGGAGATGACTTAAGAAGCAATTTGCCTTGGGTATGTATATTGGGGATGGGTACAATCACTCTTTGCGATATCATCTCCCGGGTCATTATCATGCCATTTGAGGTGCCTGTCTCTTTGATTCTTGGAACAGTGGGTGCGGTTGTATTTATTATTATCTTATTGAAACAAAGGAGGCTCAAATGAACAGATCAGCGAAAGCCTTCCGCTCTAAGAAAGAAGAAAAAAGATATTGGATTCTGCTCATAACACTGATTATTCTGGGCATTTTTGCTTCGTATGGACTTTTGGTCTATAAAAATCCTGTTCCAATTGATTCTCCTTCCTTTATCCCGGTTGTCAGAAGAAGGATGTTTGCCCTTACGGCAATGATTATTTCGGCTGTTTGCCAGAGCTTAGCGACAGTCACTTTTCAATCTATTACTAATAACAGGATTATTACCCCTTCTCTTTTGGGCTTTGAAGCGCTTTACTCGGCCATTCATACCGGTACAATGTTTTTCTTTGGTGCCAGTGCGTTTATAAATTTCAGCGGTATTGAATCCTTTGTATTTCAAGTTGCTGCTATGGTATTGCTGTGCTTGATCCTTTATGGCTCCCTCCTTTCCGGAAAGTATGGCAATTTACAGCTTATGCTTTTAATTGGCGTTATTATGGGAAGCGGGCTTAGGTCTTTGTCATCTTTTATGAAAAGACTTCTGGAGCCGTCAGAGTTTGATATTTTACAGGCCAGATTGTTTGGCTCTGTCAATAATGCGGATTCAGAATATTTTCCTATTGCAATTCCAGTTGTAATAATTGCAGCAGTGCTTCTTCTTGTTTACTCTAAGAAGCTAAATGTAGTGTCACTGGGAAAGGACGTCTCAACTTCTTTAGGAATCAAACATCAGCCCAGTGTCATTTATAGTCTGATATTGGTTTCTGTTTTGATGTCAATTTCCACGGCCTTGGTCGGGCCCTTGACTTTTTACGGTTTTTTAGTTGCAACCTTGAGTTATCAGGCAGCCCCAACCTATGATCACAGATATGTTTTTCCAATGGCTCTTTCCATTGGATTTTTAATCATAACAGGTGCATACTTTTTTATGTATCACGTATTCAATGCTCAAGGCGTGGTTTCAGTTATTATTGAAATGTTTGGTGGAATAACATTTTTAATTGTATTTTTAAAGAAAGGTAGTTTATGATAATTATTGAGAATGCCAGAAAGGCATATGATGAGGTAGAAATAGGTCCTTTGAATATAAAAATACCCAAAGCCGGCCTTACTTCCCTGATTGGCCCAAATGGTGCCGGAAAGTCCACAACACTTTTGATGATCGGGAGACTTCTGAATATGGAAGAAGGTCACATCACGGTGGCGGATATGGATGTATCCGAAGCAAAATCAGAGGACCTGGCAAAAGTTCTGACCATTTTACGGCAGGAAAATCACTTTGTGACAAAACTTACTGTCAGGCAGCTAGCTGGATTTGGACGGTTTCCTTATTCAAAAGGAAGGCTGACGAAAGAAGATGAGGCTATTATTTCAAAGTATATTGATTTTTTAGAATTAACTGATTTAGAAAACAGATATTTGGATGAACTTTCCGGCGGCCAAAGGCAAAGGGCATATGTGGCAATGGTTTTGTGCCAGGAGACGGAATATGTACTTTTGGATGAGCCATTAAACAACCTTGATGTTGCCCGTTCTGTTCAAATGATGGAGCATTTGAAGCATGCAGCCGATGAATTTGGAAGGACAATTCTGGTTGTCTTGCATGATATAAATTTTGCAGCTAAATATTCTGACCGGATTTGTGCCATGAAAGACGGACAAATTGCCGCTTTTGGCACAGTGGATGAGATCATGGATTCCGATGTTTTGACAGACATTTTTGAAACTAAAATAGAAATTATTGATGGGCCTTACGGGCCAATCGCAATCTATTAAATCAGTGTTCTCCAATATGGTATAACAACCCCAAAAGTAATAAAAGCTCCAAAGAATCCGCACCTTGTGGTATAATTTAATCCTGAGTTATATTAATATTAAATGATAAAAAAATAAAATTGAGGAGAGGGTGCAGATATGATAAGACATATTGTAGCATGGAATCACAAAGAAGGATTTACGGAAGCTGAGAAGAAGGAAAATGCTGAAAAAATAAAAACAGAGTTGGAAGCGCTGACCCAATGCATGGATGGAATCATTGAATTAAGAGTTCATATAAATACAATGCCTTCAGGTAACAGGGATGTTGTTCTCAACAGTCTTTTTCATAGTGAAGAAGCGCTGGCAGCTTACCAAATTCATCCGGAACATAAAAAAGCGGGCTCATTTATTGGTGCAGTTATGCAGGACCGTATTTGCATTGATTATTATGAGTAGTCAGCATACAGAATTGGATAAGAGTGGTAGAGTCAGAGCCGAAAATCTGATATCCCGCAGGGCTATGCAACAGAGTATCAAGTGAATGTGCTGCGGATGGAGAGGATTTTACCGTAAAAAAGGAGGCTGCATGGAGAAAGTTTATAAGTATACAATAACAGATCAGGAGATATTTGAAAATATTTTTAAAGATGAAAAGCTTCTTATGAACCATGTCATTATTCCCCCGGGCAAAGTATTTCCAAAACATCCTACTGATGCAACGGTATATGCATTGATTACTCAAGGGGAGCTGAGTGTGACAATTGAAGATCATGAGACTAAGATTTTTAAAGCCGGTCAGTTAGTCAATATTCCTAAAGGAGCTAACTCTGAATTGGGCAACAAATCTGATGAAATAGTAGAGTTATTTGTTGTCAAATATGAATATGATCTCTAAAAAATAAGGACCAGGATTGTTATTACCAATAGAGCCTAATAAAAATTTTGGTAAACTAAAAATTTTTTAGAAAAACATATAGCCAAAGTGAAGAAAGCCTGCTATAATGCAAATAGAGTAACCATTTGGGGAGGTTACATCGCAAAAAATATGAAAAAGGGGAATCCTATCATGAGCGGTTATAACGCAGTATTAGCAAGAAACACAGAAAATGCTCCAGCAGGTATTGGTCCATACTCACAAACAGTAGCTTTCTCTCACTACAACAATCTTTCAGCTCAATTACCTATCGATCCGAAATTCGGTACATTGGTAGCCGGCGGTGTAAAAGAGCAGGCTGAGCAGTGCTTTAAGAATATCAAAGCAATTGTAGAGAGCATCGATCATGTTATGAGCGATATTGTCAGAATCACTGTATTCGTTACGAATATCAAGGATGTTGACGCTGTAGACGAAGTTTACAAAACATTCTTCCCAACTTATGTTCCTACACGGACAACAGTTGCAGTTGCAGCTCTGCCAATGGATGCTTTGGTGCAGGTTGAAGCACTTGTTTCAAACGGTGAAGGTACAATTCCAAACGCTCCGCAGTCAGGCGATCTTATTAAGCTTACAAATAACACAGCAAATGCACCGATAAGCGCTCTGTCCACACAGACAGTGTCTTTCTCTCATTACAACAACCTTTCAGCCCAGTTACCGATCGATCCAAAAACTGGCAGACTGGTAACCGGCGGTGTAAAAGAGCAGACTGCACAGTGCTTAAAGAATATCAAGGCAATTTTAGAGAGCATCGACGTTCCTTTTGACGATATCGTTAAAACTACGATCTTCCTTAAGGATCTTTCCGATATGGAAGCTGTAAACGAAGTTTATAAAACATTTTTCCCGGATTCAGCTATTGCCAGAGCTGTAGCTTATGTTCCGGCACGGACAACCGTTGAAGCTGCAGCTTTACCGATGGATGCATTAGTACAGATCGAAGCAGTAGTTTCCCATGGAGACGGTACACCTCCACAGCTTGTTGAAGACAGACATGGAATTATCATCGAAGCCAACAATACAGAAAATGCTCCAAAGAACCCTCTGTCCACACAGACTGTAGCATTTTCTCATTACAATCACCTTTCCGCTCAGCTGCCCATCGATCCAAAGACTGGCAAGTTAGCAGACGGCGGTGTAAAAGAGCAGGCTGAACAGTGCCTGAAGAACATCAAGGCAATTGTAGAAAGCATTGATCACGCATTAGCAGATGTGGTTAAAGTAAATATCTTCCTTAAGAACATTGCAGATATTAATGCTGTAGATGAAGTATACGCAACATTCTTCCCAGGCGGCGTTCCTGCGCGCAGAACTGTTGGTGTATCAGCTTTACCTGAAGGTGCTTTAATCCAGATCGATGCGGTTGTGGGAAACGAAGAAGGAACACCTCCAATCGTTAAATAATACAGATAAGAGCATTGGGATTTCAGCCGTGTAAGGCAGAAATTCCAGTGCTTTTCATTTTTGGATAGTTATATAAAAGAATCCCGTTATAAAATTGTTTTATTATCGAAATGTACCAAAAATCTTAACGAAAATTTAACACAAATACAAATGGAATTAAAATTTATCACAGTATATAATAATAAAGCCAATTAAATATTGTTATTTCCATTATGTATATCCTGGGGATTGGCCCAGAGTTTCTACCAACTGCCGTAAGAGTTGACTACATAGATTTGTCTCAGTGACAGGTCTTTTGCCGGCTCTTTTTTTGTTGCGCAAAAATGGGAAAGTCAGGTTTTGTGTAATAAAATAAGGAGTAAGGAGGGTAGTAAAGTATTCACGTTATAAGGGTGGGAAAGAATAGGGATAATGTAGTATATTACGAAATAACGGAGGATTACAATGAACACAGAAAACAAAACAAATTTTTTGGATAAGTATTTTGGTATTACAAACAGTAAATCTACAATGAGAACAGAGGTCCTTGCAGGACTGACTACATTCATTACAATTGCTTACATTTTGATATTGAATCCGCAGATTCTGGCAGATCCATATATGATTATGGGAGATACCGTAATGGCAGGAAAGGTAGCCAACGGCGTATTTATCGGTACATGTATTGGCGCATTTATCGGAACCATTCTCTGTTCAGTATACGCTAAGGTTCCATTTGCCCAGGCACCGGGTATGGGACTCAATGCATTCTTTGCATACACAGTTGTGCTGGGAATGGGCTACACTTATGGACAGGCTCTGGTTATCGTATTCCTGTCAGGAATTTTCTTTATTGTTATCACAGCTGTTGGTTTGAGAGAGGCGATTATCCGTTCCATTCCAGATGCTGTAAAGACGGCTATAACACCTGGTATTGGTTTATTTATCACTATCATTGGTCTTAAAAACGCCGGTCTGGTTGTTGGAAACCCGGCTACACTTGTCAGCATGGTAGACTTTGCCCAGTGGAGAAATCCGGATGCAGATATGAGTCTGATCATGGGTGCAGTAGTAGCATTAATCGGTTTAATCACCATGGGCCTCCTTCACGTGAAAAATGTGAAAGGTTCTATCCTGATCGGTATTGTAGTAGCAACTATCGCAGGAATTCCCTTGGGAGTCACTCATTTATCAAACTTCAGCCTGGATATTGGAACAAAATTTTCTGATTTTGCAGAAGTATCTTTCATGAAAATGGATTTTGCCGGTCTGTTCCAGGGCGGAAACACGTTGAACACAATTTTCACCGTTACTATGCTGGTTATCAGCTTTTCACTTGTAAATATGTTTGATTCCATCGGAACCTTACTGGGAGCAGCAAAACAGTCCGGTATGATTGATGAGAACGGCGAAGTTATCCGCATGAAAGAAGCTCTGATGTCAGATGCTATTTCAACAGCAGCAGGCGCTATGGTTGGTACTTCTACAGTTACTACAGTTGTAGAATCCAGCGCAGGTATTGCAGAAGGCGGAAGAACAGGAATGACCAGCTTTGTGACAGCATTATTGTTCCTGGGCGCAATTATCTTTGCACCTGTAGTAGGCCTGGTTCCGGCAGCAGCTACAGCTCCGGCATTGATCTTCGTAGGAATTTTAATGTTAGGCAATATTAAGGATGTTGATTTCAGCGAAATGAGTGAAGCTCTTCCTGCATTCTGTACTATTGTATTTATGCCATTTACTTACTCAATCGCAAATGGCGTTGCACTGGGTCTGATCACATTCTGTCTGATGAAGATGGGCAACAGAAAGTTTGCAGAAGTGAAGCCATTAACGTTGATCGTATCCATTGTATTTATTATCAGATATACATTTATGACACTGGGATAAATCCGGAAGACCTTCCGTATTTTAGGACCTAAGGTCTCAGATTACAGATAAAATCCGCAGCATGTGCTGCGGATTTTTTTATGCCGACAAATTAAAAAAAGCCTGTTTATAAGGTGATATCATATATCCGGCATGAAAGAAACATCTAAAGCAGTCCGTGCGAAGGCTGCAGCCTGCTTCAAATCATTGCTGTCCGGCTTGCCCTTGTGAACAGCGGAAAATTCTCCGCTTTCACCCGCCTTTCTGAAAAAATGAACTCTTACAGGATTGCCTGTTTTACTTCGTTCTCATATTGAAATAAGGTACATCCGCCTTTGTGGTTTAAGGCCTCCGCCGCGCTGATTTCACGGACTTTTTCAAAAAATGGTGATTGCAGCACCGTTAATAATGACTGCTCTTTCAGATTCATTTCTGAATAGGGAGAGAAGGGGCAGGGCTCGGCTCCGCCAGTGGGGTTGATGTGAAAAAATCCCCGTCCGGCAGCTAAGCAGCCTCCCATGGATTCCTCGTCGCCGGGGAAGGAGAGGATGATCATGCCTTTGTTTTTCTTACTTTTTCTCAGGCTGTCAATCTGTTCTGCAAGGAGGTGCAGGTGCTCTTCATCTAAGACCAGATGATCTGTATTTTTCTCCACAGGAACATACTCTACGTAGAAAACAAGGCCGCATCCGCTTTCCCTCAGAGTTTCGGCAAAGGCCGGGTCTGTTACTTCATTTTGATTCTGGGTTGTGACGGTGATAGAGGTTCCAAAAAGGATTCCCCGTTCTTTGAGGCATTTAGCTGCCTGTTTAAGCTTTTCTGCCACGCCATTTCCCCGCCGTGCATCTGTTTTTTCAGCATTGCCTTCGATACTAAGGACTGGAATCAGATTGCGGTGCTGGTCAAAGAGATTGAGGTAATCCTCATCAATCATGGTTCCGTTGGTGAATACAGGAAAAATAATATGTTCAAACTCCGCCGCCAGCTTAATGATGTCTTGGCGCAAAAGGGGTTCCCCTCCGGCCAGAAGAATGAAGGATACGCCAATGTCTGATGCTTCCTGAAAGATACGCCGCCAATGGCCAGCGTTTAACTGCTCCGGTTTCTGCCCGCTGCCGCAGGCACCGGAGGCCCATGCGTAACAGCCGGTGCACCGCAGGTTGCAGTCAGAAGCTATGCTGGCAATCAGGAAAGGCGGAATATGTGTTCCGTTTTCCTCATGCTGTTCTCTTAGTTTTGCCCCTCTGCGCAGGTCTGATACCATATGCAGCATAAAGGCCTGCCCCCGTCGGCTGCCCAGATAGAATCGCCCGGCAGTCTCAGAAATGTTTTTTATTCCATTGTTCAGAAAGCTGTTCAAGTTTAACATAACATATATACCCCTTTTCATTCTCATGAAACCATTGATGGCGGACCTCATTGCTTAAAAAAGTTGTATTCGAATATTTCTTATGATATGATTATAAAACAAAATAAGTTTTTTTCAATAACGCAGAAAAAACAGACTTAGTAATAAAAAACTTACTATTGGAGTTAAGGAGTAGAAAATGAGTGATAAAAACAAGCAGACAACAGAAGAACTACTATGTCCCATCCGTCATTTGATGGGGATATTCAGCGGAAAATGGAAGCTGCCCATTGTATGCATTCTTTCAGGTGAAACCCCTTTGCGCTACAGCACCATCAAGAGAAAGCTGGGGGATATTACTAATGTCATGCTGGCTCAGTCCTTAAAAGAATTAGAAGCAGCAGGAGTCATTCATAGGGAACAGTATAATGAGGTGCCTCCCAGAGTCGAGTACAATCTGACAGAAAAAGGGAAAAACATTCTTCCCATACTTGCACAGCTTGCAGGCTGGGCAGCGGAAGATATGCAGGAGGCAGCTTCCTGCGGTGTTCTATGTAATAAATGCCAGTCAGTGAGTTAATTACAGATAAGATCCAGTTGCTTAAAGCATGAAAAAGCCGGCAGGAAGCCGGTTTTTTATATGACCGGACAGAACCTTAATTTCCGAACGCAGCCAGGTGGCGGAGAAATGGCAGATAGACCGAAACGCCTTGTATAAACGGCCCAGCTTTGCTATAATATCAAAAATACCCTTGCTTTGCATCCCATTTGCAAAGCAGATGAAAAGAAGGATTTACGAAACTAATATGAGAAAAAATGAATCTTTTCCTCAAAAAGCAAGTCCGCTGCTGGTTTCCCTGGCTGCGGCTATTGCCCTTTTTTCCGTCTGTCTGTCTTTTATTCTGATGCTGCACAATAACATCAGGCAGAGAGCCGTTCTGGAAACAACAGACCGGTATATGGTGTTTGAAAGCAGGGTCCAGCGGCTGATTTACTCCAATGTCACACTGCTTCAGGGTTATGAGGCTTATATCAAGCTTCAGCCTGATTTAGATGCAGAGATTACCTACCGTTATATGGACGAACTCCTTTCAACAAACTCAGAATACATCCGCAATGTGGGCGTTCTCAGGGATACGACTATCATATGGAATTATCCCCAGGAGTCTAATTCTGAGGCAATTGGCGTGGACTTATCCAGGGTGAAAGGACAGCAGGATCTTGTGCTGAAAGTGAAACATGAACTGAAACCCATTTTGCAGGGTCCGGTGGATCTGGTGCAGGGCGGGAGAGGTTTTATCGTCAGGCTTCCCATTATCATGGAAAACAATGAGTATTGGGGGCAGATTGCGATTGTGCTGGAGTATGATAAAATCCTTGAGGAGATTGAGTCCTATGCCATCAGTTCCGGGCTGGATATTGCGATTTTCAATCAGGAGAATAAACGCACTCCATTTTTTGGCGTGGTTGATACTGATGTAAATTCCAAGCTGGAATTTGCCGTGGACCCGGACTTCATCAACTGGAGCATTACGGTCAGTTCGTCAAACGGCTGGGAGGGCAATCTGCCCTTGTTTGTGCTGTTGTTTCTTTTTTCTGTTTGCTTCTGTGCCTTTACAAGTCTTTTGGTGTTTAAATATATAAGATCCAACAATAAGATCATTACCATGTCAATCTATGATTCTTTGACAGGCCTGTTCAACCGGCACTTTTTAAACAGCTATCAAGCCTATGTTCTCGCGGCAGCAAAACGAAAAGAATGTAAAGTGGGAATCCTGCTGCTTGATCTGGATTATTTCAAGAAAATCAATGATACCTACGGACACAGCGTAGGAGATATGGTGCTTGTTGAAACAGCCCGCATATTAAAAGCCAGCACCGGGGCAGAGGAGATGGCCTTTCGTTTGGGCGGGGACGAGTTCCTGCTGATACTTCCGGAAATTGAGAATATGGAACGTCTTTTATACGCCAAGGCTCAGCTATTCAACCGTTTTGAACAGGAGTTTCATGTTTCTGGTTATCCCATCAAAGTATCACCCAGCATTGGCTGCGCCATATTTCCGGAAGACGGAGATGACCTTGATATCCTTCTTCATAAGGCGGATAAGCTGATGTACTTAGAAAAATCAAAAAGGCGGTCTGCGTTACAAGAAAAACAGTAAACCGTCCAGCTTAAAAATCGGTATACCCCATATAAGCAAGAAACGGCAGAGGAGGCATTCCTCTGCCGTTTCTTTATAAATGTTTCATTAATTGATTACTTTAAAAGCTCAAGACGGCCAGGATCGTTTGCAAACGCTTCTTTGGCATTGTCTTTTGTAACTACAAGCGGAGGAAGCTCATAAACGCCAACATCCTTCTTGCCGTTGTTTACATTGGTATCAGGAGCAGGCATACCCTTGCCTTCCTGAAGAGACTTGATGATCTCTACTGTTTTGCCTACAAGAACATCGGTTGGTTTTGCTACAGTTGAATACTGTCTGCCGGACCAAACCCATTCAACAGACTCGTTTTCAGCATCAAGACCTGAAACAACAGGAATCTTCTGGCCGGCCTGCTCAGATGCAGTGATAATAGCACGGGCAATTCCGTCGTTAGGAGACAGAACACCATGAATTTCTTTGTCTGCGTAGAAACCGGAGAGCAGGGAATCCATACGGGCCTGTGCCTTGGAGTTATCCCAGTCAAGGGTTGCGCACTGTGTGAAATCAGTCTGGCCTGATACGACTACAAGTGTGCCGTCATCAATCTTTGGCTGAAGCACTGACATAGCGCCTTTGAAGAAGTTAGGAGCGTTGGGGTCAGCAGGGCCGCCGCCGAATAACTCGATATTGTAAGGGCCTTCGCCTTTTTCTTTTGCTAATCCGTCAAGAAGCGCCTGTCCCTGTAATTCACCGGTCTTGATGCTTCCGAACTGTACCACGCCTTCTACACCGGTGGTGTTCTCAAGGAGACGGTCATATCCGATAACGGTAATGCCGGCAGCTGCAGCTTCTTCTAAAACTGATCCAAGCTGTGAACCGTCAACAGGACCAACAACAATAACTTTAGCTCCATTTTGAATCATGGACTCAATCTGCTGCTGCTGCTGAGGAACCTTGTTGTCAGCAGCCTGAACGATTGCCTTAAAGCCTGCGGCTTCCAACTGGGTTTTGAACATTTCGTCAGCTTCTTTCCAGTTCTGGGTACCCAGCCATGGAAGGGAAACACCGATGGTTGCACCGGCCTCAAAGCCAGTAGCTGCTTCTGCTGCTTTTGTTTCTTCGGCTTTTGTCTCCTCAGCCTTTGTCTCCTGTGCAGCCGCTGCTGTTGTGGTCTCCGGTGCTGCCTGGCGTCCGCCGCCGCAGCCCGTCATCGCTGCTGTCGCAACCAATGTTGCCGCCATAAGCAGAGATAATCGTTTCTTCATTTTCATAAATTAACCTCCTTTTTAAAGTCATTCGACTATATAAGGCCCAACCATGCAGTTTATTGCGAATCACTGCCGGTCGGCTTACCTTCCTTGGATTTGTTTTCCTTTTCAGGAAACAGCGTTCCTATGATGGAACGGCGGCCATGTGCTTTATTGTAAACATCGAAAGCAACAGCGGCCAATAATACAAAGCCTTTAATAACCTGGGTGCGGTCGGCTCCAACTCCCATGAGCATAAGCCCGGAGTTGAGAACAGCCATAACCATACCGCCTACCATGGTGTTGAGAACCGTACCGATACCGCCTGAAACGGCTGCACCGCCGATAAATACCGATGCAATGGCATCCAGCTCCCAGCCGGTGCCGTCAGAAGGGCCGGCTGCGGTGGAACGTCCCACGAACATGATTCCGGCCAAAGCTGCGAGGAATGACATGTTCAGCATGGTGAGAAAATAGGTTCTCTGAACATTGACACCTGAGAGAGCGGCTGCGCTCTTGTTGCCTCCCACTGCGTAGATGTGGCGGCCGAACTGAGTGCGCTGGGTGATGGTGTGGTATATGATGACTAAAATGACCAGAATCAGACCTGGAACAGGAAATGATGTTCCGGGGCGTCCGGTGCCGAACAGCCATGTAAAATAGCCAATAATAACTCCGACCAGAGTGATCCTTACCGCAACAGGCCAAAAGGGCTCTTTTGTTCCGGTGAGATTAGCGGAACGGGTGTGCCGCCGAAGCTGTATGTAGGCGAGAGCAGCGATTGCGACGATTCCCAGCAGCAGCGTGGAATTGTTCATTCCGGTAAATGCAGGGCCCCATTCCGGAAGATATCCGGCGCCGAACCATTTAAGCTCGGGGGGAGCAGGCACTGAAATGGATTTTGATATCCAGATAACGCCTCCGCGGAAGATCATCATGCCGCCCAATGTGGTGATAAAGCCCGGGATACCCAGCTTAGACAGCCAGAATCCCTGCCATGCTCCGGCTGCAACGCCGATTGCAAGGCTGACAAGAACTGCGAGCCACCACGGAAAGTTTAAATCTCTGGCTACTAAAGCCATAACCATTCCGGAGAAGCCTGCTACAGAACCAACGGATAAATCAATCTGTCCGATGACAATAACCATCAGCATTCCGATAGCCAGCACCAATACATAGGCATTTCCGGACAGCAGGTTCTGGAAGTTAGAGGAAGTAACCATTCTTCCTCCTGAAGTGATATTGAAGATGATGATAAGCGCCGCCAGGGCGATCACCATGGTATACTGACGAAGTTCACCGCCTAATACTTGTTTGATATATTTCATGATGCATTTCCGTCCTTTCCTGATTCAGATTCTGACGCAGATGTATCTGTCATCATTCTCATGAGCCTTACCTGATCGGCCTCGCTGCGCTCCACCTCACCTGTTATGCTTCCCTCGAAAATGGTGTATATCCTGTCTGCCATACCCAGCAGCTCCGGAAGCTCGGAAGAAACCATAATCACCGCTTTTCCCTGATCCGCAAGCTCATGGATCAGGCGGTAAATCTCATACTTGGCGCCCACGTCAATACCGCGGGTAGGCTCGTCGAGAATCAGAACGTCCGGCTCCGTAAACATCCACTTGCCCAGAACAACCTTTTGCTGGTTTCCTCCCGACAGGGTGTTCACGCCGATGCCGACGCTGGGGGCCTTGATTCTTAAGGACTGGCGGTACTTTTCGGCAGCCTGGAACTCCTTATCCGGGTCCAGCAGGCCTCCCCGCTTAATTGCCTTTAAGTTTGCCGACACAATGGTCATGCGGATAGAGTCGATCAGATTAAGCCCCAGGGTTTTCCTGTCTTCAGGCACATAGGCAATGCCGTGTTTAATGGCGGAGGCAACAGAGGTGATGCGAACCTGTTTTCCTCTGACTTTAATGGTTCCCCCAAGATGAATACCATAGTTGCGTCCGAAGATGGACCGCATGAGCTCTGTTCTTCCCGCACCCATAAGACCTGCAAAGCCCACGATTTCACCGGCCCTTGCATAGAAGCTGGAGTTCTTGCACACCAGCCGCCCTGAAATATGGGGGTCCTCAACCCGCCAGTCCGACACCTCGAAAATCACATCTCCCGGGTTGGATTCGTGGTCGGGATACCGGTTTTCGATGGAGCGTCCCACCATGGAGCGAATGATACGGTTTTCGTCCACCCGCCCTGCTTCCACGGCATAGGTGTCGACGGTGCGGCCGTCACGGATTACGGTGACAGCGTCAGATACTGCTGCAATCTCGTTGAGCTTGTGGGAAATCATAATACACGTGATGTCCCGTTTCTTTAAGTCCCGCATGAGATCCAGCAGGTTTGCAGAGTCGTCCTCGTTAAGCGCAGAAGTGGGCTCGTCGAGAATCAGCAGCTTAACATTTTTGGACAGGGCCTTGGCGATTTCCACCAATTGCTGCTGGCCTACACCCAGATGCTTGATCAGGGTATCGGGATTGACCGTCAGCCCCACCCGTGCAAGCAAATCCACTGTGCGGTGCCGTGCAGTGTCCCAGTCGATCAGACCGTGTTTTACCACCTCGTTTCCCATAAAGATGTTTTCGGTGATGGACAGCTCCGGAATCATGGTCAGTTCCTGGTGAATGATTACGATGCCGGCATTTTCCGATTCCTTGATGTTTTTAAAGGCCATTTCACTGTCCCTGTAAATAATCCGGCCTTCATAGGTACCGTGAGGGTAAACACCGGACAAAACCTTCATCAAGGTTGATTTTCCGGCCCCGTTTTCACCGCAAATTGCGTGAATGTCGCCCTGGTGCACCTCCAGAGTTACGTCATCCAGCGCCCGCACTCCCGGAAATACCTTGGTAATGCACTGCATTTGAAGGATTAAAGGCTGTTCCATAACTTACCTCCCTTTATGCCTGCTTTTGGCAGGCAAATATTGTACTATATATGTTCCTTCTCTTTTCCTACCCCTTTATTGCTAAAAATGCACTGGGCATCTGCAGCACCTTATCCGTGGCTATGGCTGCGGCACCATACAGAGTGGGATCCACCTTTAAGCTGGATATTTTAATCTGCACCCTGGAGTTCAGTTCAGAGATAACCCGCTGTTTGACCACCTCCTGAATGGTAGGAAGCAGCAAATCCCCTCCCTGGGATACAATGTCGCCGATGACAATAATATCGGGATTATAGGAATTGATCAGGGTAACACAGCCGTAGCCAATGTATTCCGCCACTTCCTGCACCACCTCCAGTGCCTTGGCATTGCCTTTACGGGCAGCTTTAAAAATGGCATTGCAGACCTCCATGCTTTGCTGATGGCTTTTGGAAAGGCACTCCGGCACGCGCTGCTGGGCCATCTTCACCATGGCAGGAGCCGAACAGTACAGTTCCAGACAGCCATAGTTGCCGCATTCGCAGCGGGGGCCCTTCACATCCACGCTGATATGTCCGATTTCACTTGCAGCGCCCTGTACGCCCAGCAGCAGGTTGCCCCGCTCGATAATACCGGACCCCACGCCTTCCCCTACCAGGAAATAAGCCAGTGTGTGCAGGGGCCGGGCATGGTCCCCGAACCACCATTCCGCCAGAGCTCCGGCGTTGGCATCATGTACGAAGAAAAATGGTTTGTTAAACTCGTATTTGAATTCCTCAATAAAGTTGATGTTGTGCCAGGTGGGCATTTGGGTTACCACCGCAATGCGCCCTTCATCCTGCAGAAACGGCCCAGGTAAGGCAAGGCCAATAGCCACTACATTTTTATATTTTTCCAGCATATGGTGTATCTGCTTTTTCATGGCAGAGAGCACTGATTTCTGGTCTTGTTCAATGGAATATTCTATTTCTGAATGGGTGTATATTTTTCCCGAAATATCGAACACACCCACCGAAAACATATGTCTTGAAAATTTCACCCCAATGATCTGGTGCCTGTCGGCATTGAGCTTCAACCCGATTGAGCGGCGGTTTCCGCTGCCCTTTATGCTGCCCACCTCGGACACGATTCCCATTTCCATCAGAGCCGCCACTATTTTTGTAATGGAAGCCTGGGTAAGGCCCATTTGTTTGGCAATATCCGCCCGGGAACAGACCTCTCGCTGTTGTAATATCTTTACAACGGCTGAGCGGTTCATCTCAGTCAAATCGCTGTTGTTACTGCCTATTGTGTCTCGCATGTTCATTGACCGTCCTCTTCCTCTGCTTTAAAACAATCATTCCAGTGTTAATTCATTAACTCTGTTTATATATTAACCTATAAGTGCAAACTAGTCAATTATTTATGTAAAATTAAGGTATATTTGTATATTATAATAAAGGCGCTTACTATTACTTTGTTAATATGTCATATATATCACGTTAAAGTGATGCTTAAATATAACATATAGGTCAAATGCACCTTAAATGCCCCATGGAAAGGAAATACTGCTCATTTGCAAAAAAATAACACCAGAACCAAGTCTGGTGTTACTGTGCATAACCGCTTATATGAGCGGTAACATGAAATGATGATTATGAAATCAGAGGAAAGTTACAACTCTTATTCTAATAGGAATAGACATATCCCTCTACCTCCTGGGCAGGAGTAATCTTTACTGCCTGAATCTGAGGATCATTATATTTCTGTCCTTCATATTCGTATTCTGCAATAAATAAAGTTCCTTCAACCGTTACCCATGAGTCATTTTCCAGCTCGGAAACCTTATCATACTTGCATATCAACCCGGTAGGCGCTAAATCTGCGACACAGCAGGACATCATCAGGCGGGCGGGTACAAACTCATCCTCATCCAGCAGTTCCGGGTCTTTAAAAATAAACCCTGTCATGGTAATCGTATACCCTTCATATTTCTCCATATTCAGATATATTTCAGAAAGCCACATGCCAAAAGAGTCATCGGAAACAGTGATTTTTTTATTCGCTGTATCCAGGCCGGGCAGATAGGTTAAAGCGCCCTGATCCGTCACATCAGCTTGAGTATCAGGAACAGTACTATCAATAGAAGCTGACGGCTCTGTATCTGTGGGAGGAGCAGCGTTTTGGACACCTGAGGGATCAGCGGCACCTGCCGAATCATTTTTTCCCGAGAATGTATTCCCGCCAATATAATTGCTGGAAAAATCCGAGGTATTCAAAGAGCTGTGGGGGAGCAAAAGCAGCAAAACAGGGAGGGCCAGTACAAAGCAATGGGAGGACCGCACGATATGCTGGGGGCGGAACAGCCTGAAAAGGCTAACGCAAACCCATATCAGCATGACGGCTGCTGTAAAATATAGATACGGTTTCATTCGCGGTGTAACATAGGAAAGATATTTCCCGCTGTTCACCAGATACAGCATCAATCTCCCAAAGAGGCAATAACAAAGAAGTTCCAGAAAAATCTGAGGATTAAACGCTCTAGCCCGCATGTTATATCCCTCCTAAACCGGTAAATAAAAAGACCACGGCAAAGCATACGATAAATGCCGTAAACAATAATTTCACAATAAAGCTTTTAGAAAAACCTGAAGAGAGCATCATCACATTTTTAATGTCCATCATCGGTCCAAATACGAGAAAGCCCATAATCGCCCCCATTGGAAACTGATTGGCAAAGCTGCGGGCAATTACGGCATCGGATGAGGAGCACAGGGAAAGAACAAATGCCATGGTCATCATAATAATAATGGAAACGGCCAGTCCGGCCCCCTTTTGGGCGGAGGTAAATATTCCGGTTCCCAAAACCTGGGAAACAGAAGCGATAAAGGTTCCGATTACCAGATATTTCCCCACGCTGAAAAATTCTGCTTGGGAATGGCGGATAAACAGGCCCAGCTTTCCGGACAAAGTGGTAATTGACTCCACATCCTCGTAACAGCCGCAGCTGCACATCAGCCGGTCCAGTGCGCCCCCTGATAATGCGTTTCCTTTGGGCGGCCAGGCGGCAAAGAACAGCCCAATGATAACTGCGGCTGCAATTCCCAGGCCAACCCGTCCAAGCACAATGGCCATATTGCCGCTGAAAGCATAATAAGTGGATAAAATAACCACAGGATTGATCACCGGTGTAGCTGCCATAAAGGTAATTGCCACGGGCAGGGGAATTCCTTTTTTAACCAGACTCCTGAAAATCGGAATAGAAGCACAGTCGCAGACCGGAAGGCAAAAACCTCCCAGAACAGCCACCAGCATGCCTGCCCCCAGGGATTTGGGAAATCTGCGTTCAATAAAGCTCTGAGGCACAAAAATCTGAATGGCAGATGATAAGAGCACGCCGATCAGCAGGAATGGAACAGCCTGCAGGATAATCCCTAAAAATACGTTGATAATCATATTAGCAGGAATCCGGTATGCCTCAAAAACAGGCCGTGTGACAAAATGAAGGACTGTCAGCAGAACAATGATCAGGAAGAAAAGGTTAACAGGCCGCTCCCGTTTTCTGAAAAGCGGTCTGTATAAGTCTTCATAATCGTCTGTTTCATATATTTCAATGCCCGGATTGATTCCGTTCAGCAGGCGGTCGATTCGTTTTCGGTCAGCCCGGGTATGAACATTGCGGACCAGGGCAAAATCACTGCCTGCGATCTGCTCAGGCAAAGCGCCTCCCGTCCTGCCCAGCAGCCCTTCGATTCCTGCTCCATCCGCCATATGTATGACTTTCTGAAGTTTGCATAAGCTGCGAAGGGGTTCCTGTAACAGCATGGCCTGAAGAGTGGAAAATGGAACCACACCGTTCCACTCCATCCAGATTTCATCAAAATCATAGGTTTGAAGGAGTTCCTGAATTTGATCCACCACCTCCATGGGCTGCTGATCCAAAGTCTTTTTGGGAAAAGAAATACTGTAACAGTTATGGTGCTGGCTCCGGAAATCTTCTTCACCGCTTTCAAACTGTATAACGAGAATATTAACATCCTTCCAGTCCTGCCGGTTCAGCAGGGTATTGAGGAATGTGGTTTTTCCGGCATCGAGAAATCCGGTTAAGGCATAAACTGGTATCTCCATCTATTGTTCCCCGCCAAACAGAGTACACAGCTCCTGCCTGTTTAAATCCCGGCCGATAATGCACAGCATATCGCCTTTGGCGGCACACTCTGTCATCTTAATATCTCCGGGCAGATACTGTAAATTGATATATCCGCCGGAGCCCCGGACAATGCCCTTTGCACGGAGAATTGTTCCTTTGGAGTCTTTTTCCATAGTGGAAACCCGTGCCTTTAAATCTTCCATACTGAATACCTGATTTGTCCTGATGGTCACCGTATCAAAAATATCTTCCGCAGCATGATTATGGCCGCAGGAGCAATTGTGGTCATGGCTGTGTTGGTGGTTTAAATGGCCGTGGGCTCCGTGGCACCCGCATGTACAGCCATTTGTATGTACATGATTTCCCTGGAGTATTTGGGCCCCATTGATCTGATCCCAGGGCTTTGAGAAGATGGCTGCATGGGGATTTAACTCTTTGATAATTTCCCGGGCAGCATTTATTTTGTCAGGGAATTCTTCCGTGCGGCTGAGCAGGACAGTATCAGCGTTTTTAATCTGATCCTCGAAAAACTCACCAAAGTTATCAAGGTACATTTTGCAGCGCTTTACATCTGCAATTGTGATTTTAGCCTTAACTTCAGCAAGGGGCAGGATGCGCGGGTCTGAGCAGGCCTTCATAATGTCCGACAGTTTGCCCACACCGGAAGGTTCGATGATGATTTTGTCGGGCTGAAAGCGGTTTAAAAGCTCCTTAAGGGCTTTGATAAAATCACCTGAAAGGCTGCAGCAAATACAGCCGGAATTCATTTCTCTCACTTCAATACCGCCTGATTTCAGCAGGGCGGCATCGACGCTGATATCACCGAAATCATTTTCAATGAGCACGATCTTCTCGTTGTGAAATGCTTCTTTCAGAAGCTTTTGGATGAGAGTGGTTTTTCCCGCTCCCAGAAAGCCCGATATTACAAATATTTCTGTTGACATGCGATTCCTCCTAAAAATAAATACTGGCTCAGGCCGCCAATGATCACATGGGCCTGCAATCCTTGCAGAACCCGAATACCTCCAGGTTATGGCCCGTGACGTAGAAGCCCTCGTCTTCAAACTTTGGGATAAATTTCTCCATAGGACAGTTATCCATTGAGATAATCTTATGGCAGCTGGTACAGACAGCATAATGTTTGTGCTGGAAACGGTTCAGCTCATACATTGCCATTTCATTATTCATCATATTGGTTTTAATCACCAACCCCTTTTTTTCAAAAATGCCGAGAATCCGGTAGACTGTGGACATCCAGGTCCCATCCCCGCCTTTTTCCATTTTGGAGCATATATCAGCGACGGTTAAGGGCTTCTCGGAATTTTCAAGTACGGAGAGTACGCTTTCGCGCTGCCGCGTTCTCTTTATTCCCGCAGGCCAGGTGTTTTGTATCTCATTCACTGTATTCACCTCATTTGATTTTTGCAAGAGCCTTGCGGCCTCTTGTGGATTCGTGTAAGTTTACGGAATATAACGGCAGTGCGCTCTCAGTTTCGTATATATGATGCGCAAATGCGTTTTATTCGCATTTAGGTTCATTATAAAAGGCCGATCCCATGAAGTCAAGTTTTTTGAAACCCCATCATTTATTGCGGGCGGCACGGATAGAAGAGTGCACCTTCTTTCCAAGCAGAACCGACACCAGGACGAAAACAGAAATCAGGGCGGTAAATCCGCCGGGAGCCACATTGAGATAATAGGAAATAAACAGCCCCAGCATAATGTCAACCACACTGAAAATAATTGAGAATATCAAGGTCGTCTTAAACCCCTTCTCAAGCTGCAGGGCTGTGGCGACAGGAAGGGAAATCATGGAACTGAGCACCAGTACGCCTACGATTCTGATGGATACGGAAATGGCGGAAGCTACAAGGATAGAAAAAACATAGTTGATCAGCCGGACTCTTACGCCCGCTACCTTGGCTGCCTCCTCGTCATATGCAATATAAATCATCTGATGGTACAAAAGAATCAGAGTCAGGACGGAAACGGCACTGAGAATCAGAATCATGATCATATCCAGCCGGGTTACGGTCAGAATGCTTCCGAACATAAAGGAATCTGCATTTGCATGAAGCTTTCCGGAGCTTATGATGGTAATGGCTGTTCCCACGCTTAAAGAAAGCACAATGGAGAGAATCAAATCCGTGTGTTTTTTAAAATAGCTGCGCAGAAATTCGATTAATGCGCCGCATATGGAGGTAAAGATAAACGCGCCCAGTATGGGATTTTGTCCGGTCAGCAGACCAATTGTAACGCCTGCCAGGGATGCATGGGATAACGTGTCCCCGATCATGGAATAGCGCCGGAGCACCAGAAAGATTCCGATGCAGGGGCATAGAATCGAAATAAACACGGAAACGAAAATCGCGTTTTGCATGAAGCTGTAGCTAAATATTTCCATCGTTTTCCCTCCTGTTTTTCAAGAATTCGTCTGCATACTTATGAGGGGAGCAGAGGTGTCCCTGTCCGCCAACCAAATGATAAATCAGGGTTGAGTTTGAAATGGCGGCATCCAGATTGTGTTCTACGGAAACAATGGTCATTCCCTTTTCCTTGTTTATTTTCTTTAAGAAGCCATAGATTTCCTTCTGGCTGCTGATGTCCACTCCGGTTGAGGGCTCATCCAGAACCAGAAGCTCCGGCCTTCCCATGAGCGCCCGTGCAATGAGTATTTTCTGGCTTTGTCCTCCGGAAAGGTTTCCCATGAGGGATCCTGAAAAACCAGACATTCCAACCTGCTCAAGGGCTTCCCATACGGTATCCTTGTTTTTGATTTTTAATAATCTGCGGTATGAGTCCAATACCTCATATACGGTAATAGGAAAACCTGAATTTGAAAAGTCGTTCTTCTGCGGAACGTATCCGATCCGCTTTGCCTCTGTCACAATGCTGCCGGAGGCAGGTTTTATAAATTTCAAAATCAGCCGCATCAGCGTACTTTTGCCGCTGCCGTTTTCCCCCACAACGGAAACATACTCCCCGTCCCGTATTTCCAGATCCATGCCTCCCAGTACATAAGGCGGAGAGCCAGTATAAGAAAAAAAGAGATTTTCTGCTTTGATCATAAATAATGCCCTTTCTAAATGAGAATTATTAACCCTTTTGTTGTTGCAAATGCGATTCATTTGCACTTGACAAATATATCCTGAGTCGTTATCATATATTATAAATGCAAATAAGAACCATTTGCAAGTGAAATTTAGGAGGGATATAATTATGTTAAAAAAATGGGCAGCCATGCTGCTGTGCCTGATTGCCGCAGCGAACCTTTCAGCCTGCAGTAATAATAAGGGGAGCAGCCCTGCAGCCACAACGGCAGCAGAAGAGAGCAGTACGGCGGAGAGCAGTGCAGAACAGACAAGTGCAGCGGAAGAAAGCAAGATAAAGGTTACTGTCACCTTTGATGCCATGAAGGAATTTGTTGCGGCTGTAGGCAAAGATAAAGTTGAAATTTCAACCGTGATTCCTGCGGGAACGGAAGCACACGATTTTGAACCAAAGGCTCAGGATCTGGCAGGCATAAGCGATGCAAAGGTTTTTGTCTATAATGGACTTGGAATGGAAGGCTGGGTAGAAGATGCAATTTCTGCCGTTAATAACACAGAGCTGATTGTTGTGGAAGCCTCCAAGGGAGCCGATGTCATTGAAAGGGAAACTGATTCAGAAGACCATGAAGAAGACGGGGATCATGAAGAAGAGGCAGATCACGAAGAGGATGGAGAAGACGAAGACGGACATTCTCACGGAAAGTATGATCCGCATTTGTGGCTGAGCTTAAAAGGCGCCCAGACTGAGGTGGAGAATATCAAAGATGCTCTTGTCCAGGCAGATCCGGACAACAAGGAGTATTACGAGCAGAACAGCAATGATTACATTGCCAAGCTGGAAAGTCTTTACAACGAATATAGCGATAAGTTCCAGTCCGCAGAGAGAAAGAACTTTGTAACCGGGCACGCTGCTTTTGGATACCTGTGCCGGGATTTCGGTCTGGTGCAAAACAGCGTAAGAGATATTTTTGCAGAAGGAGAACCTTCCGCCCAGCAGCTGGCCCAGTTGGTTGAATATTGCCGGGAAAACAACGTAACCACTATTTTTGCAGAAGAAATGGTAAGCCCTGCAGTGTCCCAAACCCTGGCTAATGAAGTCGGTGCAGCAGTGGAAACCGTCTATACCATAGAAAGTGCCCAGGACGATATGACATATCTGGAGCGTATGGAAAGCAATCTGTCTAAAATTTATGACAGCCTCACTGGAAATTCATAAGCAGGCAGAAATCATAAACATACATGTGCATAATAAAAATCGCAGTCCATTATAACGTGGGCTGCGGTTTTTATTTACAGGCGTTCCGCTATTTCCAGTCCGAAAGCCAGGTTTTATCATTTGCAATAGCATTTACCACTTCCTCACCGGATTTGAAATCGTCGAAAGTTCCCCTGTTAATTTCACTGATGGCATTGCTTAACAGTTTTTCGTAATAGGCTTCCGGTGAGATGTCTGCTGTGCTTTGCACGAAGCTTTGCCGGGATTCAAAAGAGGCCATTCGTGCATACTCGTCTTTTACCTGGGCTATGAGTTTATCACGGTTCATTTTATTTTCTCCTTTGCATGGAGTGTTTATTATTTATCGTTACCGGGTTTGTGGCGGCTGCCGGACTGTTTCTTATTATTCCGGCTTTCTCCGTCTAATGCGCTTTCAGCCATGGTAGGGCCGCCGTTGGCTTTTTGCTTACGGATTGGTTTTGGGTCAAGCTGTGAATCCTTTGCCATAATCATTCTCCTCGCTTCATATTAATACGGTTATTATTTGCAGGCAAAAGAATATTATTCAGAAATGAAACTGCAAAGCCTGAGATATAATAATAACCCTATTTTCTGCAAGATAAAAATGAAGCGGCAAATGAATTTATAGGAATTGTATTTCCGGTTGCAAGACAGCGGTGATTTCCAGTATAATAAACATGTCAAAAATACCAACATACCAAAGCAGTGGTTTGCTTTTTTAATATTAACCCGCCGCCAAACCCCTGTCAGGTTAAAACGCCATAAGGAGTCTGAGAAATGAATCGAATCGTTGTTTTGAATATAACATTCACATTTGGAGAAAACCCCGAGACAATTCATCCGGTTGTATTAATGGATGATAAAAATATGATCCTGATTGACTGCGGATATACCGGATTTTTCCCTGCAATCAAACAGGCCATGGAAGAAAACAACCTTAACAGTGCAGATTTAACCCATGTTTTAATAACCCATCAGGATCACGACCATATGGGCGGATTATGGGAATTAAAACAGGAATATCCCCGCGTACAGGTTGTTGCAGGCAAAAAAGAATCACCCTATATTTCCGGCCAATTGAAGTCTCTGCGGCTGGAACAGGCAGAAGCAATGCAGTACCAGCTTCCGGAGGAACAAAAGCAGTTCGGCCTGGAGTTTTGTAATATTCTGAAAAGTGTTCGTCCTGTTCCGGTGGATTTGGAAGTATGTGACGGAGATACGTTTGACTGGTGCGGTGGCTGCACCATTGTGGCAACTCCGGGACATACGCCGGGTCACATTTCTATATTTGTAAATGAGAAAGAAGTCTTGATTACAGGAGATGCAGCAGTACTTGACCATGGGAAAATGGTAGTTGCAAATCCTCAGTATGCATTGGATATAAAAGAAGCGAAAGCCTCCTTTCAAAAAATTAAAACATACGGAGCAAAAGAAATTATCTGCTATCACGGAGGTGTCCTGATTCCTTAACCTTCTCTCTGTAAGAAGATCATTGATAAAAGGAGAAAGAATCATCATGATTGATGAAATACTGCAATATAACAAAGCCTTTGTTGAAGATAAAGGATACGAAAAATATATCACCAGCAAATATCCAAGTAAAAAAGTTGCCATCATCACCTGCATGGATACCAGATTAACAGAACTGCTGCCCTGCGCCTTGGGGATAAAAAACGGTGATGCCCAAATTATCAAAAATGCAGGCGGGATTATTTCCCACCCATTTGGAAGTGTTATTCGAAGCCTGCTGATCGGCATTTACGAATTAAATATCCAGGAGATCCTGGTAATCGGTCATACGGATTGCGGAGCCATGTGTACGGATAGTGAGAAAATCATAGAAAAAATGAAATACCAAGGGATAAAGCAGAATAGCATTGATATGATAAAATACTATGGAATTGATTTCGATTCGTGGCTGTCCGGCTTTAAAGATCTGAGTGTTTCTATTAACAAGACGGTAGATTTGATCCGTAAGCATCCTTTGATTCCGGAGGAAATAAAGATATATGGCCTGATCATAGATTCTGTAACGGGAGAATTAAAAAGGGTTGATGATCTCTAACATGCAAATGGCAGATTCTTCCGGAATCTGCCATTTATAGATAAACAAAATATCAACGAAAACCTATTCTATCAATTATCCTGCTCCAGCGCATAGGCACCATTGCTCTCAATGACCTTTTGATACCAGTAAAAGCTGTCTTTTTTCATTCGTTTCAAGTCTTTTAAGTCCTCGTCATTCCGATTGATATAGACAAGCCCATAGCGCTTCTGGTATCCATTGCTGGTACTGAGCACGTCCACAAACGACCATGGGAGGAAGCCTTCCACCTTTACACCTAACTCAACTGCACGGTGTATGGCTCTTAAATGCTTCTGCCAGTAATCAATGCGGTAATCATCATGGATACTTCCGTCGCTTTCCAATTCGTCTCTGGCGCCCAGGCCATTTTCCGTAATAATCATGGGGATCCGGTATCTCTCATAAATATCCCGCAGCAGGTATTCCATACCATCGGGATCAATGGTCCAATCCCAGTCATTGGTATCTGCATTGGGGTTTTTCATATACTCATAAAAGTCAGGCATCACCTCATAAGCGCCCATAGCACCCCTTTGCCCTTTCAAATTGCTTTTTGCTTCTACCAGATGATTTTTCTCACTGTCCGGATACTTTACACACTTACTGGCATAATAGTTGACTCCCAGAAAATCAAGACAGCCTTCCCTTATGATTTCCATATCCCCGTCCTCAATCACCGGTGCCAACTGCTGCTCTTTGAGATAATTCAAAGCTCCCACCGCATAATCTCCCCTGAAATAGATATCCAGGAAGAAATGGTTTTTTAAGTCCTCTGCATTTAGCATTGCCAACATGTTTTTCGGAGAAGAATCCAGTCCATAGACCGGGGAATACCCGATTGCTGACCCTGCCCGTCCATTCTTTACATACTTATGGACCATCTGGCTCACCTTTGCCTGTGCCAGATTCATGTGGTGATTGATTTGAAACTTTATCTGTGGATTGTCATGGTATTTGGAAGGGATATAATTTTTCTTTTTCCAGAATTCCACAATAATGCTCTGTTCATTTATAATCAGCCAGTCCCTGATTCTGTCTCCATATCTCAAAATCAAATATTCTCCGTAAGCAGCAAAATCTTCCACACTCTGCCGACTGACCCAGCCATCGTATTTTTCCACCAGAGCCATAGGCATATCGTAATGGTAAATGGTTGGGACCGGAGTAATGCCATTGCGCAGCAGTTCATCAATCAAATTGTCATAAAATGCAATCCCCTGTGGATTCACTTCTCCCACACCATCAGGGAAGATTCTGGACCAGGAAAAGGAAAAACGGTAACCATTAAAGCCGCACTCCTTCATTAATGCAATGTCTTCTTTGTACCGGTGGTAATGGTCACTGGCAACGCTGGCATCAGAAAAACCCGTATCCCGGTTTAATATATCCATCTGGGACAGCTTTTTTCCATCTTCTTCGGCAGCCCCTTCCACCTGATATGCACTTGTAGCAGCTCCCCATAAAAAGCCTTCCGGCATTTGCTTCTGTCTTTGATGATTCATTCCGACTACCTCCTTATTTATGTACTGTTTTCAGGTTCCTTCTTCCATTTTCTTATAAAACTTCTCAAACAACGTGATCATCTTTTCCGTCAGGTTCACTTCTGTCATAATTGTCATCAATGTGTCCTGTGCATGGTTAAACAGCAGGCTTGGCGGTATGGACTCTTCTCCTGAAATTTCGGCCTGAATCATTTCAGTCTGGGCATTGTGGGCTTTTAATATCTCCCCCCTGGCCTCTGCCAGATGTATTTTTGCTTTTTCAAAGTCAAAGGCCTCCACACAATCCAAAGCCTTTCCCGCCTTGTTCCTGGCGTCTCCTGCTGCAATGACAATCTCCATTGCCACTTTTACTACCTTATCTTCATCCTCGTACAACGCTTTTTCCATAAATTAACTCCTCATTTTTTTATTTATTGAACCCCGTCTTCCTCAATGCACTGCTTTTCATATACCTTATAAAATGGATACCAAGTCACAAGATATAGGATAAATAATACCACATACACCGGCAAAGCCCGCCAATCTTCCGTAATCATGACACTGGAAAACGGTGCCGGAATCTGTCCCACCTGTATCATCTTTGACGGTATATTCAAAAGCCCGAAATGCATGGTGAGCCAGACAACGGCAGGACCGATAATGCTGTTAATCCATATGGGAAGCATGAGCAGGGGATTAAATACCACCGGAGCCCCAAACATCAGCGGTTCATTAATATTGAACAAAGACGGACCGATACAAATTTTTCCCATGGTTCTCAGCTTTTTTGATTTTGATTTAAGCATCAGCACATTGAGGGGAAGGGTTCCTCCCCTGCCGCCCATGGTGATCAATGCCGCTGTAAAAACAGCTTCGCTGGTAGCAATGTTTACCGGCACTCCTCCGCCTGCCACTGCAGCTATATTTTCTGCAATAGCGGCTATAAAGATGGGTGTCGTCACCGCATTAAATACCCAGCTGGAAATTCCCATGGAGTAAAAAATAACCGGAACAAAACAAAGCAGAATAAATCCGGGAAGGGTCTGAGCCCCTTGCTGTAATGGCATAAAGAGATTTAAAATTAACTGGTAAAAGTCCAGTCCCAGTACATCGCTGAGAACCATGGCAATCCCCAAAGTTATGGTAATGGGAATAATATTGTTGATCCATTCACTGACAAAGTCAGGAAGAGTCACATTGTTTTCCAATACGTGAAGCTTTGCGTAAAAATGAAATACAAGGGACACATAAATACCCACGACCAATGCAAACATAATGCCGGCAGCTCCGATTCTCCCGTTGGCAATCTGAAATACTCCATCCACCACCTGGGGCTTGCAGAACAAGAAATAGGCGGCTATTGCAGTCAGGGACGCATTGATCTGATATTGTTCATGATGCAGCTTAATCATGGCTTCATGGGTCATAATAAATACGACAAATACGGCTAAGAATCCAAAGGTATAGTTAGCAATTACACTCAGATTCGGTAAAAAAGATAAATAGGACCGGAACACATTGTAAAAAAAGATCAGGGAGCCTGCCAAAATGAAAGGAAGCACCTTTTTCATCGTACTTGCTACCGAATCAATCCATGGATTAGCAAACACCTTCCTGGCCTTTGGAGCAAATACATTAGATAACCATTCCATCAATCCATTCATGCCAATGTTCCTCCTTTTTCACTATCTGCCAAAAGAGCCAGATTTACCAATTCTTCCCCATCTAAAGCAGAATAAATATGAGCTGGAATTAATCTCACCTTAATTCCCCTGGGTTCATATTCTTCTTTCAGCTTAGCCAGAGCCCCTTCATAATGAGGCCCTACCAATAGAACGTCCATTTTGTTTGTATATTCGCTGATTACGCTTTCACTTCTGGCATCAATAGACATGTCCAGTTTTCTTTTCTTTGCAGCCTGTCTCGCTTTCTGAGCCAAAAAACCGCTGGAAAAGCCTGCTCCGCAGCATAATAACACTCTTAATGTACTCATAATCTCTCCTTCCTGACGTTATCCGCCAGCATCATTGGCAACTTTCTACGGTGTCAATGATGTCCATTAATATTTCATAACGTTTGTCCCGGATCAGCCGTCTGATACAGCTTTCATCCATCATAAATTGAGGAGCTGTCATGTAAAAAGCCTCCAGGTTTTCTTTTTGAGTTGAAATAGACAGTAAAAATACCACCTGTACATCGCAAAGATACCACCGCACAGGCTTATTCAAAATTGCCACGCACACAAAGGTTTCATCAGTCAAAGGTTTATAAGGATGAGGAATTGCGATCTGGCCGCAGAAATCCGTCTGCATAATTGTTTCCCTGTATAAAACACTTCCTTCAAACTCCTCCGGTATCTGACGCACCATTCCAATGCGCCGGCACATCTCACGAATCACCTCTTCCCGGCTGTCCCCTTCCACATCCACGAAGAATAAATCCTCTGAAAA
The DNA here is from genome assembly GCF_036758025.1 of Lacrimispora sp. GTDB lineage: Bacteria > Bacillota > Clostridia > Lachnospirales > Lachnospiraceae > Lacrimispora. The sequence goes on along the minus strand of NZ_DAIOXM010000002.1, from coordinate 74,967 downwards.
ATACTGTTTTATGGTGTCCGGCTGATTATCTTCTAAAACCCGCTTTACCTGTCTGATATTATGTCTGTCAAAGAAATACTGCACCTGATAAATAGGAACCGGAACCGGAACAGTTATAGGAACCGTAGAAAACACATAATCTACATCATGGAAATCCTTGTCCGGCAGTGAACCGATATCACAGATTTCCACCTTGTTTAAATATCCTTCAAATAATTCCTTAAACCTGTATTCAAACAGCCTGGCGCTTCCCTGTCCCGATGCACACACCAGCAAAATGTTACGTTTCTTTTTTTTCTTGTTTCGCTCCAGGGAAAGAGCAAAACATAATGCCAGGTAGCCAATCTCATCCTCTGATACGATGACATGAAAGTATTCCGATAACACAGTGGCAGCCTGTGCCGCCACTGCGTAGGGGAAGCTGTATACCTCCTTGATTTCTTTTAACATGGGATTTTCCAGTTTCAGATGGTATTGAAGCCTGATCCGCAAAGATACCATATGCTGTCTCAGAGAGGTGTTTAAATCAAAATCTGATTTGAAATCCAGCTGGAATACCTGATAAACATTTTCCAGCATTTCATTCACCAGCTGGTTTATCTCCATATCAATGACCACATTTCCGTTTTCACCGGCAAGCAGCTTTTTCTTCCCTGATAGATGGATGGCAATATACTTGACCTCCGGAACCGGAAAACATATACCCAAAGCATGCTCCAAACCCAGACTGCACATTTGAGCTACCTGGATGTCTCCCTCCTGCAGCCACTCTTTGCTGTCAACCTCTTCCATGGTAATTTTACACCCCATATTCCACCGGTAAAGAGCGATCTGGATTTGAAGAACAATGTTGGAAATATCCGTTTCGTAAATGGTATATCCCCTTTTGTGGATGCTGTCCAGCACCTGTTTTCTTATTATTTCGAAATCTACAAAGGTTTCATAGATTTTCCCGAACCACACATCCCTTAATTCATAAAATATGGCACTCAGGCACAAACGGAAGGCGAACTCAGTCCCTTTCATTTTCAGCCCATAGTAAGGCTTCCTTTCCAGAGATATATGATGGCGGTTCAGGAACTTTTCCACGCTTTTTAAATCAATGGATATAGTTTTTCTCGATACAAACAATTGGTCGCAGAGAGTCTCCGTTTTTATGTAATCCGGAGTCTGAAAAAGCAGTGCCAGCACATACTCCATTCTCTGTTCTCCGGAATCGGGAATTGAGGAAGGTGTTTCTTTCCTGCAAAATTCCTGGTATAGTTCTCTGCCCGTTATATGAAGGCATACCCCCTTGTTTCTCTGCCGTCCTATTGAGGCGCCATTTCCACACAGCATTTGTTCCAATTGGCTAAGCAGGCTTCTGATAGTTCTCTGGCTTAGTTGAAGCTTTAAGGCAAGTTCACCGATCGTTATGAACTCATCCTCTGAAAGGTTAGCCAACAATGTACCCAGTCGTCCATCCACTTGCATCCCCCTCCCTATACCAAATTATCAATATATTTATAACTGCAGTCTTACCTTATTGATGATCTCAGTATAGCATCTTAAAATTGATGAATCAATTTCCGCTTTTTCCATTATAAAGTGGAAAAGATTACTCGGATTATGTTTACTTAATTATTTATATAGGTGCCTATAATGAGATTTACAATGTCCTTTTCCCATTTGAATTTCCCTCAAGGCGTCTTTATTTGTAACAAAGTCAAGAAAAAACATTTTTGGCTTTTAGTATGTGTAATTATAGATTATAATGTATATGGTATAAAGAACAAAAAGACCGGTAATTAGGCAGGGCATGAAATTAATAAAAAGTAAAAGTTTTATGTCCGGCCCGCTTTTAAATGATGGTCGTTTATACTTTAAGAATGAAACTTTAACATGAGGATGAGGAGCCATAAGATGAGCTTAAACTTTAATGTAGAAACTCTTATATTCACCATTGTTTTAGGACATCTTTTTTCCGGGATATTAGGGATCGCCTACATGACCCAGCATAAAAAGGATTCTTCCTTATATATATTTTTATTTGCAAGGCTGTTTGACACCTGTGCATGGATTCTCCTTGGCATGCGAGGGATGATCAATACATTTATATCCATTTCAATCGGAAATTCCTTCTTGATTATTGCCCAGGTTTTGCAGAGTACTGCTTTTTTAAGTATAAAAGACCGCTATAGCAAAGTGATAAAAAGGAGATATTTTATCGTTGCCGCCATTTCAATTATTGTGCTTCATCTGGCCTTATTGCTGCATGATATAGCCGGTGTGAGGGTTGCTATTATGTCCATCAGCGGGGTCATACTGTGGTTTTACCCAATCTATATCCTGTTAACGGATAAAAATTCTTCTGTTCTGCAAAAGACGGTTGCCTTTATTTATACGGCAGAGCTTCTTTTGCTTGTTGTAAGAAGCTATATGGGATTCAAGCTGGGCGAGTCCATGCAGCTGATGTCTGATAATATATACAATGTTTCGTTTTATATCTTCCTTTATCTGATTATGCTGATTGGAAATATTGGTTTCATCCTTATAGCAAAGGAAAAATCAGATTTGGAATTAATTAAGGTTGCAACCTATGATGAGCTGACGGATATATTCACCCGCAGGGAGTTCTTATCTCAGGCAAAGGAGACCATTGCACTATGCTCAAGAAAAGGAGAACCCCTTTCCCTTTTCCTGATTGACGTAGACAATTTTAAAAAGATAAACGATGCTTATGGTCACTTCGCAGGCGATCAGGTGCTGAAAGAATTTGCCATGCTCATAAAAGGCCAACTGCGCAATCACGGTCTGTTTGGAAGGTTTGGCGGAGAAGAATTTACGGTACTGCTTCCGGGAACCGGAGAAGAAGCGGCTTTTGAAACTGCAGAGAGATTGAGAAAGACCATAGAAAATGCTTCTATTGATATCGGCGCAGGCCAGATTGTAACATTCACCATAAGTATAGGAATGGTCACTGTTACGCCTGATGAAAACACTTCTATATACACATTATATAAACTGAGCGATGATGCCATGTATGGGGCCAAAAGGAATGGACGGAACCGGGTGGAAATAGCCAAAGCGGAAGATTCCGTGTCCTGAATTCATTTGCTTTTTCCCGCGGCTTTAGTATAATAAAGGTAATTGAGAACAAAGACAGGAGAACGAAATTATGAAAAAATATGACTATGTGCTGGTTGGATGCGGCCTTTATTCCGGTGTTTTCGCATATCTGGCTAAGCAAAAAGGAAAGAAGTGCCTGGTGGTGGAGAAACGGAACCACATGGGTGGCAACATTTACTGCGAGGAAATAGAAGGGATACATGTTCACACCTATGGAGCCCACATTTTCCATACCAGCAACAAGAAGGTCTGGCAGTTCGTCAATGAGCTGGCAGAATTCAACCGCTATACCAACAGCCCGGTGGCTAACTTTAAAGGTGAAATGTATAACATGCCTTTTAATATGAACACCTTCAGCAAGATGTGGGGAATTTCCACTCCGGCTCAGGCAAAAGCTAAAATTGAAGAGCAGAAGGCAGCTGTTTCAGGAGAACCGCAAAACCTGGAAGAGCAGGCCATCAGCCTTGTGGGCGCAGATATTTACGAAAAGCTGATAAAGGGGTATACGGAAAAGCAGTGGGGAAGGGATTGTAAGGAACTTCCTGCCTTTATTATCAAACGCCTTCCTGTACGTTTTACCTATGACAACAATTATTTCAATGACTTATATCAGGGAATTCCCATTGGCGGATATAATGTGATTATTGAAAAGCTGTTTGAGGGCTGCGACATAGAGCTGGGAGTAGATTATTTAGAAAATAAAGATCATTACGACAGTCTGGGAGATAAGGTGATATACACCGGAACCATAGACGCGTATTACGGATATCAGTTTGGAAAGCTGGAATACAGAAGCTTGAAATTTGACACAGAGGTAGTGGATACAGATAATTACCAGGGCGTGGCAGTGGTGAATTATACGGACCGGGAAACTCCATACACCAGAATCATTGAGCATAAGCACTTTGAATTCGGCACCCAGCCAAAGTCTGTCATCACCAGAGAATATTCCGTGGACTGGAGCGAAGGCATGGAGCCTTATTACCCTGTCAATGATGCCAAAAACCAGGAACTGTATCAGAAATATGCCAGTCTGGCGGAAGAGGAAGAGCAGGTGATTTTTGGCGGACGGTTAGGGGAATATAAATATTATGACATGGATAAGGTGATTGAATCGGCTATGAAGGCGGCTGAGGCTTATTTATAATAGAGATATATTATACCTTCTCGCCCAGAATGACAGGGCGTCAAGAAGCTGAAAAGACCGAAGCACTTAAGCCCGGACAGGTTTAGGTGCTTATTTACTTTTCCCCCCGGATATAGTACAATACAACGGAAATGAACCGTTAAAATTGGAGGAAACTATGAACGTTGTATACGCTTCCAACGACAATTATGCCAGGCATCTGGCCGTATCTCTTTATTCCCTTTTGGAACATAACAGGGAAATTTCAGATGTCCAGATTTATATATTATCTATGGGATTATCCCCTGAAACGAGAGCCTGTCTGGATCAGGTAGCCGGTACCTTTGGCCGAAGCCTGACCATCATAGAGCTGGGAGATTTAAGGGAACGTTTTTCCTATGAAGTGGACACCGGTGGCTTTGATTTAAGCATTATGGCCCGTTTGTTCATCGGGGAGGTCCTTCCTCCTGATACGGACCGGGTCCTGTACTTAGACTGTGACACCGTAGTCCTTTCCTCTTTAAAACGTCTGTGGGAAATGGGGCTGGATTCTTCTATTTTAGGTGCAGTCATGGAGCCGACCATATATCCGTCCATTAAGGAGGAGATCGGCCTTTTGCCGGATGAACCCTATTTTAATTCCGGAGTCCTCTTAATTGATATGAAACGCTGGAGAGAGGAACATGCAGGAAAGCTGCTTCTGGATTTTTACTGCTCCAGAGGAGGAAAGCTTTTTGCCGGTGATCAGGATACCATCAACGGAGCGCTGAAGGGAAAGATTAAGCCTTTGCCTCCCCGGTATAATTTTTTCACTAATTACCGCTACTACCGGTACAGCCATTTGACACGGCTTTCTCCTATCTATAAAATAATTACAAAGAAAAGTTTTCAGGAAGCCAAACGCCGTCCTGTCATCCTGCATTTTATGGGAGATGAAAGACCCTGGAAAGAGGGGAATTTGAATCATTACCGCAAAGCTTATGAAACTTATCTTTCCCGCACTCCCTGGGCCGGGGCTCCAAAAGAAAATGGAAGCCGTCTTTATATGGCTGCCTATCACCTGATGGATTACGCAACCTTTTTATGCCCTCCGGTTCGTGATTTTGTAAGCCGCAGGTTCGGGATGCAGGTGATTAATTCCAGGAAAAATGTTCAGAAGGAAACCGGTCAAAAGGAGAAGGCATGAATATAAGCTGTATTATCCTCAATTATAATGATCCTGAAACCACGGAAAATCTGGTAAAGTCCATATCTGGTTATGAAGTTCTGGATTCCATTGTCATCGTGGACAATCACTCCACCGACGATTCTTTTTCCAGATTAAAAGCTCTTGAAGGGGAGAAGATCCATCTGATCCAGGCGGAAAAAAATGGGGGCTATGGCTATGGAAACAATCTGGGAATCCGGTACGCTTACCAGAGCCTTAATGCCACCCATGGTCTCATTGCCAATCCTGATGTAAAGGTTTCAGAAGAATCCATAAAGGCTATGAAAAAGGCTTTTTCTAAGATAGACAAGCTGGCGGTAGCCGCTGCGGTCACCACCGATGGGACCGGAGCCATCGCGTTGTCAAGCTGGAAGCTAAACGGTCTTCTTGGAGATATTCTTGATACCGGACTTATTACAAGGCGGCTTTTTGCCCCCTTGCTCAATGGAAGGCCGGAATTAAAGGCCGATTTTGCAGCAGCAGGAAAAGGAAAATACGCATATGTGGATGCGGTGGCAGGTTCGCTTTTTATGGCTGATCTGACAGCTCTGATGGAATGCGGCCTCTATGACGAGGATGTTTTCCTGTACTATGAAGAAAAGATACTGGGATTTAAATTGAGGGAAAAAGGATACAGGACCATCCTTCTTTTAAACCACTCTTATATGCATCTTCATTCCGTTTCCATTGATAAGAGCGTGGGCTCTATCCTAAGGAAACAGGCTATTCTTCATAAGAGCAAGTTGCATTATTACAAAGACTATTTAAAGATTAACCGGTTCCAGAAGTGGCTGATAAAAGCATTTCTGGGAGGCCTTATGGCTGAGATCTGGTTTTTGACTAAGATTGTGGGACTGTCCTGGTAAAACATCCACTTTCTGGAAGGAGGAATAGAGTATGGTATCGGTGCTTCTGGCATCCTATAACGGAGAAAAATATATCAGAGAGCAGATGGATTCCATTCTGAACCAGACCTTTCCGGACTTGAAAGTAGTGGTTTCCGATGACCTTTCTACAGACAGAACTCCTGCCATTATCAGGGAATATGAGGAACAATATCCCGACCGTGTAAAGAGCCTGAAAAATGAAGAAAGTTCCGGCAGCGCCCAGAACAACTTTTTCCGCCTTCTGTCGGCTGTGTCAGACGAATATATCATGCTTTGTGACCAGGATGATGTGTGGATGGCCGATAAAGTGGAAATTACCCTTAAGGAAATGAAACGGCTGGAAGCTGATTATGGAAGGGATATTCCTCTTCTGGTTCACAGCGATCTGTCGGTTGCTGATGAAAAAGTCCAGGTTCTCCATAAGTCCATGGCTGAGCATCAAAAGATTGCAGTCCATGATAACAGGCTCAGTCATTATCTGGTTGAAAATAATATCACAGGTAATACGGTTATGATTAACCGGGCCTTTCTTCCCCTTCTCGCCCACAAGCCGGAAGAATGCGTGATGCATGACTGGTGGCTTGGACTTTTGGCAAGCTGTTTCGGGAAGATTTCCTATATTGACCGGCCCCTGGTTCTCTATCGCCAGCATGGAAGCAACCAGCTTGGTTCCCAAAGCGGCATCGAGCAGTATGCAAACCGGTCCCATAACAGGGAAAAGATCCGGGAAAATTACAGGAAAATGTTTAAGCAGGCGGAAGTATTCTTAAACCGCTATAAAAAAGATTTGTCTGTAGAACAAAGAGAGATTCTGGAACGTTTTATCCAGATCCCAGATAAAAGCCGTGTGGGAAAAATTTATACCATATGGAAATACAAGTTGATGAAAAGTACTTATATCAGAACCTTGGGGCAGATGTTTTCCATCTAAGCTCGGTAGAAGGACTGAAAATATACTTACAGGCATATTTTTACGATCTAATATGGGCAAGGAAGAGGAAGCGCCCCATGGGCAGCTATATGCCCTAAAGGCATAGGCAAGAAAGAGGAGGCAGCTACTATGCCCAAAAGGGATAGGTAAGAAAGAGGAAGCGTCTCGCGGGTATATCACTATTGCCAAAAGGCATGGGCAAGAAAGAGGAAATTAAAGGAGATTGGCATATGATACCGGAAGAAAAGGAAATATTGGTAACGAGGGCTTCCATGCCTTCTTACGAAGAATTTATAGAAGAGATCAAACCAATATGGGAAACAGCCTGGATGACCAATATGGGAGAATTTCATGACAAACTGAAAGATGAGCTTAAGGACTATTTAAATGTTTCCAATCTTTTACTGTTTGTTAATGGGCATATGGCTCTTGAGATGGCTCTTCAGGCCATGAACTTAACCGGAGAAGTGATCACAACCCCATTTTCCTTTGCTTCCACCACCCATGCAATCATAAGAAACAACTTGACTCCTGTGTTCTGTGATATCAGGGAAGATGATTACACCATAGATGTTGATAAGATCGAGGCTTTGATTACGGATAAGACCTCTGCCATTTTACCGGTTCATGTATATGGAAATGTCTGTGATGTTGAAAAAATCCAGCAAATCGCGAAAAAACATGATTTAAAAGTAATTTATGATGCGGCCCATGCTTTTGGGGTGGAAGTCAATGGAAAAGGAATCGGAGCCTGTGGAGACGCTTCCATGTTCAGTTTCCATGCCACAAAGGTTTTTAATACCATTGAAGGAGGAGCGGTTGCCTTTCATGATCCCTCTTTGGAGGTTTTGCTTAATTACTTGAAAAACTTTGGGATAACCGGCAAGGAATCGGTGGAGTACATAGGCGGAAATGCCAAGATGAACGAGTTCCAGGCAGCTATGGGAATCTGCAACCTCCGTCATGTGGGTGACAATATAGAACTGCGCAGGCAGATCACAGAGCGTTACAGAGAGCGGCTGTCAGGAATCCCCGGAATACGTCTGATTCCGCCGAAGGAAGGGATAAAACAGAATTATGCTTACTTCCCGGTGGTATTTGACGGATTTTCCCAGACCAGAGATGAGGTGTATGAACTGCTGGCCTCCCACCATATTTTTGCACGAAAGTATTTTTACCCCCTGATTACTGATTTTGAATGCTATCGGGAAAGATTTGCCGATGTATGCCTTCCAGTGGCCAAAAAGGCGGCCAACAATGTGTTGACACTGCCTCTTTACGCTCAGCTTTCTTTAGAAGAGGTGGATCGTATCTGCGATATTATTATAAGCGGGAAGTAGGGAAGACGTATCATCATTCTAAAAGTATGGTAGAAGATAGGATACACTCTGCGGACATACCGCTATACCAAAATGCATGGACAAGGAAGAGGAAGCGCCCTACGGGCATACCATCATGTCCAAAAAACATGGACAGAGAAGAGGAAATTATGAACACAGCACTGGTAACCGCGATTGGATCATTTTCTGCGGACATTGTAATTAAAAATTTAAAAAAGAATGGAATCCGCGTTATTGGATGTGACATTTATCCGGGAGAATGGATTGCTGATTCCTCTAACGTGGATTCCTTCTATCAAGTTCCTTACGCTACAGAAGGAAAAACATATGCGGATAAGATTCTGGAAATCTGCATACAGGAAAAAGTGGAATTCATTCTGGTTCTGACCGATGTGGAAGCCGATGTATTAAACGGTTTCCGCAGGGAATTCCAGCAGTCAGGAGTCATCTTGTGCCTGCCTTCCGAAGAAACCTTAAGCATATGCCGGGATAAGAGAACGTTTTTCCATTTTTTAACCTCAGAAGGTACCGGAACTCCGATTCCTACTCTGGACTTAAAAGAAGCTGACCCGGAGGCCCTGACCTATCCTGTGGTTGTAAAGCCTTATAACGGCAGAAGCAGCCAGGGACTTTCCTATATCCGTTCAAAAAATGAATTGAAAGCATTTCTGGAACAGGAAGGCCTGGATGACTTTATCGTTCAGCCATTTTATAAGGGAAGCATCATCACTGTAGATGTAGTAAGAAAGTCCGGTACAGGAGAAACGGCAGTGGTATGCAGAAAAGAGCTTCTGCGGACTCCTAACGGTGCAGGAACTTCAGTAAAGGTATTTTCTGATTCCCATCTGGAGGAAATGTGCGAAAAGATCGCCTCCAGCCTTGGAATCAACGGATGTGTCAACTTTGAGTTCATCGAAGGAGAGGACGGAACCCATCACATGCTGGAATGCAATCCCCGCTTTTCCGGCGGAGTGGAATTTTCCTGCATGGCAGGATACGATTTTGTCACCAACCATTTAAGGTGCTTTACGGGTGAGGCTCTGGACAAAAGAGGGCCTATCAGGGAAATGTATATTGCCAGAAAATACGAAGAATATATTACAAAGATCGAGGAAGAGAAAGGCAGAGACCAATGAGCGGTTATTCCGGTTCTACCATCATGGCCAGCATAAACTGCGTCACCTACAACCACGCAGCTTATATCCGTCAGGCCCTGGATAGTTTTCTGATGCAGAAGACAAACTTTGAATACGAAATCCTGGTTCACGACGACGCTTCAAATGATGGAACCGGGGAAATCATAAAAGAATATGCCGAAAAATACCCGGATAAAATAAAGCCTCTGATTCAGACAGAAAACCAGTATTCCCAGGGAATTGACAACATCAGCGGAGCATTTAATTTTCCCCGTGCCAGAGGCAAATACATCTTCATGTGCGATGGAGACGATTACTGGATATCTCCGGATAAGCTTCAAAAGCAGGTGGACTACATGGAAGCCCATCCGGAATGCACTCTCTGCATTCACAGCGCCAAAATCGAACTGGTAGGAAAGGCTGTGACCGAAGGCCAGATGCGCCCTTACCGGGGAAACCGCATGATTACACCTGAGGAAATTGTGGATAAATCCTCCGGCTATGCCATGTCCTCCATGGCATTTCCTGCCCGCCTGGTAAAAGAACTTCCGGATTACTATGTGGACTGTCCCGTAGGGGACACCCCTATACAGATGATGGCTGCCGCAGCCGGATACGGTTACTACATGGATGAGCCTATGAGCGCCTACCGTGTGGGTGTTGCAGGTTCCTGGACTGTGGAAGGGAAGAGCGGAGACTACAGGAAAAAGCAGCAGCAATACTGTGAGCGCATGAAAAAGGTATATGAAGAATTTGACATTGCCACAAACGGACGCTTTCATAAAGCTTCTGAAAGTGCCATGAAAAGGACTTATTATCACACCATGGTCAACACCAGGCAGTTTAAGGAAATTGTGAACCCGGAATACAGAAGGTATTATAAGGAACTGACGCCCAGAACCCGTTTTTTCATCCAGCTCCAGTACCGAACCCCATGGCTTTATAATACCCTCAGAAAGACATTTTTGGGAAAAAAGTGAAGAAATTAAAATCAAAGAATGCCCCATACCGGCTGTATAAACCGGCATGAGGCATTTTCTCACGTCTATCAATTCAATTATTGAGCAACAGTAGGATCTGTCGGATCCCAGGTCTGGGTTTCCGGTATGATCTGCTCAATGGCCGGGCGCTCATAAGGTCCTGGTACCGGTGAATTGTAAATAGTTACAGTGGTTCCAATGGCACAATGATCATATATCCACTTGGTATCCATTGCCCTCAGTCGAATACATCCGGCAGATTCGGCAATGCTTAAAAAGTTATAGGTAGAAGGATCCAGTGTCATGTTGTTAGGCCTGCTGTAGAGCAGGGAATGAATCAGAAAACCTTTCCAGATACGGGTAGCATACTGGGTAAAGATTCCGTGGTTCATATCCCGCCACCGGTGCTTTTCCGGTGTCTTCCAAGTTCCCAGAGGGGTGTCCGGTCCGGTGGAAGCCAGGAAGGTCTTTACCGGAATGATAAAACCGTTGTCCCCGTCCTTGCCAAAAACGGTCATGGTGTTCATTTCTTTGTTGATGCTGATGAGAAACGGTCCATTTGCACCTACAATAGGCTCTAAATCTGAAAGCATTTTTCCTGATTCATCAAAATAATACTTAAAGCCGTCAATGTACTGCCATCCGGTGACCGGATAAGTGTCCTGGAAGTAATAACGTTCATTTCCGGACCATGCCCAGCCTGTGAAAGGAGTTTTATCCCCATTGAAATAACGGAGTTCTCCATTGATATCCCTCATCCCGTCAACGTCTGCGGCAATGAGAGGTCTTTCCATGGCATAGGGGAATTCTGAATTCTTGGCAAAGAATGCCATCCGAAGCCCTGTTATGTAATGGCCGGTTCCCATGGTTCCGGCAGTTGCGCCGTTCTTGGCCCAGTCGGTGGTGGTACCATCTTCTAACTGGGTAGTATAGTAAATGTCAAACTGGTTATTCACATAACCGGAAAAACGCATCTGTACTGCCTCGATGTTTACGTCATCGGGGTAGTTGGTGGTCTGTTGGCCGTTCATGACCCAGGGAGACCAGCCGGTGCTGGACGTATAAGTGCGGTAAAGTACATTTCCCACAATATTCGTTAAAAATGTGGATAATCCGTGAAAGCCCTGTCCCTCATTGGTGATCCAGGCATCATTGACAAAAGGCTGTGTCCAGTTTCCTCCTCCTGTCATGGCGGTGGTCTGAAGACGGGGGAAATTAGCCTTTAAGGCTTCCTGAGCTGCTCTTGTGGCTTCGTCTACGATGCCATCTTCGCCGCCTCCCTCTGCTTCTTTTTCAATAACTATCCCTGCATTTGCCAGGGCACTTTCTGCATCTTCAGTTGATATGCCTCCTACGGTACCTGCAGGCTGGTCAGCCTGGTCAAGGGGCTTGCCATTTTTAAATCCCGGTCCATATGCTTCTTCCGCCAACGCAATGGACGCTTGTCCGGAAACAAGGGCAGCCGTCAGACAGAGTGCTACCAGGCGGCGTGTCAGTTTACGCATAATTTAAAACCTCCTGAATTCTATAGATAAAAAATATACAAGATTACTTTAACATAATCATGGCCAAAATGCTATATAAGATTTACATTTATTGGCGGATATAGTACAATAAGGTGAAAATGCCAAAAGGAAAAAAGAGGGTAAAAGCCAGTATGTATCAGGAAAATATGAAAAAAAAGGTACTTTCCGGCCTCTTCTGGAAAGCGATGGAAAATGGGGGAACCCAGGGGATTCAGTTTCTCGTATCGGTTCTTCTGGCCCGGATGCTGACGCCGTCAGAGTCCGGAGAAGTCATGCTCATCATGATATTCATTTCCATTGGAAATGTCTTCGTCCAAAGCGGAGTTAACACCGCCCTGATTCAAAAGTACCGTGTAGATGAGACGGATTACTCGTCCGCATTTTATATCAGTGCAGCCATCGCCGTGATTCTTTACGGGGTTTTATTTTTTTGTGCCCCTGCCATCGGCGCGTTTTACGGACAACCTGTTTTCTCTCCGGTTCTCCGAATTCTTTCTGTAACTTTGTTTTTTGGAGCGGTCACGTCAGTCCAGTCCGCAGTGGTCGCCAGAAATATGGAATTTCGAAAGCTGTGCATGGCAAGTCTTTTAGCCGCCTCCGGCTCCGGTGTGATCGGCGTTGTTATGGCAGCTAAGGGTTTTGGGCTCTGGTCCCTTGCCATGCAGCAGTTTTTTTACAGCTTTTTTCTCATGGTGGTTCTTGGGGTTCTGGTAAAATGGCGTCCCAAGCTGATTTTTTCCATTGACAGGGCAAAGGGTCTGTTTTCCTATGGCTGGAAGATTCTCTGCTCCGGCCTGATTGATACCGTATTTACCAATCTATATGGACTTGTCATTGGAAAACAATACAGCTCCTACATGATGGGCCAGTATACTAGAGGAAACCAGTTTCCGGCTCTCATTGCCAATAACCTGGGGGCTGCCATTCAGTCGGTCATGCTTCCAGCCTTTTCCGCCTGTCAGGATGACAGGGAAAGGCTTAAGAGCATGGTCCGAAGATCCATTGTCACCAGCTCCTATCTGGTCTTTCCCATGATGGCCGGACTTATTGCAGTGGCAGAGCCTATGGTAAAACTGCTTTTGACAGATCGTTACCTTCCTTCCGTTCCCATGCTGCGGCTTCTGTGTGTGGCCTATGCCACCTGGCCCCTTCATGTGGCTAATTTACAGGCCATCAACGCATTGGGCAGAAGTGAAATATTCCTGAAGCTGGAGATCGTGAAGAAATGCGTCAGCGTAATCGCCCTTATTATCAGCATCCCCTTCGGCATTTACGCCATGGTGGGACTTCGGGCGGTAACTGATTTCGTCTGTACCTTTATCAACGCCTACCCCAATAAAAAGCTTTTGGATTACAGCTTTTCCCAACAGTGGAGGGACGTATTTCCTTCCCTCATCCTGTCTGCCATTATGTGTGCGGCTGCCTATGGAGTTCAATATATAATAGAAGGAACTCTTCTGACCCTGCTGGTTCAGATTCTGGTGGGAATTCTGGTCTACGGAGGCCTTTCCTGGCTTTTTAAGCTGGAAAGCTTTGTGTATCTGTGTACTACGGTGAAGAATTTAAAACATTAGACCAGGTCCAAGGTAATAATATTGTAAGTAAATACAGAATAACGTAATAAAAATGTTATTGTAAATATGGCAATACATGGGTATTATGGTAGAGTACATGAAATATGGCAGCATGGAGGGAACAAGAATGAATCATAAGAAGATAGGAAAAGGAATTGCAGGAATCCTGTTAATGGCTTCTATGTGTCTTATGGGCACATCTGTCTTATGGGCCGATACAGCAAATACAACAGATGCAGCAAGCGCCGCAGAGACAGGGTCAGAGAAGACGCCGGCAGTAGAATCTACCATCACTTCCTGTCTGGTGAACCCGGACAAGACCAGTGTGACGGTGAAAGCAGTCACTGAAGGAGATATGACCGGAACGGATGGAATGCTTTATCTGGTGGAGCAGCAGCCCTATCAGAAGGATTTAAACGGAAGAACCGACTATGCAGGAGCCATGCCCTTTGGAAAAGAGGTTACCTACAGTTTTTCCTTAAACCAAGGGACAAAAGATGACCGTTTATACAGCAGATTTGTAGTAGCTGTGTGGGATGGAGAAAAGTATATTGAGGTCAGCAAGCCCCATTATATCACCAATCCTGAGGCTGTTGCAGCAAATACGAAGCCATTTAACGCTCCCCTGACAAAAAAGGGTCTGCAGATCGAACTGAATATGCTGGCAGATGCTTTTGAACTGGGAGTGAAACATGCGTCAACCAACATCGCATTTCACCAGATTCTGGGTGAGGGAATTGAATATCAGTATGATGGAAAGACGTATCACTTCAGCAAACAGGTCATGGAAGGATATGACAGCACCATCAGTGCTCTTTCTAATAAAGGCATGACCATAACAGCTATTATTTTAAACGGCTGGAATGATGCCACACCGGATTTGATTTATCCCGGTACTAAAAAGTCCTCTAATGCATTTTATTACTTGTTTAACCCAGCCACGGAAAAGGGATTTGAGCAGACCAGAGCCATTGCTTCCTTCCTGGCAGAGCGTTACAACGGTTCCAATCCAAACCACGGAAAGATTTCCAACTGGATCATCGGAAATGAGATCAACAACCAGCAGTGGAACTACACCGGCCCATGGGATTTAAACAGCTATGTCCAGGCTTATCACGACGCATTCCGTATTTTTTATACGGCAATTAAAAGTGTCAGTGCTAATGACAGAGTATATTTCTCCCTGGATTACAACTGGAATAATGAAATTGATAACAAGTTAAAGTACGGCGGCAAGAATATTGTGGATACCTTTAATTCTATTACCGCTTCCCAGGGACAGATGGACTGGGGTCTGGCCTACCATCCTTATCCGGCTCCTATGATTGAGCCTGAATTCTGGGATGATGCAAATACAGGCTGGATTACTAACGACTTTAATTCTCCGGTTATCAACTTTGCCAACTTAAACCTTCTTACTGACTATATGGCCCAAACCCCTTTCCGGTCTCCTGCCGGTGATGTCCGCCATATCATTCTGACAGAAGAAGGATTTACAGCCACCAGTCCAACCAGAGGAGATGTTTCCCAGATTCAGGCTGCGGCATTTGCCTATTCCTATTACCTGGTTGACAGCAATCCTCATATTGATGCTTATATTTTAAGCCGTCAGGTAGATGCTCCTTTAGAAGTGCGCAGCGGATTGTCCTTCGGTCTTTGGGAATGCCGGATGGATCAGGGCGATCATATTGTTGCAACAAAGAGGCGGAAGATCTGGCAGGTATTCCGTAACATTGATAAAAAGAAAGACACCATAGAACTGACTGAGTTTGCAAAACCTATCATCGGAATTGAAAAATGGTCTGATGTGGTTCCAAACTTTAGATGGAGATCCATGGAATAATAAGAATAACGGTCCTTGCAGGGAGGTGAAAGCCCTCTGCAAGGGCTTTTTAAGTTTACTTTTTAAGAGATGTATTGTAAAATATATGGAGCATAAGAAGCTGGAACAACCAGTTTTCAGACATGCCCTAAGAGGAACGGAAATGGAACGAAAAAATATAGCCTGGAATATGGTGGGAAGCCTGGTCTATGCAGGCTCCAGCATGGTTCTTGCAGCTTTTGTCAATCACCTGGTGGGAACTGACAAAGGAGGGATATTCGCCTTTGCCTTCGGCACTTTTGGTCAGCAGATGTTTCTGGTGGCCTATTTTGGCATGAGGCCCCTCCAAAGTACAGATATCGGCAGAAGATATACCTTTGGAGAATACCGCCTGGCCCGCCTTGTGACCTGTCTGGCAGCGCTGGTTCTGGGAGTCTGTTACATTGCTTTTAATACAGTAAAACCTTCGGGTGGATATACTTCTGAGAAGGCGCTGGTGGTACTTCTTATGGTTCTTTATAAAGTACTGGACGGCTTTGCCGATGTATATGAATCGGAGTTTCAGAGAAACGGACACTTGTATCTGACCGGACAGGCCATGACCTTCCGAACTCTGCTGTCTGTGATCTGCTTTTTAGGCTCCCTGGCAATCACAAGGAATCTGGTCTTTTCCAGCGGGGTTGCGGTCATGTCCCAGGGTGCAGGGATATTGATATTTGACAAAAGAGCCGCAGGCCGCATTCCGGAGATTCAGTTTACGAAAGCCGCTGGAAGCCATTGGAAGCTTTTGCAGGAATGTTTTCTGCTGTTTTTATCAGTATTTTTGGATGGCCTTATTTTTGCCATGGCAAGGTATGGGATTGATGTCCATATGACTTCTGCGGATAACGCTGCCTTTGCAGCCATTTTTATGCCGACCTCAGTGATCAATCTGGCAGCCAACTTTGTCATTCGCCCCTTTTTGACCAAAATGTCCTTTCAGTGGGAAGAAAAGCAGTTTTTGGAATTTCAGTCCAGCGTAAAAAAGCTGACAGGGGTTATTTTAGCCCTTACAGCAGCAGCGTTGGCAGGAACCTGGTTTTTAGGAGTGCCTGTGCTGGGAGCCATTTACAATATAAATTTAAAGCCTTACAAGTCCGGCCTGCTTTTGATTATTCTGGGCGGAGGCTTGTTCGCAGTCATGAACCTGTTTTATTATGTGCTTGTTATTATGAAGAAACAGAAGCTGATATTCTGGGGGTACGTGCCTGTTTGCCTCCTTTCCTTTGTTCTTTCCTTCCGTTTGGTGAAGGTGGGAGGAATCAACGGAGGAGCCCTTTCCTATACGCTGGAAATGCTCATTCTCATGCTCTGCTTTATGGGTCAGGCTGTCCGGGTATTTGGAAAAGAGAAAAGTAAAGGGAGAAACATTGGGAGATGATGGATAAAGTTCTGGTAATAATACCTGCATACAACGAAGCTCTTAATATTGAACGGGTGGTAGGGGAAGTGATCAAAAACCACCCTGTGTTTGACTATGTGATTATCAATGATGGCTCTACCGATCAGACGGCGGATATCTGCCGGAATCACGGCTGGCGGATCATTGACCTTCCTATTAATTTAGGGCTGGCCGGTGCATTTCAGACCGGGCTTAAATACGCACACCGCCACGGATACCGGTATGCGGTACAGTTTGACGGAGATGGACAGCACCGCCCTGAATACATTCTCCCTATGAGGGAAAAAATGGATGAAGGATATGATATTGTCATCGGCTCCCGGTTTGTGTCTGAGAAAAAGCCGTTTTCCATGCGGATGCTGGGAAGTTCCATTTTAAGCGGTGCTATCTGGCTCACTACAGGGGTGAAGGTGAAAGACCCCACCTCCGGTATGCGCATGTTCAGTCATAAGATGATCAAGGAGTTTGCCGATGGGCTGAATTACGGGCCGGAACCGGACACCATTTCCTATCTGATCAAACAGGGGGCCAAGGTTTCTGAGATTCCAGTTACTATGGACGAGCGGATTCTGGGCGAGAGTTATTTAAATCCTGTCAATGCAGCCCGGTATATGGGAAAGATGCTGTTTTCCATTTTGCTGGTACAGAGCTTCCGCATTCGGAACCGGGGGTAGAAGAAGGGAGAACGAAAGATGACAGTTGCACTTCGAGCCGTTTTAATATGCGTTTCCATATTGCTCACATGTTATGTAATCAGGAAAATACGCCATTCCAAGATGAAAATAGAGGATTCCATCTTTTGGGTGATGTTTTCCCTGCTTTTAGTCGCATTCAGTGTATTTCCATGGGTGGCGGATATCCTTTCCCGTCTGGTTGGAACCTACTCCACCGCCAACTTTATCTTTGCCTTTATGATCTTTATTCTGCTGATCAAGGTATTTTCCCAGTCCATGAAGATATCCCAGCTGGACAGGAAGGTCACAGAGCTGGTTCAGCTTTTGGCTTTGGACCGGGAGGAGCTGGAGGCGGAAAAGGAGGGGAAAAAGCGTGAAGTCCATCATAAATAAAAAGGGATTGGCTTTAGTGGCAGGAACGCTGCTAGTTCTTGTCCTCCTGTTTTTTAAAACCTTTCCGGAAATCATTGTAAGAATACCCTCTCCGGAATATGAATCAGTACGGCGCCTTTACCGGTGGCTGCTTCTCTTTGGCAGCGGATTTCTCCTTTGCCAGGGAATCGCCTTATGGGTCCTGCCAAAGACGGGACAATGGCTGTTTCCCCTGACTGTGATTGCTCTGGGAGTGTTCTATATGTTTGTTCTTCCGCCTTTTTCTGCTCCTGATGAAGCGGTTCATTTCACCAGTGCTTACCGCCTTTCCAGCCAGCTTATGGGAAAACCGGCGGTGGCGGATGAGGAATTTCTGGCCCAGGCCAGTGAAGAGGAAAAGAAACGGATCAGCCGGGGAGCTAATGTTCTGGTCCGAAGCGGAGACGATGAATTTGAGTTTTATACCGAGGTGGGAAAAAATGCCTATAATCAGGTTTTCACCGGATTATTTTCCATGGATAAAAGCCAGGGGCTGACGGTCCGGTATGAAGTGCCGGTAAACACCATGCCTCTTGTATACCTTCCCCAGGCTGTAGGAATCAGCCTTGCCCGTCTCTTTCACTGGGGATACGTTCCCCTGATCTATATGGGAAGACTGATGAACCTGGTCTGCTTTGCGGCCATGGGCTTTTTGGCTGTCCGGATTATGCCCTTTAAAAAAGAGCTTTTTATGACAATTTCCTGTCTGCCTATGACCCTTCATCTGGCTGCTTCCTTTTCTTATGATACTGCATTTATCGGCCTTTCCATGATATTTCTGGCGTGGTGTTTCTATCTGGCATATGAAAAGAAAGAGGTAACTGTTAAGGATACCGTTATGTTAGGCCTGCTTCTCGTTCTTTTGGAGCCTGGAAAGATCGTATATCTGCCCGTGGCGGGGATTTGCCTTCTGATTCCGGCTTCTAAGTTCAGCACAAAGAAACGTTATTGGATTTCCGTGATTACGGTTGCTTCTGTTATGCTGCTGGCTGTATTTTTAGTGAACCGTCTGGTTCTTTCCGTGTGGGCTACGGAAACAGAAGGATATGTAAGCTGGAATGAGGCGGCGGGATATACCTTGCAGGATGTCTTTAATTGCCCTTATGAAATCTTTCAGATGTATTATGAAACTCTGGTCACTCAGCTTGACTACTATCTCACCACCATGGTGGGCGGCTATCTGGGGAATTTAGACAGCAGCTTGTCGGTTCCGTTCTTCTGCCTTTTGATTCTTTGGTACGGGCTGTTTGTCAGTGCCATAAGGAGGGAAGGAGAACCGGCTCCTATGACAGGAGGACAGAAGCTGTGGGTTCTGATTTTAGTATTCCTCAGTGTCTGTCTGATACTGGCCTCCATGCTGTTAGGCTGGACGCCAAGGGAGATGACATATATTACAGGCGTTCAGGGAAGGTATTTTATCCCTCTGCTGCCCCTTGTGCTGCTGGTGCTATTTGACAAGCGGCTGTCCACCAGCCTGGATTTGAGGAAAAGCGCCTGGTATCTGGAGTGCTTTGTGAGTATTTATGCCCTGATCCGCATTTGTTCGTCTGCGGTTCTGCGCTATTGATGGAAAGTAGAGGAAATGTGATGGAAGAGAAGATACAGGAAAGCCGGACAGTGGATGTGATCATCCCTGTCTATAAGCCGGGAAAGACCCTGAGACGCCTCTTAAAATGTCTGGGGGAGCAGTCCTATCCCGTAAGGCGTATCATTGTCATGAATACGGATAAATCCTATTGGAAGGAAGAGGATTACACCTGGGTTCCCAATCTGGAGGTCCATCATGTGACAAAGGCGGAATTTGACCATGGGAAGACCAGAAACCAGGGAGCCGGGTATTCGGAAGCGGATATTATGGTATTTATGACTGACGATGCGGTTCCGGCTGACAGGAATCTGATCGGTGCGCTGGTAAAGGGCTTTGATCAGACCGGAAGTCAGGGTGAAATGGTGGTCATGGCCTATGGAAGACAGCTTCCCAACCAGGATTGCGCCATGGCGGAGAAGTACACCCGGTCCTTTAATTATCCGGAAGAGAGCAGGGTTAAGACAAATGCAGATTTGACGGAACTGGGTATCAAGACCTTTTTTGCTTCCAATGTCTGCTGCGCCTATGACCGGGAGGCCTTTTTAGAGGCAGGCGGTTTTATTAACCGGACTATTTTTAACGAGGACATGATTTATGCGGGAAATGCCATAAGGCAAAGGGGACAGGCAGTTGCCTATGCGGCTGATGCAAGGGTATATCATTCTCACAATTACGGCTGTATTGCCCAGTTTAAGCGGAATTTTGACCTGGCCGTATCCCAGGCAGACCACCCTGAGGTATTTAAGGGCATCCGTTCAGAAAGCGAAGGAATCCGGCTGGTGAAAAAGACCTGTGCATGGCTTGTGGAACAGAAAAAACCATGGCTGGTGCCGGGCGTGATTGTAAAAAGCGGGTTTAAATATATGGGGTATCTGATGGGGAAGCGGTATAAAAAGCTGCCGGACTGGCTGATCTTAACATGCACCATGAATCCCATGTATTGGAAAACGGAAAATAAATAGAAATCCAAAGAAAATTGTGGTAAAATGCTACAAGTAAAAGTATGCACCAAAATATGCTGTTATTTAAAGAATGATTAAGAAAGAGGAAACTAATTATGGGAAAGATAAAAGTAACAGAATGTGGAATTGAAGGTCTTTATGTAATTGAGCCTACGGTATTCCCTGATTCCAGGGGATATTTTATGGAAACCTACAACCAGAATGACTTTAAAGAAGCCGGACTTAACATGGTCTTTGTCCAGGACAACCAGTCCATGTCAATTAAGGGCGTACTGCGGGGACTTCACTTCCAGAAGCAGTTTCCCCAGGGAAAGCTGGTGCGTGTGGTGAGAGGAGCGGTATTCGATGTAGCCGTAGATCTGCGTTCCTCTTCTGAAACCTATGGAAAGTGGTTCGGCGTGGAGCTTTCAGCAGAAAACAAGAAGCAATTTTACATTCCCGAAGGCTTTGCCCATGGATTCCTTGTATTGTCCGATGAGGCAGAATTCGCTTACAAGTGCACCGATTTCTACCATCCCGGAGATGAAGGCGGAATTTTATGGAGCGATCCTGAAATCGGAATTGAATGGCCGGTGGAGGAAGGCATGGAGCTGATTATTTCTGATAAGGACCAGAAATGGAGCGGGATCAGAGATACCTTCAAATTCTAATGAAATAGTGAGAGGAGAAAACCGTGAATTATCTGGTTTCCTTATTAAAAGAAATTATTACAAAGAGAAAATTAATACTGGATTTGTCAAAAGCTGATTTTAAGAAACGGTTCGTAGGCTCTTATTTCGGTATTGCTTGGTTATTTCTTCAGCCGTTAGCGACGATCATGGTATATTTTTGTGTGTTCCAGCTTGGATTTAAAAGTGCCCCTCCAGTACCGGGTTACCCCTATGTGCTGTGGTTGATTCCCGGTATCGTTCCATGGTTTTACTTCAGTGAATCATTGAACCTGGGAACAGGCTGCCTTCAGGAATATAATTATCTGGTGAAAAAAGTGGTGTTCCGGGTTGAAATCCTTCCGGTCATTAAGATGATTTCCTGTCTCATGGTTCATGGAATATTTGCAGTGGTAATGATTGCAATATTTCTTCTTTATGGCTTTATGCCAAGGATAAGCTGGCTGCAGATTATCTACTATTCCTTTGCATCCTCTATGCTGTCTCTGGGAATCACTTATTTCACCAGTGCCGTCAATGTCTTTTTTAAGGACATTAGTCAGATCGTAGGAATTTTTCTTCAGTTTGGCATTTGGATGGTTCCCGTTATGTGGGATCCGGATATGTTTCCGTCTGCACCGGCCTGGCTGTCTTCTGTATTGAAGATCAATCCTTTCTATTATATAGTGGCAGGATACCGCGACAGCATGCTGACCGGAAACTGGTTCATAGAAAGACCTAAGCTGGGCCTGTATTTCTGGGCCGTAACCATTGTCTTGATGCTTGCAGGATTAAAAGTATTTAAAAGGCTGCGTCCGCACTTTTCTGATGTGCTGTAATCGGCTTAAATGGAGGATTCAATGTCCGTAGGAATAAACAAGAATGTAATTTCTGTTAATAATATAACAAAGATTTATAAATTATACGACAAGCCCATTGATCGTTTAAAGGAGTCTTTAAGCCTGTCCCATAAGAATTTCCACCGTGATTTCTATGCCTTAAACGGCATATCCTTTAACGTGGAAAAAGGTCAGACCGTGGGAATCATCGGTACCAATGGTTCCGGCAAGTCCACTATATTAAAGATCATTACCGGAGTTCTGACCCCTACCACCGGGGAACTGGAGGTAAACGGAGTTATTTCTGCTCTTTTGGAGCTGGGAGCCGGGTTCAATATGGACTACACGGGAATTGAGAATATTTACATGAACGGCACCATGATGGGCTTTTCCAGAAAGGAAATGGATGAAAAGCTTCAAGATATTTTGGATTTTGCGGATATCGGAGACTTTGTCTATCAGCCTGTAAAAACATATTCCAGCGGTATGTTCGTCCGTTTGGCTTTTGCCCTTGCCATTAACGTAGAACCTGAGATTCTCATTGTAGATGAGGCTCTGTCCGTAGGAGACGTGTTCTTTCAGGCCAAATGCTACCGCCGCATGGAGGAAATTCGGAGAAACGGCACCACCATTTTAATGGTTACCCATGATATGGGAGCCATTATCAAGTACTGTGACCAGGTTGTAGTACTAAATAAGGGGAATTTCATTGCAGAGGGAGAGCCTGGAAAGATGGTGGATCTCTATAAGAAAATTCTGGCTAACCAAATGGATGATTTAGGGGAAGAACTGGAAGAAATCCGGGAAGGAACCTTAAACGATTTTTCCGGGGAACAGGCTGAACAGCGCCAGGAAGGCTTTATGAAAGACCGCCTGACCATCAATCCCACCCGTACCGAATACGGTGACAAGAGAGCAGAAATCGTGGATTTCGGGCTTTTAGATGCCAAGGGAAATGTGACCAACCTGTTGTTAAAGGGAGAACGGTTTAGTATTAAGGAACGGATTCACTTTAACACTGAGATTGAGACTCCCATTTTCACCTATACCATCAAGGATAAAAGAGGAGCCGATTTAACCGGCACCAACACTATGTACGAAGCTTCCGAGGTGAAGTCTGTGAAAAAGGGCGACGAGTATGAAGTGGAATTTAACCAGAAGATGACCCTCCAGGGAGGGGAATATCTGCTTTCCATGAGCTGTACGGGCTTTGAAAACGGAGAACATGTGGTTTACCACCGCCTTTATGATATTGCCAATATTACGGTCATTTCCAATAAAAATACGGTAGGAATTTATGATATGGAATCAAAAGTCAGTTTAAAGCTCTCCAGAGCAGGAGAGTAAAGCAAAATGCCTGCGGGTATACCATTATGTCCTGAAAATCTGGACGAGAAAGCGGAAGCACCCTGCGGGTATACCATTATGTCCTAAAAACCTGGACGAGAAAGTTGAAGCACCCTGCGGGTATACCATTATGTCCAAAAAAACTCGGACAAGAAAGTTGAAAGGAGGAAACGAACATGAATGATATCACTCCTGAAATCAGGAAACTGTTTCTTAAATATAACGGGGATATAAAAACACTGCTCCAGGAAAATCCCAATGTGGATTATTTATATGCTCTGTCAGATATCCGTGAAAATCTGCTGGAATGGTATGAATTTGACCAGAATGCCTCCCTGCTTCAGGTAGGCTCCGACTATGGCGCCTTAACCGGCTTATACAGCAGAAGGGTAAAGGAAGTGACTGTTCTTGACCCCAATGACAACGATCTTTCCTTTAACCGCTTAAGAAACCAGAAGCAGGAGAATATCCGTTATGTGGCCGGAGAGCTGGAAGCCTTTGAAGAAGAGGGCTTCGATTACGTGGTCATGGTTGGCTCCCTTAAGGCACCTTATGAGCAACAGATTCAAAAGGCAAAGTCCCTTTTAAAACCGGAAGGAAAGCTGATTCTGGCTCTCTGCAACCGTCTGGGTCTTAAATATCAGGCAGGAGCCATCCCGGATCAGGTCCGCTTATCCAGGGCAGAGGTTCTGGAGCTTTTGTGCGGTGCGGAAGGAAACAGGGGAAAGGCAGAGTTTTACTATCCTATGCCTGACTACCGCAGCGCTATGGCACTGTATTCCGACCATTATCTGCCGGGCAAGGGAGACTTGACCCACGCCATTTTAGCCTACGACTATCCCAAGTATTTGAGGTTTGATCTGGGTAAGATGTATGATGAGGTATGCGAGGGAAAACAGTTTGAAACATTTGCCAATTCATTTTTAACCATATGGAGCCGCCATGAAGAAAATTAATTTTGTAAAATACAATAAGACCCGCAGGGAAGAATTTCAGATCCGCACCAGCATTGTGGAGGCGGATGGCAGGCCCTTTGTGGAAAAAACAGCTTTAAGGGAAGAGGGAATTCCCCATATCAAATCCCTTGGAGAAAAATACATCCGTTTAAAAGACCAGAGTCAGAAGCTGAAGGTTGCGGAGGTTTCCATAAGTCCGGATGGCCGAACTGCCCGGTTTGATTTTCTCAAGGGGGAAACCTTATCGGAGCTTCTTGGAAGGGAAATCCAAGATGGAAGGGTTTCGGTTTCTCATATGGAAGACGGAATGTCCATGATTTTAAATGTCAGGGAAGATCATATGATTCCCTTTACCCTGACGCCGGAATTTGAAAAAGTGTTCGGAAATCTTGACCGGGCCGATGAGAGCGTTAAAAAAGATTGGGCTTTTCAGACTGCCAACATTGACTGTCTTTTTGAAAATATTATGAAGACCGAAGACGGATATTATTGTCTGGACTATGAATGGGTATTTACCTTTCCGGTTCCCATGACATTTATAAAATACCGTGTCCTCTATTATTTTTATGAGCAGTATAAAAGCATTTTATCCTATGATTCCATGGAAGAATTCATGGAAGAAATGGGAGTGGAGGCGGAGCGCCTGACCGTTTATGAAGATATGGAGCGCCATTTCCAGGAATACGTTCACGGTGAGAACCAGCAGATATACCTGGTCAACTACATGCACGAAACCTACGCCCTGCCAGGGGATATGTATGAGGTATCCCAGATCATCGATGATGCCAAGGAGCGTATATCCAACCTGGAACTGGAGGTACAGGAGCGGGATGTGACCATCACCAAGCAGCAGGAGGAAAAGCGGCTGACTGATAACCATGTGAGCAACCAGACTGCCATCATTGAAACCCTCCGAAAAGATTGCCAGGAAATGCAGGGGATAATGGAAACCCTTCAGGGCCATCTGTCATTTACTTACCGGGTCAGGAGAAAGCTAAAACGGATCTTTGATGAGAAGTTTCCCCAGGGAACCAGAAAACGTAAGATATTCTCCTATACAAAAGATGCAATCATTCACCCCATCCGCTCTATCCGCCTCTACACCACGGAAGAGGGGAAGAATCTGATCGAAGGAGATATGAAGATCGGAGAGATATACCGGACCCACGGAAAGCTCCGTTTTGTAAAAGAGGGAGCCCCCATGGTATCCATCATTATTCCGGTATATAATCAGATTCATTATACCTATGCCTGCCTTGTTTCTATCCTTGAGCACACAAAGGATGTATCTTATGAGGTGATCATTGCCGATGATGTTTCCACCGATGCCACAGCAGAGCTTTCCAAGTTTGCTGAAAATCTGGTGATCTGCCGCAATGAAACCAACCAGGGCTTTTTGCGCAACTGCAACCAGGCGGCTAAGGCTGCCAGGGGAAAATACATTATGTTCCTTAACAACGACACCCAGGTGACGGCTGGCTGGCTCAGCAGCCTAGTGCATTTGGTGGAATCAGACCCCACCATCGGAATGGCAGGCTCCAAGCTGGTATACCCTGATGGACGTCTCCAGGAAGCCGGAGGAATCATCTGGAGTGACGGTTCCGGCTGGAACTACGGGCGGCTGGATGATCCGGACAAGCCGGAGTATAACTATGTGAAAGATGTGGACTACATTTCCGGTGCGGCCATCCTCTTGTCCAATGATCTGTGGAAGCAGATCGGCGGCTTTGATGAGCGGTTTGCTCCTGCTTACTGCGAGGACTCTGACCTGGCTTTTGAGGTGAGAAAAGCAGGGCTTCGGGTGGTTTATCAGCCTCTTTCCAAGGTCATTCATTTTGAAGGCGTTTCCAATGGAACCGATGTTAACGGTACGGGTCTAAAGCGCTATCAGGTGGAGAATGGAAAGAAACTGAAAGAAAAATGGGCTGATGAATTTAAGAAGCAATGTGAAAACAATGGAAATCCCGATCCCTTCCGGGCAAGGGAGAGAAGCCAGGGCAAGGATATGATTCTGGTTATTGACCATTATGTGCCTACCTATGACCGGGATGCCGGTTCCAAAACCACCTTCCAGTATTTGAAAATGTTTCTGGAAAAGTGCTATGTAGTAAAGTTTCTCGGGGATAATTTCCTTCATGAAGAACCTTATTCCACCGCATTGCAGCAGTTGGGGATTGAAATTCTCTATGGCAGGGATTATGAAACCAAGATATGGGATTGGTTAAAGGACCATGGAAACGACATTAAGGTGGCTTACTTAAATCGGCCTCATATTGCGGCAAAATATGTGGACTTTATAAAAAACAACACAAACATGAAGATGATTTATTACGGCCATGATCTTCATTTCCTGCGGGAAGGCAGAGAATATGAGCTGACCGGTGACCCGGAAAAAAGGCGGTCTTCCGAGTATTGGAAGTCAGTGGAGCTTCGCATTATGAGAAAGGCGGCAGTATCCTATTACCCGTCCTATGTGGAGCGGGATGCCATTCATCAGCTTGAACCTGCCATGACCGTAAAGGCTATTGTGGCTTATGTTTTTGAACAGTTCTTAACCCGTATTTCTGATGATTTTGAGAAGAAGGAAGGGCTGCTGTTTGTAGGCGGTTTCGCCCACCCGCCTAATGCAGATGCTGTTTTATGGTTTGCAAAAGAGATATTCCCTCTCATCCGGGAAAAGCTTAAGGTTAATTTTTATATCGTAGGTTCCAAGGTGACGGAAGAAATCAGCGCTTTGGAGCAGCCGGATAACGGAATCATTGTAAAAGGCTTTGTTTCAGAAGAGGAATTGTCAAGGCTTTATGAACAATGCAGGATTGTAGTAGTTCCTCTCCGCTATGGAGCTGGAGTAAAAGGCAAGGTCATTGAAGCTCTTTATTACGGTGCTCCAGTGGTTACTACCTCCATCGGAGCAGAAGGAATTGCCGAAGCAGAAACTGTCATGGAAATCCGTGATAACCGGGAAGAATTTGCCCGGGAAGTGGTATCCCTTTACGAGGATACAGACCGGTGCAGGCAGATGTGCAGAGCGGCTCAGGATTATATCCGCAGATATCACAGCATTGATGCAGCCTGGGAAGTAATCGGAGAAGATTTTTAAGATTTGGGCAGGAAGTCAGGAAAAATGACTCCCTGCCTTTCCGATTTATGCCGAATATAGTGGATTATTGCAAAGGGTATATGTTATAATAATGACGTTTGGATTATTTACAGGAAAGACAGAACCGGGAGGACATAAAATATGCAGGCAGTTTTACTGGCAGGCGGTCTTGGAACCAGGCTTCGTTCCGTGGTAAGCGACAGGCCAAAGCCAATGGCGCTGATCCAGGACAAGCCCTTTATGGAATATGTAATTATGGAATTAATCAATCATGGAGTGAATCACGTGATTTTTGCAGTGGGATATAAAGGCTCCATGGTGGAAGAATATTTTAAAGACGGATCAGCTTGGGGAATTCAGGTTTCCTATGCTTATGAAGAAGAGCTTCTGGGAACAGCAGGAGCCATTAAAAATGCAGGAAAACAGGTGACAACGGATCGTTTTCTGGTGCTCAATGCAGATACTTTTTACCAGCTTGATTACAGCAGACTGACCGCTTTGAGCCAGGAACGGGATCTTGACATGGCCCTGGTGCTTCGGCAGGTAGAGGATGTATCCCGGTACGGACAGGCAGTCCTGGAAGACGGCTGGCTTACCTCATTTGACGAAAAGACGGAAGAAACGCAGAGAGGAACCATCAACGGAGGCGTTTATTTAATGAACCGCACCTTGTTGGAGGACATCCCCGAAGGAAAGGTGTCCTTAGAGCACGACATGATCCCTAAATGGCTTCTGGAAGGAAAAAAACTTGGCGGCTTTGTCAATGACGGATACTTTATTGATATCGGAGTTCCGGAAGATTATTACCGGTTTATAGAAGATGTGGAGAAAGGAAGGGTAGTCATATGATAATCAGAGGACGCGCACCTCTAAGGGTGAGTTTTGGCGGCGGCGGTACGGATGTGGCCCCTTTCTGCAACCAGCAGGGAGGAGCGATTATCGGCAGTACCATTAATAAATACGCCTATTGCTCCATTGTTCCCCGCGAAGATGACCATATCACCGTTCACTCCTTAGACTTTGACATGACAGTCAAATACAACACAAAGGAAAATTATGTATACGACGGACGCCTGGATCTGGTGACTGCGGCCTTAAAGGCCATGGATATCAAACAGGGCTGCGAGGTATATTTACAATGCGACGCACCTCCGGGATCGGGCCTTGGAACCTCTTCTACAGTTATGGTGGCTCTTTTAACTGCCATGGCAAAATGGAAGGGAATAGAACTGGACGCCTACGCCATGGCAGATTTGGCCTATAAGGTGGAGCGGGAGGATTTAAAAATCGACGGCGGATACCAGGACCAGTATGCCGCAACCTTCGGAGGCTTTAATTTCATCGAATTCCACGGACGCAATAACGTGGTAGTCAATCCCCTCCGGATCAAAAAAGAGATCATTCACGAGCTGCAATACAACCTGCTGCTCTGCTATACCGGAAACATCCACGTTTCCGCCAACATCATCAAGGATCAAGTGAAAAATTATGAAAAGAAAGACCCCTTTGATGCCATGTGCGAGGTAAAGGCCTTGGCCTATGCCATGAAAGATGAACTTTTAAAAGGAAACTTATACGGCTTTGGAAAGCTTCTGGACTACGGCTGGAAGAGCAAAAAGCGGATGAGCAGTAAGATCACCACTCCCCAAATTGATGAACTTTACGAAGAGGCATTGAAAGCAGGAGCCTTAGGAGGCAAGCTTTTAGGAGCCGGCGGCGGCGGATATCTTCTGATCTACTGCCCATATAACGTACGCCATAAGGTAGCGGCCCGGCTGGAAGCGGCAGGAGGCCAGCTGACAGACTGGAACTTTGAATTGCGTGGAGCCCAGGCGTGGATCACCGATGAAAAGCGGTGGGATTACCAGGAGATAAAGGTTGCTATTCCGGACGGAGAATACCGCTTTCAATTATAAAGAGGAAGCGCCCTCCGGGCATACCATTATGCCCAAGGTACAGGGCAGGAAAGTTGAAAACATGGATAAAATTGTATTTTTAGACCGGGACGGCACCATCAATGAGGAAGTGGAATACTTATACCGTCATTCAGACCTGATCCTTCTTCCCGGTGTGGCGGAGGAATTAAAGAGGCTTAAGGATCACGGCTTTAAGCTGGTGGTTGTGACCAATCAGGCAGGAGTAGCGAGAGGATATTATAAAGAAGAAGATGTCATATCCCTTCATCAATACCTAAACAGCCTTCTTTCTGAAAAAGGTGCTGAAATTGATCGCTTTTTCTACTGTCCCCATCACCCGGTCCACGGAATTGGTGAATATAAAAAAGAATGCAATTGCCGGAAACCGGAAACAGGAATGTTTGAAATGGCCGAAGGATTTTTTCAAGTGGACAAGGCTCATTCCTATATGATCGGTGACAAGGTTCTGGATACAGAAGCTGGAAGGCGTTACGGAGTAAAGGGGATTTTAGTGGGAACCGGATACGGAAGGGAACTATATGAAGCCATGACCGGGGAAGAGAGAAAAGAATCCTTAGATGCCTATGCCCCCACCATGAAAGAAGCGGTGGACTGGATACTGACAAGAGAAGGAGAATGAAAAAATGGACCCTATGAAATACTTAGATGAATTGTCAGACCGTTATCCCGTACTGGAGGAAGTAAAGCCCCAGCTACGGGCGGCCTATGAAATTTTGGAACAATGCTATGAAAACGGCGGAAAGCTTTTGGTGGCTGGAAACGGCGGAAGCTGCGCCGATGCAGAACACATTGTAGGCGAGCTGATGAAAGGCTTTGTAAAGCGCCGCCAGGTTTCAGAGGAATTTGCAAAGGCTCTTTATGAGGCCGATCCGGAGAGAGGCGAGGAGTTAGCCCAGAAGCTTCAGGGCGGACTACCTGCTATTTCCTTAAGCAACCATCCGGGCCTTTCCACCGCATATTTAAACGATGTGGACGGAAATCTGATCTATGCCCAGCAGACATATGGATACGGGAAAAAAGGAGATGTATTTTTAGGCATTTCCACCTCTGGAAATTCTAAAAATGTCATGTATGCCCTGGCAGCTGCAAAAGCTCTTGGCATGAAGACCATCGGCCTGACCGGCCAAAACGGAGGCCTTTTAAAGGCGGCCGCAGACGTGACCATCAGGGTTCCGGAAACAGAGGTGTTTAAGATACAGGAACTTCACCTCCCTGTCTACCATACCTTGTGCCTGATGCTGGAAGAACGCTTTTTTTAAGAAACAGACCACCCCGGAAAGGAGACCAAAGAGAGATGGGAGAAAAACAATGGAAAAATGAGCTGATTGCCGCCGCACTTTTGCTGGTCTTCGCTTTTTTTATAAACAGGGGAATTGAGATCAAAGGTCTTTATATGGACGACCTTTATCTCTGGTCCTGCTATGGGGAACAGTCCTTTACCCAGTTCGTATTCCCCCTGGGAAGCACCAGATTCCGCTTTGTTTATTATCTGGCGGCTTGGCTGGAGCTTATGGTAACCGGAAGTCGGATCGGCTGGTTCGTTCCCATTAATATTTTGCTTAACACCTGCATTGCCTACACAGTTTACCGTTTTGGGAAGCGTTTGTCAGACCGGTGGCTGGTGGGATTTTTATGCGGCATTTTATATTTGCTTTCCAGAATGTCTTACTACCAGATCAGCCAGGTCTATGGCCTTATGGAAAGCCTGGCCCTATGGGCTGCCATAGGAATCCTTTACTGCCTCTATCGCTATTTGTCGGGAGAAGAGACAAAGAGGCTCTTGCCCTGGGCATCGGTTCTGTATTTTTCCGTCTGCTTCATCCACGAACGGTATATGGTACTGCTGGTTCTGTTTTACGGAGCCTTTCTCATGAAAAAGGAAAAGCGCAGACAGCCCTGGCTTCATGTGACTGCTGCATTTCTGGCTGTCCAGGCTATCCGCCTTCTCACTATCGGATCCATATCTCCGGCAGGAACCGGAGGGACCAATGTGGCAGATACCTTCCGGATTTCGGATACCTTCCGTTATGCATTCAGTCAGGTGCTTTATATCTTTGGAATTAATGCAGGCCCCGATCACTTAAGCGGCTTAAGCTGGGGAGCGTCCCCTGCCTGGGTCCGGGTTTTTGTCATAGCTTCAAACCTGTTTCTGCTTGCAATGACCGTGATTTTCCTGGTCAGGCTTTTAAAAGAGAAGGAAGCATTAAAAGAACGCCTTCCCGTTATCGGCCTGTTTTTGCTGTTCATCGCCTTGTGCATCGGCTCCTCCAGTGTCACCATCCGGGTGGAAACCAGATGGATCTATGTGTCCATGACGGGAGCGTGGCTTCTGGCTGCCTATATGTGCGGGATCGCAGCCCCAAAACAGGAAACGGGAGTCCGGATTTCCTGGCCTCTTCTTTACTGCGGCCTGTTCCTGATTTACGGAATCATTATGTTTCCGGTGGAGAGCTTTTACCGGGGAAAATACGAAAACCTGTATTACTGGCCCAATCAGCTCCGGTATAATTCCCTTGCAGAAGAAACCTATGGGAAGTATAAGGATGGAATATTCGGAAAAAAGATTTATATGATCGGAAACTCCTACGAAATGAGTGATTTTACAGCCCAGACCTTCTTTAAAACCTTTGATAAGAAACGAAAGGCAGAAGGCACAGAGGTCTACTTCATCGATTCCATTCACGACATCGGACTGGTGAAACCCAACATGCTTATTTTAAGAGAAGAACCGGCCCATAACCGGTTCCAGGATATAACGGATTTTGTAAAACGGATTAAATTAGAGCCGGTTTATGGCTGCTATGAAGACGGCTGGCTGGATGAAAGCGCCAGAATGCGGGTCATGACGGGAAAAGAAGGGAAGATCGGCCTGAAATTCTATTATCCTGGAAATATTACAGGCTTGGAAACCATCACTGTAACCATAAATGGAAACAAAAAGCAGATCATTCCCATAAATTCCTCCACTGTGACCGCAGAAATCACTGGAGAGCCCTCCCAGATCAAGGAATTGGACTTTGAATGCAACTTTTATTATGAAAGTGCATCAGAACAAAGAGGAGAAAAGCACCTTGCTGTGGTTGCTGAAATAACCGCAGATTAAGTGACAGGGAGGAATTTATGAAACGCAGTTATTTATATTACTTGTTTCCTGTTTTGGGGACATTTTTCTGCCTCTGGTATATCTTTGCCTCCACCAGTGAGGGAATCTATACCGATTATATACGTCTGGTAAACAGCTACCTGCCCGACATATGGAATCCGGCCAAATTTTTTGTGCCTGATATCTTTACGAGAATTCCCGTCAATTACCTGGGAAGAATTATCAATGTTGTCCTTTTCAGCTATTCCACTATGTTTGACCGGGTTCTGGGAGTTCTGGCCCTGGGCCTTTCCGGAATCGTCCTGACGAGATACTGTCTCAGAAAAAGGCTTTCCCTCATCTGGACTGTTGTCTTAACGGCGGTGGTTTTCAGCCTCAACAAATGGGAAATGCTGACCAACGGAAGCGGCTGGGCCCATTTCCTGTCCTTTGTCTGCTTTTATTACCATTATGATTTGCTGGACAGAACATGGAACGAAGAGGAATGGCCCCGTGATCAGATAAAGCTGATTATACTCCCCTTTTTCACGACCCTTTTGGTGGCAGGCCCTTATTGCGCCATATATTCCGTAACGGTGGTTCTTGCCTGCTGCTTCCTGTTTTTCCTGGCAAAGAAGGGAGAAAGGGTGAAATATGGCGTTTATGGACTAAGTGCCCTGGTTCCATTTCTTTTATATATGTGGAGTAATTCTTATGCAATAGAGGACCACGCCGCCCCGGCAGAAGTGTCCCTGCTCACCCAGTTAAAGGATACTCCTAGCTTTTTTGTCCGTTTTTTGGTAAAATCTTTTTCTTCCATGGTCGTAGGTGGAGAAGCAGGGGAAAGTATTTTTTCCAGTAATGCCCCATTCTTCATTCTCGGCCTTCTGGTAATGGTTCTGTACCTGTTGGCGCTTTGGCTTTATATGAAATACCGTCTCTATAAAGATTCCATCCTTCCCCTTATGCTCATGGTATCAGGTGGAATGAACCATGTGCTCATACTGGTTTCCAGATGGATATTCCTTAATGAAAACTACGGAATCAGTTCCAGATATGCCCTTCAGTTTCAGACTGGAATCCTGGGAATCCTGCTCACATTTGCACTTCTGATGAAGAAAAAAAGGATAAAAAGCAGATTTTCAGTGCGTCTTGCCGCTGTCGGAGCCTGTATGCTGTTCCTGGTGGGAAATGGTTACACAACCTATGAGGAAATTAAAAAAGCCCCTAACCGAAAGGAACACTTTGAAAAACGGGTAGAAATAGCCCTTAATTTTGAACAGTACACAGACGACGAATTGAAGGATAATTTTGAATACCGCCCCTCCAGACCGGACAGCGGTGCCAAGGTGAGGAACGCCTTGACAATATTAAAAGAAAATGGATACAGTATTTTCCGAAGTGATTTTACAGAGGAAAAATGACATCCGGAGGTTTTTATGAAACAAGCACAAAAGCAGAGGTATGGGATTTGGCTGTTTTTGCTGGTTTTTGCAGCAGGAATCCTGCATTCCCTGGAAGGCATTCTCCATCAGGAGACCTTCCAGTGGATCATGAACCAAAACGAATATAGAACCATGTTGGCAGAGACAGCAGGACTGTTGGCTGCCTTCTGTGCTTTTGGCCTCCTGATTCCCGGAAGGCGGCAGAGAATAGGGGCAGCAGCCCTTCTCCTGTCAATCTTTTTATGGGCCCATCAGGTTTTCTTCCCGGTTCTGGTTTCCGGATTGTATATGGCTTACCTTGTGTTTGCAGGCAGGCTTTTAAGAAATGTTTTATGGAAGCTTCCGGAAGAAGACGGAATTGGTGCTGATTTTCTCACCGGAGCTGCCTTTCTCATTGCTGTTTTCTGCCTCATGTCCGCTCTGGGTATTGGAAGCATTCCATATCTGACTGGATTTGTTTTAATCAGCGGGGCAGCAGTATTGATTGCCTGGAAACTCCATTCCAGCCGAAATTATCCACAGAAAATGGGAGAGGCAAAAAAGCAGCCCTGGAACCGCAGGGAAGTTATCCTTCTGGCCTTTCTCATGGCAATGATATGCCTCCAAGCCGGCCGGCTTAATATCTCTGTGGATTATGACAGCCTATGGTACGGTATTAGATCAGGATACATCCTGAATAATGGCCGTGGGATCTACGAAAACATGGGTACAATCGGGATTGTCTATACCTATTCCAAAGGCTTTGAAGTCCTGACCCTGCCACTATCCCTGCTTCCATCCTACAGCTTTTTAACCTCCGTCAACTTATGGCTGGCAGGAGGTGTCCTCTATATGGGTTACCGGATAGGAGGGCTTTACATGAACCGGGAACGGTCTGTCTTCCTGGCCGCCTTGCTTTCCGCAACCCCCGGCATCATGAACATGGCGGTGACAGCTAAAAGTGATATGATGACTCTTCTTATCCAGGAGATTATGATTTACTATCTGCTTTGCTACATCAAAGCAGGCCCCCGGTCTTGGCGCCATTTGTGCTATGGAATCTCAGCCTTTTTCCTCAGCCTGACCTTAAAGCCCACGGCCCTGGTTTTTTCCACCGCTGTTTTCGGAATGACCTTTCTATACATTTTTGGAAAGGGCTTCCTTCCTCAGTTAAAATCAAGAACACAAAACACGGGCTCCCTGGCAGTCCTGGCTGCATCGGTATTGGCTCTGGCAGGAATATGGGCAAGAACCATGGTGATTACGGGCCTGCCCCTTACCTCCGTATTTTCCTCCCTGTTGACAAGACTTGGATTTCAGATGAAATACCCCTTTGAAGTCAATACCATACCCAATTCCGCTCCAACCGGGTCAATAAAAGAACAGGCCCTTCACCTGGCAAAACGGATTTATGGATTCTTTCTTTCCCCCACAGGCAGGGATATGGATCATGTAATTCTGGCCTGGGGTGGATTTGTGCTGTATTTCCTGTTCCTTTTGTGGATTATCAGCCGTTTTTACGGCAAGGATGTGGATAGAGTCAGTAACCGGAACCTATCGGCCCTGCTGGCAATGGTTTATATCCCATTTCTGCTGGTGAATCTGGTGAGTCTGGTCATGCTCCATCAGGTAGATGGAAATTACTTTATGCTTTTTTATGTGCTTACAGCGGTCTATGTACTGAAAACCGCTTCAAAAACAGGAGAAAAAGCGGTATGGAAGGCGGCCGTGGGAGCCGGAACCGGAATTTTCCTCTTTTCCCTGTTCATCACTTCCATGACAAACTGGAGCTGGAGCGTTGGATTTTCCCCTCCTTCCTTTCGTCATAAAGGGTACTATAACCACCAGGAGGCAGCCAGACAGGACATGACTTTCAAGGGAAATGAAAGGATCTGGGACATTCTGGCCTCTGATCCCCGGACCCGGCTCATTGCCGTGGGAGACCATCCGCAAGTATTGTCCTTCCCCTGCAGCGCCCAGTCATATGATGACATTACCGGGGTATGGGGAAATGTAGTTCTGGTAAAGAAAATGGATTATTTTGTGGAATTCATGGATTATGCAAAAACCGATTACGTCTACGTCCAGGCAGGCTATACAGGAGGGGAACTGCGTTCCTACACTCTGGTAAAAGATTTGATTGAATGGGGAAAGCTGGTTCCGGTATGCTACGAGAAGGGAAACCTTCTGGCGGCGGTAGATATAAACGGAGGACACAGCCAGGCATCGGTCCAGGCATCGAAAGAATTTGAGCAATATTATTTAAAAAAGGAAGCAGAGGAACAGCAATAGCATGAGGAGTACAGAACATATGGGAAAAACATTGTCAGTCGTTGTATCCTGCTACAATGAGGAAATGGCCTTGGAACAATTTTATAAGGAAACAGCCGGAATTTTAAAGAAACTCCCCTGGAGCTATGAGCTTATTTTTGTAAATGACGGAAGCCAGGATGGCACCATGAGAGTCCTTGACCTTCTGGCCAGCCGTGATGAGAAAGTAAAAGTCATCAGCTTTTCCAGAAACTTTGGTCACGAAGCTGCTATGATCGCAGGGTTGGACTACAGCAGCGGTGATGGAATCGTCTGCATGGATGCAGACCTTCAGCACCCCCCTGAGTATCTGTCCCAAATCCTTGAAAAATTCGAGGCAGGCTATGATGTCATAAATATGGTGCGGACGAAAAATGAGTCGGCCGGCTGGTTTAAGAACCTGGCTTCCTCTGCCTTTTATCATCTGATCAACCTGCTTTCCGATGTGAAATTTGAACCAAATGCTTCCGATTTCTTTGCCGTATCCGGTAGAGCCGCAAAGGTATTAAAGGAAAGTTATAGAGAAAAGGTCCGTTTTCTGCGAGGCTATGTACAAAGCATTGGATTTAACCGGACCACCATTGAATATGAAGCCCGAACCAGAGTGGCGGGAGAGAGCAAATACAGCATTAAGAAGCTGATTACCCTTTCCTTAAATACCATCATGTGTTTTTCCAACCTGCCTCTAAAGCTTGGAATTTACGCCGGAGCCGGAGCCGGACTTTTGGGCGTACTGGTGATGATCTACACCATATGGAGCTGGGCCAGAGTGGGAACGCCAAACGGCTATGCCACTACCATTGTGCTGATCTGCTTTATGTTTGCGGTTTTGTTCCTGATTGTGGGAGTGATCGGCAATTACATTGCCATATTGTTTGCAGAATTGAAAGACAGGCCCATTTATATTGTGGGAGAGACGAAAAACTTTAAAGAATAAATTTATCATAAAAAGGTACCTTGAAAGGCTTTTGCTCATGTGACCTCCAATAAGTCGGATTTTTAGTCTAACTTATTGGAGGTCAGTTCATGTAAGCCAATCGAGGTACCTTATTCAATGTTTTAAATTTCTTTTAAAGCTGTTTTGCTGAGCAGCTCATCAGCGGATTCCAGGACCGATTTCCTTTGTAGGATTTGTAGTGGATTCCTGTGTAGGAGAATCAGTAGCCGCCGGAGTGTTCTGATCTCCCTGTTGGCTCTGCTCCGTTTGCTCCGGGGCCGCTTCCGGGGTCAGGGTGCAGACACCGTTTGAATCAGCAGTATAGGAAACCCCGTCTAACGTAAATACCGTAGATGCTGCCATCTTTCCGTCAGATGGATTCAAATAATACTGCTGGCCATCAACCTGGGTCATACCAGTCACCATGGCACCGCTTTCACCGAAGTAATACCAGCTTCCGTCTACTTGTCTCCAGCCTACGGTCATTTTACCGGAGGAATTGCTTAAATAATACTTTGCTCCCCGCTCTTCCAGCCAGCCGGTCTGCATTTTTCCGTCTGTTCCTATGTAATACCAGCTTCCATCCGGATTCACCCAGCCAGATGCTGTGGCTCCGTTTGGATTAAAGAAGTACCAGTCATTGTCAAGCTGCTTCCAGCCTGTAGAAACAGCGCCGTTTTCGCCCAGATAATATCTGGAAGCACCGTCAGAATGCCAGCCCGTAGCCATGGAACCGTCATTGTTTAAATAATAGCGGGAACCGTTGTGATCCACCCAGCCCGTAGCCATGACGCCGCTGTCCTGGAGGAAATACCGTTTTCCGTTGATGTCCTTCCAGCCTGTTGCCATTTGACCGGAGGAGGGATCTAAATAGTAATACTGGCCGTTTAAGTCCTGCCAGCCTGTTGCCATGGTACCGTCAGAACTCAAATAATACTTCTGTCCGCCCTCTGAGAGCCAGCCCGTATTCATGGAGCCGCCTGCGTTGAAGAAATACCATTTTCCGTCCAACAACTTCCATCCTGTATCCATCCGTCCGGTGGTTTCATTGAGGAAATACCGGAGTCCTGACTTATCCAGCCAGCCCTTCATGGTCAGCCCTTCTTCGTTCATATAAAACCAGCCGGTACCGTCATTGATCCAGGTATCCTTTTGCATGGAATAATTCTGATAATAATAAGTCTTTCCGCCAATGGTTCTCCACATATTTCCCGGAAGTCTTGGAGTCAGGTCCTTATAGAGAAAGTCAATGTCAACATTTCCAGTGATTCCGTTAATGGAGCCGGTACTGGTAACCTGCCACATAACAGGATCAGGATAAACGTGCTTCGCCTCATATCTGGCCACCCACACATCATATTTCATGGTAGATAAATCAATTTTCTTTGACAGCCAGTAATCATTGGCATAAACAATGGGATAATACCCGGCTTCTTCCACCCGCTTGCAAAATGCATTGATCACCTCGCTGACCTGGGAGGGCGAAAGAGTACCAAGTGTGGCGTTGTCTTCCGCATCAAAGGCAATTGGGAATGAAATAGGATAATCCTTCAGCAGATTCAGCATAAAATCCGCCTCTTCCCTTGCCATATCAGGAGTGGTAGCTAAAGAATAAATATAAGCCCCCACCTTCAGTCCTGCGGCTGTTGCTCCCTGGACATTAGTATGAAAATAAGGATCAGTCACGCCCCTGGATCTGGCTCCAAGCATAACAAAGCTGACATCATCTGCCGCCACAGCCGGCCAGTTTATATTCCCCTGCCATCTGGAAACATCAATTCCCCTGGCAATGGCTTCCTTGATCACAGTGCCGTCCCTCATCTGATAATACCCGTTTACTTTTTCATACCCCGCCGCCTGGGAAGTCATGACCGGGTAAAGCCCTGAGGTCATACCCATAACGGCACATAATACCGCTGCAGCCAACTGCCTGCAAACCTTTTTGTGTCTCAAAATCGTTTCCTCCTTGTCCTTCATGGTTTATAGAATCATGAGTATCTCTTATGTCTGCGTAAAAAATGGACATCCGCAACCAGGTGCGGATGCCCACACAGATACAAAATAACCTTATCAGCCAGGTCCCGTTGTAAGTCCGGGCTCCAATTGGTATACTCCGCTGCCGGAAGAACCGGAAGATCCCGAAGGACTGCCAGGAGTATCATTGGAAGAACTGCCAGGAGCGCCGCTTAAATCATTTCCACCGGAGGAGGAGCCTCCTGGCCCGCTGGAGCCTGATGGGGTAGAGCTGCCGCTTCCGCCGGGAGTTGTAGTTCCTGAAGATGACCCTCCCGGAGCGCTGACGTCCGTATTTGCAGAAGGAGTGCCAGAGCCATTTTCCTGATAAGCCCCGTTGGAGGCAAACGTATAATTCTTTCCGTCAATGGTAAGAGTGGTGTTGGCCGCCATCTTGCCGGTAGAAGGATCAAGATAGTAATAAACTCCGGAAAGCTGTATCCAGCCTGTCATCATATGCCCGGATTCATTGAAATAATGCCATGAGCCTTCGATCTGCTTCCAGCCATGAGCCATTTTACCGCTGCTTTCCATGTAATATTTGTTGGTTCCGTCACTGAGCCAGCCCGTCATCATTCGTCCCAGAACAGAGTTGGAATCAGCATTTAAATAGTAATAGGCGTTGTCCACCTGTTTCCATCCAGTAGCCATCTTTCCGTCGGAGTTGAAATAAAACCAGTCATTTCCAACCTGTCCCCAGCCAAGGGTGCACTTTCCGTTTTCCTTAAAATAATACCAGCCGCCGTCCATCTCCCGCCAACCGGTAGACATGGAGCCGTCGCCCTTCATATAATAATAATCGTTTCCGATCTTTAACCATCCATTTACGAGAACACCGGTATCATCCATGAGGTAATAATACTTTCCCCCAACCTGGACCCATTTGGTAGCCATGGCGCCGTTGGAATGAAAATAATACCACTTTCCATTAATCTGTTTCCAGCCTGTTGCCATATAGCCGGTGGAAAGATCCAGAAAGTAAAATGTTCCGTCAGAAGTTTTTACCCAGCCCTTATGCACTGAGCCATCCTGATCTATGTATTTCCAACTGGATCCCTCCGAAACCCAGCCCGTAGCTGCCCAGGCCGTGTGGGTTGGTATCAGAGTGGCGGTCCCGATCAGTCCTGTCAGCAGCAGCGCAGCCGCTTTTTTTCCGTATCGCATGCAGTTTTTCTCCTCCTGTTCCAGCTAAGCTTTATTCATATATATGGTAATTATAGCATAGTACGGGTAGGAATGCATAAATAATTTATTACGATTTGCGGACATTTTTCCAAAGAAATCATATATTGGAAATTTCAAGGCACTTTTTGTAGTAATTCTTTGCATAGCGGTACATGATGATGGTGTATTCTCCAAACTCCTCACCCAGGGAAGCCTTGTAAACGGCCCAGAGAGCCCATAAAAATCCGCCGAGAGCCATATAGGCGTAAACGGTAAACCGTTCTTCATCGGTAGATTTTCTCTCCAGGTAGATTTCTATAAGGTCGTCTGTCTCCTCCTGAGTGTAGTAGGAATAAATTGCGCACATGGAAATATCAACCAAAGGATCACACATGCCTGCATATTCCCAGTCAATCAGGCGGGTATCACCTGAGGGAAGAATTAAAAAGTTATCCACGTTGGGATCGATGTGGGAGAGTACTTTTTCGTGGTTTAAGGAGTCCAGTTTGTTTATAAGATCGTCCATCTGTTTACGGATGTGGTGATAATCTTCAAATAAGGTGTCTCCGTAAGTTTTGCAGAGATTTTCATGGAAATCAATCCGTTCTTTGAGATCAAAAGTATGGTCTACCTTAAGCCCGGATTGGTGGAATCTGCGAACGACATCCATGCAACGTGCGATTTCTTCACGGTTATGTGGATCTGCATTGTGAGCACCTTCGTAAAACTCTGAGATTTTATATCCTGTTTCCCCGTCAAAGTAGATTACATTTTCTGAAATATCGTATCCGGACAGGGCATCGTAAACGGACTTCTCCTGCTTTCTGTCGATCAAAAGTTCTGTCCCCGGCCCGGGGATGCGGCAGATGTAGTGGCGGTCTTTTATTTTAAATAGGAAAGACTTGTTGGTCATCCCGGATTTTAGGCAGCGGATTTCTGTGATTTCAGACTCTTTTACCTGGAAGATCTGGGAAATCAGCTTCATGGCCTGATTGTCAGAGGTGTGCTGGTATTTTATATCAAAACGGCGCAGTTCTTCAAGGTTTTCGAATTCATATACCTCGTGAGGTGGCCTGCGGTTTATGAACATCTCAAGTTCAAGATTGGCCTCCGGTAGTTGAGGAAGCTTTTTGGTGGCTTCGCCTGATAACATCTCCATAAAAACATTTTCCCAGTAAAAAGGTTCGGTTCCGGGGAGATTATAATATGCCTCCAGGACCGGGAGGAATTGTTCTGAAAAGGATTTGGAGAAAAACACGGGTCCGTACATAACCCATTGGTCGCAGCCACCTACGGATACATTGAGGATACGGCCCTTTTTATTATAGTCCAGACACCATTCAGAAGTTTCCCCTTCCATATAAGAAGAAGAATACCAGGCACCGCCTTCATAGGCGTGGTACATATTGTGGCGCATCCAGTTGTCGGAGGAGAGTACGTACATGTTCCGGCCTTGAAGGACTTCCTTGGCGTGGTAGATGGTAGCCAGGGTGTTTTTGTGGGAGTATTCCGGGTTGTAGAGGAGTTTTACATGGTATTTGTCGATGAGGTATTCAAATTTTTCTTTTAAATAGCCTACTACGATGGTGATGTCTGTGATTCCGACTTCATGAAGCTGACGGATCTGACGCTCGATCATGCGCTCTCCTAATACTTCTAAAAGGCCTTTGGGAGTTTCAAAGGTGAGGGGGACGAAACGGGAGCCAAAGCCTGCGGCTATGATGAGGGCTCCAT
This sequence comes from Lacrimispora sp., assembly GCF_036758025.1. Classification (GTDB taxonomy): domain Bacteria; phylum Bacillota; class Clostridia; order Lachnospirales; family Lachnospiraceae; genus Lacrimispora. The sequence continues at coordinate 32,764 of NZ_DAIOXM010000002.1, read as the reverse complement.
CAACCTTGTGCTGGTCCAGCAGGGCTTGGCCTGCTGGGAGAAGAGTGTAGGAGTCGTTTTTATTTTCAACTTCAAAATAACTTTTTTCTATGCATTCTTTCATTAAGTTATTAACGGTTCCTAAGGAAACGTTGAGTTCCTTTGATAAATCTCTTTGTGTTACAGCCGGGTTTTCCAGAATGGAACGGCAGATAATGACGTTACGATCCATAATTTTATGACCTCCGTGTGGTTTTTGGATGATAGAAAGATGTTCAAAAATACCAATATTTAATATGTTGTGAACATTATATCATTAAAATGGTGGGGATGCAATGTGGAGATTATGTGTTTAAGGAGGTTTGAGAAGAATTTTTTAAATATGTTACTATATAAATAGGGAAAGAAGAGTCTTTCGTAATAATTCTGTAAGAAAATGAACAGATAAATGTTATAGCATTTTGCTAAAAAATGTATTATACTGTTCCATGTGATGGAGGAGTTGAGAGCTTCTTCCGGAAATGTAAATATTTTTTGTTTTTTGAAGAATATTCAAAAAAAGTAAAAAAAGTATTGATTATTTCCAATATAGGAAGTATAATTACCTCGTAATGCAATTAGGAATTTCAGAAAAAATATTTCAAAAAGAAAAAAGGAGAGTGCATTAATTATGAGAAAGCAGACAAAGTTAGTTGCTGTATTATCTACAGCAGCACTGCTGGCATTAGGTGCTTCCATGTCTTCTTTCGCAGCAGTAGGCTGGGCGGAAGAAAATGGTACATGGGTGTATTATGACAAGGGCGGCGACGCAGTAACAGAAACATGGGCAAAATCTGGAGATAACTGGTTTTACCTGAATGATGATGGCGAAATGGCTACAGATGCTATTGTTGAGTACAGAGATAATTTCTACTATGTAGATGTTAATGGTGCTATGGTATCTAATACATGGGTTTCCATCGAAAATGAAGATTATGATGGTGAAGATGAGCCGACAACACTTTGGTATTATTTCGGTTCTAACGGTAAAGCTTATACCGGCAGCAGCGATAAAGCTACTTTCAAGACCATTAATGGTAAGAAATATACCTTTGATGAGGACGGCCGTATGCAGTTTGGCTGGCTTGATGAAAACGGCAAGAGAAGTACTGCTGATGATGCTTGGAAGACTGCTGACTATTACTGTGGAGATGAGAACGATGGTGCACAGTCTGTAGGTTGGAAATTCCTTGAAGTCGTTGATGAAGATTTCGATACAGATGACATGCTTCCTAACTGGTCCAGCAACAATGTGTTTGATGATGAAGACCAGACTCGTTGGTTCTACTTTAAGGCTAACGGAAAGAAGGTTTGGGGCAAAGATGGAGAAACCATCAACGGAGCTAAATATAGCTTTGATGATTTTGGTAGAATGAATGCAGAATGGATTACCAAGAAAGATGCAACACCAGGTGAAGCATCTGCCAGTGATTGGAGATATTTCCGTTCTCCTGAGGAAGGTGCCAGAGTAACTAAGGGATGGTTTAAGGTAACTCCTGATGAGAGACTTGATCCCGAGGACTATGATGATGATGCAGACTCCTGGTTCTATGCAGATGGCAAGGGAGCTCTCTATGCTGATAAGATTAAAGAAATCAACGGAAAGAGATATGCATTTGATTCTGTAGGCAGAATGAAGAGTGGATTTAGACTTATTAAAATAGGTAATAGCTCCAGTGATATTGCAGACATCCGTGGCCTTGATGGAAAGATTAACGGTGTAGGTGATAAAATTTTAGTTGACACAGAAGAAGATTTCCTGAATAACATCAATACTTGGCTGCAGGCTGGATATAAGCTGTATAATTTCGGCGGTGGCGAGGATGGATCTATGAAGACTGGAAAACAGACTCTGTCTCTTGATGGCGAAAACTTCACCTTTAGCTTCGGAAAATCTGGTGCTACTAGAGGAGCTGGTAAGAACGAGATTGATAGTGATAAAGTTTATCAGGGTGGTATGCTGTTAAAGGCTGACAAGGATGAAAAATATGCAGTTGTTATGATTGAAACTGTAGCTGATGATGAAGATGAAGATATCGTTGGTGGTAAGTACTACACCCTTTTAGATTCAGAAACCTTTATTAAGAACTACACTGATGAAATAACTGATCCTGAAAAATTGCTTAAGAATGAAGAAACAGCATATGTTCTTAAGTCTGCTACTGATCTTGCAGGTAAAGAATTCAAGTTGATTAATACTTCTGGTGCAATTCAGTCTACTAAGTCATCTGCAAAAGATGGTGAAGACAACGTTTACACAGTAAAATCAGAAAAGATCGAAAGAATTTCTATTAAGAAATAATTTTTGAATCAGCTTAATATGGTTTTATAATGAGATTAAGGTGAGATTCTTAGGAATCTCACCTTAACTTTATATAAATAAAAGTTTGATTATTGGAAAGAATAATGAGGGGAGGAAGAGATAAAAGATGAATGGAAAAAAGACTGGAGAAAGTACTCCTTTTTTATCAATAATTTTGGGGATATATGTGTTACTAATTGGACTGGGACTTCCAATTATTATTAGAAATCAATATTTTGATATACTTTTTACCAAGTACTATTTTTATTGGATTTGTACAACTATTATGATTGTCTTATCAATTATCTATATTTCTGTAAAAGATATGACTGCACTAATTGAAAGTATTTGGAATAAACTGACGGTGCAAGACTATGCAGTTCTCATCTTTATTCTAACAGTATTTGTATCCACTTTATCATCGGATTACTTGTATGAGTCTTTTTGGGGAAATGAGGGACGGTACACAGGACTTTTTTTACTGAGTTTATATGTATTATCTTACTTTTTTGTAAGCAGATTCTTTGTATATCAAAATTATTATATTGATGCTATGCTTATTGTTGGAATGCTGGTATGTGTATTCGGTATTACTGATTATTTTCAAATGGATATTTTCCATTTTAGGGTTGGTGTTTTGATTGAACAACAACATATATTTACATCCACAATAGGGAATATTAATACCTATACTGCTTATGTAGGGATGATAGTGGCTATGAGTTCTGTTCTTTTTGCTGTAAGTGCTGGAAAGAAAAAGATTTATTATTATTTTTGTATGATTATTAGTTTCTTTGCTATTATTATGGGAGTTAGTGATAATGCATACATTTCTCTTGCAGCTTTATTTGGGTTTTTGCCTTTGTATTTATTTTCTAATAAAAATGGGATCAGAAGATATTTGGTGATTTTGACCACCTTTTTCTCTGTAATTCAAATAACTACATGGATTAATATTTGTTTTAGAGATATTGTATTGGGAATTGATAGTGCATTTAATATTATTGCAAATTCTGAGATGTTGTTTTATATGATTGTTGGACTTTGGCTTCTGGTTGGCGTGTGGTATATGATAGATCATAAGAGAGGTTTGGAATCAGAATCAAAAGAATATGGAAAAAGGCTTCAGTACATGTGGTTGGTACTGATTTTGTTGATAGTTTTTTTGTTGATATATATTCTGTATGACTGTAATGTGTCAGGTAATGTACAAAGGTATGGTTCGTTTAGCAATTATCTTGTATTCAATGACGAATGGGGAACTCATAGAGGATATATTTGGAGAAATGCAATTGAACGGTTTTCTGAGTTTTCTCTATGGAAGAAACTGGTGGGATTTGGTCCAGAAACCATTAAGATGTTGTTAATGCATAAAACCTATAATAACCCCTATAATGAAGTTTTTGATGCTGCCCATAATGAGTATCTACAGTTTTTGCTTACGACCGGAATTGTTGGGGTAACTGCCTATGTAACGTTTATATTGGCTTATATAAAGAGATGCTTTAGTTGTGAGAATAAAAATCCATATATGATTGCAATGGTTTTTGCAGTAATCTGCTACAGTATCCAGGCTTTGGTGAATCTCAATGTGCCTACAGTTACTCCATTTTTCTGGCTGTTGCTGGGTATGAGTTCTGCTTTATCGTTAAAAAGGGTTAATTAGAGTGAAAAGCCAGTGGATTCTATATGATTTCGTTGGCTTTTTAAATTTTTGGCTCTTTGCCAATAGTTGGGGGGATTCTCTGAATCCTGCTTCTTTCTTGCGTTTAGAGCTGTTTCAATGGTTCCTTCTACTGTGTGCTGTTTTAGGGGATGCCAAATAAGCCTCAATATCCCGACCATTTTTCCTATGATGTACAATGAAGTATCCGTGTCCGGAACCAGTTAAAATTCCGAATTCTATAAGAACTTCGTTTTAATACCTTAATCTTATTATTGAATCCTTCTGTAACACCGCTTGTAATGCCATACTTAAAAGCATTTAAGATTTCTTTTTTCCAGGACCGGAACGTTTTTGTGCATTTTTCGAATTCTAAAATACCGCATCCTTTGGCATTGGAAATCCAATCATCGAATTCCTGTTGCTGGCTGCAATAGGACTCCATCTGGCAGATGCCATAAAACCATTCTTTCATTATATGGGCCAAACGCAGATCATCATTATACTGGAGCATTAAATCACAGGCCTGCTTGTTCTCATCTTTCAGCTTTTTATAGCGGGTCAGAATCAGCTTCCGGCTCCGCTTATAGTATTTTCGGAGAGAAACCGGCATATATTTTTGGAACTGTTTACGGATGTTTTCAATAGCCCCAGGTGACTTGACGAATGAAATTATACTTGTTTACGATGATTTTTGCATTCGGAAAGAAAGTCCTGACCAGTTCTATATAAGGAAGCCACATGTCACATATAAAAAACTTTACTTTCAGCCTTTCCTTTCTGGGAATGATTCTCCAGTAATCAGCCAAATGGCTCTGAGTGCGGTCCGGTAGTATATCTAAAATCCTGTGCTTTTTGAGATCAACGAGGATACACTGATATTTCCCAGTAGAAGCATCACCTTTAAATTCGTCAATAGAAATAGCCTCAGGCAGTTTGTCCGGTGCTGCATAATGGAGGGTATCCAAAAGTCTACAGATCGTTGGGACAGAAACACCAGTAAGGAGCGAAACCTGCTTGAGAGAGAATGTCTGGCGAAGGAGTGAAATAACATAAAAAGCTAGTCTCCTAGTTCTACGGTGATAGGAAGGAAGAAAAGATTAGAGTTCCAAAAACCTTTTTCCGCAGGAGGTACATAGATAACGTCGTTTCCGAAAGACCAGTGTGACTGATTTTCCCTGAAAAGGGAGGTCGTTAATTTACTGGTTTTGGTAATCATGGACTCTTTTTGTTTTGCGGCCACAACAAGGACAGACTTGTTCAGAAGGCCTGGTTTCAATGAAAACCTTGAGGAAAAAATCTGCCTGAATTACTTTTTTTACAAAAACATCTTAAAAGTCTAAGAAAGCCTTACTATAATTAGGGTACATTTATGAGAGGTCACCTCCGCTAACATCGAACTTTGGTCGGGGATATGTATTTAGGAGACTTCTTATAAATGTATTTTATTACAACAAAAAGAATGTTGGAAGTGTGCTTTTCAAGCTCCCCCCAACATTCAGTATAGAACCTTTTTTTAATCAGGTTGATAAAAAATTAAAGTTTTGACAATAGAATTTTAAGGTTATCAAGTTGCTTAACTTTTTATTCAATGATATACTAGGAAATGTAATTGGACTTTAAGATCGTTGTTGCAAACTGAAATATAGAATGAAGAGGGCATACAGACAGACTTTATTTTTTGTTGTATATTTGGTATAATTGCAATACAGAGTAAGGTGTTTGAATTTGAATCGTGAATTATTGAATTGTTTCTGACCTCAGAAATAGAAAAGTATATCAGTTACCAACCCTGTTGTATTTACTTTATTAGTGGCAAGACTTGTAGTAGCAAGAAATGCATCTGATGAATCAACTCAAAATTATTAGTACGCTTAATAAAGAGGAGTGTGCATTTGCTGACTTGTAGCGTTATCTTTTTCGCTCTATCTAAGATAAGGATGATTTAGCAAAATCATAGAAAATTTCAGCTTCTAAAATATGAAAAATGATAAACAAGAAGGTCAAAATTCTTATAAAACATATATTATAAGATTTTGGCCTTCTTAAATATTAAAAGATTTTTAGTGACTTTTGTTTCTTGGAAAGTGTTGGTTTATTTTCCAACCTCGTAAAGTTGCGTTATTGGATAGCAAATGTTATACTGTATAAGACATTAGATAAATATTGGTATCTTGATAGCGACTCCGGTTTTATCGCAAGAATAGTGATTGGAGCAATTGCAGTTATATGATTAAGACGAATAATTATGAACAGTATAAGAGAGTAGTGCGTTTTACAGCAGGGTTGATTTTAATGATCATAGAAACCTTGTTTTTTGCCTATGTTTGGATAACGATGTATAATCCTAAAATGGAATGGCCATATATACGTATGGGACATTATTTTATTGCGGCTGTATATGCTTTTGCTCTTTTTGTATTCAGTAATATGTATGGAGCACTGAAACTTGGTTATATGAAAACTTATGAAGCGGTTTATGCACAAACGCTGGCATCAATATGCACCAATGCTTTGATGTATATCCCCATTGTTCTGCTGACTAAACACTTTCAGTCAATAGTACCGCTTCTTTGGATGACGGTTGCTGATTTTTTTGTTATTGCAGTGTGGAGTTTTTTTGCCATAAAGCTGTATCGAAAAATTTACCCTCCCAGGAATGTGCTTTTAGTATATGGAGAGCGTCCGATATCTGTATTTATGGACAAAATTAACGATAGGACAGATCGGTTTGTTATTGGTGAAGCATTGCATATATCAGCAGGAGAAGACGCAATTTGTAAGAAAATAAAAGAATACGAAGGCGTTGTAATTTGTGATATTCCATCGCATATACGTAATTCTATTCTCAAGTTTTGTTATGGGGAATCTATAAGAGTATATGCCACCCCTAAGATATCCGACATTATAATCCGTAGTGCAGAAAATTTGCATTTTTTTGATACACCGTTGATATTAGCGAGAAATGATGGATTAACCTTTGAACAAAGATTCGTAAAACGAATGATGGATTTGCTAATATCAGTTGCTGCTTTGATTTTTTTATCACCTGTCATGATAATAACTGCCTTAGCGATTAAACTATATGACAAAGGGCCGGTATTTTTCTTTCAGGACCGCTGTACCAAAAATGGAAAGGTTTTTTCTATTTGTAAATTTAGAAGCATGATTGTTGATGCAGAAAAAAATGGAGTATCCATTCCAGCTACAGATAGAGACCCCAGAATTACCCCTATAGGCGTGTTTATTCGAAAGTATCGTATTGATGAGCTTCCGCAGTTGTTCAACATTATTACAGGAAATATGAGCCTTGTAGGCCCTAGACCGGAGCGCATTGAGCATGTAAAGCTTTATACAGAGGAAATTCCGGAATTTGGCTACCGAATGAAAATAAAAGGGGGACTGACAGGACTTGCTCAAGTATATGGTAAATATAACACATCTGCATATGATAAGCTGAAACTGGATTTGATGTACATACAAAACTACTCCCTCCTGCAGGATATAGAAATTATATTTAAGACCATTAAAATTTTATTTATAAAAGAAAGTACAGAAGGTTTTTCAGCAGAGGCAGCAACCAGGATCATTTGTGAAACAAATGATTTAATCCCCTCAAATGAAGATAATGATATTAATGAATAGGTTAGAAAAGAGAATATATGAGGATAGCAATTGTCACCAATTCTTCAAGTTATGAGCCTCGTGTTTATATGGCAGCCGATTTCTTTGTGAGGCAGGGGCATCAGGTTTTTATGATTTTATCGGATTTTATTCATAGGGAAAAGATTAAGGGCAGACCTGCAAAAGAAAATGCAGTGTTTATAGATACAATTCCCTACAAGCGTAATATATCATGGAAAAGGCTGTACTCGCATTATGACTTTTCAAAAAAGGTTTATGATTACATACAGAATGAAGATTTTGATCTGCTCTATGTTCTGATACCAGCCAATTCATTGGCAAAGTATGCGGCGTTGTACAAAAGGCATTATAAAAAATTGCTGATCATAGATATTCTTGATTTATGGCCGGAGTCCCTTCCGATTGATTTTTTGAAAAATGTTTGGCCTATCAGTATTTGGTCTGCAATTCGAAATAATAACTTGAAATATGCAGATTTAGTTATAACAGAATGCAATTTATATCAAAAGAAGTTGGAATGTTATTTAAAGCATTCCCAAGTAATAAATGTGTACTGGCCTCGGGAAACAGAGAAAAAGGTTGTTCTGAATGCAAGGGATAATGATGGTCGGATTCATATATGCTATTTGGGATCAATCAATCATATTATTGATATTGATTTTATAATCAAGCTGCTCAGTTGCATTCAAAATCATAAAATGATAGATCTTCATATTATAGGCGATGGAGAAAGTAGAGAAGAGTTACTTAAAAGGTTGGATATGGCAGGTATTAAAACAACTTTTTATGGTTCTGTTTACGGTGAATCTGAAAAAATGAAAATACTCTCTTCCTGCGATTATGGATTAAATATTATGAAGAATTCTGTCTGCGTTGGTGTTACGATGAAGTCTGTGGACTACTTATACGCCGGGTTAAAGCTACTTAACAATATTAAAGGTGATACTTGGCGGTTGATTGAGAATAATGGTGTTGGATATAATTGCAGCTATGAGAATATGAGTATTATTACACAGAAAATTGTACAGGAGACAATAACGGAAGAAGATAAACTTACTGCCCATCAATGTTACCTGCATAACTTTTCCAGAGGTTCTTATATAGATTCAATGGAAAGATGTTTGAAAATGATTGAAAAAATACAGGAGAGATTAGAATGAATATACTGCATGTCTCGCCCTATTATCCTTCTTTGGAAACAAACCATGCAGGTGGAGTATGTATGGGCAAGGAAATAGAAAGTCTTGAAAAAAAAAATAAAGTTTATGTGTTGACATTTGTTGCTTCGGATTACGATAAAAAGCTGGCAGTCTCTGAGGAGAAAGCGCATCGCAGATACGTTGTTATTCATAAATGGAATAGGATTGCACACGTACTTTTAGAACCATTTCTTCCTGCTTATTTTGCAGCCAGGACCTCGTTTCGATATGCAGCCATGCTGATCTATTATTTGAAAAAGTATGATATTGAAGCAGTACACATGGAATATTCCTCCATGGGCCAATATATATGGCTGATCAAAAAAATATTTCCTAATGTAATAATTCATTTGGTAGAACATGATGTTACTATTCAATCTTACGAGAGAAAAAAAGAAAGCAGTAAGGGAATCACACGCTGGTACTATGGGCGGGAATGCAAGAAGATAAGGAAACAGGAAGGGTATTACTGCAGAAAAGCAGATCAAATTCTGACTTTTAATCAAAAGGATTGTCGATTGCTAAAAGAAATTTATAAGGTTCAAAATGTACAGGTGATAAATCCTTATTATGGAATTGATGATATTTATTATGAGATACCAGATAATAAAAGAAAAGCGGAATATGCCAATATATGTTTTTTAGGGCAAATGGGAAGGGAAGAAAACCATCTGGCAGCTCAAAGATTGATAAGGATTGGATATAAAGTTAAAAAGATAATTCCTGAGTTAAACATATATATTATTGGCAACCAACCTTCTGAAGAACTAAAAAAGGAACAAAATGAATTTATTCATATAACAGGATTTGTCGAGGATGTAGATGAGTATTTACAGAAAGCCCAGATAGCAGTATTTCCATTGACATTAGGAGCAGGGATTAAAGTAAAGGTATTAAGAAGTATGGCTCTTGGAATTCCCGTTATTACAGGCAGTGTGGGGGCGGAAGGTATTGATGAGAGTGGAGAGGTAATTCAGCTTACAGAGAGTGATGAGGATTATATCAGTAATATATCAGAACTGGTAAGAAATGAGGAAAGATGTCTGGAATTATCTTATTTAAGCCAGGAATATGTGAGAAGAAACTTTAGCTGGAGAAAAAGCGAGGAAGTTCTGCAGCGCCTATATGAAAGAAAATGAGTTGTGTAAATGATGGAAGAGGCATTCATAGGGATTGTATTAGTTAATTATAATGGTGTAAAAGATACTATAGAGTGTATTGACAGCCTAAAGAAAATGACGTATAGCAATTATAGAATTATAGTAGTTGATAATAATAGCTCAGATAATTCTTTGAAAATATTGCATGAGAAAAAGGAAGAAATCGATTTTGAACTTCTAGAGTTAAATGAGAACAAGGGATTTTCGGCAGGGAACAATGCTGGCATTCGTTTGGCCTTTGAATTAGGAGTCAAATATATTCTCCTTCTCAATAATGATACATTGGTGGAACCTGATTTTCTGAAAAAGCTTATGGTGGCAGAAAAGAATATCCTGGTGAATTCCGTAATGACTAGTACGATTCTTTATGCAGATAATAAAGAAAAGATATGGTATGCAGGTGGTTCTTATGATTTAAAGACTTCAAAGGTATCGCAGTGGGGAATGGGAAAGCAGTGGTTTCCAATGCGGGATAAATGGGTGGAAGTCACATTCATAAGCGGTTGTTGTATGTGCATTCCGGTTTCTATTATCCCCAATATAGGGTTTCTTGATGAAGACTATTTCCTATATGAAGAGGATACGGATTACTGTATTCGCATACGGCAGAAAGGGATAAAACTCTATTACGTGCCGAATGCTGTTATCTATCATAAAGTAAGCAGCAGTACGTCAAAAGCGGAGAAAATGTCAGGTACTACCCAATATTATATGGTAAGAAATAAATATTTTCTTATTAAAAAGTATTATAAAGGCCGCTATAGAATAATCCCTTATATCCATTCTTTTATGATGTATTCTTATTACTGCCTTAGATATGGCATGGAAATGAAGTATATTATGTGGGGGATTTATGACTTTTGGCGGGGAAAGATGCATAAGACAAACAGAAAGCTATAATTTTTGAGGTGATTATGGACATTGGGGTTATTATTGTAACGTATAATAGAATAGAAAAATTGATGGAGACTTTGGAACAGTTTTCCAAGCAGACAAAAAGTCCGTTATATGTAGCGGTGGTCAATAATGCCAGCACTGATCAAACAGAAGTGTTTTTGGAATCCTGGCAAAATGAGCATGAAGGTTTTGAGAAAGTTATATTGAACTTGAGTGAGAATACTGGTGGGAGCGGAGGCTTTTATGAAGGACTTAAAAAGAGCCTGACTCTAGCGGCAGAGTGGGTCTGGGTATCTGACGACGATGCGATGCCGGAGGTTGATGCACTGGAAAATGCCTATAGATACTTGGAGAAGAATATGGAGCATTTGGATAGTATATCTGCTATTTGTGGTCAAGTGATAAATGGTGGAAAAATAGACACAAATCACAGGAAAAATTATATTAGCAGGGGAATTCGTATTTTGGAGCAGCCCATTCCGGAAGAAGAATATTTAAAGGAAGAATTTGAAATAAATGCATTTTCCTATGTGGGGACAATCATCAGCCGTGATAAAATGAAAGAAGTTGGTTTAACTTTAAAAGAGTACTTTATCTGGTGGGATGATACAGAACATAGTCTTCGTTTAAGTAAGGCAGGGCGGATCATATGCGTTCCTGCTATTCGGATTCATCATGATGTTGGCTGGAGTGAATTTGAGGTGAGCTGGAAAACATATTATGGTTTTCGTAACATGATTGATATGTATAAGAGGCACATGCCTGGACCGTGTTTTATATATTTTTCTTTGAAGATCGTTGTAAAAATCATACTTTTTTCAATTTTAAGAAAAAATGTAATGGAGATTACTATACTGAAAAAGGCATTTTTAGATGCTATAAATGGAAGATTCGGATTAAATTTGGTGTACCGTCCGGGTTGGAAATATAATAAAGAAAGCGAGTTTTATGGAAATAAAGGTAAAATCAATAAAGTATAACTTTATAATGAATGTAATTCTGACGCTGTCTTCTCTCGTATTTCCACTTATAACATTTCCATATATTACCAGGGTACTATTGCCAGAAGGTATAGGAAGGATTGCGTTTGCTAATTCTGTAGTCTCGTATTTTTCCATGTTTTCTATGCTGGGGATTCCTATTTATGGAATCAGAGCATGTGCAAAAGTAAGAGATGATAGGGATGAGCTTGCCAGAACTGTGCAGGAAATATGGTTTATAAATGTTGTTATTACAATAATTGTTTGCTTTGTGTTCGTGATAGCAGTTTTGAGGGTTCAAGTGCTGAGACAGGATATGTATTTGATGCTAATCAGTGGGTTATCCATAATTATGAACACATTTGGAATGGAATGGCTGTATAAAGGTATGGAGCGCTATACTTATATCACTATTCGATCTATTCTATTTAAGGCAGCCGGAACTATTTTTATGTTCTTAATGGTACATAAAAGTTCGGATTATTTGATTTATGCTTTTATAGCAGTGCTGGCGAACACAGGGTATGGAATCCTGAACTTTTTTCATGCAAGTTCCTATTTATTTGGAAAAAAAAATAGAAAATATAATTTTAGACGCCATCTTAGGCCAATTATCATCTTTTTTACTATGTCAGTTGCAGTTGTTATTTATACAAACCTTGACATAGTTATGCTTGGGGTTTTGAAAGATTCGGAAGAGGTAGGGTATTATGATATTGCTGTAAAGATAAAAGTGATTTTGGTTAATATAGTGACAGCATTAGGAACTGTTGTTTTACCTAGAGTTTCTTACTATATAGAGAAAAAAAGGTGGGAAGATTTTTATGATATAATATCTAAGGCTTTTGAACTGGTAGCTGTAATTGCTATTCCTCTCACAGTATATTTTACTATTATGGCAAAAAGCAGCATATTAGTTTTAGCTGGAAATGGATATTTATCTGCAGTCCCAGCAATGAAGATGATAATGCCTACCCTTATACTTATCGGCTTTTCCAATCTTCTGGGAATTCAGATATTGATTCCAATGGGAAGAGAAAAGGCGGTTGTTCTCTCCGAAGTAATTGGTGCGATTGTGAATGTAATGATGAATTTAATGATGGTCCCTCAATTTGGAGCACTAGGAGCTGCCATCGGAACTTTGTTAGCAGAGGGGGTGGTGCTGTTTGTACAATACAGGTATCTAAAGGATATAGTTAAACTTGCTTATAGGAATATTAAGATAAAGAAAATTTTTATAGGACTGTTTGTAGGAATAGCGGCATTGAATATGATGAGAGAATTACAAATTTCCCGACCATTTATAGAATTATTAACGACAGCATCTGTTTTTTTTATTTCTTATGGGGGAGCCCTAATTCTTTTAAGGGAGCCCTTGATGATTATGGTGCTGGACACATTTACTAAGAGAATTAGAAAATAGGAGGCTTAGTATGGAGACTGTTAAATCCATTTACCTTAGAAATATATATGAAGAAATAATGAAGAGAAAAACGTTTTTTTTGATTTTTGTGTTGATATTTACTGCCCTCTTTGCTGTCGTTGGTTATAAAAATGGGATAAATGCAAATCAGAATTCCGAGGAGCAACAGAAAAGTGTACAGGCTTATCAGAAAAATATCACTGATTATGAAGATACTATATCTGAGATGAATAAAAGCTTGATTTTAGCTCAAGAGCAAATTGATCAATTGCAAAGTTATGTAGATAAGTCTATTTATATGCATTTGGATTCCCAGAATATTCGTGCGGCATCAGCCCAATTCGCTGTACTGAACAGCGGAAATGCGGGGAACGTATTAACCTCACTTTCGTATTATGTCAATGAGGGAGGCCTGTTGGAGGAGTTATCCGATAAGTACGGCAGTGAGCATATTCAATATCTAAAAGAGGTAATTATGAGCTCAATCGGAGGTAATATATTAAATATTACGGTTTATCATTATGATGCAGAGCAGGCTCAAAAGCTTCTGGAGTTAATTGAAAATGGTATTAATAAGCAAGCAACCCAAATTGCAAAGGTACAAGGTGATTTTACAATTCAGAAGATAAGTTCTTCTAATTATTTGAAAGCAGATATCGCTGTTTCCAATACTCAAAATAGTCATTTAAATAATTTGAAAAATTTCTTATCTAATAAAGTTGACCTGGAAAATAAGCGCATTGCCCAAGAAAATGGTAAGAACTCTTATATTGAAAAAAATGCATCAAAGATGGCAGCAATAATACAGGTGAATCCATTAAAAATGGGAATAAAATTTGCTGCAGTGGGTTCAGTCTTTGGATTTTTGCTTCTTTGGTTATACCATTCAATGAGATATATTTTAGGAGATAAATTGAAATCAAAAGAAGATTTAATCAGCTCTAATCTTTTGGTTATTGGCAATTATAATGTGAAAAAAGGGCACCTGCCGGCTTTGGACAAGAGCATCATGGATATACAGCTATGGGTAGAACAGTATCAAATGGCTAAGATTTTTATTAATGTCTTAAGTGAGGATGAAATAGCAAAAAGTGTTGTTAAGGATTATATTGAGGAGATAGATCAGATCAATTTGCCTTTAAATGTAGGATATCATGTAAGCAATGATGTAGAAGAATTGAGGAGTATGATCTCTGCGAAATACTGTATTATGATTGTGCAGGTGGGAAAAACGTCGTATTCGGATATAAATGAGCAGATTGCTACGTGTAAGAAGTTTGGATTGAAAGTCCTTGGATATGTAGTTGTAGACTGATGTAATGGGGAGATGATAATGGAATTTAAAGTAAAAGTTTTAAAGCGATATTTTGATATGCTTTATTCAAGAGAAGGTCTTTTTTTTACTGGATTTATCATTTTTCTTGGAAGGTCCATGTGGGAAACAACTATGTTGCCTCTTAGTGGCTATATCAGTCAGACATGTTTACTGCTTTCAATATTGTTTATTGGATTAAGAATTATTTTTTTTGATGGATATTCCGTTAAGGCCTATTTACTTTTAATCGGTGGAGTAGCAGGAACCATTTTGATATATTTGAATAGTGGATATCTAAATCCTTTTTTGTGGCTTTTAGTTCTTCTGGGAAGTAAAGATATTTCATTTGAAAAGATTCTTAAAATCTATCTTTTAATTACAGTATCGATTATGATGTTTTCTATGTGTGCAGCTCTTTTAGGAATCATAGAAAATTTGATTTATGAAACTGAAGGGCGTGGAAGGCGGATTGCTTTTGGCAGTGTATATGTAACAGATTTTGCTTCTCACATTTTTTATATGATTTTAACTTATTGCTATCTAAAAGCTGAGCAATTAAAAACATATCATTTTGTTGGTATTATTGCCATAATGTCTATTGTTTACTATTTTTGTAAAACACGCTTAGATTGCGCAAGCATGTTCTTGACTATTGTTGTTTTTGGTACTAATCAATGGTTACGGCAGTCTCAGTATGATGGGAAGAGACTGGTTAGAAAGTGGCAAAAGTTTTGGCGCTTTTTTGGAGTAGTAAGTATGCCTTTAATGACTGCCATTTCTTTTGCAATGACTGTATTTTATAAGGAAAATAATAAGTTTTTAAATTTAGTTGATAAGATAATAACGAATCGATTACGTTTTGGAAAAGAAGGATTGGACATGTACCCTATTAAATTATTGGGACAGCCAGTTGATATGGTAGGAGCGGGAGGAACAACCCAAAAGATAACGGATTATTTTTTTATCGATAGTTCTTATGTACATGTACTTCTTAGATATGGGGCAATGTTTATGATAGCATTATTACTGATTTACGTTTTATGTTGTTATAAAAATAATAATGATATATATTTTCTTTTTGTTATTGCTTTAATTGCTTTAAATTGTATAATTGCACATCATATTTTAGATACAGCTTATAATCCATTTGCTAGCGCTTTTTTAGCTTATAATGTGAGGCGAGATCCAAAGTGTTATCTAAGGAAGTTGGTATAATTCTATACGGATTTTTAAGCATATTAAGTGAAAAAGTTTCATAATATTTAATTTTCAAATGATATAAAAGATGAAAGTAACTATTTCCTTAATTTAATCTTAAGCAGTTGAGATTTGATTATATTAATGCTAGTATAATTATAGTATTGAAGGCATGGAAAAAATTAAAACTTGATTGTATTTTTTAATAAAAGATATAAATTGTAAATAATCAAGAGAAGTATGCAAATGTTCAAATTTAAGATATGTGTTAAAGGAGTATTAGTTGTTTAAAGGGGGACTAATGTTAGTATCTCCGATTAAGTGTAATAATAATTATTTAGAAAGAGGGCGAGAATTGTGTATCAAAAGAGAAAAGCAATGGAGAAGTTTTTTGTCCTAATGGTTGATATTCTTGCTATATGGATTAGCATTGGTATAGCATTTGGTATTAGATATGGAATTATTTATGGAAGGTATAATCATACTGATCAATTATGGCAAATTATACTTATTAGTCTATTGTATAGTTTTATTAGTCTTCTCTTTGATTTTAATCGCCATTTTTTCAGAAGGAGATATTTTGATGAGTTCGTAGCTGTAATCCGAAATCAAACACTATTCTCTATATTATGGGTTCTTATTTTGTTTTTAGTGCACCGAACTAGTGATTTATCTCGATTGGTTTTTGGGTATTTTATTTTGATAAATACAATTTTAACATTCGGTTTGAGAACGATATTTAAGCAATTTATGATAAAGATCTATAAAACTAGCAAGTATAGTAGTCGGTTACTAATAGTAACAACATCCTATCAGATTAAGACGATAATGGAAACTTTGATGGGATATAATGAATGGAATCATATCTTGGTTGGAATTGCTTTAATAGATAAGTCACAAATAGGAGAAGTTATCTGTGACTTACCTATTGTAGCAGATCGCAGTTCCCTTCTTGACTATGTAGTTCATCATAATGTTGATGAGGTGTTTATAAATGACAACGATATTATGCAAGATCCAGTTTTACTTAATTGGATTTCAGAGCTTGTGGATATGGGAGTTATTGTAGACTTAAATATTGAAATTTTTAATATTTCCTCAAATGGAATAAAAACACTGAATCGTGTTGGAAAATATGCAGTAGTTACATTTGCAAGAAATATTTTTTCTACAAGGCAAATAGTGGCAAAGAGGGCACTGGATATTTTGGGAAGTTTGATTGGAATGATAATATTGGGTATAGCAACCATTTTTGTGGCTCCTGCTATTAAGTTAGACTCCTCTGGCCCAGTTTTCTTTGGGCAGACTCGAATCGGTAAAAATGGTAGAAAATTTACTTTTTATAAATTCCGTTCCATGTATCAAGATGCGGAACAAAGAAAAAAGGAACTAATGAAGAAAAATGAAATAAAAGGCCTTATGTTCAAAATGGAGGATGATCCAAGAATCACAAAGGTTGGTAAATTTCTACGTAATAGCAGTATAGATGAACTCCCCCAGTTTTGGAATGTTTTACGGGGAGATATGAGTTTGGTTGGAACTAGACCTCCGACGGTTGATGAGTTTGAACGCTATGAGGCAAAACATAAATGTCGTTTAAGTATGACTCCAGGTCTTACCGGTTTATGGCAGATTAGTGGACGAAGTAATATTAAGGATTTTGATGAAGTTGTAAAATTGGATATGCAGTATATCGATAACTGGTCAATTTTAAAAGATATTAAAATCCTAATTTTAACCGTTTGGGTTGTTTTTATGGGAAAAGGATCCAGGTGACATTTGATCTTTGGACTGTTACGTGGTAAAATCAATTAATTACAGTTAAAAAGGGGAATTATATGGAAAGCAATACATATGAGCAGGAGATTGACTTAAAGGATTTGATATTTTTTATTTGTAGAAAATGGCGTACTATTTTATTAGTGGCATTTATATTCACTATCTTGTTGGGAGGATATAAAGCTGGCAAGATGCTCATCAATCAAAGAAATGAAGAACTTATACTAAATTTAAAGGAAGAGTACGAAGATAATTTAGAAAAGTATTATCAGGAAAAAGATGGATACCAGCGTGATATTGAAAGCCTCACTGCAAGTATAACATATCAAGAGATATATAAAGAGAATTCTTTGCTTTTAAAGATAGACCCTTATCATAAGGGGGTCGCAACGATAGATATCTTTGTTAAAATGCCAGAAGATATCCGGACGGAAGGAATGACAGTGACAACTGTGGACCCTGCTGATGGAATAGTAAGGGCATATTCTTCTGCTATTAAGAAAGGAACTTTTCTTGAAGGTTTGTCAAAGCAGAAGGCAATTGATTTGATTTATTTAAATGAACTAATTACTGTTAAGGAAGATTACAATAGTAATATGGTTAGTATAAGTATCGCTTCTATAGAGGAAGCGGAAGCGGAAGAAATATTGAATAAAATCTTAGATAGCATGGAATCTATATCTGCCCCAATTCAGGAAAAACTTGGGCAACATAGCATTGCAATTATGAATGAGGATATACACTCTGTTACAGACTCTGCTTTGGTAGATTATCAAAAGCAGAAGATAAAGAGTCTGACTGATACGAATAAAAGCTTGAAAGATGCTGAAAGTGCGCTAAAAGATTTGAAAAAGCCAGAACAGCCAGTTGTTTTATCTAGAAGCTCCATATTGAAGGAAGGAGTAAAGTATGGTATTTTAGGAGGGGGAGTAGGAGCATTTTTAATAGCCTTTGGAGCATTTTTAATTTTCCTGATGGATGGAAAATTAAAAATAGATAGTGATTTAAAAAAAAGATTTGGCATAAAGATTTTAGGAAGTTTTACAGAAGTGAAGAAGAAAAAAGCATTTTTAGGTATTGATTTGTGGTTAGACCGATTAGAGGGAAAAGACGATATGTCGGATGACCTTGTCTATGATATGATTGCTGTAAATATTAAAAACTTTATAAATGAGGGAAGATCTGTATTTCTGACAGGAACAGTAGAGGAAGAAGTTTTACGGAAAATAGCGAAGCAACTGAAGGATAGGCTTCCTCAATTAAGTATAGAATATGGTTCTTACATAGCTGAAAATATAATGACTCTGCAACAACTTCCCCAATATGATGAAGTTGTTTTGGTTGAAACTAGGAATAAATCACAATATAGAATTATTGAAAAGGAAATTGAAATGGTCGTAAATCTCAAAAAGGATATTATAGGTTATATTATTCTTAATTCTGATGAAAGTTGTATAATGAGTTAGAAAAGCAGTCTTTGGAATATTAACGATATATCATGAGCGGGTTTAATACGAATAACAAGCTATATGAGTACGGAGACTCCTGAAAGATCATATTTTCTTATGTGGTAAAGTGTGAAAAAGTCTGGAGATATAGCCAACTCGAGATATGTGGTGGAGAAGGTGTACCAACAGCGGATAGAGTAACTGTCCGCTGATTGTTGTTTATAATAAAATCTAATTAGTGGTGAGGGAATAATGAGTATAAATGTTGAAAAAAATATTGGGGATATATTGGGCTTATGTATAATCACTCCTAGTATAATTGAAGATAATAGAGGCTTCTTTATGGAGACATTTAATGAAAGAGATTTGCGTGCGAAAGGGTTGAATATGAAATTTATTCAGGATAACCAAGTTTTTAATTATCAGGGTGTTTTACGTGGGCTTCATGTAAACATTAATTCGCCACAAGGAAAACTAGTAAGAGTAATCAGAGGTAAGATTTTTGATGTAGTTGTTGATTTGAGAAGAGATAGCATCACATATATGAAGTGGTTTTCAGTTGAATTATCAAGTGATAATAGAAAGCAATTATATATTCCTGAAGGTTTTGCTCATGGATATTATGTCTTGTCTAATCAAGCTGAGGTATTATTCAAAGCTACATCACATTGGATTCCTAATGATGAAGTTGGTATTTCTTGGAACTCCAAGGAGTTAGGTATTGAGTGGCCGATAATAAATGGTTCTAGATTGATTTTAAATGAAAAAGATTCCAATAATAAAACCTTTTCGGAAGTGTGGGAGGGTAAATAAAATGAATGTTCTTTATACTTGTGATAATAATTACATATGGATTATGGGAATTTCTTTGATTTCATTATATGAGAATAATAGAGATATAGAGGTGCTTTCGGTTTTTCTATTAGGTGATAATATATCAGAAGAAAATAAAAAGGTTCTACATAATATTGCTTATTCTTATCAAAGAGAAACTTTCATTATCGATGTACCTAAGTTAGAAATTCCTGAAGCGTTAGTATCAAAGAGATGGCCTATTAGTGCTTTTACAAGGCTGTTTTCAGCAGATTTACTACCTAATTCTATTGATAAAGTTTTGTATTTAGATTGTGATACTATTGTTAATAGTAGTTTATATCAGCTACAGGATATTGATATGGGATTGAACTGTTTTTATGGTGTAAAAGATTGTATAGGCTATGCATATAAGAAAAACATAGGTATTCCAGGTGATTCAACATATTTTAATGCAGGAGTACTTTTAATTAACTTGGATAAGTTAAGAGATATTAATATATCAAAATATTTGGAGACATACCTAAATAAGTATACGCATTTTATAACTTATGCAGATCAAGATTTATTAAATGGTGCTTTTAATGGATTGATAGGAATATTAAATGCAGAATATGATGTGATGACTATTACTGCTACAAATTGCTATGAAGAGCTATTGACATTAAGAAGACCTACAAATTATTATACGAAGAGTGAATTAGATTATGCAATTAAGAACCCTAAAATAATACATTATACAACTAATATGTTAGTTATTAGACCGTGGTATAATAATACGAATCATCCTTTTGCATTAAACTTTAAAAGATATTTAGAAATTAGTCCATGGAAAGATAAGAAACTACAAGATTATAATTTTAAAACGAAAGAAGCAAAGATTATAAAGATTATAAATTTACTACCTGAATCTTTTGCTATTCAAGTTTTAGGGCTAATTCATTCTGAGTTAAAACCCCGATTTACTAAGGTTAAAGCGTATTTAAAAAAATATTTAATTAAGGAGTAAGGTAGTTAAAATGGTTACGGTTATAATTCCGGTTTATAATCAAAAAAAGTATATTCAAAGATGCTTAGATAGTGTTATTAGTCAAACATTTAATGATCTGGAGATCTTAATTATTGATGATGGATCTTCAGATGGATCAGAGATAATTTGTGATAAATATGCGAGAAAAGATTGCCGTATAAGAGTTATACATAAAATGAATGGCGGATTATCATCAGCTCGTAATGCTGGGTTAGACATTTGCAGGGGTGAATATATTTCCTTCTTAGATAGTGACGACTATCTTGCTCTGGATTATATTGAACAATCCTTAAGATTGTGCAAGCAATATAGTGCAGAGATTACTATTATGAATATGGTTTATATATCAGAAAATGAAAATGAAGAACAGAGGAACAATATTTCAGAAACAGTTAGTATTTTTACAGCAGAGCAAGCTATTGAAAATTCATTATATCAAACAAAATTTAGTTGTTGTGCACCAGGGAAGCTATATAAGAATAATGTTTTGAAAAATATTAGGTTTCCTTTAGATAAGCTTTCAGAGGATCTGGCCGTCTGTCATGAAATACTAGATAACGCATCGAAGATTGTTTATTCGAATATGAATGGATATTATTACAGGCAACAAAAAGCCAGTATTATGCATGTCTTTAACTCTAGAAGGTTGGATGCATTACAATGGACAGATAAAATAGAAGAATTTTGCAAACATAAATATCCCAATATTATAATTGCATCAAAATGTAGAACTTTTAATGTTGCAGTACATCTATTACTTGATATTCCCGACACGGATGAGATGAAGCATATATACTTAGAAAAAATATGGTATGAAATTAAGAGAACAAGATTGGATGTATTAAAATGTAAAAAAGCTAGACTTAGGGAGAAAGCAGCAGCTATTCTTTCTTATGGCGGAGAAAAATTATTGAAATTAGTTTGGAATAGTAAGTTTGCAATAAAGCAGAGTTAAAGAGTTTGATTTTGTGGAGGTGATATATATTATTATATATGTTGTTATGACCCTGACTATTTTAGCAGCGAATGTTTTTTGTAAAATAAAAGTTTCTTATGGCTGTTCAAGAAAGATTGAAGGGAATAAGCTGTATTTATTTTTTGCATTAATATTATTTTCTGTAATTATGGCCTTTAGATCAAATACTGTTGGTGTAGACACTGCACCTTATTCACGCATATATGGTATTATTGTAAATGCTAAATCAATTAATGAAGCAATAAAAAATGCTCCACTTTCGGCGCCTATATATGTTTTAATATGTTGGTTTTTAGGTAAAATTTCTAAAGATCCTCAATACATGATTATTGTTTCTTCCCTCTTTGTAAACTTAGGTTTAATTATATATATAAAAAGAACTTCTTGTGATGTTTGCTTATCCGCATTTTGTTGGATTGGTTTGACGTTATTTTACTGCAGTATGAATGGTAATCGACAATGTATGGCATTAGTATTGGTTTTAAATGCTTTAGTTTATTTTACAAAAAATATTAAAGAAATTAAAGGTTGGTTTTTAATTATTTTAGCTGTGGGTATTCATTCAACTTGTTTAATTATAGTTATTGCTATTATGGGAATTCAATTAGCAAATATTTTGCGAGAAAATCGATTGATTTTCATGATTACATTTATTGGAAGCATTATCATATCGCTGCTGTTTAAAGGAATGGTTCAAATGTTTATTCATTTATTTCCAAGGTACGCCATATATAGTGACGGTACATCACCATATTCAATTTTTGGGAATAGTGGAGGTGGTAGAATTGCAATTCTGTATCTTTTTTTATTTTGTATTTGTATGTTATGGATATATAAAAATAAAAAAAGTAGTATTGTAAATTCTCCGATTTATAGCAAGTTATTTCCTGCTTTGATTTTTGGTACAGTGTTCGGTGTTTTTAATTGCAGGAATGAGTTAATTAATAGAATGCTGTGGTTTTATATTTCAATATTTACTAGTTTTATCCCTGATGCAATAAAGGGATATTCGAAATATACAAGGATTTTTTTAAAATTTGGTATTATTTTTGTTTTATTTATTTATAGTATGTTATCATTACTGGAAAATCAAAATGGAGTTGTCCCGTATTCCTTTATGAATATAAATGGGGGATAAAAGTTAGTTATGAAAATAATAACAAAGTTTATCGAGAGAGTGCAGCAAAAGGGTTCGTATTATATGGGGCGTATGAATTTTTGTAAAAGTCGTGCATGGAAATATATCGATTTATTGAACAATCAAGATTTACATAGAATTCCAGAGGAGTTGGCAAAAACAATAAGTAGGGGTGTGGCTGCAAATAATTGTTTTTTTGCTGGAGGAAAAAGTAGATTTAGTACAGATTCTTCATTTTTAGAAATTAACGTTCTTTATAAAAAAAGAGTCAACTTAAAGCATATGTCGCATCAAGCTTCGAGTGGAATTGATATATATATCAGTGATGGTATGAAAAATATTTGGTATGGTTGTATTGCACCTGAAAATAATATACAGATGTCTGTTAAGGCAGAAGTACCACTAAAAGATGGAGAGAAATTAGTGACTTTATATTTCCCGCCATTTGCAGAAATAGATAGGATATTTGTAGGAATAGACAATCAATATAATGTTTGGTTTCCTGAAGTTATAGGAAAGGAAAGGATTGTTGTGTATGGTTCGAGTATAACTCAAGGTTGTGCTGCGTCTCGACCAGCACTATCGTATGTAAATATTCTAGAACGTAAAACAGGTATGAAGGTTTTTAATTTTGGGTTTTCAGAATCTGCAAAGGGAGAGCAAAACTTGATTGAATATATTTCAAACTTAAATGCAGATATTTTTGTAGTAGAATACGATCATAATGCATCTGTTGAAGAATTACATAATTCACATTACAAAGTTTACCAAACTATACGTAATCAAAATAAGCAATCATTGATTATTTTGATGAGCCGTTTTTCGGGTGGAATTTCAATAAGCTCTGATGAGGAAAAGGAAAGAATAAAGATAATTGAGAATACTTATCTGCAGGCTTTGTCATTAGGTGATTCTAATGTTGAATTTGTTAAAGGTAATGTTTTGGAAAAAAATCACAAAGATTTATTTTTTACCGATGATCGCCATCCAAATGATTATGGTATGTTATTAATAGCTAATAGGATACATCAGGTGATAGAGAAAAGAGGATTTTAAATGAAGGAACAGTTGAAAAATATATTGAAAAAAATGATTCCTAATGAATTGATTCAATATATGAGGATGGGAAAAGATATTATATATTATTCAGGGTTAATCAAAAAAATTGAAATGGATCCCGAAAGATATGATTATCTTCTTGGAACACCAATACATACTAATTTAGGAGATCATTTGATAACCTTATCTGAAAGATATTTTTTAAATAATATAAGCTATACAAAAGAAATAATTGAAATTCCTATAGAAGTGTTTCAAGTTTATAAATTAAGATTAAGCCAGGCAATTCCAGTAAATTCAACAATCTTTATTAATGGAGGTGGTTGGATGGGAAATTTATGGCCTAAAGAAGAATTAATAATTCAAGAAATGGTTAAGACTTTCATAAACAACAAGATCATAATTTTTCCTCAAACTATTTTTTATGATAGTAATAAGGCACTGTACGAAGAATTGATTATTTCTGGAAAACAAATTTTTGAAAATTGTACTAAGCTTTTGCTTTGTGTTAGAGATCAACAATCTTACGATTTTGCAAAAAAACATTATAATAATATTAAAATTGTATTGGTACCTGATATGGCATTAATATACTTTGATGAAATGATTAATATAAGAAGTTTGGAAAGAAAGCCCATAGTCAAGTTTTGTTTAAGATCTGACCGGGAGCTATGCCGTGATGAGTTGTTTGATAAAAAAATAAGAGAATTGATAATTAAACAGGGTTATCAAATTGGTGAGATAGACACGATGGCTAAACGGAGAGTTAGCGGTGATGAGAGAGAGAAAATTGTTAAGCAGCGATTAAGAGAATTTTCTTCTTGCCAAATGGTTGTTACAGATAGACTTCATGGAATGATTTTTTCTTACCTAGCAGGAACCCCCTGTATTGTTATGGATAACAAGACTAAAAAGGTATTTGGTGTTTATAATACTTGGTTAAAGAATTGCAAAGATATCTTACCTTTATATGATGGCATTGAATTATCAGAAGTCATTTCTTTCATTAATAGAAGACAAGTAAATGAATTAGCTGGAGTTAGTTATAATTCCTATTTTGAGCGGCTAAAGGAGGACATTATTGATGACCAAGATTAAGAGACTAGTATTAGGAATGCTCCCTAATCAAAAATGCAATTTAAAATGTGAGTATTGCTATATTTCGCAAGTGGAGGCTTGGGATGAGCCAACACCATTACAGTATTCCCCAGAGTATATTGCAAAATGTTTGTCAAAGGAAAGGCTTGGGGGTGTTTCTCTCATAAATTTGACCGGTAATGGTGAGACAATGCTTCAGCCAGATATTGACAGCCTAATTAAGGCTTTATTGGAGGAAGGACATTTTGTTGAAGTTGTAACAAATGGAACTATAACTAAGGCAATAAATGCGGTGCTTCAATTGCCTCCCGATTTATTGAGTCGGTTATTTTTTAAAATATCTTTTCACTACAAGGAATTATTAAGGCTTAATATTCTAGATAAATTTTTTGCTAATGTTAGAGCAATTCATGAAGCAGGGGCATCTTTTACTTTAGAGTTATTGGCTCATGATGAACTTGAGGAAGATATTGAAACAATAAAAAAGGCATGCATTGAACATGTTGGTGCAGTATGTCATGCAACCATTGGAAGGAATGACCTGAGAAAAGATAAAGCATTGTTATCGAAATATGATATTGAGGAGTTCCGCAACATATGGAAGCCCTTGAATTCTGATATGACGGAATTTAAGCTAGATGTTATTGGAGTAAAAAGAAAGGAATTTTGCTATGCTGGTTCTTGGAGTCTATTTGTAAACATGTATACTGGAGAATCGCAGCCGTGCTATTGGCAGCCATATAATCAGAATTTATTTAAAGATCCAAGTAAGCCGATTAAGTTTATTCCTGTTGGACATACATGCACTCAACCATATTGTACAAATGCACATTCTCATATGACATGGGGGATTATCCCTAAATTAAAAACACCGAATTATTCTCGTATGAGGAATCGAGAATGTAGTAATGGTGAAGAGTGGTTAACGCCAGAATGTAAGGCTTTTTTTAATACTAAATTAGTAGAGTCAAATCAAGAATTAAATTTGCTTCAGAAAGCTATTCATAATATAATGTATCCTTTTAGGTTTGTTAAGTGGTTTTTAAGGGACTACAAAAATAATATTATACGTGTAAAAAATTACCTACGAAGAATAGGAAAATAAATTAATGATAGAGAATAAATATGGTAGGTTAGTAGTAGATATGGCGGTATTTACAATCGGAACTGTGTTAACAAAGTTAGTGCAATTCCTTCTATTGCCTCTTTACACTACTTATATGACTACTGAGACCTATGGAGTTGCGGAATTAACAAATAATATGTCAGAGTTACTATTCCCAATAGTAACTCTATGTATATATGAAGCGGCATTTCGATATGCAGTAGGTTCAAAACACTCAAAAGAAGAAATAATATCGGCAAGTATTAAAGTGTTATTTTTGTCTGCACTAGCTGGAGCAGTTTTAGCAGTGTGTGCAAAACATATAATTGGGTATGAGTATGCTTTTTATCTTTACTTTATTCTTTTCGCATATTCATTTAGAATGCTTATTGCATACTATGTGAGGGGAAAAGGCTTGAGTAAATTATTTGCTGTTAGTGGAATAATAAATGCGATATTTCTAGCTATATTTAGTATTGTTTTTTTAATATTGTTAAAATGGGGAGTTAAGGGATATTTACTTGCTATTGCTTTTTCATATTTGTTTTCTATGTTATTTTTGTTTTTTGGAGCTTGCATATATAAAGAGGTAAGAGTTGTATCTTCTAATAAAGGAGTGACAAAAGAGCTACTTAATTATAGCATGCCATTAATATTTTATAATATTGGTTACTGGCTTACTACGATGTCCGGGCGTTATATATTATTGTGGAATACTAATTCTTCGACGGCGGGGGTATATGCTGCTGTAATTAAAATGGCTGCTGTAATTAATATGCTACAACAAGCATTTTATGCAGCTTTTCAATTAAATACTTCAAGAGAATATGAGAGTGATGATAAGGAACAATACTTTACAAATATATTTAAATTATATGCAGCTTGTATTCTAATCTTTGGTTCGATAATATTATGTTTATCGCCTATCCTGGCCAAACTCACTTTAAAGAATGAATTTTATTCTGCAAAGGTATATTTGCCATTAATTTTATTTGTTGCAATTATTGACTGTCTTTTTTGCTTTTTTAAAACAATGTATACTACATATAAATTAACTAAAAGAGCCGTTCCTAGTATGATTATCGGTACTGTTGTAAATATTATAATATGTTTTGCCACAGTTACTAGTTTTGGCATATGGGGTATATGTATAGCAAGTCTTTTTTGTTATGTTTCACAAGCTATTTATAGGATATTTGATGTTAGAAAGTTTGTTACTATACATTGTAATTGGATAGTAATAATTCCTTGTGTTTTATTGCTTGTTATACAGGTCTTATGTTTAACAACGTATAGTTTGCCTGGCTTACTGGTATCATGTTTGATTACCATTATAGTAGTATTGTATAATTTGATCTTTTATAAAAAAGAATTGTTACAGATTATGAAAAGGTTATCTTTGAAAAATAAATAGTTTGAGAAAAATTATAGGGGTGATTTAGAGAGAGGGTATTGCTATTATCATGAGTAATCAAAGATGAAATCTGTTGCCTGCTTGAGAGATGAAAATAGCCCTATTATTTTCAGAAAAACACCTATTTAATTGGATATCTTAATAGAATAGTTGATATCAACGGGAAAGCTATTTCAAAAATTAGTATGAAGGATTTATATTCTAAAGTTGTTGACTTTTCTTCCAATTTTGTCGGCAAAGCCATTTTTACAGGAATAACACTATTCATAGCATGCATATTCTATCAACTGGGATATTCATTCTTATATGGTTATTATTTTGGTGGGAATGAAAGTGAAATTGTACCGATAAATATAATGATTAATCAAATCCCCCTTGATATTAAATATATAGCTGTTTTAGGTTGATAGTGTCAAGATTTTTTTGCAAATTGCATTTCGGCCGTTAGGCAGCCGATAGTCAACCGGCTATGATATCAGACTGGCTCTGGAGATCCAATTCTTTCAGATGCTCCATATTCATGTACCGCTTAGTACCCCATTGGGTTCCAGCTACGGTAAGCGTCAAATATATCAGTGTATATTTTTTAACTTTTAATTGTGAGATAATGTCTCTAATTCTAAAAGTCTTAAGGAACTTAAGTACCTTAAGGGATTGGAGATTTATCTATGGATCACTTAACCGTAGCAACTGATTCCCAGAAACTCGGCCTTTGGATTGAACGGATTGGGGAATGCAGGGCAAGCAATCAGAAAGTATCTGATTGGTGCACCGCTCATGATGTCAGTATAAAGTCCTATTATTACTGGCTTCGCAAGATCAAGCGCGAAGCGTTTGATGCAATTCCTGCTGAAAGAAAACCTAAAGTTCCAACTGTTGCTTCCCAGCCCTCTATGTTTGCTGAAGTTCCGCACACAACTGCCAATTTCAGCTCATCAACCGCTGTCATCATCAGACTTGGAAATACAACTCTGGAAATACAGAATGGTGCGGACCAGGAAACAATCGAAAATACCCTTCGTACCATCAGGCATCTATGTTAGGCGATATTTCAAAGGCAGAACATATCTACCTTGCCTGCGGTTATACGGATATGCGCAAATCCATTGATGGCCTATCCGCCATTGTACAGCAAAACTTCAGACTTGATCCTTTTTCCAACAGCCTGTTTTTGTTTTGTGGACGCAAATGTAACCGCATCAAAGCTCTCTTCTGGGAAGGTGATGGCTTTGTCTTACTTTATAAGAGGCTTGAGGATGGAACGTTCCAGTGGCCAAGGACACAGGCTGAAGTACGGCTGATTTCAGCACAGGAGTTTCGGTGGCTCATGGAAGGACTGTCCATTAACCAGCCCAAAGCAGTGAAGAAATCTCAGCCGGAAAGGATTATATAAAAGTCCTCCAAATGCCGTATTTACTGGATTTTACCGCATTTTTATGGTATAATTATGACAGTTAAAAAGCAAAGGGACTGTCGTCAAATGGAGCATAACAATCAGATTAAAAATCTCGAAAACCGCATTGCTGAATTGGAAAAAGAGAACCTTCTTCTTCATGAAAAGGTTGCTTTTCTGACTAGAAAACTTTATGGCAGGACTACGGAGCAGACATCATCTCTCGGACTTGAGGGACAGATGTCTCTTTTTGATGAAGCAGAAGTCTCTGCAGATCCTAAGTATACGGTAAACCATGAGTACGGCCTTAAATGATGACCGCCAATCGGCGGTCTGGTTTACGCTTTTGTTTTTATTTTACAGATTTCAGGGATCTGATTCGACCAAGGAAGTAGATCCTTTAGGAAATCCTGACTGGTATCTTCTTGGTGTTCCATTAACTCTGTCAGTAGAAACTCCAGATAACGGAACGGGTTTAGATTGTTTGCCTTTGCTGTTTCAGTAAGGCTGTATACGATGGCACTGGCTTTGGCTCCATCAATCGTATCGATCAGGCGCCATGTATGTTTGTGAACACAGAATGTGCGAAGCGCTGCTTCTGTTGCATTGTTATCCAGTGGTAAGTCGCCATCATTTAAGAACTCTTTCAGGTTTTTCTCATGATTGATGCAATAGTTTATGCCTTCGAGAGTTTTACTCTTTGAAAGACTGTTTTTTTGCTGGACGTCTTTCGCCCACACAAAGAAGGCCTCTACCAGCGGCTTTACGGTGAGTTGCCTTTCTTGTTTTCTCTGGTCAGGCGATAACTCTGATAATTCATTATCCAGATGATATATGGCTGCGATCTTCTTTAATGCCTGATATGCGATCGTATCCTTTGTACTTTCCCGTTTATCCTTGGGAATTGCTTTGACCGCTTCGGTAAAACGACGCCTGCCATGGGCCCAGCATCCAGCAAATGTAATATCCGGATTTTTTCGATCCAAGGAATCATACGCTGCGTATGCATCCGTCACCAGGGTTCCATGAAAGTTCTTTAAGAACTCTCTTGGATGTTCCGTCTTTCGAGTCTTTTGATACTCGTAAAGAATGATTGGTGTCTCTTTATAGCATTTGCCGGTGCGGTACACCCACATGAAACTCTTGCTGTTTGCAGGACGCCCATCCTTTGTCACAAACACTGGAGTCTCATCGGCCTGAAGGATACGAAATGTAAGTAGTTCTTTCTGCAGATAATCAAACATGATTCCCAGGTACCGCTCCGCACACTGGATGACCCAGTTTGCAAGAACCTGTTTGGATATATGAATATCGTTCCGTAAATACTCTTTATTGATACGGTCTAACGGCATGCCGTTGACGTATTTTGCGTTATAAATGCTTGCAACAAGTGATGGGGTTGCAATGCTGTTGCGCAGAAGACTCTTTGGACGGTCAGCTTTTACAATTGTTTGATTGTCCCTGCCTGCATAAACTGCCACATGATGTTCCTCGACCGTATAAACAGCTGGCTCAACCCTGACTCTTTTGTATACTTCGTCAGGTAATCGTTTCCAGCCATTGGCACCAAAGATTTCTGTCAGTTTTTCTTCCGATAGTACATGTGGGATTTCCACAACAGGAAGACCTTCTAAATCTTTTTCCCGTTTGCCAGTCTGTTTTTTCTTCTTTGGAGGAAGTACATCTTCCCCGGCCGGCTCAACAACATAAAGTGTTTCAGTAAGGGCCTCAGCTTCATTGAAAATAAAATCCAGATTCAGCTGTCCGTCAATTACCTCTAGTTTTTCAGAGGAGCGGCCAAAACGCTGGTTGTTTGCAGCTGCGATCTGCTCAATGAGGCGCTCCATGTTCTGGTTCAATTGTTCCAATTGATCCTGCATGGATAAAATGATGATCTTCATAGAGTCTGCACTTAAGTGATTCAATTCATCAACCGTATATTTTTTCGCCATTTTGCCGCTCCTTTTCTGTCATCTATTATACGATAAATGCAGATAAAAAGCGAACACAAACACATGTTGCAATGGGCATTTTGACGGTGTATAACTCCTTTTAAAATGGCTGGTTTTCTTAGTTTTTCAAACCTTTATCCACTTGAATTAGTTTTTCTGGTTTTTGGGATAGAACTAATTCACTTTACTAGCTGACACTGGTGGATAACTGCTTTTATCATAGGATTCTTGCAGAATTTCATTTTTTTATTTTCTGCGAAATGCACAAAACTAAAGCAGTTCTGTGCGGTGTACCTCTTTGATTGGCTTCTTGGCAATGATTTCGATCCCTTCCATTAGCCGCTGGTATTGCTCCTGAGAAATTAAAAGTGCTTCCTCTGAAGTTCTGGGCCAATTGAAACCACCAATTTCAAGCCGCTTATAAAGTAAGAGGAAACCATCACCTTCCCAAAGAAGTCCCTTCACCCGGTCTGTTCTTTTTCCGCAAAAGAGAAATAAGATATTCTTCTGAAACGGATCAAGATTAAAATTGTATTTCACAATGGATGCCAACCCATCAATTCCACGGCGTAAGTCAGTATAGCCGGTGGCAAGATATATTTTTTGAAATCCAGATGCATCATTGAACATAGGATAATGCTAAAAGCAACCGATGAAGAAATTCATCCGATGCAGAGTCTGCGATTTCAATTGTACATCCGTTTACATGGATTTGAGCCGAAACATTTGTAGACTTGGGTTCTTTAACTTTTGACAATGAAGGTACTTCGACGAAACTCGTTGAAAGTTCCACCGGCGCAGCACTGACTTGTTCTGCATATATTTCTTCACGCACCCTGCGCTGCCAATAATAAAACTGCTTTTCATCAATCTGGTTTTGTAAGCACCATTGTTTCTTGGATAAACCGCTTGATAAGCATTCCTGGATGAGCTTGGTCCAATTGGTCAGCCTGACCTCGTGTGTGATCTTGTCCATTTGATAAATCTCCTTTGATCTTTGGAGGTATTATCTCATGGCTGCAACTAACTTGCACGGTACTAGCTATTTACCGTATACGATCCTAAGGCTGCAGAACCAGATTTAAAAGACGTTGCCTCCTACCGCCGCCGGAAGCATAAAGGGCAAAAGGAAGAACTGTTAAAGGATCTCCCTCATGAAAAGAAACTTTGTACTCTTGCAGAAGAGGACCGCTTCTGCGAGACCTGTGGCACTCCCCTTGTATCGGTTGGGGAAGAATTCGTCCGCACAGAGATTGAATTTATTCCTGCCAAAGTACGCGTCATTGATTATTACCGTGAGACCTTTGAATGCAGAAAGTGCCGTAAGGAAGGAAAAGAATATATGGAGAAGTCTCCAATGCCTTATCCAGTTATCCAGCACTCTTATGCCTCCCCTGGAGCGGTTGCGTGGGTCATTCATCAAAAGTATGAACTGGCTGTTCCTTTATACCGTCAGGAAAAGGAATGGGGAAACCTGGGGGTAGCCTTAAGCCGTGCAACGATGTCAAACTGGATCCTTACCAGTTACCGGAACTGGCTTTCCCCGGTGGTTGGGCTTCTTCATAAAAAACTGTTAGAGCAGCAATACCTTCATATCGATGAAACTCCCGTACAGGTCATGAATGAACCGGACCGGAAGAATACAACGGATTCTTATATGTGGGTATACTGCTCCATCAAAGACGCTGGGCAGCCAGTCCACCAGTTCGTTTATCAGCCAGGGCGGAGCGGAACATATCCCCAGAAATATTTAAAGGGAT
>NZ_DAIOXM010000001.1:0-496246 GCF_036758025.1 Lacrimispora sp. | reverse complement strand
CCGCCGTTTTCAGCGGCGAGTTATATCATAACAAAGGAGGAGACAAATGTCAACACTTTTTTCACTGTTTTTTTACACGTTTTTTACCTTACTATCTTCCTTCTATATAAGAGAGCTGTATTTCCCATATTTATAAGACATAGCAGAGCAATAAACCGTCGAAAAAAGGGGTAAAAAGTAAGCACGGCGGAAGTTGTCAGGTTGATGGAGCATAAACTTGCCAAAGCCGGGGGGACATCTATAGATTCTGTTTCAGGCTCTTATGAAACAGAAGAAGAGGGGTTATGTCCCCTCTTCTTCTAAATAAAACCTCTTTTGTGTGTGCGAAATTATCAGCCGTTTTTTCTGTTCATATCTATATTGAAAACATAGCAGTTGCATAAATCATCCGGATTCTGTTCTCTCTGTTGTGCTGGAAACCAATAACTGCAAAAGATTTACGAAACTCCAGGGCCTATTTCCACTGGTTGGCTTTCTCCTGGCCCTGCTCCAGGGCCTGCTGCCTGCCCTTCTGTTTCATTGCTGCCTTGGTCTCCTGCTCCGCTCCCTGTTGTTTCTTCCGGTATTAGAGTTTCTTCCGGCAATGGAGTTTCTTCCTGGGGTGAAGATTCCTGAGGTGATGGTGATGTTTCTCCTGGAATTACAACTCCTGAAGTATTCCGTTTCACTACAGCCGGTTTTCCTTTATAGGTGCTGGTATGGAAATATTCTTCTTTGATCACTGTTCCTGCTTTTGACATAATCAGATAGGTTTTCCAGGATGTACCGTTTACTGCCTTGGTTATTTCCACTTCCTGTCCTGGCTGCAAGGTCTGGTCTTCTTCATATTCCGGTGCGGGAGGATCATAGATCTTAGTCTTTTCTGATCTCATAGACCGGGTCACGCCTTCTTCCAGAATCGGCTTTCCGACAATGGATATGGTGATTTTTCTGTTTTCAAAAACAGCACGGATAGCAACGGAGGTATCTGCCTTATTGACAAAACGCAGGTCTGGTCCGCTGTAGCCGTCATAGCTGACCATAGCATCCTCTCCAGGAGTGACGTAAGACGGTTCAAAGCTGTGAGCATGGCGTTCTGTGGCATCAATCCCGGCAAAAATCATGGCATTGTAAAGAGTGGAAGAAACCTGGCAGACACCGCCTCCCGGTTCTTCAACAAACTTTCCGTTCCTGTAAGCTCCGGCTGGCTTATATCCCCTTTCCAGAGTACGATTTCCCGTAGTTTTATTAAAAGAAAACTCTTCTCCCGGAAGCAGGACCAATCCATCCAAAGCCTGGACAGCCAGATCAATGTTATTATTTCTGTTTTGGTTGTTGGTTGCGGTGGTTTCAAATTTTCCTATGACTTTGTATTCCTGTTTTGCCTGGGCGGATGAGGTGGAGGGGGCAATGGAGTTTGCCGAAACCTGAACTGCTTCGTCAAACTTTCTCTCCTGAACCAGATTCATAATATCCCGGATTGCTTTTTCCCGGTCTATTGCGATTCCAGACTCCCCGTCAGAGTAAATCCACTGGTTATTTTTCTTATCCCGCCCTGTCAATTGAGAATTTACAGGAGGCTTGTCCCAATTGGAAGCAGCTTTTTCCACTTGTGGCTTTATATGCTCCTCCAGGTCGTCTAACTCCAGAGTATATACACCGCCTTTGGAGTCAGAATAGATTTGTTCTAGCAGGAGGTCTGCCTTTTCCTGTAAGGGATATTGTAAAGACTCTATTTTATCATTGTATATAAGCTTCATATCCCAGGAGTAAGTCTGGAGGATCTTTTTTCTGGCCTCTTCTTTTGTCAATCCGGTAATAGAGATGTCGTCTATCCATACATCTTCTTCTATTTGCCTCACTGTTTCCTCAATATCCGGCTCACGGCTTTGGCCTGCTGCATTTGAGTCTGTCCCTTTATTATTTTCCTTCCCCCTGGAAATGGAGAACATTAATAAAACGATTAAAATGGCAAATAAGCCAATCAAAAGCGTTATGCGTATTATAAAAGCAGTTTTTGACCTCTTTCTGGATCTTCCTCTGTCTGTGTTTCTCATAATCAGTCCCTCCTTCCGATTCTATGTAAACCTTTGATTATTGTATGGTCCCTGAAATTATACCAGAAGATTGTGGAGATTTTATGGATAAATGAAAAAAGCACCGTCTTTTCGACGATGCTGTGAATTTCTTATTCTCCATTTCCATTTAATATCCGTCTGACGGAAAGGACCGGCATAAAATCTACCTGGGATATTTTTATTCCATCCTCTGGTCCGCTTGAATGAATCAGTTGATTATTTCCTGCGTAAATGCCAATATGGCCTATGTAAGATATGAGATCGCCCGGCTGCGCATATTCTAAGCCACCTATGTCAATCCCTGCAAGTCCCTGATCTTTGGAAGTCCTTGGCAGGTTGATTCCGAAGTTCTGGTAAATGCTCATCACAAAACCGGAACAGTCAGCGCCTTCCGTAAGGCTGGAGCCTCCGTATATATAGGGATTTCCAATAAACTGCCTGGCATAAGCCACTACCTGCTCTCCTAAGACTGTATTTGTAAAAGGAGTTTGGGGCGGCTGAGTTTTTATGTTCGCTCCGGGGCCGGAGACAGCGGATTCCTCAATAGGAGGCGGCGGAGCCACTATTGGGATTTCTGTTTCTGCTCTGGCGGAAAATCCGTTTCCAAGTACAATCATCAGGCCTGTAAGTAAGGCTGTTATCAGCTTTTTCCTGTGCATTTTCTTTTTTCTCCTGGAGTGATTTATTATCAGGTAAAAACCTGTTATATATTTTGCATTGGTTAAGTACATATTCACTTAATTTGAATTATACTGTCGCCGGTTGGGCATGTCAAGACTTCCTTTTTTATCTGTAACATCATGCCGTCTTTTGCTCTGGTTTTGGGAGACAGCAGCTGCCCATGATTGAAAACCAGTCCTTTTTCACACCAAGTTTTAACTTTGTTTCTGGAAACTCCAAGCTGCCGGACCAGTATGGCATCCACCCTCAAGCTAAAACCTGCCGGAATTTTTATATGGACCTCCATATGATATTCCAGGCTGCCAGGGAAAGGAGTATCTCTTTCTTCTATAGAATACTCCGACCTTTCATCCATTGTCTCCGCTTTGTTTCTGGCAAACAGGGCCTGGTCATTTCCATACTTTTCTATCAGGACCGGATCATTGCTTAAAAAGCCCTTATACTCCTCTTCATCGAGGCGTCCTGCTTCCGCCCTTTCCCATACCGTCATGTTCCAGGAGGTCTCACATTTGCTGCACCGGTATATCAGCCATACATCAATAAGCCGCCCATTGGCATTGACCCTGAATTTTCTGCTGTTTTTAAATTCTGTTTTCATTCCGCATTTGGGACATCTTCTTATGACGGAAGGAAGGCGGGAAGGGGTAATGATCCATTGTTTTTGAACATGTAAGCTCATGATTGATCTCCATTCTTTTCTGTCTTTTCAGAAATAACGGTATCATCCCCTGCCCTTTCTTCCCACCTCATACTCTTTTATGAAGCAAAGAAAAGGCAGCACATCAGTTTTCCAGTGTGCTGCCTTTTCTTGATATTCTATTTTTCTTTTCCTGAAGTACAATCCTTTGAATGCTTTTTTCCGACAGGTAATACTGTTCTGCCAGAAGCTTTACACAGATACCGGAAATGTAATCCTTATAAATGGACAAATCCCTGGTTTTTCTTTCTTCTCTGGCACCTGTACCTTCACCCCAGGTTCGTTTATTTTCCTGTTTTCTAGGGATGTAGACGTATTCTCCATCCACATATTTTTGAATTAATTCCACCAGTTCCTCCGGCAGAATTTCATTTGCCTTCTGATAGCGCATTGCCGCCTCCCAAACATATTTTTCTGTCCGGAATAGCAAAGGCTATACAATTACTTTTCTATTTTCACTGCATAACCTGTGCTATGCGGCTTTTGCGGGTTCCATCATAATATAGTTCGCCTCCTTAACTTAAACCTGTTCGGTTTCAACGCTGCTTTTTCCATTGTATCATAGGAAATCTTTGGGAAAAACCTCATTTTTGTTCCAGAATCATTTCTGGTCTGGATCTACCCGTTTTTTATGACTACACCCAGATATTTTGCCAGCTCTGCAGCCTGGTATAAATCCACCACTGCTCCCCTCACTTCATGGCAGTCCTCGGAAAGAACCAGGCTGTGTATGGTGCTGTCGGTAAAATCCATTCCTGTCATCATAGTTTGAAAAAAACTGGCATGCTCCAGGTTTGCCCGGCTCCATTCCATGGCTTTGCACCGGCACTGGGACAGGGAACTGCCTTGAAGCTGAGTCTCTAAAAAGCGGAGGTACTCAAGCTTTGAGGAATCAAAATTGGCATAATTAAAATTGCAATTTTCTACCGATGTATGGAGTATGGTGTTTCCGCAGAATTTTGCTCCCATTCCTTTGGAGGAACGGAATAAGGCCCGGCTAAAATAGCTGTTCTCAAAGCTGCAATTAGATATATCACAGGATTGGAATATGACATCAGCAAATTCGCCTTTTTCAAAATTGCAGTCCTGAAAAATGCAGTTTTCAAATATAACCGCGGAAAAGCGCATGGAGGAAAAGTCCCCTCCCTCCACCCGGAGATTTCTAATGAGAGCATCCTTAACCGTTTCTTCTTCGTCTTTTATGCTATATAGTTGGGTCTCATCCTCCAGAACCCACTCCATTTCTCTCGGAAGGATGGGAGTAAGAATCTTTCCAGCCATGGCTATAACCCCATATCTCTGGCGTCATCGGACAAAAACCTGTGGTAAGTGATGTGATTTTCATGGAATTTTACATAATACCGGTAGTTATCAACAGATGGATCTTCAAAAAATATGATATAGTCACATTCCTCGTCCTTGGAAGTTAAGCAGCAGACCCTTCCGTCAGTGTATTTTTGAAATACATTTAAAATATCCTCCAGCGATGTATGGGTTTTTTCCACGGTTTCAATGAATTCTTTTAAAAATCCGTTGTCCTCTATATTTTCCCATACATACTTTACTCCTTCCGGCGGTATTTCAAAGCAGAACCGTTCCCGGCTCTTTAAGATTCTAATATCTCCTAACCGTTCTCTGACATAGCTTTTAAAGCCTTCGATTGCCGGCTTGATTTCCCGGTCTGATTCTCCGCTGATGCCCAGCAGTTTTGTCAGTGCCTTTTCCGGATAATAAAACCTTATGACCTCTTCTTCATATCCTAATTTTATCTGTACTTCTTTTATGGAGCTGATGAGCATCCGCTCCAAATCTGCATATTCCATGTCGTTCCTCCAGTCGTATTTCCGTTGTATTCCCTGCTGTTTTGACCCAGTCAGACTGTTTGTTGTCATTTATGATATGGCTCTCCGTAAATAATCCGGTAGCTCCTATATATCTGCTCCAATAAAATCACCCTCATAAGCTGATGGGGAAATGTCATACGGGAAAAGCTCAGTTTATAGTCGGCCCGTTTTAAAACGGCATCTGAAAGTCCTAAGGAACCGCCGATCACAAATACGATCTGGCTGGTTCCGCCCACTCCCAGAGCGTTGATTTTCTCAGACAATTTGACAGAGTCCAGCATTTCTCCTTCTATGGCAAGAGCCACCACATAGGCCCCATCTTTGATGGAAGCCAGAAGCCGTTCCCCTTCCTTTTCCTTAATCTGCCGCTCTACAGTTTCGCTGGCATTGTCGGGAGTCTTTTCATCTGCCACCTGGAGGATTTCCAGCTTGCAGTATCGACTCAGCCGTTTGCTGTATTCTGCAATGGCATCAGCATAAAATTTTTCCTTGATCTTGCCCACTGCTGCCAGGGTTATCTTCATTTCATTCTCCCTTATCCGTCCAGTCCTTTTTTCATGGCAGCTATCACCAGTCTGATCATATCCGCCGCCAATCCTTTATTTTCTGTTTTTATCTTGCGCACCACCTTACCGTCAGGCTTGACATTAATATGGTAGATGATCCTCAAAAATTCTTCCACCTCGTTCCATGCCTCCCGGCTTTCGGGAATTAAATCCAGGGCCATCTGGAATACATGGAACATCCCTTCGTATACGGAAAGGCGGCGTTTTACACCTGCTTTTTTTAATTTTTCTGCCACTATTAAGGTGTCACTTAAAAGCACCTCATAGCTTCCTACCTGCATCAGCACGGGAGAAAAATTCTCGTATTCTCCGAATAAGGGAGACATATAAGGATCCCTGGGATCGCTCTCCCCGATATAGGAGGAGTTGTAAAGCATATTATCGGTGGAATTGCCAAACAGAGGGTCTGTCTCATAGTTGGACACATAGCTTTCTCCGCTGTTGGTTAAATCCGTCCAGGGGGACATGGTAATAAAGCCGCTGGGAAGGGCCATGCCTTGATCCTTTAAATAAAGACCTAAGGCCAGTCCTAAACCGCCTCCCGCCGAATCTCCTGCCACTACAATATTTTCAGGGCAGTATCCCTTTTCTTTTACCAGCCACTCATAAGCAGCCACTGCATCCTCCAGGGCCGCAGGATAGGGATTTTCCGGGGCCACCCGGTAGTCCAGAGTCAGCACATCTCCTCCGTAGCTCACCTTGGAATAGCGGACTGCAAATCTTCGGTAAATGTTTTTCATGGGGCCAATGTATCCGCCTCCGTGAAGCTGTAAGATCACCCGCCCTGTCACCACTCCCACCGGCCGTAGGTATTCCATCCTCAAATGACCTATTTCTATAATCTCATATTCATATCCCGCCGGGCGCACCCAGGCTGGCTCCACCGGGTTCTTTCTCAGTTCTCCGGTTTGTATAGGCTGTTTTAACGAAGTTTCCATCACATTCTGCATCATATCCCGCACCAGGTTTCCCCGCACACTCACCTTTTTTCCTCTCATTTACAAAGCCCTCCTTAAACCCCTGACTTTTACACATGAAACCTACGCTTTAACTCCGTCTTCACACTCCGGTCACCCAGCACAATGGTAACTGCCAGAATTGCTACCGTCACCACCATGGTAACAATAGCCAAAAGCGGCCTGGTAAGCAAACCTGTAGCCCAGAGAATCAGAGGAATAAAGCTGAACACAGTAATGGCGATCTGATACATAAAGTAGCTCTGCCAGTTCATTCGGTTCACAAGAATTAAAAACACCACCGCCAAATCTGCAAAGAGAATGGTTCCGGGAATTCCGTAATTCACCGACCAGCCGCTGTAACCCATGGAATAATCAATCATCACCCAAAGTACTCCCGCTGCCATTGTCTGAACCAGAATCTTACCCGCCAGATTGGAATGGCGCAGTATGGAATACCGGATGGTAAGGACCGCATAAGCCACAAGATCAATGGCAATGACAGACCACAGGGACCCGGGATAAACCAGGTAATTGACCAGACCCAGACCAGCGGCCACCAGAAACATCAGGCCATAGAAAATATTAGCCAGTTTTTTGAACTTCTCCCTGTCATAGCGGATTTGAGGATACATGCCCTTGTCATCCCGCTTATCCGGAACTCCGTTGCTCTCCAGTTCTGCCGGGATTCCCTTTTCTCTTAAGAAACCGAAGAAACGGTCCTGAAGCCTGGTGTCCTGAAACACAGAGGAAAAGGTAATTACCACCTCATCCTTACAGGCGCAGACTCCGCATTTCATGGGCTGTCTGCCGGAAACGCCGATCATCATGTGAAACCGCTCTATTTCCTCCCGGTACTCCTCATCAATCTCAATGGGGCCGATGTTTGACAAGGTCATGGTATAGGACTTATCATTTCTTAAAAAAATCAGGTTTAAGACACACCATTTTATAAAAAGAGGAGTAATCCTCAAATACCACTTTTTTTCATTGGAAACATTATAAGAAATAGTCTCCTCCATCTTTTCCCTGGTGATTTTTAAATCCATCTGGCTGCTTACGGCATTCAATATTTCTTCAAAGGTATGTTCTTCCCCGGTGGATAAGAATTCCACCAAAGTCACGGCAAAAAAATTAGCCATGGTTTCTGAACCGAAAAATGACCTTAAGTTAATGGGAATGCTGATTCCGATGGCCTTTTCACAGGCCTTCCCTCCCAGGTATTCCTGATAGATGGCCCAGATTAAGGAGGCTGTCAGAAATTTGGTGATGCTGACTCCGTAAGCCCTGCTGGCCGTCTTTAATTCCTTTAACGGAATATAGCCGTGAAGGATGTTTTCCTCATCAAGGGGAAGGCGCCCTCCGGACAGATTATAGGCCTTCCGGGAGCTGTATTTGCGCTTTACCGTCTTTTTGTAATGGCGTATATAGCTGTCCTCCACATTCATGGAAATATCTGATGATATTTTTTGGGGGGACTTGCGGCCGGTTCCTGAATTCCGTGTTAAATCCAGGTACCGGTAGACCAGGGCCTTTAAAAAATTTACTGCACCAAGGCCGTCGGTTACCGCATGGAATACCTCTAAATTGATCCGGCTGCCAAAATAGCTGACCCGGAATAAAAAAAGCTGGTTGCTGCGGGGGTCGATGTATTTGCAAGGGTAGGTTGTCTCCCTTTCGATCACAGGCATCCGCTTGTTGTTTTCAAAATAATACCAGAAAAATCCTCTCCTCAGTCTCACCAAAAAGCTTTCGAACTGAGGGAGGATCTCCTCCAGGGCCTGCTGCAAGGTTCCCGGATCCACTTCCTCTGTTAATGATGCGGAAATCCGGAATACATTGCTTAAATTCTCATTGGCTATGACCGGAAAAAGTTTTGCCGTATTGTCAAGTTTTCTCCATCTCTCTCCCTGAGGGCTTCGTTTCATCCTGACAGTGCCTCTTTTCCCCGTTTTTATACACGGAAATAATATCCCACGCCCCATTTAGTGTGTACATACTTGGGATCGCTGGGACTTGGTTCGATTTTTTCACGCAGACGCCTTACATGAACGTCAACGGTGCGGACATCTCCGGAATCCATGACCTTGTTGCCCCATACATAGGTAAGAAGCTGTTCCCTGCTGTAAACCTTGCCCGGATTACAGGTGAGAAGCTCTAAAAGGTCAAATTCCTTTGCCGTTAAATTGATTTCTTTTTCACCGATAAACACCCGCCTGCTGTCCCGGTCAAGCTTTAAATCTCCTGCCGTCACCACACGGTTTTCGTCCTGGCGGCCTCCCCGGTTCTTCTTGGCATTGCGGCGCATAATGGCCTTGATTCTGGCCTTTACCTCTAAAATGTTAAAGGGCTTTGTAATATAGTCGTCTGCTCCGTATTCCAGCCCCAGGATTTTGTCCATGTCATTTCCCTTGGCTGTCACCATAATGATCGGCATTTCGGAAAACTCCCGGATAGCCTGGCATACCTCATAGCCGTCATACTTGGGAAGCATCACATCCAGTAGAACCACATCGTATTCCTTCTGTTTTGCCAGATTAATGGCTTCCTCTCCATCGTAGGCGCAATCCACTTCCATTCCGTCCTGCTCTAAGCTGAACTTCATTCCTTTTACAATTAATTTCTCATCATCCACTACTAAAACACTCGCCATTTTACACCTCTGCCCTTTATGTCAAACCGTTATATCGTCCTTTATTTTTTGAAATGCTGCCTCTTTGATGCCGGATATCTTCATAATATCCTCAATTTTCTGAAATCCTCCGTGGCTCTCCCGGTATTTTATGATATCGGCGGCCTTGGCCTCTCCTACACCCCGAAGGGTCATCAGTTGTTCTTTTGTTGCTGTATTTAAGTTTATCTTTGATTTCTGCTGGGAAGCTGCGCCGGGAACTGCCGAAAGAGTACCTCCGGCCCTGGCTTCTTCCTGGCTTAAAACTGTGATTTTCATGCCGTCATGGATCTTTTCCGCCATGTTTAAGTATTCCGGGGCAGCTTTTTCTGTAAAGCCTCCGGCCATCTCCACAGCCTGAAAAACCCGGCTTCCCTCTTCCAGTTCATAGACACCGGGAGCAGCCACTTCACCGCAAATATGTACATAGCAGGCAGGAAGAGTCTCTTCCTCTGACTGGTCGGAAAAGGAATTTCCTTCTGACTCAGAAAATGATCTGCCCCCGGCCTCTTCAGAACCTGAAACTGCCGGAAAAGAGGCGGCTTCCGTTAAAAGAAGCCCCTTTTCCCTGCTTCCGTAATTGCTCTTCAGACCATAACACAAGCCTGCAGTTACAACCAGGAAAACAATGACAGCAATTTTTATTTTTTGGTATTTCATGATATCCCTCCTTTTACAAAAAATGACAAAAAAGGATACCATCTTCAGCCTATGCTACTATTCTACCTAAAGAAATAGTGAAACACAAGCACATTTTCCAAATTAATTAAATATAATGATGCCGATGACAGCCACCACTGCGCCGATCAGCTTTTTCCATTCAAATCCTACTTTTTCAACGCCGAATAATCCGAATACTTCCACGGCATAGGCTACGATAATTTGGGAAACTACTATAATTAAAGCTGCCTTGGCAGGTCCCAAGGTTCCCATACTTTTCACTACAGTATAGGTGATGAAGGCACCGATAATACCTCCCAGAAGCATGTATTTGGGCTGCACCTCAAAAAGAGCGGAAACGTTTTCTCTTCCTGAAAAATACCACAGAACCAGGCAGGTCAAAAATGCCGTAAATTGAACCCAGCCGGTGGATACCCACATGCTGGTTTGTTTTGTCACACCTGTATTCAAAACGCCCTGGATACTCATAAGCGCTCCTGATATAAGAGCTATAATAAAACCTGTCATAAAAAACAACCTCCCTGATTCTGATTTTTATTTAGGTTGTGCTTTATTTGCTTTTTTATACTTATGATCTTCCAGGGGAGTATTTTTCTGCAAAATATCAGGTATCCAGAATTTCCCGGATATCCTTTGTCTGATGATCTTCATACCGGACGATTTTGCCCTCCCAGGTTCTCAGCTTCACATAGCCCGGCCCTCTGGAAACAATGTAGTTGGGGAATATGGGAGTCTTTCCCTGGCCTTTGGGGGCATTTACAATAAATGTGGGAATAGCCATGCCGGAAGTATAGCCCCGCAGGTATTCCATAATTTCAATCCCATCCTCAATAGAAGTATTGAAATGGCTGGTTCCCTGAACGTGTTTCGCATGAAATATGTAATACGGCCTTACTCTGCATTTTAACAATTCGTGGTTTAAGACCCGCATCACAAATTTATCGTTGTTGATTCCATTTAACAGCACTGCCTGATTGCCTAAAACAATACCTGAATCGGCCAATTTATCACAGGCTGCCTTTGAGGTACGGGTAATTTCCATGGGGTGGTTAAAATGAGTATTGATATAGATTGGATGATATTTTTTTAATATGGAACACAGGCTGTCAGTGATGCGCTGAGGCATGGTCACCAGGGTTCTGCTTCCAAGACGGATATAATCCACGTGTGGGATTTCTTTTAGCTGTTTGATGATCCATTCCAGGTCCTGGTCGGAAAGGCATAAGGCATCTCCTCCTGTGATCAGAACATCCCTTATTTCTTCATTTTCCCTGACGTAGTCAATGGATTCCTGAAGCAGATCCTGTGACCGGTGAACATCCTGTTCCCCGATATTTCTCCTTCTTTGACAATGCCTGCAGTACATGGCGCACTCATTGGTCACATTGATGATCAAACGATCCGGATACCGCCTTGTGATACAGCCTGCCGGATTGGTGAATTCCTCCCCCATTGGATCTAAGTCCCTGCAGATATCCTCCAGCTCCTGATAGGTGGGAATGGACAGCAGGCGTATAGGATCATACTTATCCTCAGGATCAGCCAGGCTTAAATAATATGGAGAAATGGCCCAGCGGAATTTCTTCTCAACACGTTCTATCTGTTGTTTTTCTTTCTCACTTAAATGAATGATTTTGCTTAAGGTTTCCACATCTGTAATCCGGTGATCCAACTGCCACTGGTAATCTTCCCAGTCCTCTTCTGTAC
This sequence comes from Lacrimispora sp., assembly GCF_036758025.1. Classification (GTDB taxonomy): domain Bacteria; phylum Bacillota; class Clostridia; order Lachnospirales; family Lachnospiraceae; genus Lacrimispora. The sequence goes on along the minus strand of NZ_DAIOXM010000001.1, from coordinate 484,386 downwards.
CATTGAGCACCTCTAAAATTCTATGTTTTCTTTTTAATATTTCCTCTTCCTGGTCCATCCCCTTTGGAATTTCCTTTTTTGCCTCCAGAAAGTCTTCAATCCGGCCTTTTAACTCCTGTGCCCTTTCTATTGATATCTGTCTTTTGGTGTGTTTCTCCATGTACCTTCTCCTTTCAATATATCCCCATATTTTTTGAATAACAAAGAAACAACTTAATTGTACCAGACAAGTTGTTTCTTAGTCAACCTTTCAGATTGGAATACTGTATTTCCCGAAAAAGGTTTTCCTGAACAAAAAAACAAGCGCATTCAACGTGTGAACCGCTTGTTTTTTTCTTCTATATAACCGGGCCTTCGTCGCTGCGGCCTGGTTTTTCTTCCGGTTTAATGGTAATCTCCGGCACTCCGGTGATGTTGATGTTCCGGTTGACTTTGGCATCATAAGTGCCTGCTTTTACAATTTCGCCTAAATCAATGCCCGTGGTTTCTTTCATGGACTCAAACAGCTTTGCCATGACAGACGGCACATTTCCCGATACCGCATCCAGGCTTCCACCCTGATCTCCTCCTCCGATGATGGTGATTTTATCAATCTGGGCCAATGGCTCTGCGATCTTTCCTGCCACCTCGGGAAGAACTTTAATAATCATCTCGGCAACAGCCGCATTGTTATACTTCTGGTAAGCCTCGGCCTTCTTTTCCATGGCCTCTGCTTCTGCCAGACCCTTGGCCTTGATGGCTTCCGCCTCGGCCTCTCCCACCATACGGATTCCCTGAGCTTCCTGCTCCCTGGTAAATCGTTCTGCTTCTGCCTTGGCTTTCTGGGATTCAGCCTCCTGGGTCATCTCGAACCGTTTGGCTTCTGCATTTTTCTGACGTTCATAAAGCTCGGCTTCTGCCTTCTGCTGTCTGGCAAACTTTTCCGCTTCCGCCTTTTTTCTGATTTCCGCATCAAGGGACTTTTCCATTACCTCTGCCTCTTTCTGCTTGATCAGAACTTCTTTTTCCTGCTTTGCAATATCAGCATCCGCGGATGTGACCTCAATGGTCCTTCGCTGTTCTTCCTGCTGAATCTGATAGGCCGCATCTGCTTCCGCTTTCTTTACATCAGCCTGCCTCTTTAAATCTGATTTCTGAATATCCAGTTCGTTATTTTTAATGGCGATTTCACGTTCTGAGTTGATTCTGGCATCGTTGGCCTGCTTGTCGGCAGACGCCTTTGCAATGGCGATTTCCTTATCTGCCTCTGCTTTCGCAATGGCCGCCTTTTTCTTGATCTGGGAAATGTTGTCAATACCCAGGTCATCGATGACTCCGTTGGCATCGGAAAAGTTCTGCACATTAAAGCTTACAATGTCCAGTCCCATAGCTGCCAGATCTGGCATGGCGTTTTCCTTTACCAGGTCGGCAAACTTCTGACGGTCACTGACCATCTCCTCCAGCCTCATGCGCCCTACGATCTCACGCATATTTCCTTCCAGAACTTCTCTTGCCACTCTTCCTATGTATTCTGTATTCTGGTTCAAAAAGTTCTGAGCCGCCAGATCGAGACGTTTTGGGTCGCTGCTGATCTTTACATTGACAGCCGCATCCACCTGGATGTTGATGTAATCGGCGGTGGGAACCGCATTGGAGGTTCTGACCTCAATGGGAATCAGCTTTAAGCTCAATTTATCAATTCTCTCTAAAAAAGGTATCTTAATGCTGGCCCTTCCAATCACGGTCTTTCTGCGAAGACCGGAAATAATAAATGCCATGTCTGGCGGAGCCTTTATGTATCCTGTTATAAAAATCAGAATAACAAGGGCGGCCAGAGCGATCACCAGAATAATGGTGAATAATTCTGTAGCAAAGCCCATCCTTCATACTCCTTTCTGTCCTTCAAAATCCTATTCTTTTCATCAGTAAAATATAACTGACTTTATTATAACAAAAAAAGGTATCGTTTTCAATTCAGCAAAACTTACGGTTTCCTTAAAGAGTTGTCTGAATATTTTAAATAATACCTTTTTGTATTGATTACTGTCTTGACAATGATGCCTTCACCAGATGTCTGGCCAAAACTGCGGTGGTCACTGCGCCTACGCCTCCCGGAACAGGAGTTGCCATGGAGGCTGTTCCTTCCAGAGAGTCAAAGTCCACATCGCCGCACAGCTTTCCGTCTTCGTCTACATTAATTCCCACATCAATTACCACTGCTCCGTCTCCCACATAAGATGCGTCAATCATCTTTGCACGTCCGGCTGCTGCAACCAGGATTTCTGCGTGTTTGCAGGTTTCCTTTAAATTCTCTGTCCGGGTATGACAGATGGTGACGGTTGCATGTTCCTTTAACATCAGCATGGACAGAGGACGTCCCACTACCATGCTTCTGCCTACAACAGCCACCCGCTTTCCTGACAGGGCAATGTTATTGGCCTTTAAGACCTCAATAACAGCCTCTGCCGTACAGGGGGCAAAGCCTGTGTCATCACCTGCAAATACCTTTGCAATGTTTTCAGGAGATATGCCGTCTAAATCCTTGCCCGGATCAATCATATGCTCAATATCCTTTTCATTGATCTGCTTTGGCAAAGGGCGCAGCAAAAGGATTCCGTCAATCTCTTTATTTAAATTGATTGCCTCAAATTCTTTTTTAAACGCTTCGTCGGTGATATCCTCCGGAAAGGCAAAGCTTTCAGCCTGAAGCCCAAAGCTTTCCATCTTTTTTAAGGCTCCGCGCTCGTAAGATAAATCATCGGGGCGCTCTCCCACTCTCACAATGGCAAGCTTTGGTTTCCGGTCATGGAGTCCGGTTAAAAGTTCTTCTACCTCTTCTTTAATCTTTGCAGACACTTCCGCACCTTTTAATGCTATCACGATTGCTCTGCCTCCTATTCTCAATTATTTTCTCAATGCAGCTTCCACAGCTGCGTAAATGGCATCAGCCCGGCGGGTTCCTTCCTGAGCCAGCTTTTCTGCCTGCTCATTGAGAGAAACGGCCTTTTCCCGGTTTTTCATAAGCCCTGTATTAATGGAAACATTCATCTTTGCTCCTAACAGGGCTGAACGGATGAACTGGACTCCCACTCCAACGTCACTGACAGCCAGACGGCTTCCTTTTTCCGCCAGAATCTCCATAAGCCCCAGGGCTTCTACAGCACGCTCCATGACAGAAACCGGGACTAAGGAGGCTTTCAGCAAGTTTTCTTCCAAAACAGCTTCCTTATACTTTTTCTCTTCTTCTGTTGCAGAAGGCAGGCCATAGGCAGCGGCAAGGGGTGCAAATACGATTCCGTCTTCGTCCGCAAGCCTGATAAATTCTGTTTTTAAAATCTCCAGCTTTTCCAGAATGGACTGCATTTCCTCTTCCACATCAGCATACTTTTTTTTGCCAAGGGTCAGATTGACTACCATTTCTCCTAACGCAGCTCCCACGGCGCCCCCAAGGCCCGCCGCCCCGCCGCCGCCCGGAGTGGGGCTTTTCGAGGATAATTCTTTTAAGAATATATCAACAGTAAGGTCTTGTATCATGCTTGTCTCCCTTTTTAGTAGAATATTTGTTTTTCATTATATAGGGCTTTGTGAAAAAAAACAAGATCATTCCAATAATACAAAGAAAGCCAGAGCCATGGAAATTCCATAAACTCCGGCTTAAGTCAAATACTCCACAGCAAGCCGCAGGAAATTGACCCTTCCAGTATTCGCCAAATGCAGGAATACTATTCTTTATGACTGTTGATCCAGCAATGCTTTCAGTCTCTTGATCATCTCATCCACATCTTTTTTACCGATCACAAGAGGAGGAACAAAACGGATTACATTGGTTCCTGCACTGATCAATACCAGATTCTGCTCCAGCAACGCCTGACTTACAATAGAAGAAACAGGAATTGAAAATTCCAGACCCTGGATCAGTCCAATCCCTCTCCGGGAGGTTACCGCAGGGTACTGGTCTGTCAATTCTACAAGCTTCTGTTCCAGGTATTCTCCCACTTCTTTTACATGGTCCGTAAGATTCCTTTCTTCAAAAATATCCAGTACTTTGGAAGCTGCCGCCGTCACAAAGGGGTTTCCTCCGTAAGTAGTTCCGTGATCTCCCGGTCCCATGGCTGTTGCCGCTTTTCCTGAAGCCAGAAATGCTCCTACTGGCACTCCGTTTCCCAATGCCTTTGCCACAGTCATCACATCCGGCTTCACTCCGTACTTCTGCCAGGCAAACATGGTTCCGGTCCTGCCCATTCCGCACTGAATCTCATCAAGAATCAGCAGTATGTCATGTTCATCACAAAGGGCTTTTACTCCCTTTAAAAATTCTTCTGTTGCCGGGTAAATGCCGCCTTCTCCCTGAACCGTTTCCATAATAATGGCGCAGGTCTTGGGGTTTACCAGGGCCTTTACGCTGTCTAAGTCGTTAAAATCAGCGAACTTAATTCCTGGTATAAGAGGCTTAAACGGCTCCTGGTAGTGGTCATTTCCGGTCACGGAAAGGGCGCCTAAGCTTCTGCCGTGAAAGGAGTGGTTCATGGCAATGATCTCATGGTCATGGGCTCCGTCCTTGTTATAGGCATACTTTTTTGCGATTTTTAAAGCTCCCTCTATGGCCTCTGTTCCGCTGTTGGTAAAGAACACCCGGTCCATGTCCGATGCTTTTAACAGCTTTTCTCCTGCCTCTACAGCAGGTTCATTGTAAAACAAATTAGAGGTATGGAGAAGTTTATCTACCTGAGCCTTTAATGCTCCGTTAAATTCCGGATCATTGTATCCCAGGCCCATGACCGCTATTCCGGCTCCAAAGTCTAAGTATTCCTGGCCCTCCGTATCGTATAAGTACACTCCCTCTCCGTGGTCAAAAACCACTGGAAAGCGGTTATAGGTCTTATAAAATTCTGCTTCGGCTTTACCAATCAGCGCCTGCTTATTTCCCATGATAATAACGCTCCTCTCCCTTGCTTACAATGGCGGTTCCGATTCCCTTGTTGGTAAATATCTCCAAAAGAAGGCAGTGAGGAATCCTTCCATCTAAAATATGTACCCTGGATACGCCTTTTTCCATGGCATCGATGCAGTTGTTAAGTTTGGGCAGCATTCCCCCGCCTAAGTTGCCGCTGTTTACAAATTCCTGGGCTTCCTCTACGGACATTTCAGAAATCAGAGATTCCTTATCTTTAAAATCCCGGTACACGCCCTCCACGTCAGTTAAGAAAGCCAGTTTTTCAGCCTTTACCGCAGTGGCAATGGCACAGGCCGCATCGTCTGCATTGATGTTGTAGGTCTGGAATTCATCGTCAAAGCCGGTGGGGCAGATAATAGGAAGAAAATCCTTTTCCAAAAGGTCATAGATGATCTGTGGGTCCACCTCTTTAACTTCTCCCACATAGCCGATATCCTCTCCATTGGAATAGCGCTTCTTGCATTTTAGCATCATGCCATCCTTGCCGCTGATTCCAACGGCTTTGATTCCCAGTTCATTGACCAGCTGAACCAGACTTTTGTTGACACGGTTTAACACCATTTCGGCAATTTCCATGGTGGCTTCGTCCGTTACCCGGAGTCCGTTGATGAATTGGGGCTCCATGCCTGACTTTTCCACCCATTTGCTGATTTCTTTTCCGCCTCCGTGGACGATGATGGGCTTAAAGCCTACCAGCTTTAACAGTACAACGTCCTGAATGACGTGTTTTTTCAACTCCTCATCTACCATGGCGCTTCCGCCGTATTTTACTACAATAATCTTGCGGTTGAAACGCTGAATGTAAGGAAGTGCCTCAATCAGCACCTCCGCCTTTTCCATAATGCTGTGATCCAATTCCATATCTATCCCTCCTTGCTCCGATTAAGAGCGGTAATCTGCGTTGATTTTTACATAGTCAAAGGTCAGGTCGCAGCCCCAGGCTGTTGCAGAGGCTTCTCCCATCTTGATATCAGCGGTGGCAGTCACCTCTGGCTCTGACAGGATCTTGGTGGCCTCTTCTTCGCTGTAGTCAAGAGCTACACCATTTTCAATGATTTTCAGCTTTCCTGCTGCACTTTCAAAATATAAATCCACCTTTTCCGGGTCAAACATGGCTCCGGAATAACCCATGGCGCAGAGGATACGGCCCCAGTTAGCATCGTGGCCGAAAATGGCTGCCTTAGTCAGGCTGGAGGTGATGACGGATTTTGACAGAGTCACCGCCTGCTCCTTTGTCTCAGCTCCGATGATCTTCACTTCAAACAGGGCGGTGCAGCCTTCTCCGTCTCCTGCCATCTTTTTAGCCAGGGTTTCATTGATGAAATTTAAGGCCTTGCAAAAAGCCTCATAGTCTTCATTTTTTTCTGTAATCTCTTTATTTCCAGCCATGCCGTTGGCGAGAAGGAGGACTGTATCATTGGTGGAGGTATCTCCATCCACGGAAATCATGTTGTAAGTATCCTTGATATCTTCTTTCAGGGCTTCTGTCAGAAGCTCCTTGGAAATGGCCGCGTCTGTGGTGACAAAGCTCAGCATGGTGCACATATCGGGATGAATCATGCCGGAGCCCTTGCACATGCCGCCTATGGTAACGGTCTTTCCTCCGGCTTCAAACTGAACTGCTACTTCCTTTTTCACCGTATCCGTGGTCATGATGGCTGTGGCAGCGGCTGTTCCGCTTTCCTCACTGCTGTCAAGATTTGGAGCCATGGCAGCCACTCCTGCTGCAATCCGGTCCATAGGAAGCTGCCTGCCGATGACTCCTGTAGAAGCTACCAAAACGGAATTGACAGGGATGGAAAGGCATTCTGCCGCCTTCTCCGCTGTTTCTTTGCAGTAGCCCAGGCCTTCTTCTCCTGTACAGGCGTTGGCAACCCCTGCGTTGACCACGACTGCCTGAGCATAGGGGGAGTTTGTTACGATTTCTTTATCCCATTTTACCGGAGCAGCCTTGACAACGTTGGTGGTAAAGGTTCCTGCTGCCTTGGCAGGCACTTCGCTGTAAATCATAGCCATATCTTTCCGGTCTTTATATTTAATTCCTGCTGCTGTAGAGGCGGCCTTAAAGCCCTTTGCCGCCGTTACTCCTCCGCTGATCTGTTTCATATGGATGCTCCTCCCGCTCACTGAACGAATTTTACAATATTTTCTTCTATTAAATCAAAGTTATAATAATTTAAGTCTTCCCTGAAGATCCAGCCTGCCTTTTTCCAGAATTCATTTCCCACTGCATTGGATTTAAAGGCAACCAGGCTGACCTTGCTGATCCCTTCCTCTTTCAGCCGTTTCATGGCTTCCATAGCCATCTGATGCCCCAGTCCCTGCTGACGGCATTTTGACTCCACACAGACGTGGTAGAAAAAGGCCCTCCGCCCGTCGTGTCCGCTGAGAATGGTTCCGACGATTCTGCCCTTATCCTCTGCCACAACGCTGAGGCCGGGGTTTCTCTTTATAAATTTTTCTATGGACTGTCTGGAATCCTCCAGAGCGTATATTCCAAACCCTTTGATTGATGACCAAAGTTCATAAACCTGATCATAGTCCTCCGACTCCATGGTACGAATAATCATAATAATCAGCCGGACCTCCTTTGTTAAAGATTCATTAATGTTTTCTATGGAAACATGGGAATCAGCTTCAAGCCCTTATTTTCAGGAAGTCCGAACATGATATTCATATTCTGAACCGCCTGACCGGCAGCGCCTTTTACCAGATTGTCCATGGCTCCCATCATGATGATCCGGTTTGTTCTTGGATCAATTTTAAAATTCACATCTACAAAATTGCTGCCTTCTACCCATTTTGTCTGAGGAACTACATCCTTTTCCAGTACCCGGACAAAATATTCATTTTTATAATATTTATCATAGGCTGCTTTTACTTCTTCATAGGAAGCTGTTTTAGCAAGGGTTCCGTAGGCTGTAATTAAAATCCCCCGGTTCATGGGGACCAGATGAGGGGTAAAGCTTATGGTCACCGGCTTACCAGCCGCATAAGAAAGCTGTTCCTCTATCTCCGGCGTATGTCTGTGAACTCCTACTCCGTAAGCCTTAATGTTTTCATTGACCTCGCAGTAGAGGGAGTCTACCTTGGCCCCTCTTCCCGCTCCGGAGGTCCCGGACTTGGCGTCAATGATGATGGTGGACGGGTCAATCAGCCCTTCCTTTACCAGAGGATAAATAGATAAAAAGGAACAGGTGGGATAACAGCCCGGGTTGGCAATGAGTCTGGCTTTTTTAATCTCTTCCCTGTTGATTTCCGGCAGGCCATAAACAGCTTCATTTATAAACTGAGGCGTTTTATGCTCCATCTTATACCATGCTTCATAAATATCCACATCTTTAATACGGTAATCTGCACTTAAGTCAATGACCTTTGTCTTTGACAAAATGTCTTCCTTCATTAAAGAAGCTAAAAATCCCTGAGGCGTTGCCGTAAAAATCACATCCACTTTTTCTGCCAAAGCTTCTATATTATCATCCAGACAGGAGTCGTCCACGATCTCAAACATGTTCTGGTAAATAGAAGCGTATTTTTGATCAATATAGCTTTTTGAGCCATACCATAGGATCTCCACATCATCTCTCTGGAGCAAAAGTCTTACCAATTCACCGCCTGCGTATCCGGTGGAGCCAATTATTCCCGCCTTTATCATGATCATCTCTCCTATCTTCCTATATCTGTATTTTTTCATATTTTAATTTTTTAACATTTCATAATTATACAACTCAACTGTATATTATGCAAGTTATTTTTATATTTTTTTATTTAACACTTGCATTTTAACCATTTTTGGTGTATATTTATGAAAGTTCAACAGAAAATAACCATATACTATTGAGGAGGCTTTATAAATGAAAGAAAAAGTTATACTGGCTTATTCCGGCGGACTGGATACAACCGCTATCATCCCATGGTTAAAGGAAAATTTTGATTATGACGTAGTCTGCTGCTGCATCGACTGCGGCCAGGGAAATGAGCTGGATGGACTGGATGAGAGAGCAAAATTGTCCGGCGCGACCAAATTATACATTGAAGACCTGGTTGACGATTTCAGCGACAATTACATTATTCCCTGTGTTCAGGCAAATGCAGTCTACGAGAATAAATATTTATTAGGTACTTCCATGGCACGTCCGGCTATTGCAAAGAGACTGGTGGAAATCGCAAGGAAGGAAGGCGCTACCGCCATCTGCCACGGCGCAACAGGAAAGGGAAATGACCAGATTCGTTTTGAGTTAGGCATCAAGGCTCTGGCTCCTGATTTAAAGATCATTGCTCCATGGAGAATGACCGATGTATGGACCATGCAGTCCAGAGAAGATGAAATCGAGTACTGCAAGCAGCATGGAATCGACCTTCCATTCTCTTCTGACAACAGCTACAGCCGTGACAGAAACTTATGGCACATCAGCCACGAAGGCCTGGAACTGGAAGATCCGGCCAATGAGCCGAATTACGATCACCTTCTGGTGCTGGGTGTTGCTCCGGAAAAGGCTCCTGATGAAGGCGAGTATGTGACCATGGCCTTTGAAAAAGGTATTCCGGTCAGCGTAAACGGTGAAAAGATGAAGGTTTCCGATATCATTGCCAAGTTAAATGAACTGGGCGGCAAGCATGGAATCGGAATCGTGGATATTGTGGAAAACAGGGTCGTTGGTATGAAGTCCAGAGGCGTTTATGAGACTCCAGGCGGAACCATTCTCATGGAAGCACATCAGCAGTTAGAAGAACTGGTTTTAGACCGTGCCACCATGGAAGTTAAGAAGGATATGGGCAATAAATTTGCACAGATCGTATACGAAGGAAAATGGTTTACTCCGCTGAGAGAAGCGATTCAGGCTTTCATTGAATCCACTCAGGAATATGTAACCGGTGAAGTGAAGTTCAAGCTTTACAAGGGCAATATTATTAAGGCCGGAACTACTTCTCCATACTCTTTATACAGTGAGTCCCTGGCATCCTTTACAACCGGTGACCTTTATGACCACCATGATGCTGACGGCTTTATTACTCTCTTTGGCTTACCGTTAAAGGTTCGCGCTATGAAGATGCAGGAAGCTGAAAAGGGAATTAGCGGGAAATAATGTGATACAACATTAAAAAGGGGATTTTCCGATAAAAGAAATAACAGACATGAAGAGAGAAGAAATCCGGCATTTAAGCAGGATTTCTTCTCTCTTTGTTATTTTTCCAGACAGATTCTTTCTACGGGGTTTTACAGGCTTCTTTTAAATCCTTTATTTCTTCCTCTGTAAGTTTTGTGTACTTCATAATCTTTTCCAACGGCTCCCCACTTTGCAACATCTCCAAAGCCATATTTTTTCTTGCTTTGAGTATACCTTGTTCCATTCCCTGTTCTATTCCTTTTCCATAAATGCTCATATTGACAACCTCCCATTCCTCCGATTGCTTCACTTCATTGACAATTGTGTCCAGTTTTACAATTCGCTCATCCTGCACCTTTATATCCGGGTTATCTAATTTTGAGTGTTTCATATATTGGAGCAGGCTAATTAATTCCGGTTCACCGTTTTTACTTTTCATATTGAGAAATAGCTTTTGGGTTCCATCTTCTAATTCCAGTCCCTGTAATTCTTTGCACTGTTCCGTAAACGTGTATTTTGCCAGGTCTTTTCCAAATATATCTTCCTGGGTTATAAATATAATAACAGATGAGGGCAGGTACTTATACCTTGTGTTCTTTCCTGATTTTAATACAGGAGAATCCAAAAGGCCCTGATAATATCTGGCCCGTTTCCTCACATCATCGGAACTGGTGTCGTTCTGCATTTCTGTCACAAACTGGCGGTCATCTGCTGCGACCGCCCAGGCGTCCATTCGTATTGCCCGTTTACCGGACCGGTTCAGAACCACCTGTTCCACTTTTACCTCTGTCAGTTTTAAATTCGGTTCATTCATAATAATACTTAACGTACATTCATATGCTTCCTTGTTTTTCATCACTGATAAAAACAGGGCAAAATCACTTAAATTCAGTTCATCATTTTCCGGCAAAACGTCATTGAGGTTCTCACATTCCATAGTTTGTTCTTCCTTTCGTTTTTATCCAGGAAGAACCTCCGCTCTCCCTGCTGTTTTTTGGGTATAAGCAAGGAGTTCTTGAATATTACAGACTGCTGAAGATCAGCATAAATGAGAATTTTAGATATATTGATTTAGAAATCATTGCTTATTAGTAGTATACCATAGGAGAATACTTGATACAACAGGCTTATGACCCGGTCCAGAATAATAAAAAACAGCGTGCTGTTTCAGATGGGCTGATACCATAATCTGAAACACTTTCCTTACGAATATGCCGGTGGTTGCCGGAAAAACTGACGTAACAAAGCCGCAGGTCATTAAATCCTGCGGCTTTTCTAAGAATCTGCTTATTCATATATCATTCTATTTCTTTCCGAAATCCTCCAGGGTCTTTCCAGCCACCCGGTATGTGGTCCATTCTTCCATAGCTTCTGCTCCCATGGAAAGGTAAAAATCAATACTGGGTTTGTTCCAGTCCAGACATGCCCATTCCAGTCTGCCGCAGCCCCGTTCTGCTGTGATTTCTCCCAGCCTTTTTAACAAGTCCTTACCGATTCCCTTGCCCCTGTACTCCTGATCCACATATAAATCCTCCAGATGGATTCCGGCCCTGCCTAAAAATGTGGAAAAGTTGTGGCAGAAGAGAGCAAAGCCCGCTTCTTTTCCGTCGGCTACGGCAAAAATTACCTCTGCCTTTTTCTTGTCAAAAATCCATTCCTCCAGCAGTTCTTCTGTGGCTACCACTTCCTCAGACATCTTTTCGTACTCAGCCAGTTTTTTGATAAAGGTTAATATTAAGGCTGTGTCTTCCTTTTGTGCATATCTGAATGTCAATTCCATTTCATTTCCTCCTGATTCCAGTTCGTCAACTTGTTTCCAATATCTTTTGATGAATTGCAACTCCCCCTCTGCCAATTATACCAATGCCCATATTTTACAATAAACTAAACATTTATCAAACAATGAGTATATTGAAAACAGAACAACTGCATATGAAATTTAGTTGATACCTATGATCTTTAAGGAATCATATATCGTTTTCGTATGCACCTACCCTGCAACACAAGTTATATTATAGCGAAAATCAGCCAGAAGTCAAACTTTCTGGCTGTTAACTGGGTCTTGCTTCCAGCCACCGAACTCAGCGTTTCTCAGTGACAGCTAATCACACAGGAACATTTCACTCCTCCAAAGAAAAAAGAACCCGTCAATTTAACAAACAGGTTCTTTAATGCTTATCTTTTCATGTCAGTTCCCAAAAATAGAAATCTGAGACAAGGCGTTTCTTAACCGAATTGCATCCCATGGTAAATGTTCTGCTATGGTCAGCCCTACGATTTTCGATACACCAGATACATCATTCAGCAGTCTTACAACTTGCGCCAGGGTCATTTCTCCGATGGCAGCCCCAAATCCCTCCAGATATGGTTCAGCAGGATAGATGGAACGAAAATCATTCGGTGATAATACGTCCAAATCAAAATGAACTGCTATGTGCTGGATATGATTTTCTTTAATCCAGTCAAGCACAGGAATACTGTTATCCAATAATTCTGCAGGCTGAGCGTACCGCAGCTTCATCGTATTAACCATTTGGTCCCTTTCCCGCAATTCTCCATAAATCAGTCCTGCAAGCATTACATTTTCACTTTTAACAGGATTTCTTACTTTTTCTGCAAACTGGGGAGCTCCCTTGCCTATAAGGTTTCCAAGAACCATCTCATGAAGCCTTGTAGAATCTTTCATTGTGGCCACATCAGGATGGGCATCCAGCCATAAAATGCCCATATTCTTACCATATTTGCCATTTAAATAATCAAAGGGTACCTGAGAAACAGCACAATCCCCGCCAAAAACAATAACCTTATCTGGATTTTTCCTCTCTAAAATATCATAAGTTTCATCCATCTGTGTCAGAAGAGCAGACTCTCCCTCAATTCCATTTTCAACAATTAAGTCTTTACTATAATCCTGATTAACCGGGACCTGAATTGTCTCTGCATCACCATCAGGAGGAGCTATATGCACCAGCAGCTGGAAACCAAAGATATAATTAGGATTATTGCCGCCCTGCCATTGCGGAAGAACCAGCCTTAATGTCTTTTTATTGTGATCCATTTTAAAGTTTCCTCCCTTTTACATACTAAATATGCAACAACAATTTACTTACAATTCGTTTCTTAAAAAAACCAATCAAAGGGCCAACACAAAAAGCCAGCAAAATTGTTCCAATATTGATAGGTCCTTTCAGTAAAATGGCAATAACAGCCACCATCGTATCCAATACAACCCTCAGTTTAAACGCATTTCTGCCTAACCGTTCACTCATAATAAAGGAAAAGCAATCATAGGGAACCATACCCAGATCACAGCTCATATAAATTGACATTCCAAATGCTATAATAAGCATTCCTATGAAAAATATGAAAAACCTGATTATCAGCACAAAATCAAAGGTTATCAGCTGGAAAACAGCCCAATTAAAAAACTGTAAAAAGTATCCAAACATGACCATAGGAATGACGCTGCCTATTCCCAAATACTTTTTATTCAAGAAAAAGACTAAAATTGCTATTGCCAACTGAACAAGTAAAATCATGGTTCCAAGCTGAATGTTTGCAATTGCAGATAAGTCGGCACAAAATGCATTAAATGGGTCAATTCCCAATGCCGTATTGTTACATACAGCAGTTCCAAGAGCCATCAGCAATATTCCAGCAATCAATACAATTATTTTTCTCATAGACAAGACCCAAACAGACTTGCACCGTTTGTACTAATCACTTCTTTGTACCAATAAAAACTCTTTTTCCTATATCTTTCCAGGCTGCCGCTTCCATCGTTATGTTTATCAACATAGATATAGCCGTATCTTTTTTTCATTTCTGAGATGGAGTTGCTTACAACATCAATAGGACCCCAGCTTGTGTAACCAAGCAATTCAACGCCATCCTGAATGGCTTCATATGCCTGCTGTAAATGGGCTTTGAGATAGGTGATCCTGTAGTCATCATTTACGGTATAGCCACCCGCTCCATCCAATACCAATTCATCCTGAGCACCTAATCCATTTTCGACAATAAATAAAGGTAACTGATAACGGTCATAAAATTGATTCAAGGCATATCTCAGCCCTTTGGGGTCAATCTGCCAGCCCCAATCAGAAGATTCCAAATAAGGATTTTTCACAGCACTTTTTACATTTCCTAATTCTTTTTCCTTGCTTTCATCTGCAGTTGCACAATATGACATATAGTAGCTGAAAGAAATAAAATCAACGGTATGTTTCATCAATTCTGCATCTTCTTCTGTTATTTCAATTTGAATGTTATTTTCCCTGAAATACCGTTTCATATAACCGGGATAATTTCCTCTGGCATGAACATCTGCAAAGAACAAGGTTTCCCTGTCCCGCTTCATGGTTTCCAACATATCATCCGGATCAGGTGTCAAGGGATAATGAGGACTATTGGCTACCATGCAACCAATCTTGAAATCAGGATTGATTCCATGACCAATCTTCGTTGCCAGGCCGCTGGCTACAAATTGGTGATGGATTGCCTGATATAAAACTTGTTTATCAGCTTCATCCGGTTTTGCTTGAATGCCTGCACCGTTAAAAGGAGCATCTAAGATAACATTGATTTCATTAAATGTAAGCCAATAGCGAACCTTATCCTTATATCTGGTATAAATAGTTTCTACAAAATGTTTATAGAAACCAATCATTTTGCGGTTTGTCCAGCCACCATACTCTAAGGCCAGGTGCAAGGGAATTTCAAAGTGAACTAATGTAATCATAGGCTCAATTCCGTATTTCGTCAATTCGTCAATGAGATTATCGTAAAATTGCAAGCCTTTTTCGTTTGGTTCTTCTTCATCGCCATTAGGGAAAATCCTTGCCCAGGAAATTGAGATTCGCAGCATCTTAAAGCCCATTTCAGCAAACAGCTTCACATCTTCTTTATATCTGTGGTAAAAATCGATTGCTTCTTTTTTTAAGTAATTGTCTGGCGGAGGGATGACGATGTCTCCAAAAACGCCATAAGGCATAGCATCACCTGTTGTCCACTTTTTCCCGTCTTCTAAGGCTGCACCCTCACACTGGCTGGCAGCTAGAGCACCGCCCCATAAAAAGTTCTTTGGAAAGGCTTTTTCTGAAAAATCTTTCATTATTTTCCTCACTTTCTTAATAAGGCAGTGCAAATCTCTTTACACCGCCTTTTATGATTTGCCTTATTAACCTTTATTGGCAGCCAATTTCAGGAGTGAATCACCAAATTTTACTTGCTTTTGTGTGGTTTTATCAATGCTATCGTACATATGTGTATTAGTAATGAGAACCGGGGTGATGATATCGTAACCAGCCTGCGTAATCTCGTCCATATTAAACTCGAGAAGCAAATCACCCTTGGCGATGGCATCTCCCTGTTTTACATGAACATGAAATCCTTTTCCCTTTAACTCAACCGTATCCAATCCAACATGAACCACTACTTCACAACCATCATGACTTTTCAGCCCCAGTGCGTGTTTTGTTTCAAAAGCAGCCTCTACAACTCCATCAAATGGGGCAAATACCTTACCTTCCGATGGACGAATGGCAATCCCATCTCCCATCATCTTTGCAGAAAACACTTTATCATTTACATCTTCTAATTTAATGATTTCTCCTGAAAGCGGGCTAAAAACCTCTTGATCCACCAAAGTATTTACTGAAATACTTTCACCTGACCCAGCCGGTGTATCTTCTGTTTCCTCTGGAATATCTTCAAAGCCAAGGATATTGGTCAAAATAAAGGCAACGACAAATGCTATCATAAAGGAAATGACATACCAAACAAAGGTTGGTCCTAAAAATAATGGAAGGCCAATAATAGGGCCTGTGGCAACACCTAATGATTCAACCTTAAAGAATGCTGCAATGCCTCCGCCTATTCCACCGCCTATACAAACAGGAATCAAAGTCTTTTTCAGCCGTAAGTGAACACCAAATAAAGCCGGCTCTGTAATTCCTAAGGTTGCACTGACAGCTGCAGCATTGACAAGGGATTTAAACTTTCGATTCTTTGTTCTGAAATAAACTGCCCATGCAGAACCGGCTTGTGCTGAATTAGAGGCAACCTGAAGCCCCAAAATATAGTCTTTACCATATTTAGCAATAGTCTGAAGCATGACTGGCCCTAAACCAGTGTGCATTCCAGCCATAACTAAGAAGGGCATACCTGCACCAATCAATACACCTGCGACTACTCTGAAAGGTGACATATAGAGCGCCATGATTCCAGCACCAATTGCATCACCTAATATCTTTCCAAGAGGTCCTATGGTTGCTAAAACGATAGGAGCAGTAATCAGCATGGTAAGTAAGGGTACGAACACAGTTCGTAAAATAGCCGGAAGAATCTTATTCACAAATTTTTCAACGTAAGACATAAATAAAACGCCAAAAATGATTGGAATAACAGAACTGCCATAACTCATGCTGATAATTGGAATCCCTAAAAATCTTAACGTTGTTGAAGCCCCCATCATGGCAATTAAATTTGGATGCAGCATAATTCCAGCTAACATCCCCGCAAGATAGGGGTTACACTTAAACCTGATTCCCGAACTGTAAGCAAGAAATATTGGCAGGAAATAAAAGCCTGCATCAGAGAAAATGTTCAAGAAACCGAATAATTCACTTTCCGGCTGCACCAGATTTGCAAACATTAAGGCAAACAGAACACCTTTCAGTAAACCGGCACCGATAATGACTGGTAAAACGGGTGAGAAGATGCTTGAAACTGTTTCCAGAAAACGGTTGAAAATATTTGTTTTAGCTTGGGAATCTGAACTGTTTAGGTTATTTCCCTGCAGTTTTACCAATGGCACAAATGCTTCGTGGACACTTTTTACTTTGCCGCCAAGAATCACCTGTAACTGATTACTTCCAACCTGATTAACTCCCAACACACCCGGTAAGTTTTCAAGCTCGCTTTTTTTAACGTTTCCATTATCTTTGACGCTTAATCTTAACCGTGTCATGCAATGAGTCACAGCAGTTATATTGGACTCCCCTCCACTTAATCTGAGGATTTCCTTTGCCAGTTGAGCATCGTTCATGCTTCTACCTCCATAAAAGTATGTTATATGAAATCATCGTAAAGCGCTTTTACTAGCCCTTATGGTAGCGTAACATTGTGACATTTGCAATAGACAGAGGTGTGATTGTTCCCAAAGTTTCACATATATGTATAATATGAATCTATATTTGATACCAAGGGTTCAAAAAAAGAAAAACTGCTGCTTTCTTCATCTGAAAACAACAGCTTTGCTGATTATTATAGCTTGTAATTATAATCCTGATACTTTATAACATCAATGGAGTCTTTTAAATTTTTATCAAAATCGGTTACCAAAAGAGCGGCAAATAAAACGTCAAACACATACGTCATTGAAATGAACGGAGTTAAAACTTCCAGACTCATGATCAAAGTTTTCTGAAAAACCTCAATATATTCATCACATAATTGTTTTAAATCTGATGATTCACCTCCGCCTATGCCCAACAAATAGATCCCTGCTTTCTTTAAATACTTTGCCGCCCGTATCATGGCTGGATTTCTGCCTGTAAAGGATAAAATAATTGCAACCGTTTTTTTATTTCGGATTGCCATTACATAATGTTCATTGATCCCTGTATGTACAGAACAATCCTTTCCAATGGAAAGAAGTTTAAATACTGCACTGGAGGCACAAGTCGCAGATATGCCTCCGTAGTAAATATCAACTTTTTCCGCATCTTTTAACCGTTGAATAACCTTTTTCAAAACACTGTAATCCAGCATCATCTTTGTATTACTGATTGCTGTATCATAAACAGAGGGAATGATATTGGTGATATCCTTTAACGAACTGCTTTTATTTACCGGTTCCTGTGCCAGCAATGCCCTTAAACGGGATTTCTCATTCATTTCAAACCCTATTTTACGTTTAAAATCATCGTAGCTGCTTTCCCCAAGTTTTTTGCAAAACCTGAATATAGATGCCTTGCTGGTAAATGTTTTCTCGCCTAATTCCTTTGCAGTCAAATCTATGATGTCAAATGGATTTTGCAATATATAATCAGCTATCAGAATTTCAGAATTAGTAAAGTTCTCCTTTTTTTCTAATAATTCAATGATCATAACATCCCTCCCGGCTTTGCTTTGTATTTTCTCTTGCTTTCTTTCGACAGCTTGATCTTTTCCTGTCCGTTACGGCTGCCAAGTACCCATGATTCCATTATATTTCTTTTGCAGAAAACATACAAGCCGAAGTATAAAACACCCATGACGATTTTCCATACCTTTCTGAGCAATAGAAAAGCCGTAGGACTTTACAATCCTACGGCAAATCTTACAAACTGAAAACTCTTTATGGAAGTGGCACATAGATGCATCAGCCTTTTGCGCATATCTGAATGTCAATTCCATTTCACTTTCTCCTGATCTCAATTTGTCAATGTTTTTCCAATACCCGTTTGATGCGGGGCATCATTTTCTTCGTATAAATATATCCGTCATCCATACATTTTTCCATGCACCCAAAGGTCAAAAGCCCTGCCTGGTTGGGCAGCGGGGGCTTTAACAGCAATATTTCTTCTTTGGAACGGCAGTCTTTTAATTCACGGCTCATAATGGAAAAGGAATGGAATGCGGTTTCAATGATGGAATAGTCGTGAGGCCTTTCATATTCTTCTCCCACATCCACGGCTATGATCCGGGATTCCCCCGCTGCTGCCAGAAGGTCTACCGGAAGGTTGTTTGTCACCCCGCCGTCTGTCAGCAGCCAGCCGTTCATTTCCCTTGGACAGAATACAGCGGGAACCGAAGAACTGGCCATGATGATATCACAGAGCTGGCCCTTGTGTTCCCATCTCACGTGCTCCTGCCTTAAGGCGGAAAGGGGCATGTCAGCTCCGAACAGGTTGGTAAAGACCACCGTATTTCCGCTGTTAATGTCCACGGTCGGGACTAGCAGCCCTTTACAGTCTCCTTCAATTCCAAGACCGTCTGTCAGTCCGCAGAGAAACTTCTGAAGCCTGTTTCCTTTTATGAGACCTTTTAAACTGGTTTCCCTTCCCAGGAGCATCTGGGGTAAGAATAGGATAATTCCTGAAATATCCGGATCAAGATAGCTTCTTCCGTGTCTGGTGAGCCACCGGATCACTTCCCGCATCTCTCCGATTCCCAGACCCGCAGCATAAAG
The DNA here is from genome assembly GCF_036758025.1 of Lacrimispora sp. Classification (GTDB taxonomy): domain Bacteria; phylum Bacillota; class Clostridia; order Lachnospirales; family Lachnospiraceae; genus Lacrimispora. Next base: position 465,170 of record NZ_DAIOXM010000001.1, on the reverse strand, counting down.
CCCTGCCACCATGCTGCCGGAGCTGGCTCCTGCGATCCGGTCAGGTAGAAGTCCTTCTTCCTCCAATGCCGTCAGTACGCCTACATGGGCAGCTCCTCTGGCACCTCCGCCGCCCAATACCAGTCCATAATCCGCCACGTTCATTTCCCCGCTTTTCAGCCTTGTTTCAGGAAAATGTATGCTGCCTATATGCTAATTATACATACGAAAACTGGAGTCTGGTGAAATTAAGGAGTATTCCTTAGCTGCAGTGACCCATTCATGTATTTAAAACTCTATATTAAGTTTTCTGTACAGTGCATTTTTTATCAGCTCAACGGAAGTTTCATCTCCCAATTCTGCATTATTCAGCATAATGTCATAATTATCCGGGTCCCTCCAGTTGCGGCCTCCGGTGTAGTATTTATAATAATCTTTTCGATACCCGTTGGATTTCAATACCATGTGTTCCGCTTCCTCTGCTGAGACATTCATCCGTTCCATTACCCGGCGGATACAGTAATCAAGAGGGGAGCCGATATAAACTCTCAGTATCCGGCTGTAATCCCGCAGTACATAGTCCGCACATTTACCCACAATAATACAGTTCTCCAATTTGGGCAGTTCTCTGATAATGTGTGCCTGAAATTCAAACAAACGGTCATCAGATTTAAACTCTTCCGACTTGGGATGGGGAGTAAAGCGCTTTTGTATCTTGCTTAACTGGGAGTGAAGATAGCTTCCTCTGAGCTTCTCATCCACCTCCACGAAGTCGTACTCATCCCGGCCGCTGTATTTAGCTGCAAGCGTCAGAATCCGGTTCTCATAACTGTGAATTCCCAGCTCATCAGCCAGCTTTGCACCTATCACACGGCCTCCGCTCCCAAAATTGCGTGCAATTGTTATCACATAGTTTTCCATGTATACCCCCTTACCCAATGTCACTGATTGGTCTTGGTTTAATACCGGCCGGAATCGGGATATATGTCTGCCCTTCCAATTCTTCCTTCCATTCCGCTCTCGCAGCTGCAATCTTTTCCGGCTGCTCCAGCATCTTCATGGCGGCCAGGGCCAGGGCCTTTCCGGCATACAGCAGTCCTTTATGTGCAACACTTGATTTTCCCTGGGAAACTGCCTGCCAGGAATGAGCCGGTGTATAAGGCGCCCATGTGACCGTATGGATCTGAGAAGTGGGGCACATCCAGCTTGTATCCGCCACATCGGTAGATCCTGCCCCAGTCTTGACAAGGTGAATGTCCTCGTAGGGGACAATAAAATCAGCAATGCGATTGCTGCGGTTGGCCTTTAAGAAGGCTTTGTTCTCCGGAAGCAGGTGATCGTCAATTAATTCATTGAATTTCTGCTCCGCTCCTTCCGGTGCCGTTTTTGTATAAGCGGCGGCTTTCACATATTCTTCTTTTGTATACTCCGGAATTCCGATCTCATTCATTGCCTCATACAGTACTTTCTCCAAAACCCGGTTGGGGATAACATTTGCACACGACTTTATGAGCTGGGACTCCACCGTTGTCTCGGTCATAAGTGCCGCTCCTTCTGCAATTTTGTTGACTCGCTGATAAAGCTCATAAGCCAGCTTGACCTTAGGTGCACGGATCAGATAAATCGCCTTGGCCTGGCTCTGCACCACGTTAGGGGAAAAGCCTCCGGTATTGGTTATGGCATAGTGAATCCGTGCCTGATCAAGCATGTGTTCCCGCAGAAAGTTTGTACCTACATTCATAAGCTCCAGGGCATCGAGGGCACTCCGTCCCATCTCAGGACAGCCCGCTGCATGTGCACTGCGCCCTGTAAACGAATAGAGCACCTGGAAATTTGCCAGAGAGCTGTCTTTATACACTTCATTGACAGCTCCCGGATGCCAGGTCATTGCAAAATCCAGATCCTGAAAGGCCCCGTCCCGCGCCATAAATGCCTTGCCCGAACCGCCCTCTTCCCCGGGACAGCCGTAATAGACAACAGTGCCCTTATGACCATCGTCCAGATACTGTTTCATTGCCAAAACGGCCGCTACAGAACCGGCCCCCAGCAGATTGTGTCCGCAGCCATGACCACTTTCCCCAGGAACATCATCGATTTTCTCCACTGACTCAGCAACCTGGCTCATTCCTGACAAAGCGTCAAACTCACCTAAGAATCCAATCCTGGGTGAGCCGCTTCCATATTCCGCAGTAAATGCTGTCTCAACACCGTACACACCCTTTTTTACCGTAAATCCTTCTTTCGCAAGAAATGCAGTCAGTGCTTCTACAGACCGTGTCTCAGAAAAGGCGGTCTCAGCGTATGCCCATATTTCATCGCTCAGCTGATTGATTGCATCTGATTTTGCATCAATCACTTCCAGATAACGCATTAAGTCTGAATCCATTTTCTATTCCTCCCATTCTACTTTCACATTCTATTCCTGCACTGTGTTATGGTCTTCATAAAGCAGACATGCCACCTTATGCCCCGGAGCTACCTCCTTCAAACTGGGTATCACCAGGGAACAGGCCTCTGTCGCATAAGGACAGCGTGTATGGAAAACACATCCGGAGGGGGGATTCATGGGTGACGGCAGATCCCCCTCCAATGAAATACGCTCCTTCTTTACTTTCGGGTCCGGATTGGGCACTGCTGAAAGAAGTACTTTGGCATAGGGGTGTCTGGTATTTTGAAACAGCTCTTCTGTCTCCGCCTCCTCAACCAGATGTCCCAGATACATGACGCCAACCCGGTCGGAAACGTATTTTACCACACTCATATCATGAGCAATAAACAAAAAGGATATATTGTCTTTTTCCCGCAAATCCTGAAGCAGATTGATGATCTGCGCCTGGATAGAAACGTCCAGGGCGGAGACGGGTTCATCGCAGACAATTACCTTGGGGTTTAATATTAATGCACGGGCAAGCCCGATTCTCTGCCTCTGCCCTCCTGAAAATTCATGGGGATAACGGTAAAAATGTTCCGGCCGCAAGCCGACTTTTCCCATGATCTCCATGGCAATGTCCAGCCGTTCCTTTTTGGTGCCTATTTTATGTATTTCCAGTGCCTCCATCAGAATCTCTCCCACCTTTTGACGCGGATTCAAGGATGTGTACGGGTCCTGAAATACCATTTGAATATTTCTGCGCAGTTCTGTCATATCCTGTTCTTTCGTCTTGGTAATATCTTTGCCAAGCACTTCCACCACACCGTCTGTGGGGTCAAGCAAGCGGATAAGCGTCCTGCCAAGCGTACTCTTTCCGCACCCGGTTTCTCCGACCAGACCGTAAATTTCACCTTCATGCAGAGTAATATCCACACCGTCCACAGCTTTCACATAATGGCTGGGCCGTCCAAGCCCGGCATGAACCGGAAAATATTTTTTTACCTGCTTCCCTTGAAGAACAACCCGCTTCTTCTCTGCTGTTTCCATCTGTGTGCCTCCTTCCAGGCCAAGCGAATATTGCAATCCGCTCCGCTGCTTGCTTGATTCGGTTAAGATAATAAGTGATGAGCCCCTGCTGCATAGTGACAGCGGACTTTCTGCGTATTCTCTGCAGCGGTTAACTGCGGCATCACTGCCCGGCAATGATCCGTTGCCTGGGGGCAGCGGGGGGCAAACCGGCAGCCTTCCGGAATCTGGTTAAGCAGCGGTACTGTTCCCGTGATTTGATGGAGACGCTCCCCTTTTTTGCTGTCCAGTTTCGGTATGGAAGACATCAGGCCCTGGGTGTAGGGATGGAGGGGGTGATCAAAAATGTCTTCAACCAGCCCTTCTTCCACAATCTGCCCCAGGTACATAACGATGACACGCTTACACGTTTCCGCAACTACGGCCAGGTCATGGGTGATCAGCATGACGCCCATGTCAAGCTTCTGATTCATCTCCACAATCAAATCCATGATCTGGGCCTGAATCGTCACATCCAGTGCCGTGGTTGGCTCATCGGCAATGAGAATCTGAGGCCGGCACGCCAGGGCAACTGCAATCATAACCCTCTGGCGCATGCCTCCTGAGAGTTCAAACGGATACTGGTAAAATCTCCTTTCCGGATCTGGTATTCCTACCAGCCGGAGCATTTCCACCGCCTTCTCTTTTGCCTCTTTTTTTGATATTTTACGGTGGATTAGCAAGGATTCCATGATCTGGTTTCCCACTGTAAACACCGGATTTAAGGAGCTTAAGGCATCTTGAAATACCATGGAGATTTTCTCACCCCTGATATCCTGCATCTTCCGGACAGAAAAATCAAAAAGGTTTTCCCCGCAAAACAACACCTCTCCATCGTACCTGGCCAATTGTTTTTCATCGTACAGACGCAGGATTGACTGGGAAGTTACACTTTTCCCGCATCCCGACTCGCCGACAATTCCAAGCATCTCCCCTTTATATACATCGAAGGAAACACCATCAATGGCCTTCAGATACCCACGCTCTGTTTTAAACTGGGTCGTCAATTCCCTGACTTCCAGAAGCCTCTCTTCCATAGTGTTCTCCTTTCTCCTTTAACTGCTCATGGGATCAATAAAATCACGGACCCCATCTCCTAATAAGTTCAGTCCCAGTACGGTAAGGGCGGTAAATACACCCGGGTACACAATCATCCACCACGCATTGTAAATAACTGATTTTCCCTCGTACAAAATATTGCCCCAACTGGGAGCCGGTGCGGGTACACCTGCCCCCAGAAAGCTTAAGGCTGCCTCGGTGATAATTGATGAAGCAAAAACAAAGGTCACCTGTACGATGAGGGGGGACAGAATGTTAGGTGCAATATGCCGGCATAAAATTCTGGACTTTTTAGCGCCCAGGCAGCGCATGGCTTCCACATAGGTCTGTTCTTTTACCACCAGTGCCTGGCTTCGTGCCAGACGGGCCATATTGGGGATGTTTACGATGGTAAGGCTGATAATGACATTTTTAATATCTGCACCTAATACCGCCATCAGTGTGATTGCGAGAAGGGTGCTGGGAATGGCTTTTAAGCCATCACAAATTCTCATCAGGATGTTATCGGCAACTTTGTTGGTGCTGGCATAAAGGCCGATAACCAGCCCTGCCGCACCGGAAATGATACCTACACTGAAACCAACGGCGAGGGATATCCTGGCTCCATAGATGACTCTGGCAAACACATCTCTCCCCATCCCGTCTGTTCCGAACCAGTGCTGGGCACTGCTGCCTTTTAAACGGTTGGCAACGTCCAGAGCCAAGGGGTCATGCAAACAGATCACGGGGGCCAGAATTGCCAGCAAAATCATCAGAACCACCACCACCAGCCCAAAGACAGAAGCCCTGTTTCTGGTGAACTTGCGGATGCGGATATCCCTCTGTTCTTTTGCAAGAGTTTTCTTAAGGGTTTCCATGCTGTCACTGCCATATGACATATAGAAGGAATCATACATTTCCAGGGTTTCTGACTTTGTCATATTTATTCCACCTTTCTGCTCTAATTCACACGGACCCGCGGATCTACAACTCCGTAAAGAATGTCGATCAACATATTAATCAGTACATTAAATATGGCAATTAACAGTACAATTGCCTGAATCACATAATAATCCCGCCTGCCAATGGAATTAACCATCAACTGCCCCAGCCCCGGAACTGCAAACAGGCTTTCAACCACCGCCGCTCCGGAAAGTGCTGCAACAATACTCTGGCCGAATACTGTGATCAGGGTTACCAATGTATTCTTCAGGGCATGTTTTGCAAGAATCACAAAATCTCTGACGCCCTTGGCTTTCGCCATCTTAATATAGTCGCTGTTTAGAACCTCCAGCATCGAAGCTCTGGTCATACGCATCATCAGTGCCGCATTCATGAAGCCCAGTGCGACAGCCGGAAGTGTCAGGGAACGGATATGGGGAATGAATCCATCTTTCAGTTCCTTAAACCCGGAAACCGGAAACCAGCGAAGTTTTACTGCAAATACCAGCATAAGGAACAGTCCCAGCAGGAAACTCGGAAGCGAGATTCCTGCCAGTGATAAAACTGTGACCCCATGATCCACAGCCGAACTTTTGTAACGTGCTGCAATCATGCCCAAAGGCACTGCCATAACGGCTGCAATGATGAGCGAATACAATGCCAGTGAGACCGTCGGCTGTATATGGCTGATAATCATGGTGGCTGCGGTTTCATTGCTGACCACACTGGAACCAAGGTCACCCCGGAATATGTTGGCAATCCAGACAACATACTGTTCCGGCAAAGAACGGTCAAGTCCCATCCGTGTCCGCAGCGCCGCCACGTCAGCCTCAGTAGCCATATCTCCCAGCATTGCCGATGCCGGGTCACCGGGCACCAGATGAACCAGAGAGAAGATAATGATCGATACCACAAATAATACCGGTATCACAGACAGAACTCTTTTAGCAAGGAATTTTTTCATACGCCCATCCTTTCTGCGTCACTTTACTTGCAATACATTTATTCCTGAATTCCTGCATTCCAGAATTTGGGGCCGCCGCTGAACATGTTGATACCGCTTACGTCCTTCTGCCATGCAAACATACCCATGTAATGTCCGGGGCAGATGATGGGCAGATACTCCCAGGAATAACCCTGCAGTTCATCCCAGGCTTTTTTTGCGTCATCCAGATTGGTTGCAGATGTCATCTTGGTAAACAGTTCAGTCAGTTTCGCATCATCTGACCAGCCTGGATAATCTTTTCCAAAGTAAAGCTTCAGGGAAGGGACTGGCACCTCTGCAAAGCTGGTAATGTACATATCGAAGTTAGCAGGATCTTTTCTGTAATCAATCAGTGTTGCCCAATCTACAATACTCAGTTCAACCGGAATTCCAATTGCTTCAAGCTCTGATTTCAATACAATTGCCATGGAATCCATACGGTTCAGTGAAGCTACTAAAATTTTAAATGATTCTCCTTTATAACCGCCGTCTGCAAGGATTTGTTTTGCTTTTTCAGGATCTTTTTGGTTGTATAATTCACTGCCGGCATCGGATTGCCAGAACACCTGCCCGGCATCCATATAGCCGGAGCCCAGTTCATATGCCGAACCGTAAGCCGCCATCAGTACTGCATCACAGTCAATGGCTGTGTTTACTGCATTACGGAAATACTGGTTGGAAGCAATTCCTGACTTGTGGTTAAAGATAAAGGCTACGGAACCGGACTGGCCTTTGCTGGTGACCAGATCAGGATTGCTTTCCAGTCTTGCATAATCCTCATCCTGTATATTAAATATCACATCATACTGTCCTGCTTCCAGCCCTGCGGTTGCAGTTGCCTGATCCGGGACGATGTTGAACTGAAGAATCTTGGTAGGTGCTCCTTTATATCCGCTCCAGCCGTCCATGGGCTGACCTTCTGTTCCATAAGCAGAGTAATCATCAAAGCGCTCAAATTTTACGTACTGATCCTGCTTCCACTCTACAAATTTATAAGGACCGGTTCCAATATAGTCTTTCAGATAACCGTTATCATCCTCGTTCTCACACGCTGCAACTGTAGTGATGGATGCCGGCTGTGCTGCTCCGGCGATCATGGCCGGCAGTAAAATCAGGGGGCTGCTGCCAACGATCTGTACGGTTTTATCGTCAACCTTTTCAAATCTTGCATCGCCGACCATGGCTGCCGCTGAACTGAATCCTTCGATCCAACGGTTCATGGAAGCCACTACATCATCTGCAGTCATGGTGCTTCCATCATGGAACTTAACTCCTTCTCTCAGGGTAAAAACGATAGTGGTTCCATCATCACTGACATCAAAGCTCTCACTGAGCTCCGGTACTGCCTCTGCGTTGCTGTTCAATGTGACCAGCTTCTCCCAGACGGTACCATCACACATCTGCCTGGAAATTAAAGAACTGCTTTTATGTAAGTCGAGGGAAGGTGCCTGCTGTGTGACTGCTATCTGCAGATCTTCCTTATAGCTTGCCGAAGGATCTATTGCCGCCTCAGTTCCTCCACTTGTTCCAGCTGCTGTGCTGTCTGCCGAAGATGACGGTTTGCCTGCACCCCCGCAGCCACTTAATACAAAAACCACTGCCATTGCCAGAGCTACTACGTTTTTGCCCATCTTTCTCATAATAGATTCCTCCTTTTCTTTTTAAAAAAAGACAACACAAATATTGTGCTGTCTCCTTTGACAATAAAAAACTTTAGATTACTTTATAAAAAAAGACAGCACAAACGTTGTGCTGTCTACTTTGACAGTAAAAACTTTTTTTTAGATTGTTATGCATTTTAACACATCATTTTTTTTATGTCAATAGGTGATTATTATAATTTTTTATGAATAAAAATTAATTTTCACTTTATCCCATCAAGTTATCTGTCCGCTTTTATTGCCATTTTAGCGAATTTCAAGTTTTATTTTTATTCAAAAATATGTATATTTCATTCAATTTATGAAAGAAATCTCAATGGAGGATACCTGTGGAGAAATAATGATTTTGCAGAATATTTCGATGTAACCCAGCCATGCAATTTAACCGATTTACATATCTATATGAGTTATCCTGTCTAATTGTTATGCATTTACTTTTTATCCAACTCCCCTATAATCCGGGCTGCTTCTATGGCATCCTCCTTTGTAATTCCTTTGTAGAAAACCAGCCTTACCTTATCAGACAGCACCGGCTTGATAAGCAACCCCTTTTCTTCTGCCTTCCCGCAGTATTCCTCAGGTGTCAGCCCCAGATCATTGACATCCAGTACTAAAATGTTGGTTACAGCCTGTCCAACCATATGCGTGTATTTTAAGCCCTGAATCAATTCTGCCGTACATTTTGCATGAGCGTGGTCCTCTTGCAGACGCTCAATATTATTCTTCATTGCGTAAAGGCCGGGTGCTGCAATAATTCCTGCCTGCCTCATGACACCACCCAGCAGTTTTCTCTTTCCACGCACCTTTAAAATAAATTCCTGATTTCCGCATACCAGAGAACCAACGGGAGCACCCAGACCTTTGGAGATGCAAAACATGGCTGAGTCAACATAACGGCACATTTCACCAGCAGATACGTTCAGAGCAACCGCCGCATTAAACATTCTTGCACCGTCCATATGCACTGGCACTTGATATTGGTATGCCAGCTCATAGATTTCCTTCATATTCTCAAGAGGAATGCAGGCCCCGCCGGCAAAATTATGGGTGTTTTCAATACATACCAGACGAATGCCGCCGCCTTTCAGCGCTGCCTCTATATCTTCCAGTATAGGAAAACCATTTTCATCATGACGGTAGGTCACTGGCTGCAATTGGCCAAGACTAGAATCAAACAACACCTTTTCACTGATATACAGATGCTGCTGCTCATCTACCAGTACCTTGTCACCTGGCTGGCAGGAAGCCAGAACAGCCGCTGTATTACCAAGGGTTCCCGTTGGGAATAAGACTCCTGCATCCTTGCCGGTAATCTGTGCTGCCAGATCCTCCAATTCATTTACAGTCAGGTCTTCGCCTCTTTGCAGCCCATGAGTTCTGCCATCATCACCCAGTTTCGCTCCAAGAATCGTTTTCAGCATCTCCTGATCCGGTAATGTAAGGGTATCACTTCTCAAATCAATCATTTACATTCCAACCTTTCATTTTTATTTAATTTGCATATTTCGTTTATCCTCTTATGCATTTTTTGCTATGTTCATTATATCCCTTCCCCGCATCATTAGCCAGGTAAAAAAAGAAGAACAGGAATCTCCTGCTCTTCTGTCTGACTGGTTCTTTGATTTAGTTCTGATAATAGGCATCAATACCGTCAGCTATTCCTTTGGCTATTTTATCCTGATATTCCTCGGTTGCCATCTTTTTATCTTCTTCTGCATTGCTCATAAAGCCCATTTCCACAATGGACACCGGAATTTTACACCAGTTGATGCCGCTCATGGAATCCGTTTCCTGGACTCCCCTGTTTTTAAAACCGGTCTGGCTGCTGATTCCGTTTGTCACTGCCTTGGAAAGGGCGCTGCTTTTGCTGTAAAGCTCTCCGTTGTAAGGGTTTTTAGAGGTCTGGCACATGGTCAGTACACCGTGGATGCTGCTGTCATTTAAGGAGTTGGCGTGAACACGGATAAAAATATCGGCTCCGCTTTTATTGGCCATTTCCGCCCGTTCCGCATTGCTGATATCCACATCATGAGTTTCACGGATCATATATACCTGATAGCCCCGGTTAATAAGCTCCTCCTTTAGTTTTAAGGAAACAGCTAAATTAAGCTTGTACTCCGGAAGGCCTGTGGCAACACCCTGGGTTCCGGAAGACACCTTGGCCTTCTGCTCCGCAGCGCCCGGGCCTATGGGTTCCTTTTCTGAATTTCCCTTAGCCTGATGGCCCGGGTCAATGGCAATAATCTTGCCGGAAGCAGAAACCTTTGGCTCCTCTGCCGGTTTGTCCTTTGACACGTAACGGGAAGAGATATAGGATTCCTTATCTCCATAAATGACCCGGCTCCAGGTGTCACTGTATCCGGTCCGCTTTAAAGCCTCTCCCTTGCCCAGCTTTGCCAGAACCTCTCCTGTTCCAGAGGGGGACTTTCTTACATTCACTGAAGAACCGGTCACGTAAACAGTCTCATCCACTGTTGTAAATGCAGGAGCCGTCTCTGTTGTAACAACGGCTTCATGGGTGCTGGTTTCAGCTTCAATGGTTACAGGAGGCACATCCTCTCCCTCTGCCACGCTTAAGCCGCCTGAGGCTTCCTCTATGGCAGGCACTTCTGCCGCTTCATATTTTCTTCCGCAGCCTGAAAGAAGGGCTGCACACAAAAGAACTGCGGCCAGTAACACCCAGCCTCTTCTTTTCCTTACATCACTCAAAGTATGGTACCTCCGCCCACAACATAGTCATCCTGATAAAATACCACTGCCTGTCCCGGAGTGATGGCCCGCTGAGGCTCATCAAATTTACACTCCACAAGCCCGTCTTCTATTTCCCGTATGGTGCACATGGCTCCCTTGTGGCTGTAACGGATCTTTGCAGATACACGCATTTCCTCACCGTGAAGGCCGTCAATTGCCATCCAGTTTAAATGACCGGCACGAAGGGTATGGGAGTAAACGTCGTCTCCGTTTCCAATGACCACCTCGTTGGTCTCCGGGCGTATCTCCACCACAAAGACAGGGCGTCCCATGGAAAGGTTCAGCCCTTTTCGCTGGCCTACGGTGTAATGGGTAATTCCCTTGTGGCGGCCAATGACCTGGCCATCTAAATCCACGAAATTTCCCTCCGGAGCCTTTTCCCCTGCATTTTCCTCAATAAATCCGGCGTAATCGTTGTCAGGAATGAAGCAGATCTCCTGGCTGTCCGGCTTATGGGCAACCTGTAAGTTGATTCTGTCCGCAATTTCACGGATCTGATCCTTGGAATAAGCGCCCACAGGCATCAGGGTATGTGACAACTGATGCTGGGTTAAGTTATAGAGGGCGTAAGTCTGGTCCTTGGCCGCTGTCACGGACTTTTTCAAAGCGTACCTTCCGTTAGGAAGCTGTTCAATCTGGGCATAGTGGCCGGTTGCAATATAATCCGCTCCAATGTCCAGACTGCGCTTTAACAAAGATTCCCATTTGACGTAACGGTTGCAGGCAATACAGGGATTGGGCGTCCGCCCTCTCTGGTATTCATCTACAAAATAGTCAATGACCTGGGACTTAAATTCCTCTTTAAAATTCATGACATAATAGGGGATTCCCAGGTCCCAGGCCACCCGTCGGGCATCGTCTACGGCGCTTAGGCCGCAGCAGCCTCCGTTTTCTTCCTGGGTCCCGGAATCCTCATCCTGCCATATCTGCATGGTAACGCCGATGACATCATACCCTTGTTCCTTTAACAGCCACGCTGCCACGGAAGAGTCCACGCCTCCCGACATTCCCACAACTACTTTTGCTTTGCTCATAGCTTCGCACCTTAATATTCTTCTTCCACTTCTTCCTCGCCGATATCGGACTTTGGTTTCTTTAATCCCTGAATCTCCAGTCCGTTCTTATTGGCGTAGTCCCATAAAGCGGCGTGAATGGCTTCTTCTGCCAGCAGGGAACAATGAACCTTAACCGGAGGAAGTCCGTCAAGGGCTTCACAAACGGCCTGATTGGTCACCTGCATAGCCTCCTGAACTGTTTTTCCTTTTACCAGTTCTGTCGCCATACTGCTGGTTGCTACTGCTGCTCCGCAGCCAAAGGTCTTGAATTTGACGTCGCGGATGATCTGGTTTTCATCAATATCCAGATAAATTCTCATAATATCGCCGCATTTGGCGTTTCCCACGGTTCCAAGACCGCTGGGATTCTCTATCTCTCCCACATTTCTGGGATGTTCAAAATGATCCATTACTTTTTCTGTATACATAAAATATCAACTCACTTTCCAGGTAATGTATCCGGCCCATAGCCGGATATTGGTTTGACTGTATCTCTTTATTTTGCCTGATGACGGATAAAATCTTCGTAAAGGGGCGACATGCTGCGCAGCTTTGCCACGATTTCCTTAATGGATTCTACCACGTAGTCCATTTCTTCCTTTGTATTTTCTTCATCAAGAGTCAAACGCAAAGAACCATGGGCAATCTCATGAGGAAGGCCGATGGCAAGCATTACATGGGATGGGTCTAATGAACCGGAGGTGCAGGCGGAACCGCTGGAGCCGCAGATGCCTTTCATGTCCAGCATAATGAGAAGGGATTCTCCCTCAATAAACTGGAAGGCAAAGCTGACGTTGTTAGACAGCCTGTTTTTTCTGTGGCCGTTGATCCTTGTATAAGGAACCTCATCCATGACCCGTTCCATCAGATAATTTCTCAGTTCCGTTTCCTTGCGGATTCTTTCATCCATGCCGGCCACTGCCAACTCTACAGCTTTTCCAAAGCCTACGATTCCAGGTACATTTTCCGTACCTGCCCGGCGCTTTCTTTCCTGTCCTCCGCCGTGAACGAAGGAACGGGATTTGATTCCGGTACGGATATAAAGAAATCCAATGCCTTTGGGGCCGTTGATTTTATGGCCGCTGGCACTTAACATATCAATATGGTATTCATCCACATTGATGGGCACATGGCCGAAAGCCTGAACCGCATCGGTGTGGAAGATAATTCCGTGTTCTTTTGCAATTTCGCCGATTTCCTTAATCGGTTCAATGGTTCCGATTTCGTTGTTGGCAAACATAATGGAAATGAGGATGGTATCAGGGCGAATGGCCTTTTTCAGCTCATCCAGCTTTACAACCCCATTTTCATCAACATTTAAATAAGTTACATCAAAACCGTGTTTTTCCAGATATTCACAAGTGTGAAGCACGGCATGATGCTCAATTTTACTGGTGATGATGTGTTTTCCTTTTCCTGAATAGGCTTCCGCAGTGGCAATCAGGGCCCAGTTATCGGCTTCTGAACCTCCTGCTGTAAAATAAACCTCATTGGATTTTGCTCCCAGAGCATTGGCGATAGTCTCTCTGGCTTCTGTAACAGCCTTTTTTGACTTGCCGGAAAACTCATATACTGATGATGGGTTTCCATAAAATTCCGTGAAATACGGCAGCATGGCCTCCACGACCTCAGGCCGCGTCTTGGTAGTCGCAGCGTTGTCAAGATAAATCAGTTGCTTCATAATTTGTTAGTTCCGCCTTTCTGTAGTCCTAAAGTTAAAAGCTTCATCTACAATTTCTATTATACACATATTTCCTAGAATTTCAATAGGAATGATTCTCATTACGGACATGTCGAAAAAAAATACATTTTATACCTGTCAGATGGATATTATTATGGTATGCAGCGGGCTCTTGCCGGGGAATTTGGCCTGCCCCGAAAGGATAAAATGTCATGAAGCCTCCCTTTGCTCCATATATTTATAATAATTCTCATTTTCAGGAGATTTCATGAATGGTTCCCTGAAGTTTCCCCAAAAACTTTCTGAAAGAAAATACGCCCTTTTAACCGGCACTCTTCTCTTAACCTCATCCGGGCTCATCACCCGGGTGCTGGGGTTTTTTTACCGCATCTTTCTTTCCCGTACCATCGGCGCCGAAGGACTGGGAGTTTTCAATCTGCTTCATCCGGTGTTCGGCGTCTGCTTTGCCTTATGTGCCGGGTCTATCCAAACTGCCATATCCCAGTCAGTAGCTGCCAATGTTAGAAAGGGCCGTTCCATTTTCCGGACCGGCCTTATTATTTCACTGGCTATTTCCACGGTTTTGGCATACGTGATTATCCAGTTCAAGAACTTCATCGCCGTCAATATCCTGATGGAGCCCCGCTGCGAGGGCCTTCTCACCTTTATTGCCGTATCCGTTCCCTGTGCAGCCATTCACGCCTGCATAAACGGATATTATTACGGAATGCAGCGTCCTAAAGTTCCGGCAGCCGCCCAGGTGGCAGAGCAGGCCATAAGGATTGGGGCTGTATTTCTGATCGCTGATATTATGATCGAATCAGGCATAGAAATCACGGTTCATCTGGCGGTTATGGGGCATTTAATCGGAGAGATCGCTTCTTCCCTTTATACGGTTGTTGCCCACCGGTTTTTCCCGCCTAAAATACCTCAGGGCATTACAGAAACGGCTGCTTCTTTCCGGGAAACCGCTCCCGATCTTATGCACCTGGCTCTTCCTCTTATGGGAAACCGGCTTGTGTTAAATGTCCTGGCAAGTACGGAAGCCATTTTAATTCCCAGCAGGCTGAAGATGTCGGGACTGTCCGATTCAGGAGCATTTTCTGTATACGGCGTTTTAACCGGAATGGCTCTGCCCTTTATTCTGTTCCCATCCACCATTTTTAATTCCCTGGCAGTGCTTTTGCTTCCAACTGTGGCAAAGGCTCAGTCAGAAGGCAATGAAAGAAGGATCGGGACGGCTATTTCCATGTCACTTCGGTATTGCCTGTATGTGGGAATCCTCTGCATTGGCATTTTTACTTTGTTTGGAAATGACTTAGGTGTCAGCGTGTTTAAGGATAAAACTGCCGGAACCTATATGACCATTCTGGCCTGGCTTTGTCCCTTCCTCTATCTGGTCACCACCCTGGGGAGCATTTTAAACGGCCTGGGGCGCACCTCTGTCACCTTTGTCCAGAACACCGTAGCCCTGATGGTCCGTTTAAGCTTTGTCTTCTTTGGAATTCCAAAGTTTGGAATCCTGGCTTATCTGGTGGGGGCTTTGGTCAGCGAGGTACTTCTTGCATTGATGTACGTTCTGACGCTGCGAAAAAAGGTGGATTTTGTGTGGAATGCCTGGGATATGGTGGTAAAGCCGGCATTTTTGATGATTCTGTCCATTGGGATTTACTTTGCAGTATTTTCTGCAGCAGATCCGTTTCAGGGGATGCCCTTATTTATAAAAACAGCTTTACATATTGCTGTACTCAGCGGCATTTATCTTGTGCTGCTGGCCTTTGCTCATATCTTTAAAAGGGAAAAACCTGAACAGAACTGATATCACTCTCCTAAAAGGGCTGCCGGATAATCTCCAGGCAGCCCTTTTATTTATGGGTATATTATTTCATTCCATCATGCAATGCATTGAGAAGCTCTCCGTCTGAGTCCTGGCTCAGCTCCCAAATCATAGCGCCTCCTAGTTTCTTTATTTTTATGTAAGCTGTCTTTTGAGCGATGGACTGGGGGTCTTCGTAGCTTATGAATATGGTTCCATTGAACATCCAGGGTACCATGGACTGGGAATGGATACGGCCCGTATAACCGGCTTTCCCTAAATAGTTGGCTTTTATGTCCCGGTAGCTGATGGAATTGGCTCCGCCAAAGGTCTGGTACAGCCCATTATTTGAATTGTTGACAGAGGAATATAAGTATCCGTAAAATGGGATTCCCATGACCAGCTTTTCCGCGGGAACAGACTTGTTCAGCCAGGAATTCACAACCTTGTCCACACTGATTTTGTATTGGGGAGAAGGATCGTCATTATCATAAAGGGGGGCCAGAAGGTCTGTCCTTGAATCCCAGGTTCCGTGAAGGTCATAAGCCATAAGGTTTACATAGTCTAAGTACTGGGTTAATTCCGGCAGTTCCAGATTGTTGATCTGAGAGCTGTCAGCTCCCCCTGCAATCGTCAGAAGGTAGTGTCTGTTGTCCAGGGTTCCTCTTTCATCCAGCTTTTCCCGCAGCTTTTTAACCAACAGCGTAAAGTTTTGCTTATCCTCCGGCCGTCTGCTGTTGGACACCAGCCCTCCGCTTACCGGATATTCCCAGTCAAGGTCCACTCCGTCAAACCCGTATGTTGTGATGAAATCAACGCAGCTGTCCGCAAATACGGTTCTGGATTCTTCCGTCAGTGCAGCATCGGAAAACCTGCCGGACCAGGTCCAGCCTCCTACGGCAATCAGGGTTTTTAAATCAGGGTTTTTCTGTTTCAGTGAATTTAACAGTCTTATATTATCAGGGTCTATGTCAGGATACCCCAAGGTAATTTTTAAGTCCGGGCTAATATTGGCAAAGGCATAATTAATATGCGTCAGCTTACCTGCATCAATCTGATCTGGATTATAGCCGGAATATGCTGCCCATGCTCCATAGTAACCAACGGTTTTTCCAGGGAGAATCTCATCGGAAGGCTTTGAAGCAAAGGCTTCCTGCCTTGGAAGGCTGGTGCAAATGACCAGCAGAAAAACAGAAACCAGCAGAATTGTCGTTTTCATTATTTTCTTTTTCATTTCATTTTCCTTTTTCTCTCAATTATTTTTTCAAGTATAACATGATGGATTTTCTTTGAATAGCGGGTAAAATATGGAAAAACAAAAAAGCCAAATCATATGACTATGATCCAGCTTCCAAATCAGACAGAGGGCGGGAATTGAAACAGCATCATTGTTTCTCAATGAGCCGTTTTTTGTACGCCCTTTTATATTCATACATTTTCTCGTCAGCAGCATTGAGCAAATCAGCAGCAGACAGGATATTGTCCTCTTCCACCTCAATCACTCCGTAGCTTATGCTGTATTCAAAGGACAGCCCTGATTTCCTGTTTGCAGCATTCAAACAGTTTCTGAGTGCCTCCATCCTCTCCCGGGCCGCCTTGGCAGTCCAGTTTTGTATCAGCAGTACGAACTCATCTCCTCCTATGCGGCACGTGATCACCTCAGGGGAAAACTCCCGCAAGACATCGGACACCCTTATGATGTAATTATCCCCTTCCATATGTCCGAACTGGTCGTTAACGTGCTTTAAGTTGTCTATATCAATGAAGCATATGAGAAATGTCTCCCCCTCATCCAGCCATTCATCCAATAATTCCATGCAGTAATGTCTGTTGTATGCCTGGGTTAAAGTATCGTAGTTGGCAATATTCTGCAGGTTGTTCAGCCTCTCCCTTTCCCTGGTGACGTCAGAAATCACAAAGGTGAGGGCATTGCGCTTATGCCAGCGCATAGGGTGAATGGACACGGAATAGTACTGTCCTCCCTCTTCTTCGGAAAACTCCAGCTCCGTAACACGAGGCTCTTCTTTTCCCTTCATCACTTCTGCCTGCCTTTTCATCCACTGGCGCAGCCTCTGTTCGGAGTGAATGCCCGTCAAGGTGCTGTCCATTTCATGGCTGATAAACAGCCATTCTGCCGTATCCGCATCTGCTACCACGATCCACTGTGCGATCTTTCCCACAAGCAGTTCATATAAGCTTTTGTTCCGTGCCAGCATATGAATTTCCCTCTGTCTGCTCTCAATTTCTCTTAACAGGGCAAAGCGCTGCTGCTCCAGCTGCTCAGTCATGGAATTAAACGCATCGGAAAAGTCTCCCATAAAGTCCACCCTCTGCTGGTAATCTCCACGGGCTACCTGCTGGGTCTGCCATGTCAGATGCTTTAAAACAGCGTGAAGATTTTTGACAGGAGAAGACAGTTCATTGCTTGCCGGAGGCAGCTTCATGTCCAAACAGCCCTTTGAAAGAGCATCAGCTAATTCTGTTGTTTCCAACACGCATTTGGAAAAGTACATCAATCCTCTCCCAAACTCTCGAAATTCTTCAGGCAGCTCCTTTAAATCCAGAACGGCACTTTCAGGATCATATACTACATTGCTTAAATAAGTCAGCAAAATCCTGGCAACGGTCTCCATAACACATTTCCTCCCCCTTTTGTTCCTGCGGCATAAAACTGCTTTCTCTATTGGATTTCTCCGCGGAACCTGCAAACTCTGTCACCGTTTGCCCAGCAATCAATCTCACGAACGTTATATATTTTTCCCGTATACGCCTCCAGAATTCCAGAAATAAGTCCTTCATCATAATAGCATACAGTCTCCCCGGTGATGGGAAGTCCGCTGCAGTCTAAATCCTCGCCTACCGTCAGCACAATTTCTCCCGTGGCCTCATCATATACTTCCATGCGGAGAATTCCGATTTTCAGTTCCCGAAGCTTCTTTTGAAGATTTGCCACAAAGGTTCCGAAATCAGCCTTTAAATCCAAAACATTCTTTGCAAATTCAAGTCCGGCCAGATATCCGGCCTGGCGGAAATATTCATTTGCCTGATCCTTGCCGTGGGCTTTGGTCAGAACCTCCAAAAGAGTGTACTGCATCAGACGGTATACCAATACCGGCATTTCCTCTCCCAGGGCTCCCCGTCCCTTTTTAATATTTCCCAGAGACTTCCAGGTAAAACCCTCCTTGCCATCTCCCTGCAAAAGCACGTTCTCCATCATGGCATGCCCCTTTCCTCTTTCGCACTTATTTTTGATACTGCTTCACATTTCCTTTTTTGGAAAAAGTTGTCATATAACATGCATTTTACCATAAAAAATGCAGGGTTTCAAGAAATGCAGGGAAGATATGATCCGCAAATAGATGTTTTTTTATCTTTTCTTTGACAAATTCGTTTTTTCTTATTTATAATCACAAAATCTTGTAATCGGGAAAAAAGCAGGACTAAAAAAGGGACTGTTGCATTTTACAACAGTCCCTTTTAACAATTTTGCTTAATACAGAGCAGTGGAAGTGGGCAGCCGAAGACTGCTGAGGACAAAGTAATCAGATCTTTTCCCCATTTTCATCCAGGATGTAAGGAGTCATCTGATATACATAGAAGTTCAGCCAGTTTCCGTATAAGGTATTGGCTCCGTTCCTCCAGTTCAGCACCGGAAGCGTATCCGGGTTGTCATTTTCGTAATAGTTGCAGGGGATATCCGGATTCAGGCCTTTATCCAAATCTCTGTGGTATTCTCCGTGCAAGGTCATGCGGTCATATTCCGGATGGCCCTGGATGAAGATGTGTTTTCCGTCAAGACTCATGACCAGAAGGATTCCGGCTTCTTTAGATTCCGCCAGAATCTTCAGCTCCTGATGCTTTTCAATGTCTTCTCTCCGGACCTCTGTATAACGGGAATGGGGAGCCATCACATAGTCATCTAAGCTGCGCACCAAAGGCACTTTTCTGTCTAAAACCTTGTGGCAGTAGACGCCGGACAGTTTATCCTTCCGCTTATATTTCGGTATCTGATAATGGTAGTAAAGGCCTGCCTGGGCTCCCCAGCAGATGTGAAAGGTGCTGGTCACATAGGTTTTGCTCCACTCCATGATCTTTTTCAGTTCTTCCCAATAGTTTACCTCTTCAAATTCCATGTTCTCCACCGGCGCTCCGGTAATAATCATTCCGTCAAATTTCTTTCTCTTTACCTCGTCAAAATAAACGTAAAACTTGTTTAAATGGCTGGCAGACGTGTTCTTTGAGGTATGACTTTCCAGCATGAGGAAGGTACAATCCACCTGCAGGGGCGTATTGGAAAGAGCTCTGAGAAGCTGGGTTTCAGCCTCTTCTTTTACCGGCATTAAGTTTACGATCAGAATTTCCAGAGGACGAATATCCTGGCTCATGGCCCGGTCTTCGTCCATCATAAAGATATTTTCCCTCTCCAGTATGGCTTTTGCGGGCAGCTCCTTTTGTACTTTAATTGGCATAATTTATTCCTCCAGCATTCTCATGAAATCTTCTTCTGAAATAATAGGCACTTCCAGTTCCTTGGCTTTTTTATTTTTTGAAGAGGCTGACATAGTATCGTTGTTAATCAGGTAAGTGGTTTTGGAAGTCACGGAACCGGTCACCTTGCCTCCGTTGGCCTCGATCACCTCCTGCAGCTCCTTCCGGTTGGCATAGCGCTCCACCGAGCCGGTGATGACAAATACCATGCCGTCAAATTTTCCGCCTCCTTCCGGGGCTCCTTCCTGTTCCAGAGTGATTTCCGACAGCAGACGGTCCACTGCTTCATTGTTTTTATCTTCTTTAAAATACTTGATCCAGCCTTCTGCCAGCACCTTTCCGATGCCGTTTACGGTTGTAAGCTCCTCTTCTCCTGCCCGGCGCATTTTTTCAAAATCGTATTTGAATTCCCTGCACAGCATTTTGGCATTTGCCACACCGATTCCGGCGATTCCCAGGCCATAGACCAGTCTGGGCAGGGTGGTGTGGGATGCTCTTTCAATGGCGGCTATCAGGTTGTCAAAGGACTTTCTTCCAAAGCCCTCCATGGTGGTAATGGCTTCCTCATGATCCCTTAAATGAAAAATATCTCTAAACTCCCGGATGAATCCGGCGCCTATGAATTTTTCCAGGGTAGCCTCTGACAGCCCCTCAATGTTTAAGGCATCACGGCTGACAAAGAGGGAAAAGCTTTTGATCCTTTTGGCCTGGCAGTCAGGATTGGTGCAGTAGAGGCTTTTTACTTCCCCTACCTTACGGATTTCCGTGTTTCCCTGGCATACCGGGCACTGGTCCGGTACATGGACGGTATTGCTTCTGGTTAAATTGCCGGCAATCTGGGGGATGATCATGTTGGCTTTATAAACAGTGATCTGATCTCCTTCTCCCAGCTCCAGGGCTTCCATAATGCTTAGGTTATGGACGCTGGCCCGGCTCACTGTGGTACCTTCCAGCTCCACCGGATCAAAGATGGCTACCGGATTGATAAGGCCGGTTCTGGAGGCACTCCACTCAATGTAATTCAGTTTTGTTTCCCGGATTTCATCAGCCCATTTGAAGGCAATGGCATTTCTGGGGAACTTGGCGGTTCTGCCAAGGGATTCTCCGTAAGCAATATTGTCAAATATGAGAACCAGACCGTCGGAGGGAAAATCATATCCCGGGGCCTCTTTGGCAAATTCCTCTACGGCTGACCGCAAAGTGTCCTTTGTTACCGCTTTATAATCCACCACATCAAAGCCCTGGTTTTTCAGCCACTGAAGCTGGTTCATTCTGGAGTTTTCAAAATCCACGCCTTCTGCCGTCACCAGGCCGAAAGCATTGAAATTCACATTCCGGCTGGCCGTGATCTGGTTGTTTAGCTGCCTGACTGAGCCGCTGCACAAATTTCTGGGGTTCTTATATTTGGCGGCCACATCTTCGATTTCTTCATTGATCCGGTTAAAGTCTGAATACTTGATCACAGCTTCTCCCCGGAGTACCAATTCCCCCTGATGGGATATATTAATGGGAATGTTGGAAAATACCCTGGCGTTGTTTGTGATGACCTCGCCGATTTCTCCGTTTCCCCTTGTTACGGCCTTTTGAAGGGTTCCGTGGTTGTAAACCAGAACTACCGTCAAGCCGTCCAGCTTCCAGGAAAGGATTCCGGGCTGGTCTCCCAGCCATTCCTGCAGGCTTTCTGTGCTTTTGGTTTTATCCAGAGAGAGCATGGGGCTTTCATGAGCCTCTTTGGGAAGCTCGCCCAAAACCTGATAGCCCACGTTTTGGGTGGGGCTTTTAGAAAGGATGATTCCTGTCTCCTGTTCAAGGGCTTGCAGCTCATCGTAGAGCTTATCGTATTCATAGTTGCTCATGATCTCCCGGTTTTCCTGATAATAAGCTTTTCCTGCCTCTGTGAGCACTTGAATCAGTTCTTTGATTCTGTTTATTTTACCGTCCATCAGACTTCTCCTTTTTTCCTTCCTTGTAAGAAAGATTCGTAGAGCCCTTTAAGGCCTCCTTCATCTGGTGGTATTCTTTCTTTGACAGCTCCCGGTAAGCTCCGGGCTTTAAATCTCCAAGTTCTACATTCATGACCCGCATTCGTTTCAGCATCCGCACCTCATATCCCAGTTCCCCGCACATTCGGCGGATCTGGCGGTTGAGACCCTGGGTTAAAACGATACGGAACGTCTTTTCTCCTGCCTTTGCAGCAAAGCAGGGTCTGGTGGTTTCATTAAGTTCTGAGAGAAATACTCCCTTTCGCATCTTCCTGATGAAATCATCGGTGACAGGGCGGTTTACTTTCACTAAATACTCCTTTTCATGAGCATTTCCGCTGCGCATCATCTTATTCACCAGATCACCCTGATTTGTCATAAGAATCAGCCCTTCCGAATCCTTGTCCAGACGGCCTACAGGATAAATTCGTACAGGATATCCCACCATATCCACAATGTTGGGGGCACGGTCCTTTTCTGAAGTAGTGCACACAATACCTTTGGGTTTATGGACAGCCAAAAAGACGGGACGGGCCTTGTGGTCCTTCTCCCCTTTTCCGCTTTCCACAACCCGTCCATTGACCGTAATTTTCTGGCCGGGAAGAACCTTCTGACCGGGCACCGGAGAAGCTCCGTCCACACGTACCTTTCCTGCCTCTACAAGCCTGTCCGCCTCTCTGCGGGAACAGACTCCGGCTTCGCTTAAAAATTTATTCAGACGGATTCCTTCTGACTCCATGTTTTTTCTCCCTTACTATATACTAAATAAAAATTATAGCATTGCCGGAAGGGTACGTCAATTTTATCTGCTCATTTGTTTGGCTGCTTTTTCCTGTTTCAGCATAATTCACTTGAATAAAAGCTACTTTTATTATAATATAAGGATAATATAAAAAGTCTTTACATACTTAGGAGGAATCGCTATGCCATGGACCCCAAATTTATCCGTAGGGATAACAATGATTGATGATCAGCACAAAACATGGTTCAACCATGCGGAAAAACTGTTTGAAGCAGGAAAGAACAACAGTGCCAAGGAATATGTCGGGGAACTCCTGGACTTCCTGGACAGCTATACAAAAAAGCATTTTTCAGATGAAGAAAAATATATGCAGAGTATTCGCTACCCCGGATTTGAAGAGCAGAAAAAGGCTCATGCTGCCTTTATCACACAGCTTGATAAACTGCGCAGTGAGTACAAGACCTCAGGCGGCAATCTGCTGGTCATTTTAAATGCCAACCAGATGGTATTGAACTGGCTTACACAGCATATTTCCAACATGGATAAAAAAATCGGGGAATTTGCAAAAAATGCCCGTTAATTGATTAAAAAGTGATTCATAACATTCTGTCATAAGGCAGCATGGGTGCAGAAATATGGCGCAGCGTAAAGGCTGCGCCATTTCTTTATTTTACGGTGTGCTGAGCGGAAAAACTCTGCCACACTTTCTCTCTTGATGATTTCATATAAAGCTATGAGCCAGTCTTACGTTTCAGCCATATCCTTCTGCAAAGACGCAACCAAAGGCTGAGTCCTCAGACGGTCCCGGTTATAGATTAAATGCAGCATCATAGCATCGGAGGCAGCCACACTGTCGCCTTCGCAGATGGCTTCAACAATAGCCCGGTGGGTCCGTATGGTCTCCTCTCTCAAAGAGGCATGGGTAATCTGGATCAGGTTGTCAATGGATATGGTAATAATAGGCAGAAGCTTGGGTATAACGCAGTTGCGGCTGCAAACGGCAATCATGGTATGGAGGCGGCTGTCCTCTTCGGCATGGGATACTCCGGACCGGATCAGTTCTTCCACCTTTTCACACTGAGCTCTTAAACCGGCCTTCTCTTCTTCTGTACAGGCAGAGGCTGCCGCTGCGGCAATGCGGGGCTCAATCATCAGACGAAATTCAATCAGATCCTCAGTCAGCTTCCGCTTGTCCTTGATGAAGGAAAAGCCAAAGGGGTCATCTGCCACACCGGCTTTTTGAGAGATAAAGCTGCCTGCTCCGTGGCGCACCTCCAAAACATTGCGGGAGGCCAGCATACGAATGGCTTCCCTTAAAGTGCTTCGCCCCACTTCCAGCAGTTCGGCCAGCTCGTGTTCCGGAGGCAGGCGGTCACCGGGCTTCAGATCATTTTTAATAATATAATCGGTAATGTTATCTGCTGTCTGATCAATCAGCGGACGGTTGTTTTTTAAGGGTTCATACATAGAGCAGCTCTCACCTTTCAGATATATTGATTATATTGTATATTATGCTTATTTAAAAAGCAACCAATATATACACTATAGATAATTTGAAAAATTTTTCAAAATCAATTGACAGGCAATCGACCGATGATTTAGAATAAAATCATATAAATTCATCTGATGAATTTGAGAAAAGGAGAAAAGGTATGATTAGTCAGGATATCCGTAAAGTTGCACCGGAGCTGGACCCCCTGCGCATGGGCATGGGGTGGACTGTGGATGAGCTTGCTCAGCCTCAGATCATGATTGAAAGCACATTTGGAGACAGCCATCCGGGAAGCGCACATTTGATGGGGCTGGTGGATGAAGCCTGTGCAGGAACACGCAAAGAAGGAGGCCGCCCGGCCCGCTATTTTACTACCGATATCTGTGACGGAATGGCACAGGGACACGACGGTATCAATTATTCTCTGGCATCCCGTGATATGATCGCAAACATGATTGAAATTCATGCAGGGGCAACGCCCTTTGACGGAGCTGTATTTGTTTCAAGCTGTGACAAAGGTGTTCCCGCTCATTTAATGGGAATTGGCCGGGTCAATACTCCCTGCGTGCTGGTTACAGGCGGTGTCATGGATGCCGGACCTGATCTGCTGACCCTGGAGCAGGTGGGCATTTACAGCGCTCAGTATCAGAGGGGTGAGATCACAGAGGACAAGCTCACCTATTATAAGCACAATGCATGTCCTTCCTGCGGAGCATGTTCCTTTATGGGTACAGCGTCCACCATGCAGGTCATGGGCGAAACACTGGGGCTGATGCTGCCGGGTTCTGCACTTATGCCTGCAACCTGTGAGGATTTGAAAACAGTTGCTTTCAAGGCGGGACAGCAGGCAGTTCGTCTGGCAAAAATGGGGTTAAAGCCCAGAGATATTGTCACCATGAAATCCTTTGAAAATGCCATCATGGTTCATGCCGCCATTTCCGGTTCCTCCAACTCCCTGCTCCACATCCCAACCATTGCCCATGAATTTGGAATTGAGCTGGATGCAGAAATGTTTGACCGCCTTCACAGGGGAGCCCACTATCTTCTGGATATCCGGCCTGCAGGAAGATGGCCTGCACAGTATTTCTACTACGCAGGCGGTGTACCAAGGGTGATGGAGGAGATCAAGGCATTTCTCCACCTGGATGTGATGACCATTACTGGAAAGACTTTGGGAGAGAACCTGGAAGATCTAAAAAAAGACGGTTTCTATGATAAGTGTGATGAATACTGCGCAAAAGTCGGTTTAAAATGGCAGGATATTATCCGTCCATTTGATCAAGCCATCGGTACGGACGGAGCAATTGCTATTCTCAAAGGCAATCTGGCTCCCGAAGGCGCTGCCATCAAGCACACAGCCTGCCCGAAGGAAATGTTTAAGGCTACTTTGCGGGCACGTCCTTTTGACAGTGAAGAGGAGGCACTTGATGCTGTTCTCACCCGTAAAATCCAGCCGGGTGATGCGGTATTTATCCGCTACGAAGGGCCCAGGGGAAGCGGTATGCCTGAGATGTTCTATACTTCGGAGGCTATTTCCTCAGACAAGGAGCTTGGGAAATCCGTGGCATTGATTACAGACGGGCGTTTTTCCGGCGCTTCTACAGGCCCGGCCATCGGACACGTTTCTCCGGAAGCTGCAGACGGGGGCCCTATTGCTCTGGTTGAACTGGATGATATCATTGAAATTGACATTCCAAACCGGGTTCTGGCTATTGTGGGAGTTGCAGGGGAGCCTAAGACACCTGAAGAAATGGAGGCGATTTTGGCAGAGCGGAGAAAAAACTGGCAGCCAAAGCCTGCCAAATATCCTTCCGGCGTTTTAAAGCTTTTCTCCGAACATGCTGTTTCTCCTATGAAGGGCGGATATATGAAGTAACAGACTGCAAAAGTCTGCTGCAGGAAAAGAGGGGGAACCAACAGAAATGTGACTTTCTGTTGGTTCCCTCTCTTCATTGTTTTGATTTTTCCAATACACTTTGTTTCGGACTTAAATGAACTTATACCTTAACTCACAGCCATAAGAGATTCTGCTGCAAATATTCACCGCCCGTTCCATGACGGCTGAAATCTTTCCAGGTTCCATTTCAATGTTCATTTCTTTTAAATCTTCCGAAAACTTTACAGTCTTCACCCCATCCACTTTGGCCAGTTCTCGCTGGATCTTTCTTGCCTTTATCCGGTCCGACAGGGAGTAAACACAATAACTCCTGTGCAAGCTTTCTCCTCCTTTCCTGCTGGGTATCATATATTACCATTGTTGTCAGAAGGAGGGCACTTTAAACATCAAAGGAAGGCCTTTGCTGCTGTTGTAAACAAAAAGCACACCACAAATCCGGTCACAGTGGGCACCAGCCAGGAAACAACCGTCCATTTCATGCTCTGGGTCTCTTTTCGGATGGTGAGGCAGGTGGTGGAACAGGGCCAGTGCATCAGGGAAAACAGCATAGTGCTGACCGCTGTAATCCAGGTCCAGCCATTGTCGGTGAGAAGCTCTTTTAAGACAGACAGGTCGTGAATTTCCCGGAGGCTTCCTTCTGCCATATAGGTCATGATGATGATTGGAACCACGATTTCATTGGCCGGAAATCCCAGGATGAAGGCTAAGAGAATGACTCCGTCAAGCCCCATGAGTCTGGCAAAGGGGTCCAGAAAACCGGAGCAATGTGCCAGCAAGGTGGCATCCCCTATGGTAATGTTCGCCATGCACCAGATGACCAGACCTGCTGGGGCTGCCACTGCCACAGCACGCCCGAGAACAAATAAGGTGCGGTCCAGAACGGAACGCAGGAGAACCTTTCCGATCTGGGGTCTGCGGTAAGGAGGCAGTTCTAAGGTAAAGGAGGAGGGAACTCCCTTTAATATGGTTATTGACAGCAATTTGGAGATGACAAGAGTCATAAATATTCCCAGAATGATCACGCCTGATAAAATGGCGGCTGATAATACGGTGGAAAAGGGACCGGCCGCTCCGCTGACAAAGAACATGGCAATGATAGCAATCATGGTGGGATACCGTCCATTGCAGGGGACGAAGTTATTGGTAATCATGGCAATCAGTCTTTCCCTTGGGGAGTCGATGATGCGGCAGCCTATGATTCCGGCTGCGTTACAGCCAAAGCCCATGCACATGGTATTATGAAATTTGCAAAAATATCATTTTTATAATATCTCTTGACTTACCTGTACTTCCATGCTATACTCAGCTGGTGTTTTAATAAAGTTATGATTTCGCATATATTGGTAAGTCATTATTCTATTGATGATTTACACATGTATGCGAATTTTTTATTTTATGAAAATGCAATAATTTTAAGGAGGTATCTTTTATGAATAAAGGTACAGTGAAATGGTTTAATGCACAAAAAGGTTTTGGTTTTATCTGCGATGAAGAAGGAAACGATATATTCGTTCATTTCTCCGGTCTTGCTATGGAAGGCTACAAGTCTTTAGAAGATGGCCAGTCCGTTACTTTTGAAACAACCAACGGAAACCGTGGTTTACAAGCTGTTAATGTACACATTGCATAATCTTCTGATAAACTAATACACACATCTAATTTATCCATTTTCTTCAAAACACCAAATTGATAAAATGTATACGCACCAAAAATCTGTATATTAGAGAAGTCAGAGCTATGTTTATTATTACAGCTAAGTCAGCAGGGTTTATTGTATATTCCTTGCTGACTCAACCTAAAATATTAGTTTATCTGATTTATAGCAATAAAAAATTACTAACCTAAAATCAATAGTTAGTAGTTGGTGATTAATATTATTAAATTGGAATTAAACAAATTTTCTCTATTGTTCATTTGGTGCAAATAAGAAAGTATTGAATCATCGGCCCCATTTTCGCTTTTTTAACTACTTTAAAATATGGCATCAACATTGTCTCAAATTCATTATTCGATATATTATATCGATCAGCTCGCCCCAGATGCTCTTCAATAAGTGCTGTAATTTGAAATTCAGGACTTCCTACATCTGGAATATCAAGTATATATTTACCATCTGGTTTCATTATTCTATAAGCTTCTGCAATTGCCTGCGCCACAAAGTCCTTTTCAAAATATTCCAGCGAACCAATACATGCACCGATATCAAAAAAACTTTCAGCATATGGTGTTTCATGCATGCTGCCGCAATATAAAGAGCCAATCGTAACGTTATTATTGTGGACAAATTCTTGCAGCAGTTCTATGGTCTTTTCACTTATATCAACTCCATAATACGTTGATGTCCATTCATTATATCCTCGAAACATTAAGTTCAAACAACACCCAAGGTCAATAAAGTTCATGCCTTTTTTGGGGGATAGATATTCCACTATTTCTTTTTGACCACTGTCTGAGAGTGTTTCATCCATCCGCATTTTCAGATACAAAGGATAATTAGGATCATTTGTAATATGTGGAGGCAGGCTCTGATAAGAATCAATCCCTTTTCGTCCTAAATCAATTCCTTTATCATACGATTGGGCAACTAACTCCAAATGCATTTTCATTGTATTAACCCTCCGACTAAATTCCCATATACTTTGTTTAATAATACAACACCCCCTTCTAACTATCAATATTAAATTTCCAATGTACAGTAATCCATAAAAGCCTAATTTCACTATTTAACTTATTTCTATATTCTTGTATAATCTATATGTGGGAATAATTCACCGAAAGGAGCTTTTATGTTTAAAAAAGGCTTTTATATCGATTTGCAAGATTCGCTAACTTATCCATCTGCAAAAGACATTTGTTCATGCATAGAAAATTATGCAATATCATCTGGTGAAAAATTAGAATTTGTAAGCACCCAAAAACCTGTATCCTTTCGCTTAAATAATGTACTTTACATTGCTGACATTTCTATGATTCGCGGCGGGTATTATATTCATTGTAAGGAAAATTAGTAGTATTTTAATCATCTTGAATTATTCTCACACCTTATTTTAACAAAATTCACTTCTGAATTTTCCGATAAAACACTCAACCATTTCTTTCATCTTGCTATACGTATCAGAGTTCCCTTTTGCCGGATCATAGTTCATAGCAACCAATACTCTTAATTCACCAAACGCTTTTTCAACCTGTGTTATTTGAAGATTGTATGTATGCCCATAGGATAAGTTCTCCAAAAACATTACCTCCTCTCTAAAATGCTAATTTTTCATAATATGCTCCATTGATCTAAATACTTAACATTTTGTATATTATCTTATGTTCTGCAGACACTACTAAAAAAGTGAAAGGAGCATCAATCTTGAATAACAAAGATATCTCTTCCAACAAACAAGGCAGTGCTGCAGACAATAATACCAGTAATAAAAATGTTACCAATACAGATCATCGTTTCGATACTCCACCAGACAGCGATTATATCAATCCATTTTATACTCCTCCGGGTGAAGGCCCTAAACCTAGAATTACATCAAATTAGGCATCATCCTGTCACGCAAGGGAGGTTTAAATCTCCCTTGTTATTTTTTGCACCATCTTTCCAGCACCTGTTATACTTTCCTGGAAGATCTTGCAGTGGGATCATATTTATGTTTTAGTATCTTGCTTGTCCACCAATCCCGGCCTCAGCCGGTTTTCTCTTTCCGCCTTTTAGGTTCATAACTTTCCAGCACTTTGTAGAACTCCGGAAAGGCCTCCCTGGTGATTTTAACTTGACCCGGATCTGTATATACCTTACCATCCGGACCTGTAATTGTAACAGTAATTGCCATATGTACCATCTCCCTGTAAATCCTATGCGTTACGGTTTGTATTTGTTTCCCTTACCAGGATTTGTTCACTGCGTATATTCATTCAAAAGTTAGCAGACAGCCGAGGCTGCCTGCTTTTTTCTTTGCTCAAATTACAGCATACCATTGCAGGCAGAAACGTACAATGAAGCAGGGAGATGATATCATGATAAACGGAGCCTGCTATGTACGTGTATCAACGGATAATCAGCTGGAAAATTACAGCATAGAGGAGCAGACAGACCGTCTGAAGGCATATTGCAAAGCCAAGGATATTACCATAGTCAAATTCTATACTGACGGTGGTTATTCAGGCGGAAACATAAACCGCCCAGGCCTGCAGCAGCTTCTCTCAGATGTGGAAAACAAAAGCCTGGATGCGGTAATCGTTTATAAATTAGACCGCCTGTCCCGAAGCCAAAAGGATACCCTGATGCTAATTGAAGATAAATTTCTTGCCAACCATGTGGATTTTATATCCATCAATGAAAACTTTGACACCTCAACCCCATTGGGCAGAGCCATGATCGGTATTCTTTCTGTTTTTGCTCAATTGGAAAAGGACCAGATTACAGAACGTTTCACTATGGGAAGAATTGGCCGGGCAAAGAGCGGATATTTTCACGGAGGTGGATATGCCCCTACCGGCTATCATTATGTTAGCGGAAATCTTGTTATCAATGAATACGAAGCTTTACAGGTAAAAGAGCTCTATAAACGTTTTGCAAACGGTCATACTGTCCATGATTGCTGGCAATACATGAATAAAAAATATGCTTCAAAGAACGGAGTATGGAAAAGTGAAACCCTGATCCGTAACGTCCTTAAGAATCAGGTGTACATAGGAAAGGTGAAATTTAAGAATGCAGTATACCAGGGAAATCACATACCCATTATATCGGAAGCACTATTCAATGAGGTGCAGGAAATATTCCGTACCTCCAGAAAAGACATGGATTCCCTTAAGCGTTCCCCCTTCAAAGCAAGCACCCTGCTTTCCAGCCTTGTCTACTGCGGAAAATGCGGTGCAAAGTTTCACGGAGAGCACGGGAATTATTCGTGCTACAGCCGTACCAAAGGCGATAAACGTTATGTAATTGACCCTGACTGTAAAAACAAAAAATGGAAAGCAGAAGAATTAGACAAAACCGTCATTGAGTACATTTCCGGTCTTGACTTTAGTGAGCTGGAAGATTTATCCCCCGAAGAACCCCATAGCCTTGATTACAGCCATAGGATAAAAGAAATTGAAAAGCAAATTGAAAAGCTTATAGATTTATATCAGGTGGGAAACATCCCCATACATACCATTACAGAAAAGATCAACACTCTGACAAAAGAAAAAAGCATCTTACAGGGCACCATGGATACTATTAACGATACAAAGCCCACCCTGATAGATCTAAAAGCAGCAAAGGACCGTTTTGCAGACCTGCTTCTTTCCGGAGACCTTCAGGAAAAGCGGTACTGTCTTACCATACTCATTGATAAGATCATCATTGATGATGACCATGTTAACATCATCATCAGGCAAGCCTAAACTGCAAGTTCAGAAACTCCATGCACATGGTAAGCGCCTGCTTCCCGCAGGCAGAGCACCGCTTAAAACAGCGGTCCAGATTGAATGCCACTCTTGGAAGGTATCCGAAATCCTCCAAAAGAGTAAACAGAGGAAAGAAAATAGCCATTGGAGGAAGCATAACCGATACCACCCAGGCCAGGACCCGGTAGACTCCCCTGATCAAGAGGTCTGATATAAGGGTCGGTACCCCTACTGAATCAGCCATTTTGCTTAAAGTTCCTTCCAGTCCGAACAGGGCGCTGCTCAGAATTCCGGATGGATAATTGGCTCCTGTAATAGTGAGCCAGAAAACTCCCAACAGAATCAGAAACATGATTGGAAAGCCGGTAAGCTTGCTGGTAAAAAGCCGGTCCAGCCTCCTGTCTTTCTGGTTATAGGTCTGGTTCTCGTACGTCGCCACGCCTTTGCATAAATATTCCGCCTGTTTTACAAAGACTGCAGCCATATCATCCCTGGCCTTTTCCAGTGTAATGCCCTCTGACTGCCACTGGCTGTAAATCTCCTCCAAAGCAACCTTAATTTCCTCTGATTCCGCCACAGGCTTTAAGTATTTTCTTACAGCCTCCATCAGATTCTCATTATCCTCCAGCAGTCTGGCACACAGCCAGCGGGTATTTACCTTCCCATTTCCCATTTCCTCCACCAAAGGTGACAACCTGGTAATTGCTTCCTCCACATAGTCAGGATACAGGATGAGAGGGGTATCTGGTATTTCCTCATTTTCTCCCTCATCCAGGCAGAGTCTTAAACTGCTGTAAATCTGGTCCAGGCCCTTTTTGCTTCTGGCCGCTGTGCCTGCTATAGGAACTCCAAGACGTTGTTTCAGCAGATCAAGATTTATATGAATCTTCTTCTTTTTGGCCTCATCCATTAAATTTACGCATACTACTACCTTAGAAGCTGCCTCCATGATCTGCAGAACCAGGTTTAAATTTCTCTCCAGGCAGGTGGCATCACAAACCACCACCACACCGTCAGGATTTTCAAAGCAGATAAAATCCCTGGCTACTTCTTCTTCCGTGGAATGGGCCATGAGGGAATAGCAGCCCGGTATATCCACCATAACATACCCTTGGGAGCCGTCACTGCACCACCCCTGGGCATTAGCCACCGTCTTTCCTGGCCAATTTCCTGTATGCTGGTGCATTCCAGTAAGCTGGTTAAAGACTGTACTTTTCCCCACATTGGGATTCCCGGCCAGGGCAATGACCTTATCATCTTCCTTCCGTTTTCTGATTTCCAGTCCAAAATCCACGGATTTAATTCCCATCGAATCCCTGCTCAGTCCCATACCTGGTCCTCCATCGCCACAGAGGCCGCTGCTATTTCCTCTCCATAACAGCATTTTCCCTTTTCAGCGCCTGTCCTGAAGACCAAAACATTTCCCGAATCTTCACTTCTGAGGGCGATGACCGCTCCCCTGATCAGAAATGCGGTAGGATCACCCAAAGGACTTTTTCCCAGACATTCCACTATAGTTCCTTCAATCAGTCCCATATCCTGCAGACGCCTTCTCATATCATTACAGGCAGACAATGTTGCAATGACTGCCTTTTCACCTCTTTTTAAATCTGTCAAACAAGCCTTATCAGACATTTCTTAACCTCCCGGGCATTTCCAGATGTTTCCATATGCTAACATATGCACCTGACAAAAATCAGGTTCCTTTTTTAAGATTGAATCTGAAATACCGGGGTCCCCTCCATTTTAATACTGATAAGTCAGCAGCAATTCCACAGCCATTCGCTCATTTAACTTTCCTGTTTTCACAGCTTCTTCTGTTTCAACACATAAACTGACACCGGACAGTATCTGTTCCCTGGAAAATGATCTGGCCTGGGGCATCAGCTTTCCGGCTGCAAAGGGCGGAATCTTAAGCTTAGAAGCAATTCCTCCCCGGTCTACTCCTTTTCCCATCAGCTCCTTCACCTGCAAAAGCTGGTTAAACTGCCTGGCAATGAGAAACAATATTCTCATAGGGGGCTCCTTTAAAGCAAGAAGATCCTCATAAAGCTCCATAGCCACTTTGGGCTGACGGTTCACTATGGCTGTCACCATGTCAAAAATCTTATTTGTAATGCGCACAGTACAGATTGTTTCCACATCCTCGTCTGTAATCACTTCTCTTACCAAGGTAAAGCTTATGAGCTTTTCCAGCTCCATCCGGATATTTTCCATATCATCCCCTGTCATATGAAGGAATAATTCCATGGTATTTCCCGTAATCTTCTTTCCTTCCCTGGCAAGGAGGCTTCCCGCCCATCTGGCAAGCTGGCCCGTATCCTGGCGGCCCATTTCCGCCGCATACCCCAGTTCTTTTACCTTCTTAAACATTTTACTCCGCTTATCCACCTCAGACTCCACAAATATCAGGCAGGTGGTTTCAGGAATAGAAGGCAGATATGACACCAGCTCTTCTGCCGCTGATTTAAAAAATCCGCTGTCCTCCACCAGAATCAGGCGTTTTTCACCGAAAAAAGGCATGGTATCTGCCAGACTGATGATCTCTCTCACATCAATCCCCTTTCCGGAAAACTGGTTGAAATTCATGGTATCATCACCTGCAATGGCGGTCTTCATTTGATTTTTATAGCTGTTTTTTAAAAATGCCTCTTCCCCATAGATAAGATAGACAGGTCTGTAACTGTGGTTTTTTATATCAAGAGCCAGAGTCTGCATCACATTTTTCCTCTCTGTCATGAATTCTTTTATACTTACTTTCTAATTATTATACCGGGATAAGCCATCTCCGTCAACGAAACTTGAAAACCGGATTCTCTCTCCGTCGGTCCACATCATAACAGCCCCTCCTTCTGCCGTATGAAAAACCTCCGTTCCCTTTTCTTTAAAACGGTCTAAAACCTCTCTGTGAGGATGACCATAAGAATTGTCTTCCCCATAAGAAATCACTGCCCAGCGGGGCCTTACTGCATTTAAAAATGCTTCTCCGGAAGAAAATTTAGAACCATGGTGGGCCACCTTCAGCACATTTACCTCCCCAAGCAGCCGCTTTTCCCCTGGACGCTCCAAAAGCAGGGCCTCGCTGCCTTCCCCTATGTCTCCGGTAAACAGTATTCTGCAATTTCCATAGTCCATTTTTAAAACCGATGACCCCTCATTGGCATTTTCCGGGCTGTCCCCTTTTTCTGGATAGAGACAGGAAATGAGCAGCTCTTCCGCCCGAAATATATCCCCTGCAGCCACATATCCCACCCTGGCCCCTCTTTTTGTTGCAAGGGCTTCCAGCTTTTTTACCGCTTCATCCTCCCTTCCATGATAAGGAAGCATGAGATTTTTAATTTCTATATCCTGGCTGGTTTCCAAAAGATAAGATACTCCGCTTATATGGTCCTGATCTCCATGGCTGATAAATGCAAAGTCAATCCTGGAAACACCCAGACTTTTCAGACAAGGCTCCAGAGAATACTTTCCCAGTGATTTTTTAGAGGTGCTTCCTCCATCCACCAAAATCGCAGACTTTCCCGTCTGAATCAGGATTCCATCTCCCTGTCCTACATCGAGAAATACTGCCTCCAGCCCCTTTACCGGGCCAGGCTTTAAAAGCAGGATACAGAGGCAGTACACACCAATCAAGGAGAGAACCTTAAAACCATAAATGAGCCCTCCATTTTCCTCCTTCTCCCTATCTTTCTTCTCCCCATCTCTCCCTGCCCGGCTCTCTTCCCATACCTTCAAGCAAACTGCCCCAGCAAGCAAAACCAATCCATAAGCCACTATCCTCCCAGGCTCCGGCCTTCCAAATGTCAGGCTATATCCCGGAAGCTTTTCCATCTCCTTACAAATCCATTCATAAAACCCAAGTATATAATGTCCCGTCCCTGCCGCTGCTGTACCAAGAACAGAACTGAAACTTCCAAAGAAAATCACACCCACGCCAGAACAAACCACTGCATCCATCAGA
This sequence comes from Lacrimispora sp., assembly GCF_036758025.1. Taxonomy (GTDB): domain Bacteria; phylum Bacillota; class Clostridia; order Lachnospirales; family Lachnospiraceae; genus Lacrimispora. The sequence goes on along the minus strand of NZ_DAIOXM010000001.1, from coordinate 429,876 downwards.
GGGATTAGAAGCAGATTCAAGAACAGGCCATAAAAGGGGATCTGATAAAAATGATACAGCGTAAAGGGCATAGTAATCACCTGAACAGCAATTCCCGTGGAAACAGCCCCCGACAAAAAGCGGTCTCTTCCCAGCCAGTTTCTCAGGACAGGGCTCAATCCCCCTATGGCAAAAACAGCCCCAAAGGACAACTGCACCCCTCCCTGAGTAAGAAACAGAGGCGACTGAATTCCCAAAAACAGCAGAGCCAGGGAAGCAGAAGATAAAAGATCATAAGTCCTTCCCAGGTAAGCAGCCAGAAATCCCACGCACATCATAATAACCGCCCTTACCACGGAGGAGCTGCTTCCAGTGAGAATCCCGTACAACACCACTAAAACGGTCCCTGCCAGCCCAGCACTTCCATATCCACACCCACCCTTTCTCAAAACCTTGTAAAAAGAAAGCCCCAGAAAAGACATATGCATTCCGCTTATTGCCAGAAGATGGGCAATTCCATTTTTCTGATATAAAGATTCAATCTCTTTGGGAAGGCCGCTCTTATCACCCAAAACAGCCGCTGTTAAAATCCCGCCGTCTTCTACAGAAGTATGCCGGTAAATGATCTCTTTCCCCCATTCCCGGCCTCTGCGCAGCCCTTCAAAAAGAGGACTGTAGCCGGAGTCATAAATTTCCATTTCTTCCCCGAACAGCTTTCCGTCAAGCCCCAATCCATGATAATATCCCCGGCTGTCAAACTCCCCCGGGTTCCTGGCTTCCGGAAACGGCTGTATCTCCCCCTTTACCCGAACCACCTGCCCAAGCCTCAGCTCGTCTCCTCCATCACGCACTTCCTGCCCCTCAATCAGCTTAACCGACACCATCAACCTGGAAACAGAATATTCTCTTTCTTGTTCCTTCACTCTGTTTTCCTTCAAAACGATCTGAAGCGTCCCATCCTTCTCCTCAAAAGAAGAAACTCTCCCCCGGGCCTCCACATATTTTCCGGAAAGCTCCCTTATAACCTCATCCCGTTCCTCCCATCTTCTGCAATCATACCCGGCCCGTCCTGCACCAAGGTATAAAAAAATGAGAGGCAAAAAGACCCAAAGGGTATTCCTGCCTCTCATATAACCATAACAAATGATCCCGGCGGCCAAAAAGGCCGGGATGAAAAGCCAAGATGTCAAAGTCAGCAAAGCGGCAGTCTCTCCAAGTACAAATCCCCCTGCTATCAGACATAATGGGCGTTTTATTCTTCTATTCCTCCTGTTTCTTCCTCATTCTCCGCATTGTAATCCAGGTTCCTCTCAAAGAGCTGATTTAAGGAAATGGAATCCCGGAACATCATTTCCTGGGAGCCATTGACCGTAATCTGCACCTTGTTGATGGAGGAAACCGCTGCCAGAGAATTTACAATGGAATAAATAGGAATGTATTCCTTGACCTCCAGCCCGTTGTTGAGAAATGAGGAATCAAAATTAATATAGCAAACATTTTCATTGACAGATACATTCAAAAGCTTTGTGTCCTTAGGAAGGGTCGGATTCATCCCCGGCCTTCCCGGCCCTGCTATAAGCTGTTCAATAACCAGCTTTTCCAGGGAGGTGTTGACGCTGTGAACCACTTCCCTCGTCTCCTTTACCAGCTTTTCTCCTGCTTCATCGGAAAAATACAGGGACAGCTCCGTTTTTTCAAAGGTGTTCACATTGCTGATATTGTCAATAAAATCCGTATTGGTCATAGGGCCTACGGGATTTCCCAAAACATCCATAAGAGGCTGCTCCGCCGTATAGACGGCCACATAATCCACCCCTTTAATCTGGGTTAAGGTCCTGACCAGAGACGCCCTGCACAAAATCTCCCTGGTCCCGTTCATCATGGCATAATTGTTGTCAAAGTAAAGGTAGAGAACCGTGTCCTCCAGCTTATACTTCTCAAATCCCACCTTGTCCGGCACAGCGGCCTGACGGTCCAAATCCTTTGGAACTGTGCGAAGCTGCTCCAGTAAGCCGGTGATCTTCCAGTCCATTTCCTCCAGAGAAGAGTTTTCCGGCTTCTGGGGCATGGCATAATCCTGAGGCTCCAGCCTTGTCATGGCAGAATTTAAATAATAAATTTTGTATACTCCATCCACAGCCGCCTCTTCCTTGCCGGGCTTTTTCCCGCATCCGGTCAGGAAGATTAAAAACGCCAGGAGGATCAGAATGTTCTTTCGTCCTTTCATGAAATGCCTCCTGTCTCTATGATATGTAGGTAAGGGGAATGCGCACTGTAAACGTGGACCCCTCCCCTTCTTTGCTCTGAAGCTTAATGGCCCCCTGGTGCATCAGTACGATTTTCTTGGTAATGGAAAGTCCCAGGCCCGTACCGCCTGTTTCCCTGGATCTGGCCTTATCCACCCGGTAGAACCGCTCAAATACATGCTCCTGGAATTCCTCGGGAATACCGATTCCCGAATCAGCCACCTTTACGTAGAAAAACTTGTGATCTGCGTCAAGAGTCACCCGGACCCAGCCGCCTTCCACGTTGTACTTGATGGCATTTTCCATAAGATTGCTGAGAGCTAAGGACAGCTTCATCTCGTCCACGTCAGCAGTCACCTCCCGGATGCTTTCAAAGGTCAGCTCCACGTTCCGCTTTCCGGCAATGGGACGAAGCCGTTTTAAAATCAGCTCCATCAGACCGTTAATATTCACCTGGGCAATGTTTAAATTTCCTCCTGAAGTCTTATCCATACGAACCAAAGTCAGAAGGTCATCGATGATCTTGCTCTCTCTCTCAATTTCATAGGAAATATCGCTCATAAATTCCCGGTACAGCTCTGTAGGCGCATCCTCCATCCCCATAAGGGAATCCGCCAAAACCCGGATAGAAGTAATAGGAGTCTTCAGCTCATGGGAAACGTTGGAAACAAATTCCTCCCTGGACTGATCCACTGCCTTTAACTTTTTTAAGGTCAGATTAATGGAATCGGATATCTGCCTGGTTTCCTTATAAGCTCTGGAGCTGATGTCCTCATCCAGGTTTCCTTCCGCCGCCCGGTCAAGCATCCGCTGCAGGCCCCGGAAGGGCTTCATGATAAGGGCTGCCAGGAAAAATACCAGGAGTGCCAATGTGGAAAATATCATGAGGTGAAGAAACATTCCCTTTTCCGTTACATCTGAAATCCGGTCAAGCAAGTCCTCTGTGGAGGCTGTAGCAATCATCACTCCGGCAATCTCCTTTTCCTGGCTGTTGGAATAGATGGGAATTGCCATTGCAGAATAATGCTTTTCTGAGTTGTATTTGCTGCTGTTTTCTCCGTTAAAGCAGCGGATCACCTCTTCCGACACGTTGATCTTTCCCACAGAAAGGGAAAAGGTGTCGCTGATGATCCTGAAATTCCGGTTCACCACCACAATCCGCCCATTAAACATCCCTGCCTTTACGGCCATCTCATTGTCCAGAAGGGCATCCCTTGGCTCCATGGTCAAATATCCTGCCCTTGTCATCTTATTGCTTAAAATCCAGCACTGGTTCTGAACCTCCTGCATTCTGGACCCAATAAGGTTCTGCCGGTAAGAGCCCGCCATAACCTGTCCCTGAATCAGCACTGGCAGCATTCCAACCACCATAAAGATGAGAATCAGGGTAAGCCGCAGGCTTATGGCATACCGGGGACGGAAGGCTTTTCCCTGTACCTCCAGATTCATTCCCGTCATACCTCCAGCTTTTTCGTACATGCGATTGCCAGGGCTCCGGGCCCGATGTGACAGGAAACACTCAGGGATAGATTATCCACATAGATTTCTTCTGCCTCAGGAAAAATATCCTCCAGCTCCTTCTTAAACTCCATGGCAGCCTCCAGGCTGTTGCTGTGGGCGACTGCAATGTTTGTGCCTCTTCCAGACGAATCTCCAAAGCGCTCCTCCATGTCCTTTTTTGCCGCAGTCACCATAATGGACTTGGCCTGCTTCATGGTTCTGGCCTTTGCAAAAGCGTCAAGCTTTTCCCCCTGAATAGTAAGAACCGGCTTGATCCGCAAAAATGTGCCCAGCAGGGCCGCAGCCGCTGTAATCCTTCCGCCCTTTTTCAAATATTCCAGGGTATCCACAGTGATGTAAATGGTGGAATCCAGCTTTGTTTCTTCCAGAATCTCCCTGATTTCCCCGGCACTCATTCCGGAGGCCGCCATTTTCGCAGCCTCCAAAACAGACTGTCTCTGGGTTACGGATATTCTCTGGTTATTGACAACAAAAACCTTTCCGTCAAACTCCTCCGCCAGAATCATGGCTGTCTGACATGAGCTGCTTAAGCCGCTGGACATGGGAATATGAACGATTTCATCGTATTCCTCCAGCAGCTTTTTCCATAAGTCTATTAAATCAGCAGGAGAAGGCTGAGAGGTGGAAATATCCGCCCCTCCTTCCAGCCTGTTAAAAAATTCTTCCTGTGTCAGATTGACATCCTCAAAATATGTTTCCCCATCCATCATAAAAGGCATGGGAACCACGTAAATTCCCGCCTCTTCCCCCTGCTTCTGGGTGATTCCGCTGTTGCTGTCCGTAACAATTGCTGCTTTCATTTCTGTTCTCCTTTATTTGCAGGACGATGCACTAGTTCCCGTCATCCTCCTCTGCCTCATTGGCAGATGTGTAAAGCTGATAATACATGCCTCGTTTTTCAAGCAGTTCCTCATGATTTCCCTCTTCCACAATATTGCTGTCAGACAGAACCAGAATCCTGTCCGCATTCTGAATGGTGGTCAGACGGTGGGCAATGGTGAGGGTGGTACGCCCTACTGCCAGCCTGTCTAAAGACTGGGATACCAGGTGCTCGCTTTCATTGTCCAGGGCAGAGGTTGCCTCATCCAGGATCAGCACCGGAGGATTTTTAAGAAATACTCTGGCAATGCTGATTCTCTGCTTCTGTCCTCCGGAAAGCTTCACGCCCCGCTCTCCCACATAAGTCTCATATCCATCCTTGAGCCCTGTAATGAATTCATGGGCTCCCGCCATCTTTGCCGCCTCCATCACTTCCTCTTTGGAAGCTCCCGGACGGCCGTATTCAATGTTTTCAAAAACACTTCCTGAAAACAGATAAACATCCTGCTGGACCACTCCTACCGTACTGCGAAGGCTTTTCAAGGTCACATTTTTAATATCCTGTCCGTCAATTAGGATTTCCCCTGAGCTGGGGTCATAAAAACGGGGAATCAGGTTGCAGAGGGTTGTCTTTCCGCCGCCTGAGGGACCTACAAGGGCCACCTTTTCTCCCGGCTTTATATTCAGTTCTATATTGGTCAGCACTGGATTATGGTCATCGGGATACTCAAAGGATACATTCCGGAAGGAAATGCTTCCCTTCACCTCAGAAAGAGGCTTGGCCCCCTGCTCATCAAAAATATCCACATTGGCATCCATCAGCTCTATAAAACGCTCAATTCCTGTCATTCCTCTCTGGAACTGCTCCGCAAATTCAATAATCCTGCGGATGGTAGCCAAAAGTGTGGTTACATACAAGGTATAAGCCACCAAATCTCCCGGCTCAATGATTCCTTTGATCATGAAAATACCGCCGGCAACGATGACCACCACATACATGAGGCCGTCAAACATCCGGATGGTGTTCTGGAAGGCAGCCATATACTTATAGGTCTTGCGCTTGATTTCCAGAAACTCCAGATTATCCTTGTTAAACTTTTCAATCTCAATTTTTTCATTGGCAAAAGCCCGTACCACTTTATTTCCTAAAAGACTGTCCTCGATCCTGGCATTCAGCTCACCGATGTGGTTTCTCTGGTGCTTAAATGCCTTTTTAACCTGAATGTTAAAGTAGGTGCAGGAGATAGCCATAACCGGTATCAGCAGGAAAATAATCAGGGTCAGAGGCAGGTTGATTCCTGACAAAATAATAAAGGATACCACTGTCTTTAAAAGGGCTATGAAAAACTCCTCAGGACAGTGGTGGGCAAATTCCGTCACATCGAACAAGTCGCTGGTGATCCGGGACATGATCTGCCCCACCTTTGTGTTGTTAAAATAATTATCCGACAATTTTTGCAGATGTCCGAAGGCATCCTCTCTCATATCCGTTTCAATGGCAGCTCCCATTACATGTCCGGTATAAGCCATGTAAAAGCTTGCCATGCCGTCAATGATCCGGAGCCCGAAATACAGGGCTCCGATTCCAACAATGGTACGTACCGTTAACATGGTCAAATCTTTCATTCCCTGATTGGTGATGTAGCGCAGAATCAGCGGCAGCACCAGTTCACAAATCGTGGTAAGGGACGCACAAAACAAGTCCATGACCATAATATTCGTATATTTTTTATAATAGGGCACAAAACGTCTCAGCAACGTGCCCGTTTTCATCTCTTTCTCTTTCATGAAGTCCTCTATTCTGTAATGGTAATATTCTTAATAAGCCCCAAAGCCCATTCCCTTTCCCCTGGCTTTCTGCTTATAATCTTAATGTTCATCCGCTGTTCCCCATAAAGCACCTGGGCCGTCATCCCATAAAGAATCTCCCCATCCTTTTCCTCAGGCTTATAAAAGGCCGCCCTGGCCCTGGCTTTCCCTACTTCAAAATCCAGAAGCTCATCTGTCTCCCCTTCTTCAAACCACTTGTTTTTAAATTCTGCAGGACGCCCTTCAAATACAGCCGCATAGATGTAATAATCGTGGCCTCCGTATTCCTTCCCGTCATAATAGTGGTCCATGCAGCTCTTATCCGTTTCATCATACAGAAAATTTCCCGGAATCCCAAAGCTCATATTGCCGATCTTCCTGTAAATCAGATGCCTTCGGCAGCCCACGGAAAGCTCCTCAGGCATGGGATTTACCTCCCTTAAATTCACCGGCTCATGCCCATCCAGTCCGCAGATCTCCAGATACTCCTTTTTAGGAAAGGAGAGCTCCGGGTTCATGGACAGGGCTGTTTCCAGCAGCTCAATAATAAGCCGGTTCACGGCCTTATCCTGAGGGCTTCTGTCTGAGGGCATAAAGTAACAGGACTGATTCAGCAAAACCAAAGCGCTGTTACGGTAAAAAAGGGCATCCTTTTCCACTTCATTCCAGACAAAAAAATCCTTTGCAAAGGCCACACTCATTCCAGACCCCAGCATCCCTTTCAGTTCCTGAAAGGAAAATGACCGGATATGGGTGATCAGCCTTCCCTCCTGCCGGTCCGGAACGTAGTAAAGAGCGGGCCAGCAGAAGGTGAATTCCTCGTTGCCCTCCCAGCCGGACACCAGCTCAATCAGCTCTGAAAACCATTGGTAAAAATACTTCTGACGCATAGCCAGAAAATCTTTTTTCACAAAATATCCAGTCTTGTCATCTACCTTCAGCTTCAGCTTCTCCCGCTTAGCCAGCCGTTCCAAATACTCAATGACAGCCGCATGAAAGCCCGGCCCCGCAATATTGGTCTGACTCTCCCCCTGAAGCTTATGCTTATTCCATTTTAACCATACATAGCCCTCCGGGCATAATTGTACAAGCAAAAAACTATCTACCCGGAAACACTTATGGCCCATTTCCCTTGCCACAGTCTCCGCCATCTGGTAATTAAGTTTGTTTCCGAAAAAAACCGTTTTTCTCGGTTCTAAAGAAAACCTTATTCGAATACTCATCAACGACCCCTTCTAAATACACCTTTCTTTATTCTATCGTATTTCTGCCGGAAATGGAAGCATAAAACCCTCATGGACAAATATTAATTTTTCCTGATAAAGTAAGGGCCCCGGCAGATCACCGGAAAGCCCTTATTTCAATTTCTTGAATTTATTTTACAAGTAAAGATTTTCCTGTCATCTCTTTTGGCTGCTCCAATCCCATCAGTTCAATGAGAGTCGGGGCAATATCGGCCAGACAACCTCCCTCTCTCAGCTTTAGGGACGGGTCTGCATTGACCAGAATAAATGGAACCGGGTTGGTGGTGTGGGCTGTAAATGGCTCCCCTGTTTCATAGTCCAGAAGCTGCTCTGCATTTCCGTGGTCAGCGCAGACAAAGAGGACGCCGTCCATATCCTTGACTGCCTGTACCGTTCTTCCCAGGCAGACATCCACAGTTTCAATGGCCTTGATGGCTGCCGTTTCAATTCCCGTATGGCCTACCATGTCGGGATTTGCGAAGTTGACGATAACCACGTCGTATTTTCCGGACCGGATCGCCTCCTCCAGCTTGTCGCAGACAACAGGTGCGCTCATCTCCGGCTGAAGGTCATAGGTAGCAACCTTAGGGGACGGAACCAGAATCCTGTCTTCTCCCGGATTTGGCTCCTCCACTCCTCCGTTAAAGAAGAAGGTCACGTGAGCATATTTCTCTGTTTCAGCAATTCTGGCCTGGGTCTTTCCGTTGTCAGCCAGGAACTGTCCCAGAGTATTTGATATGGATTCCTTTTTAAAGGCAACCAGTTTATTATGGATGGTGGTATCGTAATCCGTAAAGCACACATAAGTCAGCTTTAACCGCTCTCCTCTGTCAAAGCCCTTGAATTCATCATCACAGAAAGCTCTTGTGATCTCGCGGGCACGGTCCGGGCGGAAGTTGAAAAAGATTACGGAATCCCGATCCTTTACTGATGCAACCGGCTTTCCGGCCTCTGTCACAACAAAAGGCTCTACAAATTCGTCATAAACAGCTGCGTCATAGGAAGTCTGGATTCCAGCCGGTGCTGACTCAACCTGCTTTCCTTCTCCCTTTGTCAGGGCATTGTAGGCCCGTTCCACACGATCCCAGCGGTTGTCCCTGTCCATGGCATAGTAGCGTCCCATAACAGAAGCTACCTTTCCTACGCCGATTTCCTTCATCTTGGCTTCCATTTCCTCAACAAAGCCCTTGCCGGAAGCCGGAGGGGTGTCACGTCCGTCTAAAAAGCAGTGAACATAGACTTTTTCCAGGCCGCTTCTCTTTGCCAGCTCCAGAAGTCCGTAAATATGGGTATTATGGCTGTGAACGCCGCCGTCAGATACCAGCCCCCACATATGAAGGGCAGAATCATTCTTCTTGCAGTTTTCCACTGCCTCTAAAAATTCCGGAACTTCAAAGAAATCTCCGTCTGCTATGGATTTTGTGATCCGGGTAAGCTCCTGGTACACAATCCGTCCTGCACCCATGTTTAAATGTCCTACCTCAGAATTTCCCATCTGACCGTCAGGAAGTCCTACTGCCAGTCCGCTGGCATTGCCCTTCACAAAAGGACACTGGTTCATAAGCTGGTCCATGACCGGGGTCTTTCCTTCACAAACGGCGTTATGGTCACAGTTGTCATTTAATCCGTAACCATCAAGTATCATCAATACAACCGGCTTTTTATTCATAGCTGATTCTCCTTTTCTTTATGTTCATTCTATAATTGTGTAGTCCTTACATCTTATTTATCAATGCCTTACAACACTATATGATGAAAACAAGTTTTCATCATCGGATGGACGGTGCTAAAACCGGCACCTTTTATGAGAAGTTGAGGAGATAACTTCTCATAAGCTATATTTTACACGATTTATCCATTTCCCGCAACCGGTGAATAGAAAATGTGTTCCCGGCTATCCTGGAAAGGAAAAAGCTGCCTCCTTTAAATACAGAAAGAAGGCAGCATCGTTCATTTTTTATTTATTATAATTTACAATGGTGCCGAACTCCGGCTTTAAAGAGGCTCCGCCAACCAGGCCGCCGTCAATATCCGGCTGTACAAAAAGCTCCGGTGCGCTTGCAGCGGAAACAGAACCGCCGTACTGAATGCGGATAGCTTCTGCAGTTGCATCATCATAGATTTCTGCAATACACACACGGATCGCAGCACAAACTTCCTGCGCCTGCTCTGTTGTTGCCACCTTGCCTGTACCGATTGCCCAGATGGGCTCGTAAGCGATAACAGCCTCTGCCGCCTGTGCAGCAGTTACATTTAAGAAGGCAATCTTAATCTGCTGGCGTATCCAGTCAAGGGTAATTCCCTGCTCTCTCTGAGTTAAGGACTCTCCGCAGCAGACAATAGGAGTAATGCCGTATTCAAATGCCTTAAGAACCTTTTTATTTACGGTTTCATCAGACTCTGCAAAATACTCTCTTCTTTCAGAATGGCCGATTACCACGTACTTAACCCCTGCATCCTTTAACATGGCCGGGGAAATTTCGCCGGTATAAGCGCCCTTATCCTCATAATACATATTCTCAGCACCGATGTTGATGTTGGAACCCTTAGCCGCTTCCATAGCCGGTATGATATCAATGGCCGGAACGCAGAAAACAACATCCACTTCATCATTTTCCACCAGCGGCTTTAATGTATTGACAAGCTCCACTGCCTCGGTGGGAGTCATATTCATCTTCCAGTTTCCTGCTATAATTTTCCTTCTGGACATACTTTTTCTTCCTTTCCCTCTCTGTAAGGCCCGGACAGAGACAGTCTGCCGGGCCTGCAATACAATTTATTTATTATCTGCTGCAGCTACTCCCGGAAGCTCCTTACCCTCTAAGAATTCAAGGGAAGCACCGCCGCCTGTGGAGATATGAGTCATCTTATCAGCAAAGCCAAGTCTCTTCACAGCATTGACAGAATCGCCGCCGCCGATGACTGTTGTCGCATCAGAAAGAGCAGCAACCGCACGGCATACCTCCAGGGTTCCTTCTGCGAAATTGGAGAACTCAAATACGCCCATAGGTCCGTTCCATACAACAGTCTTGGCATCCTTTAAGGCATCCTTAAAGATTTCAATGGTCTTAGGTCCGATGTCAAATCCTGACCAGCCATCATCAATATTTTCCACGATTTTTCTCTCCGTATCGTTGGAAAATTCCTTGCCTGCCACATTGTCTACGGGAAGAAGCAGCTTTACGCCCTTAGCCTCTGCCTTTTTGATCATTTCCAGAGCATAATCCAGCTTGTCATCTTCGCATAGGGAATTGCCGATCTTCTTTCCCTGTGCCTTTGCAAAGGTATAAGCCATACCGCCGCCGATGATCAGGGTGTCCACCTTGTCGAGAAGGTTGTTGATTACGTTGAGCTTATCGGAAACCTTTGCTCCGCCCAGAATTGCCACAAAAGGGCGCACCGGATTTTCTACTGTCTGTCCCAGGAACTTGATCTCTTTTTCCATCAGATAGCCAACCACGTTCACATCTGCATGCTTTGCAACACCTACGTTGGAGCAGTGGGATCTGTGAGCCGTACCAAAGGCATCATTGACGAAAATACCGTCGCAGAGGGAAGCCAGCTCTTTGGCATAGGCTTCTGCGTTCTCATCCTTGCCGTACTTTGTCTCCTCCACTCTGTAGCGGGTGTTCTGGAGCAGCAGCACTTCGCCGTCCTTTAATTCTTCAGCCAGCTTTACGGTCTCCGGACCTGTTACCTTAGGATCATCTGCAAACTTCACTTCCACGCCAAGTCTCTCACTTAAAGCAGGTGCAACAGGTGCAAGGGACATCTCAGGAAGGGGCTCGCCCTTTGGTTTTCCCAAATGGGAGCAGAGAATCACCTTTGCGCCCTGGTCCAGTAATTTCTTAATGGTAGGAATGGCTCCGTCAATACGGTTGTAGTTCTGAATCACGCCCTCCTTTAAGGGTACGTTGAAGTCACATCTTACTAAAACTCTCTTTCCCTGCAATCCTGTTAAATCATCAACTGTTTTCTTATTCAGCATGTCTGGTTGCTCCTTTCCGGTTTACTGTTATTTCTTTTCAACATAAAAGGGCCCGGTCCATAACGACCGGACCCCTGGTGGATCATTAGCCTAATTCAGCAAAGTACTTAATTGTACGAACCATCTGGCTTGTATAGGAGTTCTCATTGTCATACCATGCAACAACCTGAACCTGATATAAGTCATCGCCGATCTTGGATACCATAGTCTGGGTAGCATCGAAGATAGAACCGAATCTTGTACCAACAATATCAGAAGAAACAATCTCATCTGTATTGTAGCCGAAGGACTCGTTTGCTGCTGCCTTCATAGCTGCATTAATCGCATCCTTAGTCACATCAGCGCCCTTAACAACTGCTGTTAAGATGGTTGTGGAGCCTGTAACAACAGGAACACGCTGTGCGGAACCGATCAGCTTGCCGCTTAATTCCGGAATAACCAGACCGATTGCCTTTGCAGCACCGGTAGAGTTAGGAACGATGTTGGCAGCGCCTGCTCTTGCTCTTCTTAAATCGCCTTTTCTATGTGGTCCGTCAAGGATCATCTGATCGCCTGTGTAAGCATGGATGGTGCTCATGATGCCGGACTGGATTGGTGCATAATCGTTAAGAGCCTTAGCCATAGGAGCCAGGCAGTTGGTTGTACAGGAAGCTGCGGAGATGATCTTGTCATCTGCTGTCACAACCTGCTCATTTACGCCGTAAACAACGGTTGGAAGATCGTTTCCAGCCGGAGCGGAAATAACAACCTTCTTAGCGCCTGCATCGATGTGAGCCTGAGCCTTGTCCTTAGCGCAGTAGAAACCTGTACACTCAAGAACTACGTCAACTCCGATTTCTCCCCAAGGAAGCTCGGCAGCCTTTGCCTGTGCATAGATTTTAATGGTCTTTCCGTCTACAGTGATGGAATCTTCTCCAGCCTCTACGGTATGAGCAGCCTCACCGTAATATCCGGCATATCCTCCCTGTGCGGTGTCATATTTTAATAAGTGTGCCAGCATTGCTGGATCTGTTAAATCGTTAATTGCAACTACATCGTAGCCTTCTGCACCAAACATCTGTCTGAATGCAAGGCGGCCAATACGTCCGAAACCGTTAATCGCTACTTTTACTGCCATAATTCATTCCTCCTAAAGAATAAAATTAATTTGATCGTTAAATATTAATCAACTACTCTTCATTTTACCTAATTTACCCATAAATAGCAAGTCCTTTTTTTAATTTCCAAGGAAATCTTCTTTCTAAATATCTGATTGCTTTTCCTCCTCCCATTGATTATAATGAATTTAAATTTCTGTCCTAACCATGCAAAACTGATTTTGAAAGGAAACTTTATGCTGTCAGATTATCATTTTCACACCGATTTTTCAGGAGATTCCTCCACCCCTATGGCTGCCCAGCTGCAGCGGGCTATAGAGCTTGGTATGAAATCTCTTTGTGTTACCGACCACCATGACTATGACGTGGAATCCCCCATTGATTTCACCCTTGACATTGACCGGTATATGGAAACCATGTCTTTATTGAAGGAAGAATACAAGGACAAAATCGATCTCCGCATTGGGATTGAGCTTGGCCTTCAGACCCATTTAAAGGAATACTTTGACCAACTGCTCTCCGCCTTTTCCTTTGACTTTATTATCGGCTCCACTCATTTCGTCAACAGAAAAGACCCTGCGTACCCGGAGTTTTTTGAAGGAAAGGAAGAGAGGGAAGCTTATCTCCAGTATTTCCAAACCACGCTGGATAATGTAAGAAATTTAAATCATTATGATGTGGCAGGCCATATTGACTATATTGTCCGCTATGGGCCTAATAAATCCAGGTTCTACAGCTACGAAGGATACCAGGATATTCTGGATGAAATCTTAAAGGCCATCATTGAACGGGGAAAGGGAATCGAATGCAATACCGGCGGTTTCCGCAAGGGCCTCACACAGCCCAATCCCTCCATCCAGGTGCTGAAGCGCTACCGGGAGCTGGGCGGGGAAATCCTGACCATCGGCTCCGACGCCCATATCCCTCAGGATTTAGGTGCTGACTTTCAAAGAACCAGAGACATGCTTATAGACTGCGGTTTTTCCTACTATACGGAGTTTAAGGGGAGAAAACCGGAATTCAAGCCCTTGTAATCACAAAACCGGAAAACACAGCCGTTTCTGCCTGTTTTCCGGTTTTCTTTTGTTAAAAATGCTTATTCATGATCAAGTCTTTTCTTATAAATGCTGATAACCTTCTTCATTGCCTCCTGGCCAGGAGCTCCGATGGTCATTCGTTTCTCTACACATGTTTTTAAACTGATGGCCTCGTAAATATCCTCCTCAAATACAGGGCTGATGTCCTTATATTCTTCCAGAGTCATATCATCAAGAGCAATTCCTTTTTCAATGCAGAAAAGCACAAGCTGTCCCACAACTCCATGGGCATCCCGGAAAGCCACTCCCTTGTTCACCAGATAATCGGCCGCATCCGTCGCATTGGTAAAGCCGTTTTTAGCGCTTTTCTCCATCACATCCCTTCGGAAAGTCATGGAAGAAATCATGCCTGAAAACAGAGCCAGACAGCCTTTTACCGTATCAATGGCATCAAAGGTCAGCTCCTTATCCTCCTGCATGTCCTTATTATAGGCCAGAGGAGTTCCCTTCATGGTAGTGAGCAGCGCCATCAAGGCACCGTAAACCCGGCCTGTCTTGCCGCGGATCAGCTCTGCAATATCCGGATTTTTTTTCTGAGGCATGATGCTGCTTCCCGTGCTGTAGGAATCGTCGATTTCCACAAAGCGGTATTCATTGGTATTCCAGATGATGATTTCCTCACAGAATCTGCTCAAATGCATGGCTATAGTGGAAAGGGCGCTTAACAGCTCAATCAGATAATCCCTGTCAGCCACAGAGTCCATGCTGTTAAGAGTCGGCCCGTCAAAGCCAAGGAGCTCTGCCGTATATTCCCGGTCCAGGGGATAGGTAGTTCCTGCCAGGGCACCGGAGCCGAGAGGACAGTAGTTCATCCTCTTTCTGATATCCTGAAGGCGGGTCAGATCCCGGTAAAACATTTCAAAATAAGCGCCAAGGTGATGAGCCAAGGTAATTGGCTGTGCCTTTTGCAAGTGGGTGAAGCCAGGCATATAGGTGTCTAAATGCTCCTCCATCAGCTTTAAAAGTTCCTTCAACAGTCCGTTTACCAACTGGTCAAGCTCAGAAATTTCATCTCTCGTGTATAACTTCATATCAAGGGCCACCTGATCGTTGCGGCTGCGCCCGGTGTGAAGGCGTTTTCCAGCCTCTCCCACACGCTCAGTAAGGACTGCTTCCACAAAAGAGTGGATATCCTCATGCTCCGAAGTGATGACCAGGGCTCCGCTTTCCAAATCAGCCCTGATGCCTAAAAGTCCTTCTACAATCACATCCTGGTCTTCTGCTGTCAGAATTCCCTGCTTTGCCAGCATCTTCACATGGGCAATGCTGCCTTCAATATCCTGATGGTAAAACTTCTGGTCAAATGATATGGATGCATTAAAATTGTGAACCAGTTGGTTGGTTTCTTTCGTGAAGCGTCCGCCCCATAATTTCATAATTAAATCTCCTCTTTCCGTTATTGTATTGAATGGCTGCGCATGGGCTTATGCTTCTTCTCCCGCATTGCAAAAATTCCGGCAAGGGCCAGCAAAGTGAAAATGCTGGCGGCTGTGATCATTGCTCCGGTCTTTAAGCCCTCAGGCATGTATTGTAAAGAAATTTCATGGAACCCGGAAGACACATGAACGCTTAAAAACGTATCAAATATCTTATAAGGCTCCGCCTCTTTTCCATCCACCAGAATGGTCCAGCCCTTGTCATAGGGAATGCTTAAAAACAGCAGTCCTGCCCGCTCCGCCTCCACAGTTCCCCATATCCGGGTATCTGTCTGCTCAGTTAAGTTTAAAGGACTCGTATTTAATATGCCATGAACCGCTTCCAGGCCCTCAGGCAGGAACCGGTAGACCTCTGCCACCAGATCCTGGTCATTGTCATCATTTCGCAGGGTAATTTCTTCGCCTGAGTTCAAATATCCCAGCTCCAGCAAATATCCCCGGTTTACATTGTCAAAGTTTTTGGTCTTCTCCCCTATGAGGACAGTCACCTTTTCCACCTTTTTGTTGCTGACGTACACATAATACTCCCCAGCCTCTTCGGGCGTAAAGGACAGGCTCTTTCCGGTGATATCAGCGGTTACTTCCTCAAGCACAGAGCCGGCTCCCAAAATCACTGCCAAATCGTTCTGAACCTCTGCCGGATTGGACAGCTCCAGACGCCAGTTGCCTTCCAGGTCATAGGGAACCATAAAGCCCAAAGGAAGGGCATAAGAATTTTCCTTAAGATACATATCATCTTTTTCAGAAACCAGAACCGAAGTTCCGGTATCCTCTGTGCTTTCCGAATACAATCCATACCGGACTGCCAGTAAGGAATCTACCAGAGGTGTGCTTCCCGTAATGCTGTAGGCATTGGTGGAACTTTCGCAGCCCAGCTTTTTAAAGAATTCAGACAAATCCGAATTGGCTGTAGAAGAAAATAATGACACTGTGGGAATGTTCAGCCATGCCCCGTCATTTTTTGTCTTCCGGCTTACCTTTTCCACCCGGTAAAAAGGCAGTTCAGGCAATCCCTCCATAAGCTCTCTGGAGGCCTGGTTGTCCCTTATATAGCTGGTCCTGCTTGTGGTGGTCACGCTGGTTACCGTGGTGTTTACCGCCGCCTCCAGGGCCACCAGACCCAGAGTCAGGAGTATGAGCATATTCCTGCCGTGCCCCTTCTGGTATAGATTGATCAGCCCGCCATAAGCAAATAGAAGGATAATCGCCCCATAGAAAAGAGAAAAATGGTAAGCCTCATCATCAATCAGCTTCTCAGCCATAAGAACAAAGGACACCGAAGCGAACAGAGCCAGTACAACATGCCTCCAGGGAATCTGATCTAAATGAATGTAAGCCTGATACCCGGCCAGCAGCATGAGAAAAATATAAATAAAGGACTGTCTGCAGGGAAGGCTGTTTGGAAAGTGAAATCCATGCCAGATAAAATTCAGTACATTGACCGAAAAGCTGGCAAAGAAAAACAGCAAAAGCCCGCACATCACAATTTTTTCTCTCCGCCTGATCTGGCGGCATCCCAGATACAGGAGGAAAAACAGCAAAATTCCGGTTCCGCAGTAGATATTAGGCCAATGATCCAGCCCGATTTCCGTTTCCACCGCCGGAAGATGTCTGGCAATCATGTCAAAGATGGAGAAATAAGAACTGACTGTCTGAGGAAAATTAAAATCTCCCGAGGCCGTGGACTGAAGGGCATAAATTTCCGGAAGCAGCACCACAGCCGCAAGTCCTCCTGCCAGCAGGGAAAACAGGGTGAAATGCCAAATATGGGTAAAGAATTCCTTCCACGGTTTTCTCCCCTCCAGAATGAGAAGGCATCCGAAATAAAACACCATATAAATACATATCATAATCGATATATAATAGTTGGACAAAATTGACAGCCCAAGAGTGATGCAATATAAAAAGCACTTTTTTTCCTTTACAAGCCTCTCCAGCCCCAGCACAATGAGGGGAAAGAGAAGGAGGCAGTCCAGCCACATGATATTCCAGCTATAGGCCGCCATATATCCGGACAATGCATAAAAAATACCAAAATATGCAATTCCAAAATCACTGGTTTTATTATGCTTTCGCAGATACCATGCAAAGGAAAGACCGCTCAGCCCGATTTTAAACACGATCATATAAGTCATAAACTCTATGACGTAATTTTTCGGACAGAGGATGATCAGCCAGTTTAAAGGACTTGCCAGGTAATAGGCGTAAAGGGCTGCAAAATTCACTCCCATGCCCATATTCCAGCTATAGAGCAGGCTTCCACCCTGAGTCAGCTTGTGGCGGAATTCTGAGAAAAAGGGAGCATACTGGTGGTACATATCGGTTCTAAGAAAGCTTTCTTCTCCAAAGGGAAATATTCCTCTCTGGGCAAATATGATGATCATAATGACCACTGGAACCAAAAAAGCAGCGATCAGCCCGTCACAAGGCCTGACAAGCACGGGTGAGGCAGTGTTTCCCTCCTCATCCCCTGTCTCTTCCTGATTCTGTCTTTCTTCTGAAACTTCTATATACCCGTCTTCCGGTTCTGTCTCATCTTCCTGTAAAATCTCAAAAAAATCAGCCTCCGGGTTCCCGTTTTCTGCTTTCAAGTCCCCGGCTTCTGTTATGTCTTCTTTTTCATCTGTCGTCATCTTAAGCATATCCTCTAGCTCTTTCGAAATTTTTGCAATCTCGTCATTGAGTTCCATTTTGCTTACCTCTCTTTACAGGGGTCTTTCTCATGTTTCCGGAATATGAAAAGCTTACTGAATACATAATTAGCAATCACAACAACTACGGACACCAGCACCTTGCTTCCATATTCATTCCAACTGAGCCAGGAAACCATGATTACCATAAAGACCATCTCCATGATGCCGGACAATATCCTGCATGCAGTAAAAGAAACAGCCTCCTTCGCAATAATCCCCGGATGCAGGTCATAGCTTTGAAAAACAAAGATTTTATTTACAAGAAAAGCAAACAGAACCGATACCGCCCAGGCCACTGCCGTTGCAATCCGGTAATCTGTGCCGGACTTCACCATCAGGCTGTAAACCACCCAGTTTACCGCCGTTGTCAGCACGCCGAATATTAAATAGGAAATGACTTCACGGTTCATCAGCCTGTCCCATATTTTTTTAATCATCATCCATTCTCCTGTAAAGCCGCACCTTCAAGATATTTTCTCTATTGTATTATAAGGATGGAAAAATGTAAAGAAATTCAGGGGTCTTCTACTTCTTTTCGGCCAGAAACTGCTCCGCTCCCTCAGAATAATGGACCTCTCCATCCTTTGTAATAAACACGGCATACACATCCTCTAAAGAATTTGCCAGCTCGATTCCCTTTTCCAGTCCCAGGGAAAAGAGGGTGGTGGATAAACCGTCCCCATCAACAGACAAAGTGGAAAGAATGGTCACTGAAACCAGTCCGTTGTCATAAGGATATCCGCTTTTGGGGTCTAAAAGATGGTGGTAATTGACCCCATCCTTTTCGAAATGACGCTCGTATACACCTGAGGATACCACCGACAAATCCCGGATATCCAGAATTTCTATGGTTTCATTCCGGTCTGCATAAGGCTTTTGAAGCCCGATCTTAAAGGCCTCTCCGTCAGGCTTTTCTCCCACACATAGCACATTGCCTCCTAAATTGATCACTGCACTTTTCACTCCCTTTTCCAGGAGATAATCCTTGATTCTGTCCGCAATATAGCCTTTGGCTATTGCACCGAAATCAAGGGTTGTTTCCGGAGATAAAAATGTGAGGGTATTTCCCTCCAGCTTTAAATTCTCATATCCCACCTTGGCCGCTGCCTGCCTGATTTCATCATCTCCGGGGATTACAGGATCAGAGGAGGTAAAGTCCCATAAGGAAGATAAAGGCTCTACGGTCACATCAAAGCCGCCATCTGACATCCGGGAATAAGAAATCCCCCTGGAAACCAGGTTTGCCACATCCTGGGATACGGTCACGGTCTGTTCTCCCAAAGGCCTGTGATTCAGCCGGTAGACCTCGCTTCCCTCCAAAGTCTTACTGAGAATATTTTCATAAGAACGGCACAGCTCCAGGCTGCCCTCTAAAATTTCCGGATCATCCTTATCATAAATGGTCACAGTCACAAAGGTATTCAGCATATAGCCGGACTTGCTGATAGGTTCTATCTTCCGCTGACAGCCTGTAAGCAGCAGAAGCACACCGACAATTAAAATAACCGCTCTCTTTCCCTTCATGCAATGTCCTCCAGCCTTTGTATGGCTTCTTTGGCATGGTCCACCAGAAGCCTTCGCACGCCCTCCAGCTCTCCCATTCCTTTTAAGCGGCAGACTACTTCATAGCCCTCCGCTTCCAACTGGCTTTTCCAGGAATCCTCATCCTCTCCTGCCATATCATTATGGGCATGGTCCCCGCAGACGATCATAAGGGGCTGCAGCACTGCCCGGCTGAAATCCGTTTTCTTCACGTCTTCCTTTACCTGATCAAAGGCCGGCTCCGCCTCTACAGTTCCCACATGATGCCTGTTATAGCCCTTATCCTCAAAAACCCGGTTCAGACGCTCATAAACCTCATTGGCCTCATGCTCTGTACCGTGGCCCATCCATATGATCTTCGTTTCCTCGGAATCATATTCCTTTGTATCTTCATTTAAAATATCAGCAAGCCTCTGGTAATCCTCTTCCCCAGAAAGCAGAGGCCTTCCGCATACAACCTGCTTAAACCGCCCTTCATATTCCCGGACTGCTGCCAGCATAAGGTCATTTTCCTCCCCTCCCATAACCAGGGTAGGCTGTACGATGACCCGTTCAAAGCCCTCACCAGCCAGCTTTTCCAAAGCCTCAGACACATTGTCAATATATATGCTATCCCGTTTTTTCAAAATATTGATGATGATTCCGCTGGTAAAGGCACGGCGATGCTCAAAATCCGGAAAGGCTTCCTTTATATCCGCCTCAATTGCCTCAATGGTTTTCATTCTGCTCTCATGATAAGTGGTTCCAAAGCTAACCGCCAAAATTGCCTGTTTCATCTTTAAAATCCCTTTCTTCCGTTTTCCTGAATAACATATCATAGATGAAAATTGCTGTCAAATCTCTTTTTACGAACTATGGGTGCAAAACCGGAAAGGTTCTGCACCCATAGCGCACATTGCATTCAGTTTTTGGAGGTTATTTAGAAGTCTACCTCTTTATCATAGTAACAACAGGTCAGCAGTTTCTCCATCTCAGGGGCCGTAATGGGCCTTGGGTTGGAGCCGGTGCATGCATCACCTACTGCCAGCTCTGCTACTGACTTTAATTTATCATTGAACTCAGCTTCGTCAATGATACCGCCTTCATATTCCTTAATGCAGGCAGGAATATCCAGCTTTTCGTTCATGGAGCGGAGTTCTGCAATCAGTGCATCAACCAGCTCCTCATCATTATTTCCCTTTAATCCTATAAAAGCAGCGATTTCCCCATAACGCTTTGCGGCCTCGGGAACTCTGGAATTAAACTTGATTACTTTAGGAAGATACATGGCATTGGCACATCCGTGGACAATATGTCCTCCAGAATAAGCAGCACCTGTCTTATGGGCCATGGAGTGGACAATTCCCAAAAGAGCATTGGAAAATGCCATTCCGGCCAGACACTGGGCATTGTGCATACGGGCACGTGCTTCCTGATCTCCGTTATAGGAATCCAGCAAATCATTATGTATCATTTTGATGGCATGAAGGGCAAGAGGATCGGTATAATCACAGTGAAGAGTGGATACATATGCTTCCACTGCATGAGTTATGGCATCCATGCCTGTATGGGCTGTCAGCTTGGGAGGCATTGTCTCAGCCAGCTCAGGATCTACAATAGCCACATCCGGAGTGATATTAAAATCTGCCAGAGGATACTTGATTCCTTTGTTATAATCCGTAATCACACTGAATGCCGTTACCTCGGTAGCTGTACCGGAAGTGGAAGGGATTGCACAAAATCTTGCTTTCGTCCTCAGAGTAGGAAAATTAAAGGGAATGCACAAATCCTCAAATGTGGTATCCGGATACTCGTAAAATGCCCACATGGCTTTTGCCGCATCAATAGGAGAACCTCCGCCGATGGAAACAATCCAGTCAGGCTCAAATTGGCGCATCATTTCAGCACCCTTCATCACGGTTTCCACACTGGGGTCAGGCTCAACACCTTCAAAAAGCTGAACCTCGATCCCGGCCTCCTTTAAGTAAGCCTCCACCCGGTCCAGAAATCCAAAGCGTTTCATGGAGCCGCCTCCGACTACCACAATCGCTCTTTTTCCCTTTAAATCTTTCAGTGCTTCTAAAGCTCCCTTTCCATGATACAAATCTCTCGGTAATGTAAATCTGGCCATTTCAAAACCCTCCTTATGAATTCCCTGTTGTTCTATCCCCTATTATAGTTCAGACAAGCACGGAAAACAAAGGTAAAAAAATATATATCAGTATATAAATACTGATATATATTTAACATTCTACTTTTTCACATGTTTTTCGTTACCTTTTTCAGTTCGCCCAGAAACTCTCTGTCCCAAGCCGTAAGGGAATACCCCTTCCGGTAAATGAGAACATCACGGAATATCCTGCTGCTCTTTTTACACCTTCTCTCCACCAGATGAAACTTAGAAAGGGCCTCCTGAGGCACGGGAGATGTCCACATATAAGCATCAGAGACATGGCTTAAAAGGTTGAGCTGACTTTCCCTGTCAAAGACATAGATCCGTTTTAAAGATTCGGGACTTTCTTTTTCCCTGCTCCATTCCTCGCTGTATTCCAGTCCATCCTCGCCCTGGGCAATTTCCGTATAGGGCATTAAGTCTGCTTCCTCAACATCTTCTTTTTCTGCAAGAGGATGGCCCTGAGAGAAAAGAAGCCTGAGCTCATATTCAAAAACCGTTTCCGCTGCAAGTCCCTTTTCCCATATTTTTCTGGCATGGAACTTTTCTGAACATACCGGATACTGGATAACTCCCAGGTTATACTCTCCTGATTCCACTTCTTTTAATGTGTTTTCAGTGCTGGTTTCCCGCAGCCACACATTCATGGGCTCCTGGCTTCCCAGATTCTGAATAACCCTGGAAAATGCAAGGCTTAAGTAACTGGACCTGGGCATGGAAACAGAAAAATTTACACCTTCCAGCTCATCCGGCTTATATAAGTGTTCCATCTCCTCAATCTGAATCAGAACATTTCTGGCCTGTTCCAGGAAAACTCTGCCCCTGGAGGTGGGAACCATGCCTTTGGGTGTTCTTTTAAAAATCGGTGCACCCAGACCTTCCTCCAGGCTTCTTATGGCCTTGCTTAAATTGGGCTGATCCATGGAGAGGCTGGCTGCGGCTCTGGTAATGGAGCCGGTTCGCTGTACTTCCAGGGCATATTGCAACAATACGGTATTCACTCTTCTCCTCCTTTGTTACATCCTGCCTTCTTTACCTTCCAGAGGGTCTTCTCTTTGTCCTGCGGGCAAATTCACCTTATCCGCTTCATAAAGATATTTGGATAATGCTGCCAGGGATACCGCCATATTTTCATTCTGAACCAGCACATGATCAGGTACCGACAAATGGATGGGGGCAAAATTCCAGATGGCCTTTACACCTCCATTTACGAGACGGTCACAAACCTCCTGGGCACTGTCTTTAGGAACCGTAATAATTCCTATATGAATATTCATTCTCCGGCACAGATTTTCCAGCTTTTCCAAAGGCAGAATCATTTTCCCTCCCACCTTTGTATCCACCTTTCTTCCATCGGAATCAAAGGCCATGACAATTTCAATGCCGTACTGGTCAAAACCCTTATAAGACAGCAAAGCCTTTCCTAAGTGTCCCACTCCCACCAAAACCGCCTGATTGGCATTGTGAAACCCCAGAAACTCTTCGATATCCCCGATTAAATCCTTAACCAGATATCCCATCTTAGGCTTTCCCGCCGTTCTTGCCACCATTGCCAGATCCTTTCGCACCTGAACTTCGTTAAGCTTAAGCTCCAGGGCAATGGCCGGTGATGATATGGTCTCCGTTCCTTCCCTGTTTTTCTGCTCCAGGTAGTGATGATAGACCGGGAGGCGTTCCAGCGTCTTTCTGGAAATGCCTCCCACCATATGTTTCTTTTCTTCCATAATAGATACGTCCCCCCGTCTTTTCTTTAAAACCTCAAGCTGCGGCACCGGTTAAAGGCCGCAAAAATCTCCTGTCTTCTGGGAAGAGCCAGGTTGGAAGGAAGTCCTTCCCCCTTTCCCAGGGAAATGAGCCCATGGCTGAAAACCTGCTTTTCCAGTTCATCTACGATCTGAACCAGGGTTTTCTTTCTGTCTATCAAATGCTCTGCACCATATTTGAGAAAATATCCCAGGGCCGTGATCTGCTCGGACTCTGCAAGCTGTTCCACAAAGCGCAGATCCACCACCTCCCGGTCAATCTGAAGGCTGTCCTGCCCCAGAACCTTCATTTTAGAACGTCCGTCCTTTCCTCCCGTAGAAAGTCCGGCAGGAATCCGGCAAAACCTCACCTCAGGCAGAGGCAGGGAGGAAACCTTATCTCCATAGTCCCCGGCCGCTTTTTTAGCCTGTTCTGTAATGTCTTTAGGCACATAGGAGTCCATCTGAATAATATAATCCGCCACATGAAAATAAGCTCCCGAACTTCCTGCAACCAGAATGGTAGAAATCCCCTGCTGCTCATAAAGCCCTCTTACTCTCTCAATAAAAGGAGTAATCGGCTCCTTTTCCCGGCTTACCACCTGCTGCATCAACCTGTCCCTCACCATGAAATTGGTGGCACTGGTATCCTCATCAAGCAAAAATACCTTGGCTCCGCTTTCCATGGCCTCCACCGTACCGGCAGCCTGGGAGGTGCTTCCGCTGGCATCCTGGGTACAGAAACGGACCGTATCCCGTTTATCAGGAAGATCCTTGATAAAAAGGGAAATATCCACCTCTTGAATGCTTCTCCCATCCTCTGCTCTCAGCTTGACAGCCGAAGCATCGGTGATTACAAGCTCCCTTCCATCTCCCAGGATATGATTATAAACGCCCCACTGCAAGGCCTCTAATAGCGTGGTTTTTCCATGGTATCCGCCTCCCACAATCAGGGTGACGCCCTTTGGAATGCCCATTCCCTTTATTCTTCCCCTGTTGGGAAGATCCATCTCCACCTCCATGGAAGCCGGAGACTGGAAAGGCACTGCCTTTTCCAACGGTCTTTTGGAAACACCGGATTTTCTGGGAAGAACAGAGCCGTTCGCGACAAAGGCTGCCAAATCTCTGGCAGCAATCTGCCTTCTGATTTCTTCCTGATCCTCAGAAAGCTTTCGAACCTCTTCAATCCTCAGCTTTTCTGCTGACGGATATTTTCCGTAAAAACAGGTTTCTGCTGCGCAGGAGGGAAGAAAATCAAAAAGAATCTTAATCAGTTCCCCGGAGTTAATAGTCCTTCCGTTAGCTGGAAATCCAACCTCCAGCCGGATTACCAGCCCCCCGTCTTTTTCCCTGACAGAGCAAGCCGTCCGTTCTAAAATCTCCTGTCCGGGGCAGCTTACAGAAAGGAGCCCGCTTTTTCCGGAGCCCTTTGCCTTAAAATTAAACTGCTCTGTCCTTTTTCCAAACCGTCTCAGCAGATGGTCTTCCAATGCAATCCTCTTGTGGTATTGGTCATAGGCGGATAAGGGAAAATCCGCCTTTTTTCCTTCTACATGAATACTGATTCTGGAAGGAGAGGCAAAGGGATCTCCCTGCACATGGTCAATGGAAAGGATATAATCGGGAAAACGGTATTCTCCCTTGGCCCCTTTGTAAGCCGGGTACCCCTTCCTGTCTATGGAGCGAAGAAATTGTCTTAAATCTTCAGCCGTTTTCACGCGTTCTACCCCCTTTTTCCTTCTTCCTTTCCCGTTTCATTCAGATCGGTAATAAGCATGGCATCTCCGAAGCTGAAAAAACGGTATCTCTCTTTCACTGCCTCATCATAGGCATGAAGAACAGCCTCCCGCCCTGCCAGGGCTGAAACCAGCATTACCAGGGTGGATTCGGGCAGATGGAAGTTGGTGATCAGGCTGTCCAAAACCTTAAAACGGTATCCCGGGTAAATAAATATCTCCGTCCATCCGGTTCCCGCCTTTAAGGTGCCATCTTCTGTGGAGGCTGATTCCACGGTCCGGCAGCTTGTGGTTCCCACGCAGATGATCCTTCCGCCCTGCTTTTTAGCATCATTGACCTTCTTAGCCTCTTCCTCTTCCACCACATAAAACTCTGAATGCATATGGTGATTCTCAATTTCATCCACCTTTACCGGGCGGAAGGTTCCGAGCCCCACATGAAGAGTCACCCGGGCGATGGAGACTCCCATGCCCTCAATCTGCTCCAAAAGCTCCTTTGTAAAATGCAGTCCTGCCGTGGGAGCTGCTGCAGAGCCCTCATGCTTTGCATATACGGTCTGATAGCGGTTTTTATCCTGAAGCTGGTGGGTGATATAGGGAGGCAGGGGCATCTGTCCCAAGCGATCCAGAATCTCTTCAAATATTCCTTCGTAAGAAAACTGAATCAGACGGTTCCCTTCCTCTGCAATCTCTATTACAGTACCTTTTAAAAGCCCGTCCCCAAAGGAAATCACAGTTCCCACTTTTGCCTTTTTCCCAGGCTTTACAAGGGTTTCCCAGACATCGTTTTCTCTTCTCTTTAACAGAAGTATTTCAATCTTTGCCTCTGTTCCTTCTTTCACACCAAACAGCCGGGCCGGTATTACTTTCGTATCATTAATAACCAGACAATCCCCTTTCTTTAAATAAGAAAGAACATCTCTGAAATGCTTATGCTCCAGCTCTCCGGTATTCTTATCCAATACCAGAAGCCTGGAAGCAGAACGGTCCTCTAAAGGGTCCTGGGCAATCAACTCCTGGGGTAAATCAAAATAAAAGTCTCTAACGTTCATAAAGCAATTCTCTCCTTTGCCAAAAATGCTCCTCTGCACGGTGCCACGCAGAGAAGCATGTGTTTTACATATTGTCCGGCTGACTGCCTGACTCTGTATCTTCTGTCTCGTTTGTTTCTTCTATCTCATCTGTTCCTTCAGTTTCATCTGTTTCTTCAATTTCATCTGTCAGAGTATGATAAACAGCCAGAAGGTTTTCATCCGATTTTAAGGCCTTTTCAAGGCTTTCGTTTACCTCTTTTGCCATGGCCTGAACAGCCTCAGACTGGTTTGCTTCTTCCATATACTTAGACTGGGCCTGATTCACATCTCCCACCAGATAATAAGTTCCATCCTCAGCGGTTTTTGCATAGCACAAAATCAAGCTGGGTGCCAGGGTATCTGCCTGACGGAACATGATATCAAATTTTGCATAGACCAGATAATCCCCTTCTTCTACTCCGGGAACCGTATAACAGATCAGATTCTCAAAGCCCCGGTAGAATTTTACTTCCTCTTCCATTCTGGCAATCTGCTCATTGATCTGTTCCTGGGAATAGGTCCCTCCGTATACCTCATTTAAAAGCTCCGGATCACAGGTTTTTCTGGCTTTAAAATAAGCCTCCATTAAATCATGAATCTCCGGTATAGTCTCCTCCTGCAGGGTAAAATCCACTGTTGCAGGCTCCTGGGCTGTGCCTTCTCCGTCTTCATCTCCCGGCGGCAATGCCTCAGACCCTGTTCCCACGTTCTCCACCGTTCCCTGTTCCGGCCCGGATTTATCCAGCACAATTATGACAGCGATCAATAAAACCGCTGCCAGTGGAATGGCCAGAAATTTCAGAAAACGCCTGTTTTCTGCTGTCAATTTTTTATTCCATTTTTCTAATAAGTCCTTCATACAGGCTCATCCTCCCGGGACATCAATCTCCATACATTCTAACAAAAAAACAAACAAAAATCAACAAATAACTCTTGCGCTTTAAAACAATCTATAGTAGAATGTAAAAGATGCATCTGTAGCTCAGTGGATAGAGCAGTGGCCTCCGGAGCTGCGTGCGTAGGTTCGATTCCTATCAGATGCATGATAAAAAACGGCACAATACTGAAAATGTATCAGTATTAAGCCGTTTTCTTGTTTTAATCCTAAAATATTCTCATTCCTTTAAGACCCTTTTTCACAGTCAAAAACAGTTGAATATATTTCTGAAAACAATAAGACGCAGCCAGTTTCGCTGCGTCTTATTGTTAAATATACTTCTATTTCTTTATTCGTGTTTCTTTTTCTGCAGCATCATGTAAATGCTGAGCATAAGAGAACCAAGCAGCAGGATAATGCCGTTCTGGCTTCTGCCAAGGTCGCCTGTCTTAGGCAGACCAGCTAATGGAACATCTCCATCAATTATGATCAATTCTGTACCTGGTTCTGGAGATGGAGCTGGCATCTGGGCCAATGGCACTGTTCCTGGTGTTATAATGACATTACCGCCGGTTCCGCCGCCACCGCCGCCACCGGTTCTTGGAGGTGTATATCTGTTATTGAACACAACGCCATTTACCAGAGTCTCATCTGCCAGATATGTATTTGTAATCTCAGCAGTAACCTTGATTTCTGGAGCTGAGTCCGAACCTACTGTTTCTTCCTTTACATTAACCATAACATAATAAACTGTGCGGTCATACGTTACATTTGCTCTGCTGCCCAGACGCTCTGCGATTCTGTATACATGAGTTCCTACATCATCTCTGTCATAGGTAATCGGTGCAAATTCGATGGTTCCGTCCGCCTTGTTTGCTGCAGAAGTGATTAATCTTTCGTCTTCACCTTCGCCCTCATATACATCAAAGGTAAATTCATCTGCTGCAAGGGTACGCCCGGCAAGCACCTTATTGGCTTTTAATGCGATGCTGGCATCTGTTACCGGGTGATTGTAGGTGTTTGTAAACTTAATATCATCTACTGGGGTATCACCATCCGGATTCACCTTTGCCATCTTTGTTATCTCTGCAACAATATCGATTTCATCACCTGTTTCAGTTTCTCTTGTTTCTTTGCTCACCTTAACTTCAACAGTATAAACAGTTGGGTCATACGTTACATGTGCTTTGCCGCCCTTACGTTCTACTATTTTGTAGGTATGAGTGCCTGCATCATCTGCTCCGTAGGTGATGGTCTTGAATTCGATGATTCCTTCGCCATTGTTTGTTGCAGTATCAATTGGTTCTTCTCCATCGCCCTCATATACATCAAAGGTAAACTCTTCTGCTGTAAGGACACGTCCAACCAGTTCCTTATTAGCTCTGAACTGGATCTCATCATTGAAGACTGGTGGAGTGTAAGTATTTGTAAACACAATGGCTTCTGCCGGAGATGTACTTTCTCCCTTATATACTGTCTTTGTTGCAACCAGCTTATTAACTTCTGCATCTGAATCATCTACAGTTACATCAACTTTAACAGTATATACGCTGCGGTCATAGTCTACATTTGGCTGAGTTTCCATACGCTCTTTTACAATGTATGTATAGGAGCCGTCCTGGCCCTTTTCATAATTGATCGTCTTAAATTTGATCGTTCCGTCTGCCGCATTCTTGGCTGTATCAAGAGGTATATCATTACCCTCGGCATACAAGTCAAATGTATACTCATCGGCTTTCAGTTTACGTCCATCAAGTATCTTTTCGGCAGTTAATCCGATGCTGGTTCCTGTGACTGGTTTCTCGTAGTCATTATTGAATACGATTTTAGTTACTTTATCGCCATTGAGATAGATATCTCCTATCTCTGAGTAAACCCGCCCATCTCCTGTCTTACCTACTTTAACCTCAATGGTGTATACGCTGGAATCATATGTAACGCCTGTTTTACTTTCTTTCAGCTCTTTTACTGTAAATACATGATCACCTACAGTTAATTCGCTGTAATCAATCGGTGTAAATTCAATGGTTCCGTCTGTCTTGTTTGTTCCGGTACTAATCAGGGTATCACCATCGTATACTTCAAAGGTAAATTCGCCATCTGCCAAATTACGTCCTATCAGGTTCTTTGTGGCAGCTAAAGCAGTAACCTTTATGTTGTAGAATGCAATGTCCTGACCTGACTGATAATACTTAATGCCGGCAGGTTTGTCACCGAGATTACTGCCAAATATTGCGAAAAAGATTCCTGGTGCCCCCGTGTATCCATCCGGTACTGTTGTCTCTTCCAGGTAATAAATCTGATCTTTTTGCAGGTTTTCTCCGTTGTTTCCAATGATGTCCCTGGCTGTGTTTCCTCCAGCCTCTATAGCTGGATTGTAAGTGCCAATAGCCTCGCCAGCCTTCCAGGAACCGCCCTCTTTCACTGCTTTATAAAGAGTAAATTCAGCTCCTTCCAGCGGTGCTCCTGCCTGATCCATTTTAACAACTTTAGCCTTGAAAACACCTTCACCTGTAGCTATCGGATTGATAATGGTAACTTTTTTTCCATCCTCAGTTGAAATAGGTACACTGTCAGGATAGATTAACTGTGCAGCGTTTTTAATATTTACCTGTTCATTCAGATTTGCTGATAAGGATACATCGTATGTGATTTCGATGTGAGTTGCATCCGGAAGTCCCGTAATCTCAAATCCTCTGCCACTATTAATGATTTTCTTTTCAACATTAGGAATCTCTAAGCCTGTAGCTTTATTGATTACTTTAACGTTGTTGATAAAGTCTACATAGTTCATTTCATCAGCCTGAAGATTATCTCTTACTGTGAGAGTATCGCCAGGATTCTTAGTTAACTTTGCCTTTTGGCTGTTAACTGTTAACGTGTATTTTACAAAAGGTGCTGTGGTTGCATTGTATATCGAAGACTTATCAAAAACAGAAACATGGAAACTTCTTTCAGCAGTTGATTCTGATAAATCCTTTCCATCAATCTGCAAAGTTGCCTTATTCAAAAACGGATTCTTATTTGGATCTGTGATTTTAGTTCTTACGTAGAAAGTTTCTTCTCTGGAAAGATTACGGTTAACAGTGGTAATGTTATTAAGGTGGATAACAACCTTATTGTCAGGTAAAATTTCATATGCAGGCTTACCATCTCTTCCTGTTTCAGGAACCTTACCGGATCCATGAAGGAGTTCCAGAAATTCCATACCGTCAGGTATCTCTTCTATGATATCCACTGTATGACCTCCAAGATCTAACTTGGAGCCTTTATTGAAAACTAATTTCCATCTTACAATTCCAGTGGCGGAATCTTCAGAGTAATAAGTCTTATCCAAATAATCTTTGCTGAAGAATGGATGATATGCCTGGTCATTCCGTTGTAAGTTAACTCCAAAGTTGAATTCCGCCTTGTTCTCAAACAGAAGGTCAGTATTTCCCAGTGCTTTAAAGTCTGTCACTGTGGAAGTATATGTCACTGTTACAGGAGCAGCTACATTTTTATTAAAAGTAACGGTAAAGCTTCTGTCTGTAAATTCAACCGTATAATCATCCGGCTGACTCAGTGTGTTTCCATCACCGTCTTTTAAAACCAGATTTGCTTCATCATCAGCATCAAATACATGATAGTCAACTAAAGCTGTTATCTCGTCTTTATCATCATCATTCGTAACAATGCTGAGATTGTCGGTATATGTAGAACCTGCTGTAATGACTGCGTCTTCTTCTTCACCATTTTTATAACTGGATATTACAGAGTTCCAACGGATTTTTCCAAATTCTCCCCAACCCCATTTTGTTGCAACGCCAGGGTTCTCAGAGATTGCTTCAGCATTATCTTTTGTTAAAGCATAAGTATCATATTCAACCTCAACGCCGGTTTCGCCACCCAGACCGATTCCAGATCCGCCGCTTCCTGCAGGAGCAGTCAATTCGATTCTATTAGCCAGGCTCAACGCATTACCTGTACTCTCATCAGTTGGATTTAAAACCTTGGTATGATATACAAATACATAATAATAAGTTGCTTTGTCTTTCGGTATTGTGTAAGTCCAAATTGATACATCATTTTCAGTTGAGACATCAGCAGTTCCAACAAGTTTTCCTGCTAAGGATGATGCACCAAGATAGTCATTTACACTTTTAAATGCATATACATTTACCGGACCTACATATTCTTGCTTAGAATCCAGTTTATCCTTGACGGTCCAACCACCTATATTTGCCCCACCTGGATTTAAAAATACATCCCACTCAACTGCAGGTTTATGTACTGTAGTACCATCATTGTATTCCTTAATGACCTTTCCTGTTTTCATGAACCATTTGAAGGTCTTATTGTAATTAGCTGTTTTTGTACTAAGCGGTGTTTCTCCGCTGCTTACTGCAACTGTATTGTTAAGTTTTACAGTAGATGTAGTAAAATTACTTCCTGAATCTCCGCTAAGGGAACTGGTCCATATGTCTTCATTCAGCTTCACCCAATAGCTCAGCTTAACTACCTGCCCCTTTACCAGAGAAGCATTATTTCCTTGGCTGTCCTTAAGAGTAATGCGCATCTGATTATCTTCTCCAGTCGCTTCAAACTCTGCCGAAGTTACTGTACTATTGGAATCAGAAACAATTCTTACTCCGCTTTCTGTATCAAAACTTCCAGTACCGTCAGCCAGAGTAAAGGTATCAAGTAAAGATATATTCTCCAGTAATCCGGTATTTTTTGAATCAGCTGTCACTGTTACTTCAAATCGAACAGCTGTAGGTAAATTTGTAACCGAATCGTATTTAATATGACCTGCACCGGTTTCTTCATTGAATTTTGTATCACTGACTGCCTTATTTACAGTAGCCTTACGAGTTTCTGTTACGACCACTTTCGGGAATCTGAGATCATACTCAAGTTCTCCCAAATTAACTTCAACCAGTTCTGTTGTGTCTCCAACCTTTTCCCAATCCACGGAAGCAAATATACCTGCGGTTCCTCTGAACTGAGATCCAACACCGTCTTTTGTAATAGTAATCGTTAGCTTGCCGTCTTCAACAATTCCGGTACCAATCACTTCACCTGATGAATCTTTTACTGCAAAGTTATTTGTTGTGATTTTCAGGTTTTCAGGATAAGTGTATGTAAATGTATCTCCACTCTGTACTTCATAGTCATGGTATTCAGAATCTTTCAGTCCGTATGATAAAGCAATGTAGAACTGCATATTTCTGGGGAGAGGCTGACCACTAGGTTTTCTAACGACCTCACCATCACCATTTAACATTGTATCCAGAACATTTCCGTTGCTATCCCTGAATTCCATCTTAGGGTATCCAGCATCAAGGAAATCTTCAATTTCAAAACTTTCATTTGATCCTCTTGCAAACAGCATTGCTTCAAACTCAACTCCCAACTCCTCCAGAGTGGTTGTAATAGCTACAGCTGTTGCTGCTCCATCGATTCCTACCAAGCCATTGTCTTTTGATGACAGGCTGGCTGCCACGACTGGTGCATTATGGCGAGAAATAGAGGCCTGAGGTGAACTTTCAACTGCTTCAGAATTATTCTCTTCTGCTGCCTGTGTATCTTCCTCAGAAGCTTCTTCTTTTTCTGCCTGTGTACCTTCCTCAGCAGTTTCCTCTGTCTCTGCTTGTGTACCTTCCCCGGCAGTTTCCTCTTCTTCTGCCTGCGTACCTTCCCCAGCAGTTTCCTCTCCTTCTGCCTGTGTACTTTCCTCAGCAGTTTCCTCTTCTTCTGCCTGTGTACTTTCCTCAACAGTTTCCTCTTCTTCTGCCTGTGTACTTTCCTCAGTAGATTCCTCTGTCTCTTCCGCCTGACCGTCTTCAGTTTCTTCAACTACAGATTCCTCTGTTTCGGGCTCTGCTGCTTCTGTGTCCGGTACTTCATTTGTTACCGGGGCACCAGCGTTAGTGTCAATTCCCTGTTTCTCTTCTTTTTCAAATGCTTCCTGATACGCCTCAACCTCTACCGCCTTTGTTGTTTTGCTCTCTCCATCGGCTGTGGTAATGGTAATGGAACAGCGGACTGTTGATTCGCTGTTATTAACATAAAGAAAAATAATCTGCTCGTTTCCTGTCAGGCTATATCCCTCATCCAGGTTCTCCGGCAGACGGATAAAGCTATGTAACTGAACCTCTGCATCTGAACTTTCAAAGCTTGCTTCAAATTCATAAACAGCCTCTTCTTCTCTGTCAGAAAATAATGTATTGTATTTATCAATTTCTCCGTCTGTAAAATTAAAATATTCCGTAGAAACCGGTACTCCACCCTGCTCAATTACTTCTTCTATAGCTGCTGTCAAATCATCTTCCGAAATCGTAAAATTTACAAGGTTGTTGTCTGCTTCGTGAACTGCCCCCGCTGAAGTCCCCAGATTAGTAATAACCAGGACAACAGACAGCAGTAATGATATCATCTGTTTTAAATGCTTTCCTGCTTTCATAGAGTCTCCTCCTTTATATATTGATTTGTTATCCTTAATATATCATCACGTGGTTACATCCCAGTTACATCTTCATATTGTTTTTGTAACTTTTATTTTTTTAGCTTACTCTTTTCATCTGCTGCGTGAAGCTGCACATGTTCATAAACAGCCTTAGGCCCGATTCCTGTCAGATACATGAAAAAAACAGCAAAACACTGAAAATGTATCAGTATTTTGCCGTTTTCTTGTTTTAAAACACGTTCGAAAGACTCTCTTCATTGGTGCTTTTATTGATTGTGAATGGTTACTTCATATGCTATAATTGTATTGCATAATTGAAAAGAAAGCGGATGCGATTTTCCGATGTTAGATGCCCTCTAGTATTACGAAAGAGAGGGTGATGCCCTTATGAGTACAGGTGAAGTTTTAACCTTAATACTTGTAATTTTTGCGGCTCTGTCTTACATAGACAATCATAACAACAAAAAGAAATAGCATCCCACCGTCCAAAGTAGATGCTATTTCAAAATAGGTATTTTTACTGAGGGCAATCGGAAGATCAATTCCGATAACCTTTCTAAGTAAATTATACAATGGAGGGCTTGAGAAATCAAGTCCTCTTTTACTGTTCTTGACTCTTAAACCAACTTTCATAAAGCAACTCAGACTTTTATCTTCCAATTAATTCTTATAAATCCCCAATTCAGTATTTATCTATTTTCTTTTTTATCAGTTTTTCCATATAATCAAACCCTTCTATAAAAATGTATAATTATACCATTCAAGAAATACCTTGTAATACAATACAGCAAAAAGGATATACCATGATAAAAAAATATATTCCACTTTTTATATTACCACTTTTTATATTTTTATTATTAGGATTATTTCTAACGTCCAGAAATCATAAATCGCTCCAAACAGTTAACCCGGAAACGGTAACAGAGGACAGTATCAAAGATATTGTCATAGTCAGGTGTTTCCTAAAAAATATCTATACAGATACTCAACTTTTCTACTCCAATCCTTATATCCTGGTATATGATTATGAAACTGAAGTTTTGAGTGTTGAGGATAAGGAAAATGTAGGAATTCTAGTAAAATTCCGCACCACTCCTCAAATCGGCGCCCATAACCCTGTTGGTGAAGATGAATTGATTTATCATATAAAACCAGATGGAGAAATTGTTTTGACCGATTATAAACACATAAAAAGCTACTCTTTACCATGAAGAATAACAAACCGCTATGTGCTGTTACAATGCCCATAGCGGTATTTTTTACTTAAAAAACTTAATTTCTGAACAATCCTCAATTCCGGTATATATGAGAAAGTATATCTTATATAACAAAACCCCCTTTATCCCATGTGCAGGGACCCTTTATCATCCGTACTCAAATACATATTCCCTTCAAACATACTCCCATCCTCTGCAGCCCGGTACAACTCCCCTTTCCAGATAATCCACTGGTCTTTTGCCATAGCTCCATCGTTGTTTAAATAATACCACTTCCCGTCTGACCCGGTCTTCCATGTATCTTTTTCCATAAATCCCGCATCATTAAACCAATACCACTCTTCCCCATCCTGATACCAGTCGTTCCTGACATAATTTCCTGTATCTCCCAGATAAAATCTCCAGCCCCCGTCTTCCTCTCTCCATCCGGATTTAAGCTGAGGTTCTGTCTTCAATTCCGCCTGAAAACTATCCCAGGTATGCTGAGTATGATTATATACATAAGGGTTGGGGCAAATTTTTCCCGTCACATCGTAGTGGCGGATTACATGGTCCGCCGGAATGCTGTATTGCTTCATCAGCTTTTTTGTCAGCGCAACAGCAGCTTTTACAGTTGCATCTTCAAAATACCAGTCCCTGCTGGTATCCGACTGGCTTCCTTTATTCCTGACACATAGCTCGATCCCCAGGCTGTTGCTGTTGCGGCACTCTGGATGGCGGTATATCTTGGCCCCGCAGTGCCATGCAATATCCTTATCTTCAACGGACTGCCAAATTTCTCCCCTGAAACCAACAAAATAATGGGCGCTGGCTCCGATATACCCGGAAGCATAATACTTGCAGTTTGCCTCCGCTCCCCCCAAAGCCCCTACATAGTGGATCACAATATACCGGATGGTGCGCCCCTGTCCATTGCTGTAATTATAGGGGGTCAATAGCTTGTGAACCTCCATTTAAATCCCTTCCCTTCCTTCCGCAAAACCCATTTCATCTGCATCAAAGGATTCCCGGAACCGTTCGATCTCCGTATAATCGGAGTTTTTTAAATTTTCCCGTATTCCCAAAAGTTCTATGCTGGTCATATCCTTTGTGGCCTCACTTTTTACCATAAAATTCCCTTGTCCTTTTTATTTATCATATGACGAAAAGGACATGGAAGTGAGAAAGGGAGCAGCAGAAACGTCGGTCTCTGCTGCTCCCCTTCTTAATTTATTCATTCTGTCACACCGGCAATTCTCATTCCCAATGCCGTCAGTTCCTCTTTCCATTCATGGTCTGCTCCACAATGCTGCGCATAGTATCCTCAGACAGCATACCGCTGGCATAGCCGAATACATTCCCGTCCCTGTCAATCATAAAGGTCATAGGATAAGAATATACTCCGTAAGCCTCAAACAATTCCCCTGTAGTATCCATCAAAGTGGGATAAGTATACCCGTTCTCCTCCAGAAACTTCTTAACCGTTTCCTCATCCTTTTCCTGCCCATAATTGGGGGCAGCCACACCGAGGACGATCAGGGCATTGTCCCCTTCCGTATCATAAGATTCATACAGCTTCTGGATATCCGGCATCTCTGCCCGGCAGGGAGGGCACCAGGTGGCCCAGAAGTTCAAAAATATGGTTTTCCCCTTGTAATCAGAAAGGGAATGGGTATTGCCAAACTGGTCCGTCAGAGTGAAATCAATGGCCGGAAGAAGCTGGTTTTCGCTTTCCTCTTTTGTTTCCTCTCCAGCATCTTCAGAAGCAGCATCTTCAGAAGCCTGAACCGATTCTTCTGTAGATTCTTCTGTCGGCTTTTCTGTCGTTTCTTCCTCTTCCGTCTCAGAAGCCGCCGTTGTTTCCGTAGCAATCCCACCCGAAATGGATGACAAATACCCGGTCACTCCGTTCATCTTTCCGGTAAACATCATAATTCCCATGAGCACCATGAGCACGCCTCCGGCTTTTACCGCATTCTTTGCCACATTGCTGTGGGTTTTGAAAAATGCAAGGACGGATGTGGTGAAAAAGCCCACCGCCAGAAATGGCAGAATAAAGCCCAGGGTATACACACCGATGAGGGCAAAGCCCCATGCCTTTGTAGAAGCTGAAGCCGCCATAATCAGCACGCTTGCCAAAGCCGGTCCCACGCAGGGCGTCCAGGCAAAGCTGAAGGTAAAGCCCATAACCAGAGCTGTAAATGGTGACATGGCAAGGGTGTTAATGGACAAGGGCAGCCGGCCCTCCCTGCTTAAAATGGAAGACTGTCCAAAGAAACCAAGCTGGTACAAGCCGAACATAATAACAAGGATTCCTCCGATTCTGGCAAACAAAAGCTGGTTGGATTTAAAAAAGCTGCCGAGGGCGGAAAAACCAAGACCCAGAAGGAAGAAAGCAAAGCTGACTCCAATGACAAAGCAGATTGTATGCAGCAAGACCTTTTTCCGGTCATAATAAATCCTTCCATCCTCCCCCTTCACTCCTGTTCCTCCCGATAAATACCCGATGTAAAGGGGAATCAGGGGAAGGACGCAGGGTGAAAAAAAGCTGACCAGCCCCTGCACAAACACGGTCAAAACCGGAACACTCACATCTAGTGTAAATCCCAAAATAAAGCCTCCTCTCAATGGCACATGGTTCTGAATAAAAACCCTTGTTCTGTACTATTTTCAGTTACAGTTTGTGTAGTAAAACTATACCATTTAGATACCGGGGTGTCAAGCATTATATGGGTCTGCCTTATCACTCATAGAACTGCCCATAAGGGAATAAATATAAATAACATCCTTCATAAAGGAGTCCCCATGTCTAACCCCCACAACTTCTATACCTTAAAGGGCTATTCTCTTCTGGAAAACACCAGGATCACCTCCTCCATGGAGGATTACTTAGAAATGATCTGCCGCCTCCATAAAGACGGCCAGACTGTCCGCATTAAGGAACTGGCTGAATGCCTTAACGTAAAGCCCTCCTCAGCCTCCAAAATGACCGGAAACCTAAGAAAACAGGGCCTGGTGCGCTTTGAAAAGTACGGCACCGTTTCCCTGACAGAGCCCGGCTTGCAGCTGGGTGAATATTTATTATTCCGCCACGATGTGCTCCACCGGTTTTTCTGCTACATTAACCAGAATTCCGATGAACTGGAGCAGGTGGAAAAGGTAGAACACTTTATAGCCCCGGAAACAGTGTATAATATTCAGAAATGGCTGAATAAATTTACATAGAATACTTGTGCGATTTTACAATTCATCGTATACTATAGCTTACACCAATAATTTTAAGGAGGACAAGCACATGGATAAGATCAGGATGACAACTCCCATTGTTGAAATGGATGGTGACGAAATGACCAGGATTCTCTGGCAAATGATCAAAGACAATCTTCTTTTGCCTTATATTGATTTAAAAACAGAATATTATGACCTGGGTCTTTCCTACCGTGACCAGACCAATGATCAAGTGACCGTAGATTCTGCCAATGCCACAAAAAAATACAAGGTCGCTGTCAAATGCGCCACCATCACCCCCAACGCAGACCGTGTAAAGGAATACAGCTTAAAGGAAATGTGGAAAAGCCCTAATGCTACCATCAGAGCCCTTTTAGACGGAACCGTATTCCGGGCACCTATTGTTGTCAAGGGAATCGATCCATGTGTAAAAAGCTGGAAAAAGCCTATTACCATTGCAAGACACGCTTACGGCGACGTTTACAAGGGAACGGAAATGAAGATTCCGGGAGCAGGAAAGGTAGAGCTGGTATACACCGCAGAAGATGGAACCGAAACCAGGGAAACCGTTCACGCCTTTGAAGGACCGGGAATCATTCAAGGAATGCACAATTTAAACGATTCTATTGAAAGCTTTGCAAAAAGCTGTTTCAACTATGCTCTGGATACAAAGCAGGATTTATGGTTCGCCACCAAGGACACCATTTCCAAACAATACGACCACAGCTTTAAGGATATTTTCCAGGACATTTTTGATGCGGACTTTGAAGGCCAGTTTAAGGAAGCAGGGATTTCCTATTTTTATACCCTCATTGACGATGCAGTGGCACGTGTCATGAAGGCGGACGGCGGCTTTATCTGGGCCTGTAAGAACTACGACGGAGACGTGATGAGCGATATGGTATCCTCTGCTTTCGGCTCCCTCGCCATGATGACCTCTGTTTTAGTGTCCCCTGACGGAGATTATGAATATGAGGCTGCCCACGGAACCGTACAGCGCCATTACTACCAGCACTTAAAGGGCCAGGAAACCTCCACCAATTCCATGGCAACCATTTTTGCCTGGTCAGGAGCTTTAAGAAAGAGGGGAGAACTGGACGGAAACCAGAAGCTGGCTGATTTTGCAGACAGACTGGAACAAGCCTCCCTGGACACCATCGAAGCCGGAGAGATGACAAAGGACCTGGCTCTCATCACCACCATTCCCAACCCAACCGTATTAAGCAGCGAAGATTTTATCAAGGCCATTGCAAAACGTTTGTAAGTATTTCGACATTTTTTTCAAAATATCTGTTCATACTATTATCAAAATGATATAATGTAGATTATCACATGAACCATTGGTAATGGAAGGACATCTGACATGAACTTAAGACATCTCACGATCTTTAAAACGGTGTGTGAGGAAGGCAGCATTACCGGGGCAGCCAAAGCCCTGTCCATGACACAGCCTGCTATCTCACACGCCATCAATGAACTGGAAGAATCCGTTGGAACCACCCTCTTTGACCGGGTTTCCCGTAAGGTGGTCATCAATGAAAACGGCAAATTTTATTTATCGAAAGTCATCCCCCTTCTGGAATTGTATCAGGATCTGGAAAGCTACTCGGGCGCCCTTCATTTTCAGGCCCCCCTGCGGATCGGCTCCTGTGTCACCTTGGGAAGCTACTTACTTCCCCAGGCCGTATCCCGGTTTTCCCTCACAAATCCCGATACTACGCTGAAGGTCACCATAGATAATTCCAGAGAGATCATTAGTAAGCTTTTAAAAAATGAACTGGATATCGGCCTGGTGGAAGGCGTCATCCCAGAAGACCGGCTGGAAAAAATCCCTTTTTCTTCCTATCCTTTGGCTGTGATCTGCGCCCCAGCCCATCCCTTTGCCAAGCGTTCTGCCCAGCCTGTGACCCTGGACCGCCTCATCAAGGAGCCTCTCCTTTTAAGGGAGCAGGGCTGCACCTTACGGGACACCTTTGACTCCGCCCTTTCCTTAAACAATCTATCCGCAGAGCCTCTCTGGTCCAGCACTAATTCTGACGTAATCCTGCAGGCAGTAAAGGAAAATATCGGAATAGGAGTAATTCCCAGAATCTTTGCAGACGAGTCTGTCAAGCGGGGAGAGGTGGTTGAAATCGAGGTTCAGAACTTAGACATCAGTTGTATGAACCACGTGGCATTTCACAAGGATAAATTCCAGACAGAAGCTTTCCAGGCATTTATCAATCTGGTACTGTTCGACTGACAATCTTAAAACAGCCTATTAAAAAATGAGCTTTGACCGGTTATAACACCATGGTCAAAGCTCATTTTTAATTATTTCATTCCAGCCAGAAGCTTATCAATGCTGACAATCTTCACGCACACGGCAAACAGTTCCATGGCGAGAATCAGATCAGATAAGGGTGGATAGGAAGGAGCGATCCGGATGTTGCTGTCATGAGGGTCTTTTCCATAAGGATAAGTGGCTCCGGCTCCGGTCATTACCAGCCCTGCCTTTTTGCAGCCTGCAACGATGGATTTGGCGCAGCCGTCCATGGAATCAAAGGAAATGAAATATCCTCCCTTGGGAGCGGTCCACTCTCCGATTCCAAGTCCTCCCAGCTCTCTTTCCAGAGTCTCAATCACTGCCTCAAACTTAGGCCTCATGATATCCGCATGCTTTCTCATATGCTCTACCATGCCGTGAATGTCTCCAAAGTAGCGCACATGGCGAAGCTGATTCACCTTGTCGTGTCCAATGGTCTGAATCTTCAGCTGCTTCATAATATCCTCTAAGTTGTTCTGGCTGGCTGCGATGGAAGCGATTCCTGAACCAGGGAAGCTGACCTTTGAGGTGGAAGCAAATTTATAAACCATATCCGGATTTCCGGCTCTCTTGCATTCGGCAAGAATCTCGATCAGGTGATCCTGGTCGTGATCGTATAAATGGTGTATGGTGTAAGCGTTATCCCAGTAGATTCTAAAGTCCTTTGCAGCCGGTTTTAACCTGGCAAAGCGGCGGACTGTTTCATCAGAATAGGAAATCCCCTGAGGATTGGAGTATTTGGGAACACACCAGATTCCTTTGATGGAATCATCCTGTGCCACCAGCTCCTCTACCATATCCATATCCGGACCGGTAAGAGTCATGGGCACATTGATCATCTCAATTCCAAAGTACTCGGTGATGGAAAAATGTCTGTCATATCCCGGCACCGGACATAAAAACTTCACTTTATCCAGCTTGCACCAGGGTGTGCTTCCCATAACGCCATGAGTCATGGAACGGGAAACCGTGTCATACATTACGTTTAAGCTGGAGTTTCCGTAGATAATGACCTGGCTTGGAGAAACCTCCATCATATCTGCCAGCAGTTCCTTGGCTTCCTTGATTCCATCCAGCACTCCGTAATTGCGGCAGTCTGTTCCATCTTCACAGGTTAAGTCCTCCCCGCCGCACAACGCCTCCATCAATCCCATGGAGACATCAAGCTGTTCTATGCTGGGTTTTCCTCTGGACATATCAAGTCTTAAATCTTTTCCCTGAAAGCTCTTGTATTGGGCAGCAAGCTGCTTTCTCAGTTCCTGTAACTCTTCCTTTGTCATTTCAACATACGGCTTCATAGATTTCATTCTCCTCCTCAATATAGACTCCTTAACCCTGAGTGCTTCCAAGCACTTCCTTCAGTATCCTGCTGACAGCCCCCGGATCAGCCTTGCCGGACATAGCCCTCATGGTCTTTCCCATTAAAAAGCCCATAGCCTTTTCCTTTCCGTTTCGGTAATCCTCCACAGACTGGGGATTGGCTGCAACAATCTCCTCAATAACCGTGCGCAGTTCTCCCTCGTCATTGACAATTTTAA
Source organism: Lacrimispora sp. (assembly GCF_036758025.1). Classification (GTDB taxonomy): domain Bacteria; phylum Bacillota; class Clostridia; order Lachnospirales; family Lachnospiraceae; genus Lacrimispora. Next base: position 388,110 of record NZ_DAIOXM010000001.1, on the reverse strand, counting down.
GCCCCTTTTCTTCTACATATTGTTCAGGGTCCACATCTTCCTTAAAAATCTTCTCAAAGACTTCCTTGCCCACGGTGCGGTTAATGGTACCATTATCCACCAATTCAATTAATTTTGCAAGGTTTTCTGGGGAAAATGTCATATTTTCAGGTTCCATTTCCTGTTCTTTTAAAAGGCGCATGGCTTCTACCATCAGCCAATTGGCTGCTTCCTTTGGCTTTTGGCAGATAGCAGCCACAGCTTCAAATAAATCTGCCATGTGCTTGGAGCCTGTAATGATGTCCGCATCGTACTCAGAAAGGTTATATTCCTCCTGATACCGGGCCATTTTCTCCGTCCGAAGCTCCGGCTGTCCGGCTTTTATGCGGTCCAGCCATTCCTGGTCTATGATGACAGGAGGCAGGTCAGGGTCAGGGAAGTAACGGTAATCCATGGCATCCTCCTTAGAACGCATGGCATAGGAAGACTCCTTGTTGTCATCCCACCGCCTTGTCTCCTGGACAACGGCCTTTCCTTCTTCAATCAGTTCAATCTGGCGCTTTCTCTCCCCTTCAATGGCACGTGCAATGGCTTTAAAGGAGTTTAAGTTCTTCATTTCCGTTCTGATTCCAAACTCTGAAGCTCCCGCTTCCCGGACTGATAAGTTGACATCAGCCCTCATGGAACCTTCCTGAAGCTTGCAGTCTGAGGCTCCTAAATACTGGATGATCAGTCTCAGCTTTTCCAGATAAGCGATCACTTCTTCCCCGCTTCTCATGTCCGGCTCCGACACAATCTCAATAAGCGGAACCCCGCTCCGGTTAAAGTCCACCAAAGAGCAGTCCTCCCATTCATCGTGGATCAGCTTTCCTGCATCCTCCTCCATGTGGATTTCATGAATCCTGACCTTTTTCTTTCCGGAAGCCGTGTCAATCTCCACATAGCCGTCGTGGCAGATGGGCAGATAAAGCTGGGAAATCTGATAATTCTGAGGATTGTCGGGATAAAAATAATTCTTCCTGTCAAATTTACAGTACTGGTTGATCCCGCAGTTGGCTGCAAGGCCTACTGCCAGGGCGTATTCCACCACCTGTTTGTTAAGGACAGGAAGGGAACCGGGCATTCCGGTGCAGACCGGACAGGTGTGGGTATTGGGCGCTCCTCCGAATTCCGTGGAACAGGAGCAGAAAATCTTTGTTTTGGTCGCAAGCTCTACATGGACCTCCAGACCGATAACGGTTTCATACTGTCTGCTCATTTACCTCTCCTCCTTCCCAGCCGCAGCCTCTGACGCCAGCCTTGGCATCTCATAGCCTGTGCTCTGTTCAAAAGCATAACCTGCCTGTAAAATATTTTTCTCCTTAAAGCAGTCTCCGATAAACTGGATTCCAATGGGAAGTCCGTTTTTATCTTTACCCCCTGGAACCGTAAGTCCGGGAAGCCCGGCAAGGTTTACGGAAATGGTATAAATATCGCCCAGATACATCTTTAATGGGTCTTTTAGGCTTTCCCCAAGCTTAGGGGCAGTCGTAGGAGCCGCAGGCCCTAAAATCACATCGTATTTTGAAAATGCTTCATCAAATGCCTTCTTAATAAGAGCCTTTGTTCTCAAAGCCTTCAAATAATAAGCATCGTAATAACCGGAGCTTAAGACAAAGGAGCCCAGCATAATCCGGCGTTTCACCTCAGGCCCAAAGCCCTGGGAGCGGCTCTTTTTGTACATGCTGTGAAGTCCCTGGTATTCTTTTGCCCGGTAGCCGAACTTTACGCCGTCAAACCGGGACAAGTTGGAGCTGGCCTCTGCGGATGCGATGACATAATAGGCCGGAATGGCATATTCCACCAGGCTTAAGTCAAAGGTTTCCACAACCGCACCCTTTTCCCTCAGAACCTCAGCTGCCTTTAAAACAGCCGCCTTCACTTCTGGGTCCAGTCCCTCACCTAAATAATCTGCCGGAATGCCAATGCGCATTCCTGTCACATCGTCTTTTAAAGCCGACATAAAATCTTTGTCCTTCCGCTCCACAGATGTGCTGTCCTTTCTGTCATGGGAAGCCAGCACCTCTAAAATGGCGGCACAGTCTGTCACATCCTTTGCCACCGGGCCGATCTGGTCCAGAGAGGAGCCATAGGCAATGAGACCGTACCGGGAAACAGTTCCATAGGTGGGCTTTAAGCCTGTCACTCCGCAGAAGGATGCAGGCTGTCTGATGGAGCCGCCTGTATCGGAGCCCAGAGCAAAGAAGCATTCTGCCGCTGCCACCGCACTGCAGGAACCGCCTGAGGAACCGCCGGGCACATGGTCCGGGTTCCAGGGATTTCTGGTAGGCCCGTAGGCAGAGGTTTCTGTGGTGCTTCCCATGGCAAACTCATCCATATTAGTCTTTCCAATGATCACTGCCCCGGCTTTTTTCAAGTTCTCCACCGCCTCAGCCGTATAGGTGGGAACGAAGTCAGAAAGGATTTTGGAGCTGCAGGTGGTTTTCATGTTTTCCATGCATATGTTATCCTTTACTGCAGCCGGGACTCCGGCCAAAGGTCCGGTCAGCTCTCCGCTGTCAATCCGTTTCTGGATCTCTTCTGCCTGCCTTAATATCTCTTCCTCTTTATCAACCGTCACATAGCTGTTAAGAACCGGCTCCATGGCTCTGATCTGGCCGAGAACCGCCTTGGCCGCCTCCACGGAAGTCACTTCCTTTGCTTTTATCTTTTTCCCCAGCTCCACTGCCGTAAGGGATAAAATTTCTTTTGCTGTCATCTTTCTTCCCCCTATTCCACTGTCTTTGGCACCTTAAAGGCTCCATCCTTGCTTTCAGGGGCATTCTTTAAGATATTTTCTCTGTCATCGCCGTTTTCCACTACATCCTGGCGGAAAACATTGTGTATGGGGAAAACGTGGGACATAGGCTCCACGCCTTCTGTGTCCAGCTCATTGAGCTTATCAATATAGTCCAGCATACGGCCCATATCCTTTTTGGCAGCTTCTTTTTCTGATCCGTCCAGCTCCAGCTTTGCCAGAATTCCTACATATTCAATTGTTGCATCATCGATTATATTTGCCATTTTCTCCTGCCTCCTTCTATGGTTCCAGTCTCGTCACATCTCTTGGAAACAAGGTGGTTTCCCTCACATTTGCTTCATCGAGAAGTCTCATGGTGAGACGTTCTAAGCCGATGCCCAGACCTCCATGAGGCGGCATTCCGTATTTGAATATCATCAGATAAGAAGAGATGTCCTCCGGCTCCATGCCTCTGGACTCCATCTTTTTGATGATCGTATCGTAATCATGAATTCTCTGTCCCCCGGTGGTGATCTCCAGACCCTTGAACAATAAGTCAAAGCTCAAGGTAAAGGTTGGATTTTCCGGGTCCTCCATGGCGTAAAAGGGACGTTTCTTGGCAGGATAGTGGGTGACGAATACGAAATCGCTGTCACACTCCTCCTTAAAATAACGGCCGATTAAGGCTTCCTCTTCCGGTTCTAAGTCATAGGGATTTTTGATTTTGCGGCTGTATTTTTCAGCCACCAGCTCCTTTGCCTCGTCAAAGCGGACGGTTGGAATGCGGGATACATCGGGAAGAGTGACCTTTAACATCTTAAGCTCCGCCTCATATTCCCTGGAAAGGAGGGAAAATGTGTACTGCAGCATGGCTGTTTCCATTCCCATGATTTCCTCAAAGCTGTCAATATATCCCATTTCAAAGTCCATACTGGTATATTCGTTTAAATGCCTTACGGTATTGTGCTTTTCCGCCCGGAACACGGGGGCGACCTCAAATACCCTGTCATAGACCCCTACCATGGTCTGTTTATAAAACTGAGGGCTCTGCCCCAGCTCTGCCTTCTTATTAAAATAGTCCAGCCGGAACACATTGGAGCCGCCTTCCGCTCCCCGTGCCACAATTTTCGGCGTGCGGATTTCTGTAAAGCTCTGGGAATGAAGAAAATCCCGAAAGCCTCTCACAATTCCTTCCTGAATGCGGAACTTTGCCCGTTCCATAGGATTCCTTAAGGAAATGGGTCTAAGAGCCAGCTTTGTTTCCAGGGAGGTGTTCAGCTTCCATTTGCTGATGGCAATCGGCGGCGCTTCTGCAGGCTGGGACAGCACTTCAACCGTTAATAAGCGAAGTTCAAATCCCCGGGGCGCCCGTTCCTCTTTGGATACTGTTCCCGTAACCCGGAGGGCTGATTCTTCTTTTAACAGACTTAAATCAAAATCCGTCTTTCCTTCCTCGTAAACACACTGCACCAGACCCTCTGCTTTCCGAAGGATCACAAAGGCCACCTCTCCCATATCACGAATGGTATGGACGCAGCCTTCCATGGCAACGGTCTTTCCCTCATAGTCACCGGCACAAATTTCCTTAATTTCCGGCATGTCTTTTTCTTTTACACCACTGATGAATTCCATATCTGTTTTCTCCTTACCTGAATGTAATTGTTTCGATTCCGGAAGCAGATTTTTACAATAAAATATCCCGCCCCGGAATACAGTTACATATTCCGGGACGGGATTTATAGTCTAATATTTCCCGCGGTACCACCCGCATTGAGACAAATCCCTTTCCTCCATCCGCAGATATGACAGACAGAGGGGAAAATGTCCCCACTCAAGCATTTAACGCATGCATACGGATAAGTCTACTCATGACGCCTGCTGGCTTTCGCCATATAGGCCGCTTCGACATACCGGCTCCGGAGTGTTCCCTTAGCCAAGTCCCACGTGACAGCGCTCTCAGTCGGTGACGCCATCTTCCTGTTGAGGTCCAATAGGCCAGAGTCTCCTTCTCTGCCTTTCTCAAATATAATAATTCACTGCTTTATTACAATGAATTGCACTTATATTAACATAATCCTTTTTAAGGTGCAATGTTTATTTTTCACAAATTTAAAAAAACTCACAATGTTGACTTTTCATGTGGGAAAGGTTACAATTATAGCCACGCTTACTAATGTTAAGGAGGTTTTTATATGTCTGAAACCATGGGCACTTTGCAGCCCGGGGAAAACAAGATGGGAACCATGCCCGTAAACAGGCTTCTCCTCACCATGTCCCTTCCCATGGTCTTATCTATGCTGATACAGGCCCTTTATAATGTGGTGGACAGTGTTTTTGTGGCAAGACTGGGAGAATCGTCCCTGGCTGCCGTATCCCTGGCATTTCCCATCCAAAACCTGATCATTGCCGTTGCAGCAGGAACCGGAGTCGGAGTCAATGCATTACTCTCCCGTTCTCTTGGAGAAAAGAACCAGAAGGCAGCCAATCTGGCCGCTGTCAACGGAATCTTTCTTTTCCTTCTCAGTTCACTGGCCTTTGCTCTGTTTGGAATCTTTTTCTCCCGGTTTTATTTTTCTTTGCTGACTGACAATGAGGAGATCATAAGCCAGGGAACAGCCTATCTTTCCATCTGCACCATATTTTCCTTCGGGGTATTTCTGCAGATTTCTCTGGAACGGATCATGCAGTCCACAGGACGAACCATTTACAACATGATCACTCAGGGACTTGGAGCCATCACCAACATCATTCTGGACCCCATCATGATATTCGGATTATTCGGCTTCCCTGCCATGGGAATTGCCGGGGCAGCGGCTGCCACAGTCATTGGACAAATCCTGGCTATGATGCTTTTGCTGTATTTCAACCTGACTAAAAATCCGGATGTGAATTTAAATATGAGAGGCTTCCGCCCTCATAAGGAAACCATTGTCACCATTTACCGGGTAGGGCTTCCTTCCATTTTAATGCAGTCCATCGGTTCTGTCATGACCTTTGGGGTGAACAAAATCCTTCTTTTGTTTTCCGAAACTGCAGTTTCCGTATTTGGAATTTACTTTAAGCTGCAAAGCTTTATTTTTATGCCTGTATTTGGGCTTAATAATGGTATGGTTCCCATTATTGCTTATAATTATGGGGCCGGAAACAAAAACCGTATTATAAAAACCTTAAAATCCAGTATTATAGGTGCCGTGTCCATTATGCTGGCCGGATTTGCCATCTTCCAGATATTCCCGGAACAGCTTTTATCCCTCTTTGATGCTTCGGAAAATATGATGTCCATCGGTGTTCCGGCTCTCCGGACCATCAGCATCAGCTTTATTTTTGCGGGATACTGCATTGTGGTAGGCTCTGCCTTCCAGGCTCTTGGAAACGGTGTCTACAGCCTGGTCGTATCAGTGGCAAGACAGCTTATCTGTATTTTGCCAATTGCATATATTTTCGCGAAATTGTTTGGCCTTCATTTTGTCTGGTACGCGTTTCCTCTGTCTGAAATTATGTCCGTAACCTTAAGCACCTTCCTTCTCAGACGGATCTATGTAAAACGCATTAAGCACCTTGCGGCTTCGGATTGAGGTGGCACCATGAATTCTGATTATCTTTTGGTGGATGGATACAACATTATATTTGCCTGGCCGGAGCTGAAGGAATTGGCTGAGTTCAACATGGATTCCGCCAGAATCAAGCTTCAGGATATTTTATGCAATTATCAGGGATATAAAAAATGCAATGTGGTCCTGGTCTTTGACGGATATAAAGTCAAGGGAAATCCGGGCACTGTGATAAAATACCACAATATCCATGTCATTTTCACCAAGGAGGCTGAAACGGCTGACCAGTACATCGAAAAGATTTCCCAGCAGATCGGCAGGCAGTACCAGGTGCGGGTTGCTACCTCGGACAAGCTGGAACAGATTATTATTTTAGGAAAAGGCTGCACACGCCTTTCTGCCAGGGATTTAAAAAAAGAAATTGAGGAGACCAATTCCGAAATTCACAAGGAACATCTGGAACGAATCCCCTCAAAGAAAAACCGCTTATTCGACAACGTCGACCCGGAGCTGTTTGCTTATCTGGAAAAGATCAGGCTGAATAAAAAGGATTAGAAATGATTCTGGTTTTCACTGCATATATTTACTAACCACAGGAGGAATATCACATGTCACTCATTGAACTGTTTATCATTGCAGCAGGTTTATCCATGGATGCCTTTGCCGTCGCCATCTGCAAAGGTCTTTGCATGCCAAAAATGAACTGGAAGCACGGATTCATCGTCGGTCTGTACTTTGGAGGCTTTCAGGCCGGAATGCCCCTGATCGGGTATCTTCTGGGCTCCCAGTTTAAAAATTCCATCGCTGCCTTTGACCATTGGATTGCATTTATACTTCTGGGAGCCATTGGCCTCAACATGATAAAGGAAGCCTTCAGTAAAGAAGAAACATGTCCTGTCTGTTCCATCGATCCCAAAAGCATGTGCCTTCTGGCCGTTGCAACCAGCATTGACGCCCTGGCAGTGGGAGTTACCTTTGCATTTTTACACGTTCAGATTGTCCCAGCCATCTCTTTTATAGGAATCATCACCTTTGTGCTGTCCGTCCTGGGAGTGAAAGCCGGAAATGCCTTTGGAACACGGTATAAGTCAAAGGCTGAACTGGCAGGAGGCATCACATTGATTCTTATGGGAGCCAGAATCCTGTCAGAACATTTAATGGGAGCTTGATTCAGGGCCCTGCTGATGGAGCATGACAGCTCCGTAAGGGCCAAGACAAACCTTTTTCCCATCTGTTTTTGTATTTTCATCATTGGATAGCAGGAGATTCCAGCTATCCATTTTTTCATCCAGCTCTGCTTCCCTGAACTGCCCGGAGAAGTTTGCCAGCACCAGCAGACGTTCTCCTCTATAGCTTCTTTTATAGGCAAACAGCCACTTATCTTTCAGGAACACCGGCTCATAGGTCCCTTCACTGATTACGTCATACTCTTTTCTCAGCTCAATTAATTTCTGGTAATAGGAAAAAATAGAGTCCGGATCAGATAAGCTTTCCTTTACATTGATGCGATCACTGTTGCTGTTCACCCTGATCCAGGGAGTGCCTGTGGTGAAGCCCGCCCGTTCCTCCGGCCCCCACTGCATGGGAGTCCTTCCGTTATCTCTGGAACGTTCTCCTAATATCCGGTAAATTTCCTCTTCCTTTTGCCCCTGTTCTTTTAATATTTCAAAGTAGTTGAGGCTTTCCACATCCCGGTATTGGGAAATATCCGTGAAATCCCCATTGGTCATGCCGATTTCTTCTCCCTGATAAATGTAAGGGGTTCCCCTCATCCCGTGAATCACGGCAGCCAGCATTTTGGCACTCTCTTTCCGGTATGTTCCGTCATCGCCGAACCGGGATACTGCTCTGGGCTGATCGTGATTGCACCAGAATACTGCGTTCCAGCCATTTCCCTGAGCCATACCGGTCTGCCAGGTATGAAAGAGATCCTTTAATTCTTCAAAATCATAGGGCATCAGAGACCACTTATCTCCTCCTTTGTAATCTACCTTCAAATGATGAAAATTAAAACACATCTTCAACTGCTTTTCTTCAGGAGCTGTATAGCGGATGCAGTGATCCATGGTGGTTGAAGACATCTCCCCTACGGTAATTATATCTTCCGAATCCAGTCCCGTATCCTCCACCATTTCCCTTAAGTATTGATGAATCCGGGGACCGTCGGTATAGAACCGGCGGCCATCCCCTTCCTCATCGTTTTCCCACTGTTCAGGCTTTGACACCAAATTGATGACATCAAACCGGAACCCCTTGATTCCCTTTTCCTTCCAGAACCTTATGACCTTTTTCACCTCTTCCCGCACTGCGGGATTATCCCAGTTTAAATCCGCCTGTGTCCGGTCAAAGAGGTGGAGATAATATTTTCCCAGCTCCTCCACGTACTCCCATGTGCTGCCGCCGAATTTAGACTGCCAGTTGGTGGGCGGATTTCCCGCCTCACCGTCCCGGAAGAAATAGTAATCCTGAAATTCCTTTTCTCCTTTCAGAGCTCTCTGAAACCACTCATGGCTGGTGGAGGTGTGGTTAAAGACCATGTCAAGCATCAGGGCCATTCCACGCTCTTTCGCCTCTGATACCAACCTCTCCAGATCGTCCATGGTGCCGAACACGGGAGCAATCCGGTAATAATCCTGGATATCATATCCGTTATCATTTTGAGGAGATATGAAAAATGGAGTCAGCCAAAGATAATCCACTCCCAGCCTTTTTAAGTAATCCAGCCGGTCAACAATTCCCTTTAAATCTCCAATCCCATCCCCATTGGTATCCTGAAAGGATTTGGGATAAATCTGATACACACATGATTTCCTGAAATTCTGCATTTACTGAACTCCCCTCTTCTTTCCAAAAATAACGGTAATAATAAACGGTACTGCAATGGCAACCAGCATACACATTCCAAAGGTAACCATGTGCTGAGGCTGAATGGACAGGATTCCGGGAATCCCTCCCACACCGATAGAATTAGCCATAACATTCATTCCCACAGAAAGGGTTGCTGCCAAAGCGGAACCGGTCATGGCTGCCAGGAAAGGAAAGCCCCTCTTTAAATTCACACCAAAGATAGCCGGCTCCGTAACTCCCAGGTAGCAGGAGATGCAGGCAGGAACAGAAACCTGCTGTGCTTCCTTGTTTTTTCTCTGAAGATAGATCATGGCCAGTACGGAAGATCCCTGGGCAATGTTAGATAATGCAATCATAGGCCATAACATGGTTCCGCCGAATTCAGCCATAAGCTGCAAGTCAATGGCATTTGTCATATGATGAAGCCCTGTAATAACAAGGGGTGCATAGACAAAACCGAATAAAGTTGCAAACAGCCAGCGGAAACTGGAGGTAAGCCCTGCATAAACAACTTTTGAAATCCAGGAGCCGATGGACCAGCCAATGGGGCCTACCACCGCATGAGCGGCAATGACTGCCAGAAGCAGGGAAAGAAACGGAACCACGATCATGGAAATCGCCTGAGGCGTAATTTTCTTAAAGAACCTCTCCAGGTAAACCAGCACAAAACCTGCAAGAATGGCAGGAATCACCTGTGCCTGATAGCCGATCATCCCCATTTTGGCAAAACCAAAATCCCAGAATGGAACTTCTGCGCCTGAGGCCATGGCATATGCATTTAAAAGCTGGGGAGACACCAGGGTCAGGCCCAGAACAATTCCCAGTATCTGGGTGGTTCCCATCTTTCTTGTGATGGACCAGGTAATTCCCACAGGAAGAAAATGAAAGACAGCCTCACCGATGAGCCACAGGAAGCTGTGGACACCTGCCCAGAAAATGGAGGCTTCAACGAGAGTCTGGGTTCCGCCATTGATGAACTTGATCTCTCCGATGATGTTTCGGAAGCCCAGAATCAGACCTCCTACGATAATAGCCGGAATTAAAGGAGCAAAAATCTCAGCAATATCTGCCACTGCCCTCTGTAAAAGATTCATGTTTCCCTTTGCCTCAACTTTTACCGCTTCCTTGGACACTCCTTCTATACCGGATACTGCGGTAAAATCATTATAAAACGACTGTACATCATTTCCGATAATGACCTGAAACTGCCCTGCCTGGGTAAAAGTCCCCTTAACACTTTCAAGAGCTTCAATCTTTTGCGTATCCGCTTTGTCCGCATCGGTCAATACAAAGCGCATCCTGGTCATGCAGTGGGATACTGCACTGATGTTCTCCTTCCCTCCCACATACTCCAATAGTTTTTTTCCATCACTTTCATACTTGCCCATATCAATACTCCTTCCCATACATGTTTTCACGCTCCGCCAAACTTATACGTTCTTATCACTCTCAAACTATAACATATACGTATATGTTTTGTCAACATGTATGAAAAATCTTTTTACAGCTTCCGGCGGGCAAAGTCCACAAACTTAAATTTATCCGGCCTGTGGCGTGATTCCGTGTATTGAAACAGGGTGGAATCCTCCAGATACGTATAACTTTTCACCACCACCACCATATCATAAATCCCCATGTCCAGCAGGCGGTAATCCTCATCCACTGCGCTGTGGACCGTGATCTCCTTCATGGCAAATCCGATTTTAAGCCCCAGTTCATGTTCCAGATATTCATAAACAGAGTCTTTGGCGGCCCGCAAAGGAAGATTTTCCACCACCTTTCTGGAAAAGTAATCCTTGTCAATGATGATTTTTTCTCCCTCGATCTCCCGGACCCTTTCCAGAAAATAGGCCTCATCCTCCGGCCCGAGCTGCAGGGCTTCCATCAGCTTTTTATCATTTTTTATAATTTCCAGATTTTCCACATAAGTTTGGGGCTTTGAGTCGGAAAACCGGTAGATTTCTTTAAAGCTTGCAATCTCTGAGACCGGAAAATGAAACGTGTTCTTTCCCAGGACTTCTGCTGCTTTTCCTCTGGCTTTTCGGATATATCCATCCTGAACCAGAAGCTCCAGAGCCTTGCGGACAGTATCACGGGAGGCATGATAGGTTTCCATCATTTCCCCCTCTGCCGGAAGCTTATCACCAGGCCGGTATTCCCCCCGCTCTATTTTTTCAAGAAGCTGCTTATAGAGATTTTTATATTTACTTTCCATAAATTTATTTCCTCGCTTTATCTGGCTTTGCAGTTGATACAGGCAACCATCTTTTATTTTAACATATACGTATATCTTCGTCAAACAAAGGAGAGGTTATGCAAAAATTATGCTGCCCTCTCCATACATGCCAGACCGTCAGGTCTTAAAAACTCACCGTATTTGTAACTACAATCTGATTTCCTTCTATTTCTCCGCCCGCCGGGCCTGGATTCCCTCCGGTTCCTGCAGGCTCCATGCCCATGTGATCTGTTTTCCCAATCTCAAATTCTTCTTTTAACAGGCGGTAATGCCGGTATCCCCTGATATAAGATTCTTCCGACCTTCCCTCCATTTCGAGAGCCCGGTCTGAGCTGGACCGCCCCCGCTGGTACTGTTCCTTTTCCAGTCTGGCCTGCTCTGCCTTTCTTTTCTCCTGGTGTTTTTCTGCATTTCTCTTTCTGATGGCTGCCAGCTCTTCCTGATTCAACCGCCTCAGCTTCCGGCCGCCTTTGGATAAAAGCTTTTTTAAGGAGCGAAGGGCTCTGCCGGCCTTAACCCGTTCTTCGGCTTCTCCGTAGACGGCCGTCATCTGAAGGTCTCCGATGCTTCTCTGAATATTTGCCATAACAGCCTGAACCTGTCCCTTAGAACGGGCGGCTGCCATGCCGGTATAATGGCGGGATACGGAAATCATGCTTTTTTTCGTATTTTTCTTCACAGCATTGTTTTCCTTATCCGAAGTCCTGTCAAGCTTTCCCGAATGCTCAAAAAAACTGCGGACAGAGTTCTGGCCGTTGATAAAAGCCTCCGGTTCTCCCTGTGTTCTCCAGGAGGAAACCGCTGACTGTCCTATATAAGCTCCGGCGGACCCAGCCTTTTCCTTTCCCGCTGCAAGCTCCATGGCGGTTCCCGTCAGCACTGAGCTGCATCTGGCAAATTCCTCCGGGCTGCTTCCCATACGGGCCAGAAACTTAGAAGAAATAACGAGATGGGTTCCGGAGCCAAGCCCTGCTGCCAGACGGCTTACACTGCCGGTGTTTTCCTTATCATCTATAACAATATGAAGGGAAGGGTATTGGGCCTTTAACTGGTCAATGGTCTTTTTCACCATTTCCTTCCAGTCTCCTGACTGCCAGTCCCCGGAAAGCTTTACCTGATCTTTCCTTGTCTGCCCCGTTAATACGGCGGTTAAGTCCCCTCCGGTTTCCTCTGTACCTTTGCCGGAACGGACACTGTCCCACAGAGCCTGTGTGCTTCCTCTGACCATCTGCGTCCGGTTCATAATACCTCCCCCTCTCATTTATATTTTCTGCATGCTGATGTTCTTAATATTGTTCTTATACTTCATATCGGCATATTTTATAAAATATAAAGTGATTTGTAACAATCTTATGTCAACTCTTCCATTTTCCCGTAACCATAACTTGCAAGTGCTTTTCTTCAAAAAAACCCATATAATTACACGTTTATGGGTAAAAAAACGACTTTTGTTACCTTTATTAGAAAAAACTGTATTTTTTTGTCAAAATATGGTATGATGTGACATATTAAAACTTCAGAATGGTGACTTCACCAGGAGGATTTACAAATGAGAATGCAATATACCAATACTTTAAATAATAAAAGTATTATCGGCATCATGCGCCGTTTTTGCAGCAACATAGAACCCCGGCTTACGGAGCACGGTTCCCGGGTGGCTTACATCGTTTTCCGGATGCTTCACAAAGCAGAATTATGTTCCGCTATAGAACTTCGTGACTTGTGTCTTCTGGCTCATATTCACGATATCGGAGCATACAAAACTGAGGAAATCTCCAGGATGCTCCAATTTGAAACCCATAACGTCTGGGGACACTGCTCCTATGGTTATCTGTTTATCCGGTACTTTTCTCCCCTCAAAAAGCTGGCTCCCGCAATCCTCTTTCACCATACAGCCTGGAACCTGCTGAAAGAACAGGAAGAACTGACTCCTTCCATCAGGAATGTGGCCCAGATCATTCACATTGCAGACCGGATTGATGTGTCCATGTCAGTGGAAGGCAAGTCCTGGAAGGATACCCGGAGATCGCTGATCAAAGGAAGAGGAACAGCCTATGCACCTCATCTGGTGGACTTAGCCGCAAGGCTTAACCTCACCCAGGCCATCGAAGAAGAACAGAGAACAGACCCTGATTACTTTGACTTTCTGACCAGCATCCCCCTTTCTACCGAAGATACTACAGACTATTTAAAAATGTTGGTATTTCTCATAGACTTCCGAAGCTCCTACACAGCCACCCACACCATAACCACTACCAGCATCAGCCATGAACTGGCCCTGCTGCTGGATCTTCCAGAGCCCCAGATCAACCAGATTCTCTGCGGCTCACTGCTTCACGACTTAGGGAAAATAGCCATTCCTATAGAAATCCTTGAATTTCCGGGAAAGCTGAGCTCTCAGGCCATGTCCATTATGATGACTCATGTAGACCTTACCGAAGAGATATTCGGGGGAGCCATCGACGAGACCATTCAGCGGATTTCCCTGCGCCACCATGAGAAGCTGGACGGCTCCGGCTATCCCAGAGGACTTACGGCTAAGGATCTTACTGTGGCGGAGCGCCTTGTGGCCATCGCCGATATTATCAGCGCCCTCACCGGAAAAAGAAGCTATAAGGACTCCTTCCCAAAGGATAAAATCATCGCCATTCTCACCAATATGAAAAACGCAGGCCTTTTGGACTCTTCTATTATAGATCTGACCGTGAAAAATCTGGATATGATTCTGGAAGCTACCGCCGATCGATGCAAACCCATACTAAACGTATATTCCAGGCTCAATAACGAGTACGAATCTCTTCATCAATTACATAATATAGAAGAAAAACTGCATTTTATCCTTTCTCTCGAGGACCCGGAATTAGAACCGGTGTGGCCCTAAAAAAGCGGCTGCCGCAAATCCATTTTGCGGCAGCCATTACTATTTCTCTATTTATTTTGCAGTCACTCTTACAAATTTCTTCTTTCCCCTCTTCACTACAAGACCCTGGCCGGATAACTGCTCTCTGGTAAAGGCAGCCTTAATATCGGAAACAGCCTCTCCTTCCACAGTCACGCCGCCCTGCTCTACGTTTCGTCTTGCTTCAGAACGGGTGGAAGCCAGTCCGGACTTTTGAAGGATGGTCAGAATATCCACAGTTCCCTCACTGAAATCCTCTTCTTCCAGCTCACAGGAAGGCATGTTTTCCGCATTGCCGCCGGCAAACAGTTCTCTTGCGCTCTTTTGTGCCTTTTCTGCCTCTTCTTCCCCGTGAACCAGATTGGTCAGCTCATATGCCAGGATTTCCTTTGCCTGGTTTAACTGGCTGCCCTCCCACTGATCCATTTCATCGATCTGCTCAACAGGAAGGAAGGTCAGCATACGCAGGCACTTTAACACATCTGCGTCACCGATATTTCTCCAGTACTGGTAGAAGTCAAAAGGAGAGGTCTTTTCAGGGTCAAGCCATACGGCTCCTGACTGGGTCTTGCCCATCTTCTTGCCTTCGGAATTTAACAGCAGGGTGATGGTCATGGCGTGGGCATCCTTGCCTAATTTCCGGCGGATCAGTTCTGTTCCTCCAAGCATGTTGCTCCACTGGTCATCGCCGCCGAACTGCATGTTGCAGCCGTAGCGCTTGAATAACTCATAAAAATCATAGCTTTGCATGATCATGTAATTGAACTCCAAAAAGCTTAAGCCCTTTTCCATACGCTGCTTATAGCACTCAGCCGTCAGCATCCGGTTAACGGAAAAATGGGGGCCTATTTCCCGGAGAAAATCAATGTAGTTTAATTCCAGAAGCCAGTCTGCGTTGTTGACCATCATGGCCTTTCCTTCGGAAAAATCAATGAAACGGCTCATCTGCTTCTTAAAGCAGTCACAGTTGTGCTGAATAATCTCTTCTGTCATCATCTGGCGCATATCGCTGCGGCCTGAGGGATCTCCCACCATGCCGGTTCCTCCGCCGATTAAGGCGATAGGCTTGTTGCCTGCCTCCTGAAGGCGCTTCATCAGGCACAATGCCATAAAATGTCCTACGTGCAGGCTGTCTGCCGTGGGGTCAAAACCGATATAAAATATGGCTTTCCCTTCATTTACCATTTTGCTGATCTCTTCCTCATTTGTCACCTGAGCGATCAGACCTCTGGCCTTCAACTCTTCATAGATCTTCATGCTGATTCTCCTTTTCTCTTTTTGGAAATAAAATAAGCCCCGTCCTATCAAAAGGACGAGGCCAAAGTCTCGTGTTACCACCTTAAGTTTATAAACAGCTCACGCTGCTTACCTCTTTGAGTACCTATGGGATACTCTAGCACAATAACGGGTGCGGGAATCCGTCACAGCCTACTGGGCAGCTCTGCCGTTGGGTGTGAAGCTCAAAGATGTATTCACAATCCGCTTTCCATGCGCCTCTCATCAGCCGGCTGCTTTCTGTCTGGTCCCTGGTATTGCTACTTGTTCTTATCAAAGCTTTTCTATGGTTATGAAATTATTGATTAGTATATGAGGTTTTTTCCCTTTTGTCAAGGACTTTTCTTTACTTTAATTCCGGCCAGTATCCCTTGTTGGCTTCTATGAGGTCGTCTAAAATCTGTTTGGCAACGGAAGCACTGGGTACAGTCTTTGATAAGGTCAGGGCCTGCCACAGCTTTAAATAGCTTCCTTCTATCCAGGATTCTACTACCAAACGCTCTACTGCAAGCTGTTCCTCCATCATTCCCTTTTCAAAGGTGGGAATGTTTCCCTGGCATAAAGGCTCTGGGCCTTCATTTCCTACCAGACAAGGCACCTCTACCATTGCGGTAGGGTCAAAATTAGCGATAGCTCCCTTGTTTTCCACGATACAAAGCATCTGCTCCCTGGTATTATAGGCAATAGCGCAGGCCAGATCCACAATGAAAGAAGCGTGATTGTCAATAGAGAATTCCCCGCCTTTTGCGGTGTTGGCCTCTATGATGGCCTTTGCAGCACCGAACACTTCTTTTTCTCTGCCCTCCATCACCTCATTGGCTCTGGTGTGGCCGGGATCTGAATGCTCTACTGCATAATCCGGGTAAAGGTAATATTTCAAATAAGTATTGGGCAGAAAATTGGGCTCCAGCTTCAATAAATCCGCTGCTTTTTTATGGGTCTGCTGCCAGCTTTCATCCATGTGCTGGGTTTCCACTGCTTTTTCCGTCAAATATCCGTTTTTGGACACATAATCCAAAAGCTGAGGCATCAGATCAGTTCCAGCCTTATCCTTTACGCTGGTCCACCAGCCAAAGTGATTCAGCCCGAAATACTTCACATCCATGTCCTTGGGGTCCCTGCCCACAATGAATCCCATGCGGCGCTTGGTTCCCACAGGCATGTCGCAGATATTTAAGACCTTGGAATTGGGCCTTAATACACGGCAGGCTTCGGCCACAATGGAAGCCGGATTGGAATAATTGAGCATCCAGCAGTCAGGAGAATACTGTTCCATATAGTCAATCAGCTCCATCATGCCGCCGATGCTTCGCATTCCGTATGCAATTCCGCCAGGGCCGCAGGTTTCCTGGCCTACCACATGATACTTTAAGGGGATCTTTTCATCCAGCTCCCGCATGGCGTACTTGCCTACCCGGATATGGGCCATGCAGAAATCCACATCAGTAAAGGCCTCCTCCGGATCTGTAGTATAGGAAAACTTCACTTCCGGCGCAATTTCCCTCATAAGTATTTCTATGGCCTTTGCAAGAGTTTCCTGACGCTCTTTGTCGTTGTCATAGAGCTTTAAAGAACGGATGGGAAACCGGTCTAAGTTATCCATCAGCATCATTACAATGCCGGGTGTATAGGTGCTTCCGCCTCCGGCAATTACAATTGAAAATTTCTTCATGATGATTTACCTCCTTTTCCTTGATTCATCAGCTATTTTCACTGTTCCCTAATTCTTCATCAACAGCTTTTCTCACAGCAGTCACCCGTAAGCCGTATATGACCTGAACGTTATTTCCCTTTTTTACCACGCCGTTGGCTCCGGTTCCGTTTTTCAGAACTTCCTCCTGAACCAGGTCCGGATTTGTGAGAATCAGACGCAGACGGGTAAAGCAGTTGTCCACCTTTTCAATATTTCCGGCACCGCCTAATGCCTCCACAATCATGGCTGCATCCACATCTTCCCCGGCTTTTCCTTCTTTCCCGGAAGCCACCTTTTCCTTATACTCTGCTTTGGAATGAAGCTTCATTTCCATGCCTTCTGTCTCACGTCCCAGGGTCTTTAAATTCAGCTTTGTGATGAGAGTGCGGAATATAATGTAGTAGATCGCAAAAAAACAAAGTCCCGTCACAATGTACATAGGCCAGCCTGTTTTTCGGATTCCCAGAGGTACGTTAAAAAGCAGGAAATCCAGAAAACCGTTAGGGCCGATGGCGCGGACGTTTAAGATATTGAGAACCGCCATGCTGAGTCCGCTTAATCCGGCATGAACGGCAAACAGGATGGGAGCCACAAACATAAAGGAGAATTCAATAGGCTCTGTAACGCCTGCAATAAAAGAAGTAAATGCAGCTGGAATCAAAATGGCCCTTATCTTATTGCGGTTTTCCGGCCTGGCCGTATGGTACATGGCAAGACAGGCACCCATTAAGCCGAACATCTTGGAAATTCCCCTGGCATCCCAGATGACGGACTTAGACAGGATTTCCACAGCAGGATCTGCAATTTCCGCATAATAAATGTTTCTGGCCCCTTCAAACACCTGTCCTCCTATGGTTTCAACGCCTCCCAGAGAGGTGTATAAAAACGGAGTATAAACTAAATGGTGAAGGCCCGTTGGAATGAGAAGACGTTCCAGAGCGCCGTAAATAAAGATTCCAAAGTTTCCGGAACGGTTGATAAAGCCGCCCAGGCTCGTAATTCCCAACTGAACAAAGGGCCAGACATAGGTCAGCACAACTGCCAGAAGAACCGTTACAGGGATTAATACGATGAATACAAACCTGGAGCCTCCGTAAATCTGGAAGGCATTCTGAAATTCTGTTTCACAGAACCTGTTATGGACGATGGCAGTTACAATTCCAAGAATGATTCCCAGGAACACCCCCATATCCAGAATCTGTACGCCCAGAACCAGGGCCTGTCCCGTTCCCCTTAAGGATTCTCCCGTAAACATGATTCCTGTCAGGGTCATGAACTTGTTCATGGCATTGATGAATACCAGAAATCCCAAAAGAGCCGTAAATCCTGCCTCATACTTTTTCTTTCCCGCAAGTCCGGCGGCAAGCCCCACACAAAAGATCAGTCCCAGGTTATTTAAAATAGCCACCAGGGAGCCGGATAGAATGGTGCCGAAGCCTTTTGTCACCGGATTGTCCAAAAAGGGCAGAAGCTCCAGCAGCTTTGCATTGGTAAACAAGTTTCCGACAGCGATTAAAATACCTGCGATAGGCAGAATCAAAACCGGGATGAACATGGCTTTTGAAAAGCGCTGCAATTGATCCATCACTTTCTCTTTCATTGTCTTTTCCTCCAATATGAATGTTTCATTACTTCCTTTTTTTCATTCCACGTGAAATTCATATCCGTATTATAGTCGCCGGCCCAGCCTTTGTATATACTTTGGAAGAGGATAGGAACCTGTTATTCCAGGTAGTAACCAGTTTCAAAAAAAGTCCCGGAGCCGTCCTTTCAGACGTACCCGGAACCTCTATTCTTCTTTTTTGCCTTCATTCCGGAGCACCTTGTGGTACTCATAAACCAAAAGCTCCATCAGCATAATCACATTGGGGAAAAATGTGTTTGCCATCATATTTCTGTCATCCAGTTTATTGCTGTCCTCAATGCAAAACTGCATATCTGTTATGGAACTGACCCGGTTTTTGGCCTCATTGGTAAAAGATACGGTAAAAATACCGTTCTCCCTGGCAGTCCTCACCCGGTCCGCCACCCAGTCCGTTTCCCCGGATCTGGAAACCACGATCAGCATTTCCATATTCTCCAGGTTGTTTTCAAAAACACCGATGGAATCCATCCCATTGGAACAAATGCATTTGATCCCCAGAACCAGAAGCTTTTTAGTCAGATATTCAACAGGAATAGCGGAAAACCCTGTTGCATACAAAAACACGTATCCTCCATCCAGGCGGACGATCCGTCTGGCAAATTCCCGGATGTCTTCATAAGAGTTGTATTTTAAGAGAGAGTTGCTGCAAAAGCTGCTGATAAAATGCATACCCGTGTCCTCATTGTCCTGGACCCGGTTTACAAGGGGCAGAAGCTTGTAATACATATCCACAAACCCGCTGTAACCCAGCTTTTTTGTCAGACGCATAATGGTGGAGGTGGAGGTGAAATTTTCCTTTGCAACGCCCCGCACTCCCATTTTAAGCATGGAATCTATGTGCTCAATGATGTAGTGAAGAACGCCTTCCTCTACCTCTGTCAAATTCTTTCCCGCTGTCAGCTTGCTTAAATCCACCACCCCTGCCATCAGCTTCTCCTCTCTTTCATCGCAAAAAATCTTCGTAGCCCGGAATCATGGGATAAGGATCGCAGCTTTTAAACGGTGCTGTTATGGTTCCCTTCACATAAAAGCTGAAGCCCGGACGGCGAAAGTTTTCCTTTGTTTTATTTTTAATCAGTCTGTTGTTTTTTCCTATTTCTCCGATGTAATTTCCGTTTTGGTCATAAATTTCTTTCCCATAGAATTTTCCAAGAATTATCCCGTCACAGGCAGTTAAGTAATCTTTCTGTCTCACACCGATATAGTTTCCTTCCCAATTCCAATATTTTTCCATAGAAATACACCCTTCCTTTTGTCATTCTCTGCAATCATACACCATTTTTCTTCAAAAAGGAACACCTAAGGGAGACACATTGCCAAATTTTTAATGAATGCTGGATTTTTCCTGCGTTCTGTTATATAATCAACAGAAAAATAAATCGGAAACATACAGAGGAGGACATTATGGGATTTCAATATATCAATAATCTGCCCAGCCCGGAAGAGATCAAGGAACAATTCCCGCTGCCGGCAGAATCAGCAGCACGGAAAGCAGAACGGGATCAGGCCATCAGCGATGTGCTCACCGGGAAAAGTGATAAATTCCTTGTTATTGTCGGACCCTGTTCCGCTGACAATGAGGATTCTGTTTCTGATTATGCAAACCGTCTGATAAAAGTACAGGAGCAGACAAAAGACCGTCTGATCATTATTCCAAGAATCTACACCAATAAGCCCAGGACAACCGGTGAGGGCTATAAAGGAATGCTTCACCAGCCTGATCCGGAGAAAAAGCCGGACCTGCGGGAAGGACTTATCGCCATCCGCAAGATGCACATGAAGGTTCTTATAGAAACCGGCTTATCTACAGCCGACGAAATGCTTTACCCGGAAAACTTAGGATACCTTGACGATATTATGTCCTACATCGCCATTGGGGCCCGTTCTGTGGAAAACCAGCAGCACCGTCTGACTGCCAGCGCATGTGACGTTGCCGTAGGCATGAAAAACCCTACCAGCGGTGACTTGTCCGTTATGCTCAACTCTGTTGTAGCAGCACAGAATCACCATGATTTCACCTACAGAGGCTGGGAAGTGAGAAGCAATGGAAATCCTCTGGCTCACACCATTTTAAGAGGTGCGGTCAATAAACACGGCCAGTGCATCCCCAACTACCATTTTGAGGATTTATTCCTGCTTCATGAGATGTACGGCGAACGCGATTTGGAAAATCCTGCCTGTATCGTAGATGCCAACCACTCCAATTCCAACAAAAAGTACAAAGAACAGATTCGTATTTCCAAGGAAGTTCTTCACAGCAGGAAGCATTCTCCCGAAATCCGCGCTTTGGTAAAGGGCCTCATGATCGAAAGCTATATTGAGCCGGGCAGCCAGAAGGTAGGCGAGCACTGTTACGGAAAATCCATCACAGATCCATGTCTGGGCTGGGAGGATTCTGAGCGCTTAATTTATGAAATCGCTGAAAATGCATAAAAACTAATAAAAAAAACAGTTTAATTTCGAATATTAGAAAGTCCAGGATTCACATTGACAATAAAGAAAATGATGATATACTAGCTCATATTCAAAATGAAATGACAAAAGCGTCAGGCATGTCTACACGGCAGCCCGGCGCTTTTTGATTTTAAAAACATATTTGTCAAGGAGGAACAGTTATGAAATTAAAGAAGTTGACAGTCCTGGCCTTAGCAGGGCTCACATCCCTGGCCTTGTCTGCCTGCAGCGGCTCTGCAGGCTCAGGTACCACATCCGACGGCGGGACAACAGCAGAAGCCAAGGCATCAGAAGCAGCAACGACAGCGGCAGGCGGGGAGACCCAGGCAGCCGGGGACTTAAAACCGGTAGCAAAAGAAGATTTAAAAGTGGGCTTTATTTACATCGGAGACGAAAATGAAGGCTATACGGCTGCCCATTACAAGGGAGCTATGGACATGAAGGCAGCTCTTGGTTTATCCGATGACCAGGTCATCATAAAATGGAATGTTCCGGAGGATGAAACCGCCGGGGATGCAGCCATGGATCTGGCTGACCAGGGATGCAATATCATTTTCGCCAACAGCTTCGGCCATGAATCCTATATTCTGGAAGCTGCCAAGGAATACCCGGATGTGCAGTTTTGCCATGCCACCGGATA
Organism: Lacrimispora sp.; assembly: GCF_036758025.1. Taxonomy (GTDB): domain Bacteria; phylum Bacillota; class Clostridia; order Lachnospirales; family Lachnospiraceae; genus Lacrimispora. Next base: position 366,112 of record NZ_DAIOXM010000001.1, on the reverse strand, counting down.
CCAGGCTGCTTTAAGCGGACTGAGCAATATGCATAACTATTTCACCAATGTTTACGAATCCCGTTACGTGTCGGGAGTTGTGGCAGGACTTAAGCTGAACCAGATGATTGAAGATGGCAAAGTGAGCAAGGATGCCGTAAAGATAGGATACGTGGGCGCTTATCCTTTTGCCGAGGTTATCAGCGGCTATACCTCATTCTTTTTAGGTGTGCGCTCTGTTTGCCCGGAGGCTGTTATGGAAGTGAAATACACCAATAGCTGGTCCAGCTTTGACTTGGAAAAAGAGGCTGCCGATGCCCTGATCTCCAATGGCTGCGTACTCATAAGCCAGCACGCAGATACCACCGGCGCTCCTACTGCCTGTGAGGCTGCCGGAGTCCCAAGCGTAGGCTATAACATCTCCATGATCGCAACTGCTCCCAATACGGCCCTGACCTCCGCAGCCATTGACTGGGCCCCATATGTGACCTATGCGGTACAGAGCGTTATAGACGGCAAATCCTTTGAGACAGACTGGTGCCAGGGCTATAAGGAGGGAGCAAACTCCATTACAGAGCTCAATCAGGCTGTGATCGCTCCCGGAACCGAGGAAAAGGTGAAGGAAGTGGAAAGCGCAATCATTGCCGGAACCCTTCATGTATTTGATACTTCCACCTTTACAGCAGGAGGACAGAAACTGGATACCTATAAAAAGGATGGAATTGATGTGGAATATATATCAGACGGATATTTCCACGAGTCCGTATACGGTTCCGCACCGGCATTTGACATATTGATCGACGGAATCACGACCATTGAAAATTGATACCCAAGAAAATGAATCGGGCCAGAAAGCGGCGCCAGATCTCCTGGCCCGCTTTTTACTGTTATAGAAGGAACCGACAATCAGGAAATAATGAAGACGGAGGTTAGCAGGTGAACGAAAATTTTGCCATTGAACTAAAAAACATCACCAAGCGGTTCGGAAAAATAATTGCCAGCGACAAGGTCTGCCTGTCCGTAAAAAGAGGGGAGATTTTGTCCATTTTAGGAGAAAACGGAAGCGGAAAAACCACTCTCATGAATATGATCTCCGGAATTTACTACCCCGATGAAGGGCAGATTGCCGTTAACGGAAAAGAGGTCACCATCTGCTCCCCAAGAGATTCCTTTGATCTGGGAATCGGCATGATCCACCAGCATTTTAAACTGGTAGAGGTGCTGAGCGCAGCAGAAAACATCATCCTGGGCCTGCCCGGCAAAGAGCTTTTAAACCGGAAAGCCATTGCAGACAAGATCAACAGCCTCACCGCCAAATACGGCTTTGAGTTAGACCCTGATCAGAAGATATACACCATGTCAGTCTCCCAGAAGCAGACTGTAGAGATCGTCAAGATGCTGTACCGGGGTGTGGACATCCTGATTCTGGATGAACCTACCGCCGTCCTAACCCCTCAGGAGGCACAGCGGCTCTTTGCGGTCCTTCGCAACATGCGGGAGGCCGGACATTCCATCATCATCATTACCCACAAGCTGCATGAGGTCTTAGAGCTGTCTGACCGGGTATCTGTATTACGCAAGGGACAGTATATCGGAACTGTGAAAACCGCACAGGCTACAGAAGAGTCCTTAACAGAAATGATGGTAGGGAAAAAAGTGGTTTTAAATATTGAACGTCCCCAGCCAGAGTCTCCTGAAAAACGTCTGGAGATAAAAGGCTTAACCTGTCTTGGACGAGAAGAAACCAAAGCCCTGGAGGACGCTTCCTTTACTACCTTCAGCGGTGAGATCCTGGGCATTGCAGGCGTGGCCGGAAGCGGTCAAAAAGAACTTTTAGAGTCCATCGCAGGGCTCATTCCTGCTGTCTCCGGTTCCATTACATACTATCCGCCGGAAGGAGGAGAAAAGGAACTGACTTCCATGACGGCTGCTGAAATAGCCGCTGCAGGGATAAGGCTTTCCTTTGTTCCAGAAGACCGGCTGGGCATGGGGCTGGTGGGGTCCATGGATTTAACGGATAACATCATGCTCAGAAGCTATCAAAAGGGGCGCTCCTTTTTTACAGACCGGAAAGAGCCCAAAGCCCTGGCGGAAAAGCTCATCAATGATCTTGAAATAGCTGCTCCCGGAACTTCTATTCCTGTACGGAAGCTTTCAGGCGGAAATGTACAAAAGGTGCTGGTTGGAAGAGAAATATCCTCCTCTCCTGCTGTTCTCTTAGTGGCCTATCCGGTGAGAGGACTTGATATTCATTCCTCCTATACTATTTACCGCCTGCTCAATGAGCAGAAAAAACAGGGAACTGCCGTCCTGTGCGTGGGGGAAGATTTAGATGTGCTCATGGAGCTGTGTGACCGGATTCTGGTCATGTGCGGCGGAAGAATTACAGGCATAGTGGATGGAAGAACCGCCGTCAAAGAAGAAATCGGAAGGCTGATGACAAAAGCAGGAGGTGAAAAACCATGAGCAAAATGAGAGAACCTTTTTTCCACATGTCAAAACGGGAATCCATAGAGCCCTGGAAGGCTTGGTCCATACGGATCGGGGCCGTCCTTTTGTCCTTAATGGTCTGCGGGGCCGTGATCATAGCCCTTACGGGACTCAATCCCATAGAAGTCTACAAAGGCATTTTGGACGGAGCTGTGGGAACAAAGAGGAGGATCTGGATGACGGTCCGGGACACCCTGGTCCTTTTATGCATTGCAGTGGGCATCACTCCTGCTTTTAAAATGAAGTTCTGGAACATCGGAGCCGAAGGGCAGGTGCTCATGGGAGGTATTGCCTCTGCAGCCATGATGATCTATCTGGGCAATACCCTTCCTCCCCTGGTACTGTTTCCCCTCATGTTTCTGGGAAGCGCAGCAGCAGCCATTGTCTGGGCTTTTATTCCCGCCTTTTTTAAGGCTTACTGGAATACCAACGAAACACTGTTTACACTGATGATGAATTATGTGGCCATGCAGGTGGTCACCTTTGGAATCATCTTCTGGGAAAATCCCAAGGGCTCCAATTCTGTGGGAACCATCAACTCAGCTACCAAAAACGGCTGGCTTCCCAAACTGTTTACCATGGAATACGGCTGGAATCTGGTCATTGTACTGGCCTTAACTGCGGCCATGTTTGTTTACTTAAAATACAGCAAGCACGGATATGAAATTTCCGTGGTCGGCGAAAGCGATAACACAGCCCGCTATGCGGGAATCAACGTCAAAAAAGTCATACTGCGCACCATGGCCCTTTCCGGAGCTCTGTGTGGAATTGCAGGTTTTATTATTGTCAGCGGGGCTAGCCATACCATCTCCACCAGCACCGCCGGAGGCCGGGGCTTTACGGCCATCATCGTATCCTGGCTCAGTAAGTTCAACACCTTTGCCATGATCCTGGTTTCTTTTTTCCTGGTATTTATGCAAAAAGGGGCAGGACAGATTGCTTCCCAGTTCAATTTAAATGAAAATGCTTCCGATGTCATCACTGGTATTATTCTGTTCTTTGTTCTGGGATGTGAATTTTTTATTGACTATGAGGTGAACCTCCGGGGCAGGAAACACCCTTCGGCAAATTAGAAAGGAGTTAGAAATTATGGGATTTTTGGTAATATTCATTCAAAAAGCCATGGGCCAGGGTATGGGCATCCTGTACGGGGCTCTGGGAGAAATCCTGACAGAAAAATCAGGAAACTTAAACCTGGGAATCCCCGGCATGATGTATATGGGAGGCATTGCAGGACTCATAGGCGCATTTTTATATGAAAGTTCTTCTGCTTCTCCAAGGGGTCTGACGGGGATGGTGATTTCTTTCCTCTGTGCATTTTTCTGCGCCGCATTGGGAGGACTGGTCTACAGCATCCTGACCATCACCTTACGGGCCAATCAAAACGTAACAGGCCTGGCCCTGACCACCTTTGGAGTGGGCTTTGGAAACTTTTTCGGAGGCTCTTTGGCAAAGCTGGCCGGAGGCGTGGGGCAGATTTCCGTAGCAGTGACAGGCGCAGCATTTAAAGCCCCTGTTCCCATACTGTCAAAGCTGGGACCTATAGGGCAGATGCTCTTTTCCTATGGCTTTCTGACCTATCTGGCAATTGTTCTGGCTATATTCCTGGCCTTATTCTTAAACAAGACCAAGAAGGGCTTAAACTTAAAGGCTGTAGGGGAAAGTCCCGGGACTGCTGATGCAGCAGGAATTCACGTGACTGCCTATAAATATCTGGCCACCTGCATCGGAGGAGGAATCAGCGGCCTGGGCGGCCTGTATTTCGTCATGGAATACTCCGGGGGAACCTGGACCAACAACGGCTTCGGAGACAGAGGCTGGCTGGCCATCGCTCTGGTCATCTTCGCTCTCTGGAAACCGGTCAATGCAATCTGGGGTTCATTGCTCTTTGGAGGCCTTTACATTCTCTATCTTTACATTCCGGGACTGAACCGGGGGGCCCAGGAAATATTCAAGGCTCTTCCCTATGTGGTCACCATCGTCGTGCTGATCATAACCAGCTTAAGAAAGAAAAGAGAGCACCAGCCTCCTGCAAGTCTGGGCCAACCCTACTTCCGTGAGGAACGGTAACCCGCGGGATGGATGAGAAATATGCATAAATTTACATCATCTTAAGTATAATGTCCTTGCAGGGACTACCATAACATTCCTGTTGACAAACAGCCTGCAAGGACACTTTTTTAACTTTTTTCATTTTTTCTCTTGTTTTTCTAATAATTAATGGTAGAATAGAGATAGAATCAGTTACTTGATTCTCATCCTGTTGATACCAAGCGAACCCCTCATGTAGTTGCAGACAAACGTTCACACCGGGTTTTATCCGGACATCAGGAAAAGGAGGCATGTATATGCGGACAAAGGAAGTCGATATCATGCTGCGTTGCACCCCTATTCCTCTGGCGCTTTTGATCAACACGGCCAATTCTTTCGATTGTGATATCTACATTGATTATGGCTTAACAAAAGTAAACGTCAAGGACTACGCCGAGATGAAAAAAGGGCTTAACACGCAGAACCGAAACTTACAATTTTCTTTCGACGGCATTGACGAACAGGCCGCGGAAGGACGGATCGGGATGCTATTTCAACCATGATCGGTCAGAAAGGAACTGAATATGACGCATCAATCAAAAGAGAGTTGACACCAGAAATATGCTGGCTGTCAACTCTCTTTCACTTGCTCTCTAACCCACAAGGGCCGTAACGATAAAATACAAAAACACCATTGCTCCTAAAACGATCCTGTAATACCCAAAGAATTTAAAATCATGGTGTCTGATATATTCCATTAAGAACCGTATTGCATAAACAGAAACCACAAAAGCGATGATCATGCCCAAAAGGAGATAAAATATCTGAGAACCGGTAAAGTTCAGCCCGTATTTTATAATCTTTAAAAAGCTGGCGCCAAACATGATGGGAATTCCCAGGAAAAAGGAAAATTCCGCAGAAGCCGCTCTGGAACACCCTAAGATCATGGCTCCTAAAATAGTGGCTCCTGACCGGGAGGTTCCCGGAATCAGGGACAGAAGCTGGAATAAGCCGATGGAAAGGGCCGTCTGATAGGAAATATCCGCTGTTTTCTTCACCTCAAAGCTTTTGTACTGGTTCCTGTTTTCAATGACCAGAAACAAAACGCCGTAAATGATCAGGGTGGCTGCCACCACATATCCGTTCATCAAATATTCTTCCAGGATGTCATCCACCAGAAATCCGATTACTGCCGCCGGAATGCAGGCCAGAACAATCTTGGACCATAACACCATGGCAGCCTGTTTCTGGGCCGGCTTTTTCCCCCGTGAAAAGGGATTTAACTTGTCAAAGTATAAGACTACCACCGCCAGTATGGCTCCCAGCTGGATGACCACCAGAAACATGTTTTTAAAATCAGAGGGCTGGTTTAAATGAATGATCTCATCCACCAGGATCATATGTCCTGTACTGCTGATGGGAAGCCATTCCGTAAATCCCTCTACGATTCCCAGAACAATCACCTTTAAAATCTCAACAAAATTCATTGTGTTTCCCCTGTCTTCTTAAATATTTTCAATCTGCCAGTCAATAGGCTCCAGTCCGTTGGCCTCCAAATAGGCATTGGTCTTGCTGAAATGCTTGCAGCCGAAAAATCCCCTGTACGCGGAAAGAGGGCTGGGATGAGGGGCCTCTAAAATCAGATGTTTTGGGTTGGTCAGCATGGTCTTCTTATTTTGGGCCGGACGCCCCCATAAAAGAAATACCATGGGACGGTCCTGTTCATTGAGAATTCGGATGGCTGCATCCGTAAACTTCTCCCAGCCCATTCCCTGATGGGAATTGGCCGCATGGGCCCGTACTGTGAGGACTGTATTTAAAAGCATGACACCCTGGTCCGCCCATTTTTTCAAATATCCGTTATTGGGTATCTCACATCCCAAATCATCCCGAAGCTCCTGATAAATATTCACCAGAGAAGGCGGAGTATCTACCTCCGGCTTTACAGAAAAGCACATGCCATGGGCCTGCCCGTTGTTATGGTAAGGGTCCTGGCCCAGAATCACCACCTTGACCTTGGAAAGAGGAGTGACCTCAAAAGCATTGAATATGTCATCCGGCTCCGGAAATACTGTTGTGGTTTCATATTCATGCTTCACCTTTTGATAAAGTTCCCTGTAATACGGCTTTTTAAACTCCCCGCTTAAGGGCTCCAGCCAATCGTTCTGTATTGCACCCATGTTATCTCTCCTTTGTTTCTAATGCCGTTTCTAAAGCCTGACCGGCACTCCTTCACTGCTCAAATAACGCTTCAGCTCCATAATTTCCAGTTCCTTGTAATGAAACAGAGATGCCGCCAGGGCTGCATCTGCCTTCCCTTCTGTCAGGGTATGACGGAAATGCTCCATGGTTCCGGCTCCTCCCGATGCAATGACAGGAACGGAAACCAGGTCTGCTATGGTGCGGTTTAACTCATCGTCATATCCTGCCTTTGTTCCGTCACAGTCCATGCTGGTCAGCAGAATTTCCCCCGCTCCAAGGCGGTCTGCTTCCACTGCCCATTCCACTGCATCCAGGCCTGTATCCACACGGCCTCCATTTTTAAACACGTTCCAGCCCTTGCCGTCAGCTCTTCTTCTGGCATCAATGGCTACCACCACGCACTGACGCCCAAACTTATCCGCTGCATCGGAAATCAGGCGGGGCGTATTGATGGCAGAAGAATTAATGGATATCTTATCGGCTCCCTCCCGCAGAAGCATCTTAAAATCCTCTACGGTACGGATCCCTCCCCCTACGGTAAAGGGGATAAACACCCGTTCCGCCACCCGGCGCACCATATCCACCACCGTACTGCGGTTGTCTGAGGAAGCAGTGATATCCAGAAACACCAGTTCATCGGCTCCTGCCTTGTCATAGGCAGCTCCAATTTCCACCGGATCTCCGGCATCCTGTAAGTTCACAAAATTAACGCCCTTTACGACCCTTCCGTTATGCACATCCAGGCATGGAATAATTCTCTTTGTCAGCATCGGTTACCTCCTTTATGTCAGCTCGATGAAATTTTTCAATATTTTCAAACCAGTATCCCCGCTCTTTTCCGGATGGAACTGGCAGGCAAATACATTTCCCCGTTCTACAGAAGCGACGAATTTGACTCCGTATTCTGCCGCTGCTGCCACATCGGATTCCCGGCCTGCTTCTAAATAGTATGAATGGACAAAATACACATATGCCCCTGATTCCAGCCCTTTAAAAAGTCTTGCCCCCGGTTTAATATCCAGGTTATTCCAGCCCATGTGAGGCACTTTAAGTCCCGAGGCATCGGGAAATCTCACAAACTCCCCGGGAAACAGGGAAAGGCCCTCCACTCCCGGACTTTCCGTACTTCCCTCAAAGAAAAGCTGAAATCCCACACAGATTCCAAGAAGGGGCGTTCCCTTTTCTGCCACCTGACGGATTACCTCTGCCAGTCCATATTGATGAAGCTTTTCCATGGAGGCGCCAAAATTCCCCACGCCTGGCAGAATTACCTTGTCCGCAGAAAGAATGGTTTCCTTATCCCGGCTCACCACCGGATTTTCCCCTAATGCGGTCAGGGCTTTTTCCACACTTTTTAAGTTTCCAGCATCGTAGTCAATTATCGCAATCATGGGTTTCACCTCTTTACGCCTTTTTCCAACATTTTAACACAGGTTCTGACAATTCACAACGGAAAACATCCTTTATAAATAACGAAAGAATTCCGAAGAATTTTCTAAAATGCCCTCTGCACGCTCCTTGATTTCCTCCGGGAGCTGGGCGAATGTTCCGTGAATCCGGTACATGCGGGACTTTCTGTTGACTGATACGGTTTTCTCAAAGGGCCAGCGGATGACTGTAGGAGTCCCAAAGCCCACTCCCAGCTCCAGAATCAGCAGGTTTTTGTTAAGAGTTCCCGCCAGCCAGCCGGTGTATGCATTCCACTGGGGAAGATACCCCTCTTCAATGTAGTTTTCCGCCTCAATGGTGTTGCCGGTCATAGGTGCTTTGCAGTAAGGGCAGATGTCGTCAGCCACCTCTCCCGGTTCCCAGATATTCTTGGTACAGGATTTGGAACACTGCCTCCAGGTCACATTTCCACAGGGGGCGGTGATCCGGCCCGGCTCCAGGGAGGACTTTAATATCTCTCCGTCTGTAACAGTGGTAATGATAAAATAATCCTTTTCCTTGATAAGCTTGTCTATTTTTTCATAAAGGTTCTGGATGTCCGGCACTGCTTCCTTTTTCCATTCCTCACCAATTCCAATTAAAAGCTTGTCACAAGCTGCTATTTCTTCCAATATACGTCTCTGTTCAACCATGGCCATCCACCTTCTTTTTTTCGATTTTCTTCTATTATAAGACAGGAAACTCTTAATGAAAAGATAAAAATTCTTCCCTTGCGGCAGGCGCCCGGTTTATGCTATACTTATCCATAACATTTTAATAACAAAAAAAGGAAGTCAGCATACCATGAATAAATGGAAAAGGCGCTCCCCCCTCATAGGGGCCTGTGCCGCAATTGCAGTCCTGGCGCTGCTGCTGGTGATTTATTCCGCAACAGGACCGGTTCCCATGGCAGGAACAAAAAGTATATCCATTGACGTGGTATATGAAGACGGGTCCAGGGATCATTATAAGATCACTACAGAGGCCAGATTTCTCTCAGATGCCCTTAAATCCATCCCGGATCTTAAGATAGAGGGAACCACCTCAGAGGAAGAAGGGCTTTTAGTCACCGCCATAAACGGCAGGGAAGCAGATATGAAAAAAGGGAAAGCTTACTGGGAACTTCTCTGCGACGGAGAACCGGCCAGCTATGGAGTCTCCATGCAGGCCATCAAGGACGGAGAAGCCTACACCTTTCAATATACGAAGATTCAGAAAAAATCAGATAAGACTTAAAATACAAAAAAGGAGCCGCACATTTGATATGACGGCTCTTCGTTTTTTGTCAAATAAAATATTCAATGGTATCAGATGCCTTCTTCTGGGTATCCTTGTTAAAGATAATGGTGGCTTCCCTTATTTCCTTGGGACCCAGCGCATAAGGCTCCTTTCCCGTGCTGTTGAGCATTTCCCACCGAACACTGCGGTTTCTGCTGTAAGGCATATCGGTAACCAGCTCTATTTCCTTCTGCTTAAAAGGCTTTTTTCTGAAATACGGGTCAAATAAATAGACCCTGTCCTGATCAGCCCCTGTCAAAAGCACGTAATGCCAGCAGCCGTACATGACCCGGGCCACTACAGCGCCGCCCTGCTGCAGAGCATATATAACTCTGCTGTTTTCCCCTATATATACCTCTTCTCCCGTCAGATACTCACTCTGAATGGGAAATTTTTTTACTTTGCCGAACTGGTTAAGCCAGTTGCTTAAAAACATCATGGCCATCTGTGAGGTTCCGCTTTTTCCAAACTCTCCCTTTAAATTATAAGAATCCAGACAAAAAAGCATGATGTGTTTTATAATATCCGGCGGCACCTGCTCTCTTCGGAAAAGATAGCTCATTGCATTAAACACAGTGGTAGGGCCGCAGTCGTATTCCGTAACCTGGTAATTCAGTGGGTTTTTCATCTTGTATTTATCTCCTCAAATCATATGCATCCTATTCTATCTCAATTCACTGATTTTTTCCAGATAAATTTTATACCAGCTACGGCGTAACCTCTTCGGTCTGATACAGGCAGGCCCTGTTGCGGCCTTTGTTTTTAGCCAGGTACAATGCCTGGTCGGCCTCAAACAGCATGTCCTGGAGCATATGATCCTGACCTGCCGGAGAATGCCCCACCCCAATGCTGACTGTGGTTCTTATGATGCAGTTCCTGTAAAAAACAGGAGCGCTTTCAATGTTCTTACAAAGCCTCTCCGCCGCGGCAAGGGCCTGGGAAGGAGAAACACCTTTTAAAATGGCAATCATTTCCTCTCCTCCGTAACGTCCTACCATATTGTCCCCGCTAAAGTTTTCTTTCAGTATTCTTCCAAGAACTTTCAGCACTGCATCGCCGCATTGATGGCCGTAGGTGTCGTTAACCGTTTTAAAATAATCCACATCAATCATCAACAGGGCATAAGAACAGCCCTTTTCCTTCTCCACCATCATGGCGGACAGCCGGAAAAAGGCACCCCGGTTATAAATGTTCATCAATGGATCAAAGGCTGCCTGAATATAGAGCTGCTTCAACAGCTTTTCCCTTTCCGTGATGTCATGAAGGATGATGCAGATTCCGCCCTCTCCCCCTTTTTGGCGGATATGGGTATGAGTGACTTCGTAAGTCCGTCTCCTTCCTCCCGCCATCACTTGCATTTCTCCTCTGGTTCTAAATCTCTCATCATCCTTAATGGCCTCTCCCGGCGTTAAGGCATTGAGTTCCGGAAACAGAAACCTGGCCGACTGGTTCGCATCCAGAAAACGAAACTGGCTGTCGCAGACAATGAAGGCATCCTTCATATCCTCCACCACCTGAGCCCGGGCCAAAGTCTCCACGCTGAGGGGGCTTTGGCGGCGGCCCTTATAAATCAGAACAGCCGCTAAAAAAAAGACGGCAACAGTAAAATACAAAAGCCCCGGATGAGCCGGAGAGCCGGAAGTAAAATCATTGGAGACGTATTCCCTATGAGTGAAAAAAAGCCGTGAAAGCTGGTGAGCCTGCACGGAAATCGCAGTCATAAAAGGCACTATAAAAAACCTCATATTCATATCCCCTCCAGACAAATTCTCTGTTTTCCTATTTTAGAGAATCTGTTTTATCCTGCTGCAGTGAAAATCCCACAAAAAATATGCATTTTGCGTGATCTGAAACCTTTTACTTTTAATCGTTTTAGATGTATATTATTTTATTTTACATCTAATAATAGTTTTTGTAAATACATCTTATGTTGGTTTGATATTATTTTTTACAAAAAAGAGGCGTATAAATGAAAAACACAATAGAAATTCTTCGTGGTCTGCGGGAAGACAAAGACTTAAAACAATCAGACATTGCCAATTTAATCGGCACTACCCAGCAGCAGTATTCTAAATATGAAACAGGCGAAAGCGAACTTCCCCTCCGGGCCCTGTCCATTCTGGCAGACCATTACCAAGTCTCAGCCGACTATCTCATGGGCAGAACCGACTGCAGGGAAGGAATTGCTGCCCTCAATAAAAAAATCATCGACAGCATCACAGCAGGCAGCCTGTTATCCGATGTCATGTCCTTAAGCTCGGCAGGAAGAAGGGCTGTGCTGGAATACATCTCTCTGCAAAAGCTGAAGCAAAGATACGAAGCCAGGGGAAAACATTCAAAAAAGAGGACCGAGATATAAAGGCGGGATGTTACAAAAAACAAATGCCAAACTGCCGGCAAGCGGAATATGGAAACAACAAAGCAGCAGGAACTGATAATCAATTCCTGCTGCTTTACTGCTATCAATGAAGATATTGCCGCTTTCTTTCCCGGTATTCAAAAAAATGATTTAGCTTCCTTCTCCCATCCCCATCCAGAGCGTATTGCTCTATAATATGCCCATTCTCCAGATGGATCACAAAATTGCAGCAGCGGACGATGAGCTCTGGGTCGTGGGTAATAATAAATACGGTCTGCTTCCCGCTCACCGACTCCAGCAGACGGGCAGTCTGCTCCATGTGGCGAAAGTCCAGGCCGCTGGTAGGCTCGTCAAACACCAGAAGTTCCTTTCCCGCCAGCAGTGCGGAGGCAATGGCTACCCGCTGCTTCTGACCGCCGGACAGGGACATGGGGTGACGATCCCGGAATGACGTCAGCTCCAAGGCATCCAGGACCTGCTCCAGCTCCGCCCCGCACACCTCGTCCGCTCCCAGACGCAGTTCCTCCTCCACACTTTCGCAGAAAAGCTGGTGGTTCACATCCTGCATGACCATGTAGCTCTTTTTCAGCCTCCGGCGGCGGGAGTCGGTTTCTCCTCCGCTGCAGCAGACACCCTTGCATCCCTTTACCAGCCCGCACAGGCATCTGGAAAAAGTGGACTTCCCCGCCCCATTATGACCGATGACGGCGATAACTCCGCCCTTTGGAACTGCGGCCTCCGGGATATCCAAGGCGCAGGAAGAGTTGCTTCGATAGTTATACCGGTAATTTCGCAGAGTTAGAAACTCCCCGGAGGCCGGCACTGCCTCCCGCCTTGGCAGATCGGCTAGTGACAAGGTGCGCAAGCCTAACTCCGCCAGCATTTCAGTGGTGTAGGAACAAAACTCCGCCATGGAAATGTCCCGCTCAATTTTCCCTTCCCGGAGATAGATGACCCGGTCACACAGTTCCCTCAGCCAGTACAGACGATGTTCTGCAATCAGAATGGTCTTGCCCTGGGCTTTCCACATCCGCAGGGTTTCTTTTAAATCCTCAATGGCTTCTATATCCAGATTAGAGGTAGGCTCATCCAGGACAAACACCTCCGGTTCCATAGCAGACACAGATGCACAGGCAATTTTCTGCTTTTCTCCTCCGGAGAGGTGAAAGATGCTGCGCCCCAGCAGCTCTGTGGCGTTCATCTCCCGGGCGGCGGATTCCACCCGCCGGTCAATTTCCTCCGGAGGAAGACCAAGATTTTCACACCCAAAAGCAATCTCCCCAACGGTGTCCACGCAGAAAAACTGGCTGCGGGGGTTTTGGAAAACGCTGCCTGCCAACCGGGCAGTTTCGTACAGCTCCGCATTCTTCACATCCAGGCCGCCCACAGACACCTGGCCTGACAGCTCTCCTTCATAGTAATGGGGGATGAGACCATTCACAATCCTGGTCAGAGTGGTTTTTCCGCAGCCGGACTGGCCGCATAGCAGTACACACTCTCCTCGGTTCACACGCAGGGAAATATCCTTCAGGGAACCGGAGCCGGCATTTAAGTATTGAAAACTGATATGGTTTAACTCAATCATGGGCATCTCCTTTACAATACGCCCATGTACGCCAATACAGCAGCTGCAAAGGCGGCGGTACACAGTGCGATAAATATAATATCCTGAACCTGGAATCCAATGCGGCAGATATTCGTGCGCCTGACCTCGCCTCCCAGGCCGCGGGTGAGAGCCGACGCAGACAGTTCCTCTCCAATCTTTGCTGTGCAGGCCATCAGCGGCACCAGCCGGTACTCCAGCATTTTTCCCAGTCTGCCGCCTCCCAGACTAATTCCCCGCATCCGCATGGCAGCGTTGATGGCGCCGAACTCCTCACCCACAGTGGGAAAGAAACGGAACATGACGGACATGGGAATAATAATCTTCTCGCTGACATGGAGCCTCTGCATGGAGGCAATGAATTCGCTGACGGTGGTGGTAGAGACAACGTATATCCCCATTACCACACCGGGCATGACCCGGCTGAAAATCCCCGTACAGCCCAGCAAAAAGAATTGGGGGAATCCTGACAGCCGTGGAATCAACAGAAGCGATGCCAGATATGCCCCCGTAAAGACTGCCAGATAAAGAATCGCAGTCCTGAATTTCCCCGATGCCAGAAGCAGAACCAGGGGAAGGGCGGATAAGCATGGCACGAGAAAGGGAAACTTATGGCTTCCCGTTCCTCCCAGCACAAAAGTGGACACGGTGATGAGCAGCAGAAGCTTGGTCCGGGGATCGAGCAACAGTCCCCGCTTCTGTCCTGCAGTCTGCAAAATACCGGAAACCATTATGCAACCCCTGCCTTAGCAAAGTGTTTTTTTAGAAGTGCCCGGCCCAGAATCCCGCCAATTACGCCGCTTACAAAGCAGGTGACCAGCAAGACCGGATTCATCCAGCCAGGGAGCAGAGCTGTCAGAGCAGCCTCATAATCCGTGCCAAATTCCGCCCGGGTAGAGAAATAGCCTGTCGGATTGGTAAACAGAGGGATAAAGTTTCCCCACATCCAGATGTTAAAGAAGCCGCAGACCAAAACAGAACTGCCTGCCTTGCTGTAATTTGCCCTCTTCCAAACCAGTTCTGCGACGAGAGCGGAAACTACGCCCACCGGCAGAGAATACAGGCCCATGCCGGTCAAAGCCATCATTATGCCCATGATGATGCTCATAATGAGGATCATACCGAACTTCTTTACTTTGGTCAAAAACAGCATAAAGGGTATGCCGCCTGCGATGGGGCCGATGACACAAAGCATAGGCATCATAATGGGTATGTAGCCCAGCATGGCGAGAGCCATGATGACGACAAAGTAAGTAGCCGAATAGATTCCCACATTGATGAGATCTTTTCCGGTCAAACGGTTTTGGTTCTTGCGAACAGTGTTTGTGGACATGATGAGTACCTCCATTTATTTTTATTTTACCAGGGCATCCGCCCCGGCTGCTATGATTAAGTTAGTTTTAACTAACTTATATCCAAAAATATTAGGGCTTCGCCCTTAATATTTCTTGCCAACCGGCCATGCTATACCGCTTTACGCTGTCCATTACGGCTACTGCCTGCTCGTAAGGCAAATCATGTGAAACCAGCTCCACAAGATATTGAAACCCGGTGGCGGCGGTAACATGCAGGAACATATCTTCCACGCGCTTACCATTCTTGCCAAGGGCATCGCAGTAAACCCGGTATGCCTGCTCCTCAACCTCAATTAACTGCTCCAGATAAGTGGACCATCGGGTTCCTTCGGATCGGCATAAAATCAACCGGAAAGCCTCCATATGTTTGTAGATATAGTCAAGAATCCAATCCGTACCAGCACAGGCCTGTTCCTCCATGCTGCTCTCCGGCTGAACAAAAACCTTTTCCTCTGCCTGCCGGTGTATTGCCTGGAACTGAGCCAGCATCTCCTCTGCCGGTTCCTGTACCAATGCGTCAAACAGCACCGCCTTATTGGCAAAGTGATTGTACAGCGCACCAGTAGTAGCCTTTGCCCTTTGGGCAATACGGCGCATATTGGCGTTTTGATAGCCGTGCTCCATAAATTCCTGCCAGGCAGATTCCAAGATGCGTTCACGGGTCAGGTTAGAACTGTAACTCATGCTGTCACCAAAGAACCTCTCTTGTTATTTTTCATAACAAGGTTATCACACTTGCCATATACCGTCAAGAATTAAATTGGGCATATGAAAAAGCGGGGCAGACAACTGAAACTGTCCGCCCCACCACTGAAATTTTATCTAATTTAATATTGGCTCCATAATACCACGGCTAAGCCTTGATCTTCTTTATAGTTTAAGGATAAAACTGGGAATAAACGCCCCCGGAAACTGCGCCTCCTCTTGCGGCAGCCATTTCACTGACTGTAACAAGCTGATATCCTGCCTCCACAAGCCTTGGTATGATCTCAAGAGCCGCTGCCCCTGACTGGGAATACAGCTCATGCATCAGCACAATATCCCCATCCCGGACTCTGCTCATAACCGCATTCACAGTCTTTCCCGCATTTCTCGTCTTCCAGTCGAGAGTATCGATGCTCCACATAATAGCCGGAGCCTGGACATGGGCAAGAGAGGCACTGCTTATATACCCGCCCGGAGGCCTGAAAAGGGTGGGACGGACTCCTGTTGCCTCCTGTACCGCATCGCTGCACCGGTTTACCTGGCTCTGGATCTGCTCTCCGCTCAGTCTTGTTATATATTTATGATCATAGGTGTGATTGCCTATCTCATGACCTTCTGCAACCATCCGCTGCAGCTCCGCCTGATAAGCGGAAACTCTGCTGCCCACCACAAAAAATGTGGCCTTTCCGCCGTAAAGTGCCAGACAGTCCATAATCTGATTGCCCACCGGCGCATAAGGCCCGTCATCAAAGGTCAGGGCTACCATGGGCTTTGCAGGATCAATCTGCCGCCCTGCCGGAACCTGCTCCTGGGAGTCCTGGGCTTCTTGTCCCTCTTGAGCCCCCTGGCTCTCTCCTTCCGCTCCGGCTTCTTCCCCTTCCTCCGGGGTCTGTCCCTGGGTTCCCGGCTGGTCTGAAATATTTCCGTTTTCATCCACCCACCGGGCCACACCCGGCCCAAGGTTTTCATCAATCCAGCCGGAGCGGACCTCTGTCTGTCCCTGGTCCGCTGGGGCGTCCTCTGCCATGGCCGGAAATGCAGAGGACGCTGCAAATGTCACAATCAGCCCGGCCATCAGACCATAGCTCCATTGTATTAATCTTCTCATATTCCTCTTTCCTCTATCCGGGCAATGTTAAAGCAGTGCCCGGATCACTCCTTCCACGGTTCTTTCTTCTACTTCTATAGTAAATAGAGGCTCCTGAATATCCTCTAAATAATGGGCATCGGAATTAGTTATAATCCGGCAGCCCTCCAGATAAGGATTGGTTTTTTTAAGCTCCGAAAGCTTATGAATATCCTTCACCTCCGCCGTCTGGAACCGGCTGTCAGGAGGCACAAAGCCCAAGTTGGAAATCAAACTGTTGGTCCCTTTGTCGATATGGGCCGGAAACATGACTCCTTCAAAGGACCGGACCAGCTCCCATAAATGATCAAAAGATATCTGGGTGCTGTTAATAAGAAGGTTCGGCACCGTCCCACAGGGCATATCTTCCTTATTATATATCTGCTGTCTTCCAAATATTTCCTCCTTATTGGGAAACGGAATCAGCCGTTCATACACATATTCATCAAATTCCATGGCCTTTTCAAGGTCCGGAAATAAACATACCGCATGAACCTCCTCCAAGGTGCATATCTCCATTCCCGGCACAAAAAGTATCCCGTACTCCCTGGCAAAATGATCCATAGCCGGGCAGTTCTTACAGGAGTTGTGATCCGTCAGGGCGATTACATCAAGGCCCTTTAAGGCCGCCATCCCAGCGATATTGGCCGGTGTCATATCTCCATCCCCGCACGGTGATAAGCAGGAATGAATGTGAAGGTCATAAGACAGCTTCATATCAGGGCAGCCTTTGGCGGACCAGATAGGCAGCCTCAAAAACAGGAAGCTCCGTCTTCATCACCGTGATTCCCTGATCCTCCGCCTTTTTCAAAGCCATTTCATCAAGTGCTGTACCCTCTGCCATAACCAGGCAGGCGGCATCTGCAAGGGCTGCCACTGCAAGGGTGTTCATATTTCCCATCACCGTAACCCACACACAGCCTTCCGGCGCCCTTCCCATGGCAATGCTTAAGAGATCGCAGCAAAAAGGCTTTGTGATCTCCCTGTCAAGGTTATCTCCTCTGTTTATCACTTCAAACAATCCGCTGTCAATCACTTCCCTTACCGTCATTGCCCTTTCTCCCCTCTTTCCGGTCCAGCAGAGTGATCTCTTCGGAAATCCTCTGGATATATTTTGTCAGGACCTTAAACTTCTCATAGCTCTCCCGGTCTCCTTCCACAATGTCCGCCGCCAGCCTGGAAACCTCCTCCGACAGCTTGTGCACATTGTCCCTTAAGAAATAAACGCAGTCCGATTCTGCCGCTTCACCCCTTACAATATCCTCTGCCAGGGCCTTGCAGGAAGGGGCGCCGCAGGAGCCGCAGTCCAGGCCGGGCAGCTTCTTTAAAATCCGCTCTGCCTTATTTAAGCGTACAAAGCTTTCCATCATGGTATCGCCTAAGTGGAATACAGGCTCGTACTGAACCTGGCTGGTCCATTTGACCAGCTCCTCTGATTCCATCTGCATGTGGTTTCTCGCCACAGGCATGTATTTGCGCAGACGTTTTAATTTTACCTCCGCCACATAGGGATTTTCCACGGTGAGGACTCCGCCGACACAGCCTCCGCTGCAGGCGTTCAGCTCCACAAACTTTAAGTTGGTGAACTTCTGATCCTCCATATCCTCCAAAACCCTGATGACATTTTCAATTCCGTCAGCCGCCAGATAATCTTCTGTAAAAAGCCCGCTGGCCTCTCCTCCGCTTCGCCCCCAGCTGATGCCTATCTTTCCAGAGCTTCCGATTTCAGGGGGGTCTTCTCCCACCGCCTTCATGCAGGGAAGAAGCTGGGGGTAAATATCCTTTATGGCAAGGACCTTATCCACCTCGCTGTGATCCGTCCCCAAAGGAGACTTGGCATAGGTCACTTTGGACGGACAGGGAGAAATGAATATGATCCCGATTTTTTCCCGTTCCAGCCCCGTCTTTTCCATGGCCTTTTGAGCTGCAAGAATGGCGGCTACCTCCACCGGAGGATTCAGGGGCAGAAGGTTAGGTATCAGATTGGGAAACTTTGCCCGGATCAGACGCACCACCGAAGGACAGGCCGTGCTGATTGCCGGAAGCCGTTCCGGATTTTCGCTTAAGTACTCCCTGGTGGCCTCACTTACCAGCTCAGCGGCAGCACTTACTTCAAAAACGTCGTCAAACCCCATGAGCAGCAGAGCATTTAAAACAATATTCACATCATCCAAGTTATTGAACTGGCTGTAAAGAGAAGGAGCCGGAAGGGCCACCGTATATTCATAGGGCTTTATGTCCTCCATCCTGTCATAGACAGAAAGCTTTGCATGGTGAGGACAGACCCGTATGCATTCCCCGCAGTCAATGCAGAATTTGTTATTGATCTGCGCCTTTCCGTTTCTCACCCGGATCGCCTGGGTAGGGCACCGCTTGATGCAGTTGATACAGCCCATGCACAGGTCTGGATCAAGCCTTACCGAATGATAAAATTTATCCACCTTGTCACCTCGTTTCCATATTATTGTCCACGCTTTCTGGACATAATGGTATACCCGCAGGGTGCTTTCATATTACTACCCACGTTAAGCACATAAGTTCACCGCCATCCGGATGGTGGTTCCTTCACCTAAAACCGTATTAATCTCCATCTCATCCGAATACCGTTTCATATTGGGAAGTCCCATGCCTGCGCCGAATCCCAGGGAGCGGACCGCATCGGGAGCAGTGGAATAGCCTGCCTGCATAGCCAGCTCCACATCAGGGATTCCTGGGCCTACATCGGCCAGAATCATCTCGATCTTTTCCGGGTTCACATTGACCGTGATTTCTCCTCCCCGGGCGTGAATGACCATGTTGATCTCTCCTTCATACATGGCAATTGCCACCTTACGGATTGCCTCCGGACTGACCCCCATGCTTTTTAACTTGCTTTTCACATCACTGCTGGCTTCTCCCGCCCTGGTAAAATCCTCAGGAGATATTTTATATTGAAACGTGATCATATCCTCCATCACACCGCACCTCCGTCTAAACCAGCCTGATAGAGCATGCCGCAGGCTGAAAACATCCTGTGGCCCGTGGAGAGGATGATCAGGTTTCTCTCCTCCGCCATTTCAAGCATGGACTCATCCGGCTTCTTCCCCCTGACAAAGACAATACAGACAATGTCCAGCATCTCCGCCGTTCGGATGACTTGAGGATTGCAAAGGCCGGTGAGAAGGACCGAATGATCCTTGGAAAAGGCCAGAACATCACTCATCATATCCGCTCCGCAGGCGCTTCGGACCTCATCCTCCAAATGGTCTTCTCCAGCCAGGACACGGGCCCCCAGTATATCTCTCACATCTTTTACAGTCATCACACCACTCTCCTCCGCTTTTTGACCTCGAAATCACATGTTTATCGACAATATTGATAATTATATCATAAATACTCGGGCAGGTATAGGAATATCAGTATGAAACTATGTTATTTTTTTGTCATATTTCATACAAACTATGGATTTTTTATCAATAACATGGTAAAATATCAGTTACATTGCATAAACACTTTTTTAAGGAGGCTATCAAATGGCTTGTAAAAAACAAGGTGTCCAGTTTAATGGCACAAAGGAGCAAGAAGAAGCTTTAAAAGAAGCAATTGCTCTGCTTAAAGACACAAAAGGATCTCTCATGCCTATCATGCAGAAGGCCCAGGGGATCTACGGCTATCTTCCAATTGAAGTACAAACCATGATTTCTGATGAAACAGGAATTCCGCTTGAAAAGATTTACGGCGTAGCAACGTTTTACTCTCAGTTCGCACTTCAGCCAAAGGGAAAATATCAAGTGTCCGTTTGTCTGGGAACTGCCTGTTATGTAAAGGGCTCCGGGGACATCTTCCACAAGATTGAAGACATCCTTAAAATCACCAACGGCGAATGCACCCCTGACGGCAAGTTTTCCCTTGACTCCTGCCGCTGCGTAGGTGCCTGCGGCCTTGCACCTGTCATGATGGTAAACAGCGATGTTTACGGAAGGCTGGCCCCTGAAGATGTTCCGGGCATTCTTGCCAAGTACGAGTAGGGCTCCCGGCATATGATGACAGAGATTTCTTTAAATATCCTGGATGTGGCAGAGAACTCCACACGGGCAGGGGCCTCGCTGGTCACCATTTCCGTTGCCGCAGATACTGCCGCAGATTTACTGACAGTCATCATCAAGGACGATGGCTGCGGTATGACAAAGGAACAGGCAGAACAGGTGACTGATCCCTTCTTTACTACCCGCAAGACCAGAAAGGTGGGCCTTGGCATTCCGTTTTATAAATATGCGGCGGAAAGCACAGGAGGCAGTTTTTCCATTGAGTCAGAGCAGGGAAAGGGGACTGTGGTCACGGCTGTATTCGGTCTGTCCCACATTGACCGGATGCCTCTTGGAGATATTAACAGCACCATTGAGACATTGATCACCTGTCATCCGGATACAGATTTTCTCTACATTTACCGCTATAATGACAGTTCTTTTGAACTGGATACGAGAAGCTTCCGGGAAATACTGGGGGGAATCCCCTTTGACACGCCGGAGGTAAGGACCTACATAAAGGAATATCTCAGCGAAAACAAATCAGAGACAGACGGAGGCGCGGCCATATAGGCCCGTCAGAATTGGAGGAATAACATGAAAACTCTTGAAGAATTGAAAGCAATTCGGGAGAAGATGCAGAATCAGGTAACCATGCGGGAAGAAGACCATGGACGCACACGTGTTTTAGTGGGAATGGCAACCTGCGGTATCGCCAGCGGTGCAAGACCTGTTATCAATAAATTGTCAGACCTGGTTCAGGAAAACCATATGAATGACCGTTTTTCCGTTACCCAGACAGGCTGCATCGGTTTATGCCAGTACGAGCCTATCGTAGAGATTTTAGAGCCCGGAAAAGATAAGATCACTTATATTAATATGACCCCGGAAAAGGCGGAGGAAGTTTACAAAGAGCATCTGCTGGGCGGTCACATTGTTCAAAACTACACGTTGGCTTCTGCTGACATCAAATAAGGAGGAAACAAGATGTATCGTTCACATGTATTGGTTTGCGGCGGAACAGGATGTACTTCCTCCGGATGCCAGCAGATTATGGTCAAATTAAACGATGAGTTAAAGAAACAGGATTTAGCGGAAGAAATATCCGTGGTACAGACAGGCTGCCACGGCCTTTGTGCATTGGGCCCCATCATGATCATCTATCCCGATGCAGCCTTTTATGCCATGGTAAAGGAAGAAGACATTCCGGAAATCGTATCCGAGCACTTATTAAAGGGACGTCCCGTAGAGCGTCTGCTTTACGATGAGACCGTGACTCCTGCCGGAATCAAGTCCTTAAGTGATACGGATTTCTATAAGAAACAGCACCGTGTGGCCCTGCGCAACTGCGGTGTCATTAACCCGGAAAACATCGAAGAATACATCGGTACCGGCGGATATGCAGCTCTTGGAAAGGTTCTCACAGAGATGACTCCTGACGATGTTATCCAGACTCTGTTGGACAGCGGTTTAAGAGGACGAGGCGGAGCAGGCTTCCCTACAGGCTTAAAGTGGAAGCTGGCAAAGCAGAATGACGCAGACCAGAAGTACGTCTGTTGTAATGCGGATGAAGGCGATCCAGGTGCATTTATGGACCGTTCCGTTTTGGAAGGCGATCCCCATGCTCTTTTAGAGGCCATGACCATTGCCGGATATGCCATCGGCGCTTCCCAGGGTTATATTTACGTCCGTGCAGAGTATCCCATTGCCGTAGAGCGTCTGAAACTGGCCATTGCACAGTCAAGAGAGATGGAACTTTTAGGTGACGACATCTTTGGCAGCGGCTTCTCCTTTGACATTGATCTGCGTTTAGGTGCAGGCGCATTTGTCTGCGGCGAGGAAACAGCCCTTATGGTTTCCATCGAAGGCAACCGAGGCGAGCCAAGACCCCGTCCTCCGTTCCCGGCCCAGAAAGGTCTGTTTGGCAAGCCAACCATCTTAAACAACGTAGAAACCTACGCCAATATCCCTCAGATCATCTTAAACGGCTCTGATTGGTTTGCTTCCATGGGTACGGAAAAATCCAAGGGTACAAAAGTATTTGCTTTAGGAGGAAAGATTCACAACACCGGACTGGTGGAGGTTCCCATGGGAACCACACTCCGGGAAATTATCGAGGAAATCGGCGGCGGCATTCCAAACGGCAAGAAGTTTAAGGCAGCCCAGACCGGCGGACCTTCCGGTGGATGTATCCCTGCCGAGCACTACGACATCCCCATTGACTACGACAACCTCCTTGCCATCGGCTCCATGATGGGCTCCGGCGGTTTGATCGTTATGGATGAAACCGACTGTATGGTGGATATTGCCAAGTTCTTCCTGGAATTTACCGTAGAGGAATCCTGCGGCAAATGTACTCCATGCCGGATCGGAACCAAGCGTATGCTGGAAATTCTTGACAAGATCACCAATGGGCATGCAAAACTGGAGGATTTGGATCGTCTGGAAGAGCTGTGCTACTACATAAAGGAAAATTCAGCCTGCGGTTTAGGGCAGACCGCTCCCAACCCGGTTCTTTCCACCCTGAAATTCTTCCGGGATGAGTACAATGCCCATATCATTGACAAAACCTGTCCGTCAGGCGTCTGCAAGGCTCTCCTCTCCTATCACATTGATGCTGAGAAGTGCAAGGGCTGTACCATCTGCGCCAGAAATTGTCCGGTTAACGCAATCTCCGGTTCTGTCAAGAACCCCCACGTCATTGATCCTGAAACATGTATCAAGTGCGGCGTATGTATGGAGAAATGCAAATTTGACGCTGTTTATAAGAGATAATGGAGGGAACTTGTATCATGGAGAATATTACAATAAAAATCAACGGCATGGATGTAAGTGCTCCCGCAGGCTCCACCATTTTAGAGGCTGCCAGACTTGCACATGTTGAGATACCGACTTTGTGCTTTTTAAAGGATATCAACGAAATCGCCGCCTGCCGCATCTGTACAGTGGAAGTGGGCGGAGGAAAGCTGGCTCCTGCCTGTGTATACCCTATCAATCCAGGCATGGAAGTAAAGACCAACACCCCCAAGGTGCGGGACTACAGAAAGAAAACCCTTCAATTGATCCTTTCCAACCATGACCGCTCCTGTTTATCCTGCGTCCGCAGCGGTGAATGCGAGCTTCAGACCATGTGCAAGGAAATGGGCGTGGATATGGAAGATTACTACGACGGTGCTAAAACACCTTCTGAACTGGATGAAAGTGCCGTTCACATGGTGCGTGACAACAGCAAATGCATCCTGTGCCGCCGCTGTACCGCTGTCTGTGAAAAGACCCAGGAAATCGGAGTCATCGGACCTAATGACCGTGGATTTGCCACCTTCATCGGCTCTCCCTTTGATATGGGCCTTGGCGAAACAAGCTGCGTTTCCTGCGGCCAGTGTATTGCAGTCTGCCCCACAGGTGCTCTTTACGAAAAGAGCAATGCCACCGAGATTCTGGCAGCCATTGCAGATCCCACAAAGCATGTGGTAGTTCAGACCGCTCCTTCCGTCCGTGCAGGCCTTGGAGAGGAATTCGGCTATCCCATTGGAACCAATACAGAAGGCCAGATGGTAGCCGCTCTCAGAAGACTTGGCTTTGACAGGGTATTTGACACTAACTTCGGCGCTGACTTAACCATTATGGAAGAGGCCCACGAATTTCTTCACAGGGTTCAAAACGGCGGCGTTCTTCCTCTGATCACCTCATGTTCTCCAGGCTGGGTGAAATACTGCGAGCACTATTTCCCGGATATGACAGAGAATTTATCCTCCTGTAAATCTCCCCAGCAGATGTTTGGGGCAGTTGTTAAATCCTATTATGCAGAAAAGATGGACTTAAAGCCGGAGGATATCGTATCCGTCAGCGTAATGCCGTGTACTGCTAAAAAGTTCGAAGTAGGAAGAGATGATCAGGATGCTAACGGCGTTCCGGATGTGGACTATTCCTTAACCACCAGAGAGCTTGCCAGAATGATCAAGCAGGCCGGAATCCGTTTCACCAACCTTCCGGAAGAAGACTTTGACACTCCATTGGGACTGGGCACCGGTGCAGCCACCATCTTCGGTGCTACCGGCGGCGTTATGGAGGCAGCTTTAAGAACCGCAGTGGAAACCCTGACCGGAGAAGAACTGGAAAAGCCTGACTTTGTTGATGTCCGGGGAACCGAAGGAATCAAGGAAGCCACTTACAATGTTGCAGGCATGGATGTGAAGGTAGCTGTTGCTTCCGGCCTTGGCAATGCGAGAGAGCTTTTAAACCGGGTTAAATCCGGAGCCGCAGACTACCATTTCATCGAGATCATGGGCTGTCCGGGCGGATGTGTAAACGGAGGCGGCATGCCTCAGCAGCCAGGCTATATCCGCAATACGGTTGATTTAAAGGCGCTGCGGGCAAAGGTTCTCTATGATGATGATGCAGGAAAAGCTATCCGGAAATCCCATGAGAATCCGGCCATCAAGGAGTTATATGAAACCTACCTTGGAACTCCAGGCAGTGAAAAATCTCACCATCTTCTTCATACCACTTATGTGAAGAGAAGGATAAACGAAATCTAATACAAAAACATTTCTTCTTTCAGAGAAGATTGGAAAAGACATATTTTTGACAAACAAAACAGAGCAGATAGAGATTCATACATAAAAATCTCTATCTGCTCTATTATAAATGTTTTCTATATAGTTATTTTCCGTTGGTACAGCAGAAAAGGCCGTCATACTGACAATTAACGACATAATTAATATTAATGCAAAATTTAATAACTTCTTCATATAGTTTTCTTCCTTATCAAAAAGCAAGGTGAATCATTAAAACTACAGATACACATAAAAGTATGAATAAAATATTTATAACGAAATATATAGATGCAGTAAAGAAATTCTTGCGGGTCAACTGTTTACGATTGCACCACAAAACGGTTATAAGTGATGCCAGGTTTGCAATTAATATCATTGCAAGCATCCCATATATTAAGAATAGATACCCAGTCAGTATCTTGACTCTAAAAATCAACAATACCAGTATACCTATCCCTAATACAAAGGAAGCCAAACTAATTCCAATATGAACTTTATAATTTTTCACGAATATCCCTTTTCTTCCTTAAAATAAAAATATAATATTATATTACAGAATTTCAATATACTTGTTTTGATTTTTTATTCACACATCTTTCTTTGTTTTCTTTAATTACATTTTCCCATACCCTTAACTTAAGCAAAATGGCCTCATCAACTAGAATCCAGATCATTTATTGGAATTCTTCATTTCTCTTTTAGATGTATTTAAATGTCAATAACACGCTAAAATTGATAATAGTTCCAGCAAAAGTTAAACTTATTTACTTTTTAATAACCTTATATGTCCATAGCTTATAATAGAATAATACCTTTGTCAATAACGATTTTAATTTTTAAATTATATTAATATTTATTTACATTTTTATATAGACAAACTATAATGTAAATAAAAAAACAAAAGCAAGGAGATGCATAATATGTTAGTCAAAAATAGTATGAATTCATGTTTTTTCCTTACAAGCAAAGAAGAAGCCGCCATGAAAGTTTTATGGGCATCAGATACCCCTTTAAGTGCTGCCGAAATTGCCGAAAGAATTCCTGACAGAACCTGGCCTACAAGTTCCATTCAAAGCATTTTGAGGACACTGGAAAAAAAGAATGCGATTAAAGTGGCTGAAATAACAAAAATCGGAAAGTCTTATGGCCGTTTGTTTCGGCCAACGACATCTGCCAATGAATACGCTTTTATGCAGTTTAACAGATATTACCAGGGAGATGATCAAGGTAGCTTGTCTTTAATATTAATGCTTTTGGGGCAGAAAAGCAGCAAGGAGAAATTCATCGAAGCCTTACAGGAACTATTGAATCAATACAAGGGAGAATAGTTTATGGCATTAACACCATTCTCGTTCCTAATTTCACTTATGCGGGTAAGTATCTTTGTAATATTAAAACACAAAAAACTCCCATAGCCTGCAGGTCTTATGATGAAAATGCAGGCTACGGGGATTTTTTATTTTATTGATAAATTTTTCTGATAAATTTCACTGATAAAAAAAGTAGAAAGCATCCATACTAAGACAGGAGGTGATAAAACATGAGCCCAAAGGAATTAAATTATATCGAGGATGCTCTCGGACACGAGAAATTTTTAAAGACCCAGTGCCAGGAGGCAGTACAGAATCTGCAGGACCCTGAATTAAAGTCCTGCGCAGAGCAGCTTATGCAAAAGCATCAGCAGATTTTTGACAACTTCTATAACTTAGTGTAAGGAGGAACCACCTATGGATGACAAGTGTATTATGGAGAACCTGCTCCACACAACCAAGGGCGTGTGCAACCTATATCTGCATGGAACCATTGAATCCCCTACCATGAATGTGCATCAGGCATTTGACAACGCCTTAAACGATAGTTTATGTATGCAGGATGACATCTACAAAAAGATGTCCTCAAAGGGATGGTATACCACAGAACAGGCAGAGCAGCAAAAGATTACCAAGGTAAAAAACCAGTTTGCAGGCATGTAACAAAAAGAAAAAGCTATGGGAAATCCCATAGCTTTTTCTATGACTTCATACGTGTGAATAATTTTACATATGTATATGATTTAATATCTATTCATATGAAGCTTTAAAAGTCCCCGGCAGCGTGAATCTTACATCTGTTTAATAATAATTTACCGTAACTTTTTTCCCCATCTCTCCTGCTGTCTGTTTTAGCTGCTCCACCAGATTCTGCCGGATACCCAGATCAAAGGGCAGTCCAGGATTCTGATAAGCGCTGTTAATGGCTCTTCCCACATACAGATTAAGCTCCGTACAATCCTCTATAATCATCTTAGCTACCATGGAAGCCCCGTTTGGCTGGTCCAGCTCCAGGAAAAATTCTTCTGAAACAGATTCGTTATTTACATAGCGCTTCAAAAGCTGCAAGACTCTGTTCAAGGTTAAAACCCCTTCCGTCACCAGCTCAATGCCGTCAATAAAGGCAATAGGCGGAATGTCCGGATCATTATAATCCAGCGACACATCCAGTTTCTTTCCGGTCACTCTGGATACGATGTTTGCGCTGGTCCCTCCGCAGACAATTCTCTTTACCCCCTCGTCTCCGGAAAGAAAATCCTTAATCATCCCCTCGTCATCGTCCTGTCTCTTTGGAGGCCCTGTCATCAGGTGAACCGGCTTCCTGTCAATGATCCGCATAACCGCCACCGTGGTGTCATCTCCGGGCCTGAACTGATAAAGCTCATCGCAGGCTCTGCTGAGGGCGGTCGCCAGACGCACCGCAGATATGGTCATACGGTACTGCTTCACCGCATAAGCTGCCAGCTCATCCCACTGCCATCCAAAGTTCAGCAGCTGCCCTACCCCCGCATGAATGGTTCCATCGCTCATCAGGACCAGAGCGTCCCCTTTTTTCACACGAAAACGGTATTCATTGATCTGTTTATCCCGTATGACTCTGGAATTCTTAGGGATAGAAACCAGACTTCCGTTTCGGATAAAGATGCAGCCCGGATTGTCAAATTCCACCAGATAGGCTTCCCCGCTGTTAAATACCTGAAGGATGCTGAAGGTAGAATAAGCCACCTGCCGCACCTGACACACCGGAAGAGTCTCCACAATGGTTTCCACACACTCATCTAAGGTGGCCCCGTTTAAAAACATGGTCCCCAGAATCTTGGAGGTCATGGTAGCCAGAATATTGGCCTTTACCCCGCTGCCCATGCCGTCGGCAAGAATCATGATGTTGGAGTCCCCTGTATGTAAAATCTCAACCTTATCTCCGCATAATATTTCACTGAATTTATTCAAGCTTTTGTATGCAACATCAACCGTAACTCCCATCACCTGACCTCGCTTTCGCTTCCCTCTTCCAATAAGGACCGGCAAAGCTTCGTTAATGTGGTCTTGGTTTCGGCTGTTGTCTCACCCAGAAGTCCGGCGATTTCCTGAGCCACCATCATCTGCTTGCGAATGACCTCCTGGGCCAGTTCAATGGTCTCCAGCTTCTTTTCAAACTCCTGCCTTGCCTGCTCCTCGGCCTTGGTGATATCAATAAAGGTAGCCAGTACCACATCCTCTTTCCCAATGTATACAATGTTTTGGAGGGTGGAGAAGCGGTATTCGCCGTAGGTCACCTTTTTTCCATGAATATTCTGATGGGAATCATAAACCCACTGAAAATCAGAAGGGTCAATCAGCTCGTATAAGTACATATCCAAAGCTTCCTGCCGGTTCTTTCCGAAATATTTCTCTCCCACTGCCGAATACTCCAGAATCTTCATATCCTTATCCACAATCAAAACAATGTTAGGAGATGTTTCCATAACCAGATTGGATAAGGATTCCGCCTTTTCGTGCATAAATGGGATGCACATATTAAGCTCCGCCTTTTTCTGGAACACAGCCACAGCCTTTTCCCGGCAGGTGGAATAGCCGCAGGCACCGCAGTTCAGCTCATCCTCAGGCCTGGTCTTTCCGATCTGTTTTAAAATATCCTGAATCTGAACCTCCGTAGGCATCCGCTCCCTGGGTGCCCGGTCCGCAAACCGTTTTCCAAAGGAAATGGATTCCAGCACCTCATGAAGCTCTTCTTCAGGCACCGGCTCCCGTTTAATGGACTCTTCCATATCCAGCTTCACCTTAAACCGGGATATGCCCCCTGTGTCCACAGCAGGGCCCTTGATGCAGCCTCCGGAGCACATGTTCATCTCAATGAAACAGCCCTGAATATCTCCTCTCATCATGCTTTCGCACAAATCAATGCAGTTTCTGGAACCATGGACATAAAACTTCCGGTATCCATCCTTTTCCTTCTGTCCGGCCAGAACAGAATTCACCACTCCATTGGTGACCGGGTAAAGGCGGTTGACTCTGGGATTAAAGCTTTTAAAGGGTATATCTTCACAATCCTCTATGGCAATGTCCTCCTCAGAAAGCCACCGCAGAATATCATTGAAGTTAAGGACCGCATCAATGTACTCTCCGTGGCGGCTGTCCTGGGATTCCTTTTTCTTCGCAATACAGGGGCCTAAAAATACCACCTTCACCTCAGGTCCCATTTCCTCCTTGATCAGCTTTCCGTGGGCGATCATGGGAGAGACTACCGGAGCCAGATAAGGAATCAGCCTGGGGTAGTAAATTTCAATCAGGTCATTGACGCTGGGACAGCAGGTGGTGATGATGTTTTCCATCTCCCCCTCCTTTAAAAGCCTGGCATACTCCGCTGTCACCAGAGCCGCACCCTCTGCGGTCTCCCGGACATCGGCAAAGCCCAGCTTTCTCAATGCCCCGTTTATCTGTCCGATGGACCCATAGGGCAGCAGCCCCATATAGGACGGCGCCAGGGAAATGATCACTGGAATTCCTGATTTTATGTAGCCTTTAACCAGCTCCAAATCGCTGACCAGGGTTTTGGCGGACTGAGGACAGACCTTCATGCATTTTCCGCATAAAATGCATTTATCCTCCATGATCTCAGCCCGCTCATCCTTAATCATGACTGCCTTGACTTCACAGTTGCGGACACATTTATAACAGTGCTTGCATTTCATAGACTTGAAATCAATGATCCCCATGATTACAGCCTCCCTACTATTTCTTTTTCAAAAAACTCCTTTGTATCCTCCGGCTTTAACGAATAAACCTCCCCGTTCAGAGTAACGCAGACACCGCTTACACAGTGTCCGCTGCAAAATGCTCCGTTTAAATCGACCTGGCCTTCAAGGCGGTTCTCCTTTACGAGGCTCTGAAGCTGGGTAATAATTTCCCTGGACCCCTTTAAGTGACACGCACTTCCAATACAGATTGTTACTCTCATGAATATTCTCCCTCCAAATTACATTCGGCCTGTAAGTAACCCTTTGGGATAATTATCGCATATTGTTATATTATTATCAATATAGTTTTACTGATTACCTGTATTTTTTGGAGTACAGTTAATCATGACCTCCTCAATCCTCTGCTCCTCCACATTAATCAGGCCGTAGGTGTTAAGCCGGAGCTTGGGAATGACGGGAAGGCTGGCAAAGGCCAGCGTCATAAAGGGATCAATACTTTCTCCGATTCCAAGGTCTCTTGCATGGGCTTTCAGCTCCTCCAGCTTCTCATCCACCCACCAGGCCGGCTCCTCGCTCATAAGCCCGGCAATGGGCAACGGAAGCTCTCCTAAGACCTTTCCATCAGCCACAATTGCCAGACCGCCCCGGTTCTTTCTCACAGTGTTTCCGGCCAGAGCCATATCCTCATCATTGGTGCCTGCTAAAATCAGGTTGTGGGAGTCATGGGCAATACTGGTGGCTACTGCCCCCCGCTTTAATCCATAACCGCCTAAAAAGCCCAGACCCATATGGCCTGTATTGTGGTGGCGCTCCAGCACCGCCATTTTTACGATGTCCTGTTCCACATTGACACCGGGTGCAGTCCCCTCCTGCTCTGTCCAGGGAGCCAAAAGCTCTGTGGTGGTCAGTTCTCCGGGAGTCAGGCAAAGAACCCGGATGGTATCTCCCTTTTTCTCCATACGCAAGTCTTCGGGGCAGATTTCCTTTAACCGGAAGGAATCTCCCACTCTGGCTGGAGTTTCCACGCTCCGCATTTCTGCTGCCAGAATCTCTTCCTTCATCACGCCGTTTTCCGCAACCAGCTTTCCGTTTTTATAAACCTGTTTGACTTCAAAATTCTCTAAATCAGAAACCACCAGAAGGTTTGCCTTGTATCCCGGTGCAATGGCTCCCACCTCAGAAAGTCCGAAATACTGGGCTGCATGGAGAGAGCCCATAAGGACTGCGTGAATGGGATCAGCCCCCAGGCTCACTGCCCTTCTTATGATATAATCCAAGTGGCCCAGCCTGGTTAAATCTCCCGGATGCTTATCATCAGTCACCAGCATACAGCGGCGGTAATAAGGCTCTTTAAACAAGGGAAGCAGGGCTTCCAAGTTCCTTGCCGCAGTGCCCTCCCGGATCATGACCCACTGGCCTCTTCTGATCTTTTCTATGGCCTCTTCTGCATCGCTGCATTCATGGTCAGACTGCACCCCGGCAGCCACATATGCGTTTAATTCCCTGCCAAAAAGCCCCGGCGCATGGCCATCAATCAGCATCTTTTTCTTTCTGGCATCCTCCACCTTGTCAAGAATCCCTCCGTCAGCCCTTACGGTCCCATAGGAATTCATAAGCTCCGCCAGTCCCAGCACCCGTTCCTCCTCATAGAGGGGCGCCAGGGCCTCTGCGTTTAAGATAGCTCCCGACTCATCAAGCCCTGTGGCCGGCACACAGGAGGGAAGCATAAAGTACACATCAAGGGTAAGTCCCTTGGTCCGTTCCATCATAAAACGGATTCCTTCCGTTCCCGCCACATTGGCAATTTCATGAGGGTCTGTAATAACGGCCTGGGTTCCGTGGGGCACCACGGCCTTTTCAAACTCTCCCGGAGCCACCATAGAGCTTTCTAAATGAATGTGCCCGTCAATCAGTCCGGGGCAGACGATCTGGCCCCCCAGCTCGATCTCCGTCTGTCCCTCATAATCCCCTATTCCCACAATATATCCGCCTTCAATGGCAATGTCCCCTGTTTCCAGCTCTGCCGTAAACACATTGACCACCTTTGCATGTTTTAACACCAGAGATGCTTTTTTTGCCCCTGACGCAGCCAGTATCCGTTCTGTCAGCATCCGTTCCATAAGAAATATCCTCCTTTTATTTTCCGGCAAATCCTGTAATGGAAGCCGTAATTAACCGTTTAAACTGTGGTGCAACCCTGTCCGCTGTTTCCTGTACCTCCGTATGGCTTAAGGGCTGGTCTAAAATCCCGCAGGCCATGTTGGTGATACAGGAAATGCCGCACACCTCCATGCCCATATGCCTTGCTGCAACTGCTTCGCAGGCTGTGCTCATTCCCACTGCATCAGCCCCTAAGATGCGGCACATGGAGACCTCTGACGGAGATTCATAGGCTGGTCCCGTAAGCTGCATGTAAACCCCTTCTCTGAGACCGATTCCCTCTTCTTTTGCAGCATTCTTAATGATCTGCTGCAATCTCCTGCTGTAAACCTGGCTCATATCAGGAAATCTGGGCCCCAGCTCCTCTATGTTTGTTCCCAGAAGCGGGGAGGGAACAAAGGTGGAGATATGGTCCCGGATCAGCATGAAATCTCCCGGATCAAAGTCCTTATTGACGCCTCCTGCCGCATTGGTGAGAAACAGGGTCTTAGCGCCCATAAGCCCCATAAGCCTGGCCGGAAGCACCACGTCAGTCATGGGATATCCTTCATAGTAATGGACCCTCCCCTGCATGATCACCACCGGAACCTGATTCACATATCCGAATATAAATCTGCCTTTGTGTCCGGCAACCGTTGACACCGGAAATCCTTCGATGTCCTTGTACTCGATGGAGGCAGATACTTTAATTTCCTCTGCATACTCCCCAAGACCGGAACCCAGAATCAAAGCCGCCTCCGGAACAAAATCAGTCTTTTCCCTCACGCTTTTCAAGCAGTTTTCCAGCTTTGCATATACTTCATTCATATGTCTTTTTTCTCCCTTCTATATTGTACATAAATGATGTTAAGACAGATGTTTTCAGTATACCACATTTGCGGTTATATCTGTATCTATATTTTGACAATTACAGGGAAATAATGGTATACTGAGGCTGTCCGAAAGGACGGAAAGTGAGGAGAATTATGAGAAAAATATTATCCGTATTAACAGCTCTTGCCATGACAGCCACGGTTTTAGCCGGCTGTGCCAAAGGAGGAGCAGAAACCACGGCAGCTCCATCTGAAACAGAAACCTCTGCTTCTGTGACCACAGCAGAAACTTCTTCGGAAGAATCCAAGGCAGAGGAAGCTCCGGAAGCCAAAGCTTTGAGAATCGGTTCTTTAAAAGGACCTACCTCCATGGGACTTGTGGAATTAATGGACAAGTCTGAAAAAGGCGGAGCAGAAGGTTCCTATGAATTTACCATGGTCACTGCCGCAGATGAGCTTCTGGGGAAAATTGCATCAGGGGAGCTGGATATCGCACTGGTACCTGCAAACATGGCTTCCATCATCTACAGCAAGACTAATCAGGGAATCAGCGTCATTGACATCAACACGTTAGGCGTGCTTTACGCAGTATCCTCTGACGACTCCATTAAAACCACAGGAGACTTAAAGGGAAAGACTGTATACTTAACCGGAAAAGGAGCTACACCGGATTATGCCTTCCGCCACGTGCTTAAGGCCAATGGACTGACTGACAGCGACGTCACCCTGGAATATAAATCAGAGGCGGCTGAAGTGGCTGCCATCTTAAAGGAAAAGCCAGACGCAGTGGGGCTCCTTCCCCAGCCGTTCGTAACGGTTGCCCTGGCTCAGAATGATGCTCTGAAAATCGTTTTAGATCTGACAAAGGAATGGGATGCCGCCGGAATCGAAGGCAGCGGAAGCCTGGTAACCGGAGTGACCATCTGCCGCAACGATGTTTTAAAGGAGCAGAAAGAAGCTGTTGAAACCTTTATGGCCGAGCATAACACCTCCGCTCAGTATGCCAATTCCAACACAGCCGAAACTGCTGCCCTGGTGGCTGCAGCCGGAATTATCGAAAAGGCTCCCATTGCGGAAAAGGCCATTCCTTATTGCAGCATCACCTATGTTGACGGGGAGGAAATGAAATCCCTGCTGAGCGGATACTTAAAGGTACTATTTGATATGGACCCCGCTTCCGTAGGAGGAACACTTCCGGCTGATGATTTCTATTATCTGCCGTAATCAGGAAAAAACGAACTTAGAAAGAGGAGATTTCCATGATAAAACTGACAGCCCGGCCTTTTAAAAAGGCCGTCATCATCCTTTTCTGGCTTATCATATGGCAGGCGGCAAGCCTGGCTGTGCACAACAGCATTATACTGGTGGGCCCTTTGGAGGTAGGCAGGTCCTTATGGATTCAGGCGGCCCTGCCGGGCTTTTGGAAAACCATATTTCTCTCCTTTGGAAAAATCAGCTTTGGATTTTTTCTGGCTTTTTCCTCAGCAATCCTGGCAGGAGGCCTCTCCTGCCGTTTTCCTTTTTTCAAAGATCTGCTGGAGCCGCCTGTATCCTTAATGAAGTCGGTTCCTGTGGCTTCCTTTGTCATCCTGGCGCTGATCTGGACCGGCTCTGAAAACCTGTCGGTTTTCATTTCCTTCCTGGTGGTATTTCCCATCATTTACATCAATACCAGGGCAGGATTTATGAGCACGGATCCCAGGCTCCTTGAAATGGCAAAAGTCTTTCACATGTCTCCCGGAAAAAAGCTCATCTTCATCTACCGCCCCGCCCTTTTGCCCTATCTTATCAGCGGCTGCAGGGCTGCCCTGGGCATGGGCTGGAAATCAGGTATTGCCGCAGAGGTTATCGGAGTGCCAAACTATTCTATCGGGGAAAAGCTGTACATGGCTAAAATCTACTTAAGCACCGGGGACTTATTTGCCTGGACCCTGGTGATCATCGTAATCAGCGCATTTCTTGAAAAATTCGTGCTGTGGATTTTGGGACTGGCTGTTCCTGAACCGGAACAACCTAAGAGAAGGGGGGTCTGATGGATGGAACTTAAGATAAAGGATCTGTCAAAAGCCTTTGGAAATCTTCAAGTATTAAACCAGGTAAGCCTCACTCTCCCGTCAGGCCCTATTCACTGCCTTATGGGCCCTTCCGGTTCAGGAAAAACCACATTTCTGCGGATTCTTCTTGGGCTTGAGCAGGCTGATTCCGGCACAATAGAAGGTTTGAGGGGCAAAAGAGCCTCCGCCGTATTCCAGGAGGACAGGCTGTGCGAAGCCTTCAGCCCGGTGGAGAACGTAGCTATGGTTCTTCCCGGCTCTGTTTCCCGGAACAGGAAAGGGGCCTATGAAGAGCTTTTAAGCCTGCTTCCGGAGGAATCCCTTTCCCGGCCTGTATCTACCCTAAGCGGCGGCATGAAGCGCCGTGTAGCCATTGTAAGGGCCTTATGTGCCCCTTCAGACATGATAGTGATGGATGAGCCCTTTACCGGCCTTGACGAGGCCACCAAGGGCTCGGTAATCCGGTATATTCTAAACCGCTCTGCCGGGAAGCTGGTCATTGTAAGCACCCATCAGGAGGAGGACGTGGGACTTTTAAACGGAATCACGGTAAGACTGTAAGAACTGTAAAAAAAGAAAGGCCCCTGAAGCCGGGAAATCAAATCAATTCCCGGGGCTTCAGGGGCCTTTCTTTTCTTATTTCAATTTTAATGAATCAAGGGCTGCTTCAATCTGACTCTCTACGTCGCTGCCTTCGGACTCAATGGTTCCTGCTGCGCTGATGTACTTCTTAGCTGCTGCATCATAGGAACCGGATATGGCGTAATAACGGATTCCGTCATCAGGAGTTTTATAACGGATAGAATAACGGAAGGTCTGGCTTCCGTTGCTGCCGTTTTCCACATTGTAACGGACAAATTCCATATCTTCGCCACGGTTGATCTGCTCTTTGTACTCTTCCATGGTATCCGGATAATTTTCACGGGAATCTTCCGCATCGTCGCCTTCCACGTAAATGACCTCCAGGGTGTCACTGCCGCTAGGAGAAGTAAAGACTGCTACGCTCTCGTCACTGTCTTCATCAATAATCCAGCCCTGAGGCGGTGTGATCTGGTATTTTCCTGATTTAGAGGTAAATACGCCTGCGTCTAAGGTTCCTGCTTCCGGTGCGCCCTTCGGTGCTTCTGTTGCAGAAGCCTCTGCGTCTTCTGTCCCGGACTCTTCTCCACTCACTTCTGATCCTGTCTCTTCCTCAGATCCACCGGTTGTATCCTGGGAACCTGCCTCGGAAGAGGTCTCTGTTTCTGTTCCTGCTTTTGTATTATCTTTGGAGCCACAGGCTGATGCCGCCATCATGACTGCCATCGAAATAACCATTGCTGCCAATAATTTGTTTTTTCTCATATAAACATTCCTCCTTATTCCATTGGTTTCTGGTAACGATGAGGATTATATCATTCCAGAATCGAAATGTACAGGGGATTAAAGGAACTGAAAGAAACACCAAAAATTCTTAATAATTTACGCAGCCATGTCCGGGCTGCTCTAATTCCGGCAGTTTTACCTTCTTATCCAGGCAGGAACTATATCTTTCTCGAATTACTCATAATTCTTTTACTTTATTTATGAAATCTTTATGGGCTGGTCAAACTTACGTCACAATTTTCCCGTATACTAAGTCTTGTAAGGAACTCCCCCCTTTTAATATTGACTTTTTATTTTTCATACTCAAACCGGCAGGAACATCTTTGATGGCCTGCCGGTTCCTCCATTTCTGGGTCTTAATCCTCTCATAAAACGGCTTAAACAAGCCATTTTAAAAACCTTGAAATTTTTTCTAAAAATATTGTTGACAAAAGTATATCCATCATATATAATAACTCTTGCGTTGCGGAAAAGCAATTCATCGGGGTGTGGCTCAGTTTGGCTAGAGTACCTGGTTTGGGACCAGGGGGTCGCAGGTTCGAATCCTGTCACCCCGATTGAGAAAAGCATTATTTTAATAATCACTTCTCTAGATATTCCGCGCGGGTGTAGTTCAATGGTAGAACACTAGCCTTCCAAGCTAGATACGTGGGTTCGATTCCCATCACCCGCTCTTGAGTCTGTAGCTCAGTTGGATAGAGCAACGGCCTTCTAAGCCGTGGGTCGGGGGTTCGAATCCCTTCAGGCTCATTTCACATCTCAGACCAAGGGTGTGAAATTATGGTGGGTATGGCGAAGTTGGTTATCGCGCCAGATTGTGGCTCTGGAGGCCCAGGGTTCGAATCCCTGTACTCACCTTTCCCTTTTAGGGAATTTTTTTTTATCAGGATTTGTTATTGGGCTATCGCCAAGCGGTAAGGCACAGGACTTTGACTCCTGCATTCGTTGGTTCAAATCCAACTAGCCCAGTATGGGATACTAGCTCAGGTGGTAGAGCACTTGACTTTTAATCAAGTTGTCCGGGGTTCGAGTCCCCGGTGTCTCATTGTTTTGTGTTTGCGGGTATGGCGGAATTGGCAGACGCGCCAGATTTAGGTTCTGGTGGGAGACCGTGCAGGTTCAAGTCCTGTTACCCGCAGTTGTACATATGATAAAGATATATCAGTTCACATATGATAACGAAACGCCGATCTACATATGATTAAGAAACACCAGAATTCCTTGTACATGCAAGGTTTTCTGGTGTTTTTATTTTTCACATAGTGATTTAATATAAATCCAAACTTCAAAAAAAACAAAATATATACACTTTTTCATTCAAATTAATTGACAAATCATATCAATTCGTGATATATTTTAGAATATCAAATCAATAATTAAGGAGGTGCATACATATGGGAATCTTTGGATGGATTATCATTGGTGCTTTAGCCGGTTGGCTTGCAAGTATGGTCACCGGAAATAATAGAAAGATGGGCGGTTTCGCCAATATCGGTGTAGGTATTGTTGGTGGTTTCATCGGCGGATTCGTTATGAATCTGTTAGGTGGAGCAGGTGTTACCGGCTTTAATCTTTGGAGTCTCTTTGTTGCATTTATAGGTTCAATAATCTTTTTATTATTATTCAACAAACTTCGCAGATAAAACAAATATAAGATAAGTAAAGGAGGCATAGTTTATGAGTGATTCTATTAAAAACAAAGCAAATGTACTTGCGGGTACTGTAAAGGAAAATATAGGAAAAGCTATAGATTCCGAACAAATAGAGCTGGAAGGCAAATTGCAGAAACTTTCCGGCGAGGCTGGAGAAAAAGTTAAAGAGGCAAAAAAGAAAGCCAAGGAAATTAGTGAGGAAGCTAAGGAAGCAATTGCCGAAAAGGCAAATGACCTCATTGATTCATTGATGGAAAAAAAGAAGGAAGAAAAATAAGCAGAAACAAAAGGCCGGCTATGGATGTAAAATCCATAGCCGGCTTTATTTCGCCTTATAAGCCTTTCCAATCTCTCCGATCTTTTCCAAATACCTTCTTTTTCCCGCATTTCATATATAAATAATTCAATTTATTCTATATTTGGTCTATACGTTTCCGACTTTCGTTATATAATTTTCTGGGAGGTGATAATCATGAAGCATTGGAAAAGCAAAAGGGACCATTATGAAAAGGGAGAATTAGACCGTCTGGAGTCCCAATCCAAGGAGACAAAGACCCCCCCTGCCCCGTCAGGAGAATTTGAAAGCATCATAGCCGAAATGGAACGCAGGGGAATTGAACCCAGAATCAGAGGAGAATTAAAAAACTTAAAAAACTCTACTAGATAAAAATTAAATCCTCATCTCAGAAAGCTGGGCAAATATCCGTTCCGCATCGATCCGCCCGTAGCCCCATATATTATTTGGATAATATTCCGGACTGTCACGCTGGGCTCCCCGGACGATGACCCGGTTGATCTGATTTCCGGTAATGGAGGTAAAATTGCCCTTGCTGTAAGACCATTCTATAACCATGGCCGCAATGCCGGCCGCATGAGCCGCTGCCGCTCCTGTGCCTGTAATGGTACCGTACAGGTTCCCAGGAAGGGCGCAGGACAACTGGTAGCCCGGAGCGCCGATATCAGGCTTGATTTGGCCCAGCCGGGTATAGCCTCTGCTTGATTCAGGAATAATGGTGTCATTTAGCTGGTTATAAGCCGTGACCGTAAGGGGATGCATGGCATCTCCCTGAGCGGTTATGGTGGTATTGGCATCCGCATTCAAGAAAAATGTCTCATTGGTCAACAGATTCCCCGAAGGCAGCCAGCTATGAAAAGAAAACGGCTCACTCTCATCACTTGACACACGGAATTGCCAGATTCCGGGATCAGTATTCTCAAACCGCAGCAAAATCAGCTGGTCTCCTGTCTCCTCTTCAAAATTAATGTTATTGACCCAGACAATAGTCTGGCTTGACTGGAATACCACCCTCTGACATGCGCCGAATAAGGGGTAGATGGTCTGGGAAGTTTCCCTGCCCGGTGTGGTGATCTCAATGGAAAGCCTGGAAGGCAGATAAGGCCATATCTCCATAAAGAACTTCCTGTCATAGCTTCCCACCTTGAGCTGGAAGCTTCCCATATAAGGAGCTCTTTCAATGCGCCCGAAATAATGTCTTAGGTTGTTTCCTTCATTTCCGGCAGACACTACAATGCCGATCATAGGCTGCTGTACAAGGTAATCTAAGTACATGCTCGAAGCTCCCCGCCCGTCATGACCGCCCTGGCTGCTGCCCATGGCAAGACAAATGATAATGGGCCGGTTTATCCGCTTTGCCGTTGTGACCAGATACCGGATCCCAAGAATAATATCCGATTCCTGATAACACAAGGCCCCTTCCGGAACGGAGAAAAGCTTTTTTAAATTGTCCTTGGCCTGTTTTAACTTTACCACCAGCAAATCCGCATCAGGAACCACGCCGCTGAAGGCATTTTCCGCATTGGGCCTTCCTGCCACTACGCTTGAGATGGCAGTCC
Organism: Lacrimispora sp.; assembly: GCF_036758025.1. GTDB lineage: Bacteria > Bacillota > Clostridia > Lachnospirales > Lachnospiraceae > Lacrimispora. The sequence continues at coordinate 326,091 of NZ_DAIOXM010000001.1, read as the reverse complement.
CGTGAAGATGTTCATCAACGGAAGGAACGATAGAAAGAGGGTCCTCGGACATAAGGGCGAAATTAATCAGCTCCCTGGTATATTCTGCTCCAAAGGTAAAACCACGGGGCGGAATACTGCCCTCTTTGGTCTGATCCCATATTGCAAGAATCCTCGTTGTCCTGTCATGGTGCATGAACGCAGGATGGCGGTAATCAATGCCTGTATCCACAATCCCTATAATGACCCCTCTTCCAAAAAGAGCAAGGCCAGGATCTCCCTGAACAAATGGAACTCCGGATTTTTCCACGCTGATGGAGGATTCCAAGGTATAGAGAGCCGGAAAGTAATGATAAGCATTTTCCCCCAGATCACAGGCTTCCACTTCTTCCTTTCTGATATGCAGCAGAGAATGCATTTCATTGAGCAGCGTTACATTGTCCTCTGTATTGTGCTGCGGAACCACGGAATTACTGATGATCAGGTCATAGTACTTGTTATCCAGTATCTTTTCCATATCTCAGCCTCCTGTATGCTTAAGAGAGCATATGATACATTTTATGCAGCAGTTCTCTCATAAATCCCCAAAATAAAAAGGCGGAAAACCCGCAATGCGGATCTTCCACCTGATTCTTGTTATTACCCCTTGATTCCCGTCGATGCAATTCCTTCCACCAGATATTTCTGCATGGTCAGGAAAATGATGAAAATAGGAACCAGGGAAAAGGTTGCCATGGAAAACATGGCGCCCCAGTCTGAGCCCGAAGACGGGTCTGAGAACATTTTAAGGGCGTAGCTGACCGGATACTTTAACGGATCGCTTAAATAGAGCAGAGCCGAAAGGAAGTCATCCCATCTCCACATAAAGGAGAAAATAGCGCTGGTCACCAGAGACGGCTTAATGAGGGGAAGGATGATCCGGATAAATATGGAATAAATGGTGCAGCCGTCCATTCTGGCCGCTTCGTCTAAGTCCATGGGGATTCCTCTGATAAACTGCACGTTTAAGAAGATAAAAAATCCCTGGCCAAAGAACTGAGGCACGATAATAGGAAGATAGCTTCCGATCCATCCCATCTGGTTAAAGATAATATACTGAGGAATCATGATGACCTGGAAAGGAAGCATCATGGCTAACAGCATACAGGCAAACCAGATATTTTTAAACTTAAAGTCAATCCTGGCAAAGCCGTATCCAACAATGGCGGAGGAAATGACTGCTCCAACGGTGGAAAGGCCTGCAATGATAAAGGAATTCTTAAAAAACAGGGAAAAGCTGTAGCCTGCAAACCCCTTCCAGCCTGTTACGTAGTTTTCAACGGAAAACGTCTCAGGAAAGAGAGAAGTAGCAGTCCGGAATATGTCGTTGGTATTCTTAAAGGAGCTCATCACCATCCACAAAAGGGGATAGATCATCACGAATGCAAACAAAAAGGTGAATATGTGATAGATCGCTGTGACGGCCATTCGTTTTTCTTTATATCCTGTATTCATACTTCATCACCCTTCTGCTTCATAATGTACCCACTTTTTCTGAGTCTTGAACAGTACCAAAGTTATCAGGCCCACCACTAATACCATGAACCATGCCATAGCGCAGCCATAGCCTAACTTGTTATAAGTAAAAGAATTCTGATACATGTATACAGTATAGAACAGTGTTGCATCCCTTGGTTTACCCTGAGTAATAATATAACTCTGGGTAAATGCCATAAATCCATTGATCAGCTGGTTGATCAGGTTAAAGAAAATGGTAGGTGTCAGCATGGGAAGCGTAATCTTAAAAAAACGCTGAATGCCGTTTGCCCCATCTACAGTTGCAGCCTCATAAAGGCTTACGGGAATCTGCTTTAATCCTGATAAAAAGATAAGCATGGAAGAACCAAACTGCCATACAGCCAGAATAATCAAGGTCCACATAGCTGTATTCGGCCTTCCCAGCCATGCAATATCAGAAGGCAGCCCGACAATTCCCATGAGGGCATTGACCACACCGTCACTGGCAAACATCCTCTTCCAGAGAATAGCTACCGCCACACTGGAACCAATGATGGAGGGCAGGTAATAGACAGCTCTGTAAAAACCTGACAGCCTGCTGCTCTTTACAAGGAGCATAGCCACAATAAGGGCCATAATAAGCCGGAGAGGAACCGAAAACAAAACATAATACATGGTCACGCCAAAGACTTTCCAGAACTTGGGATCAGCAGTAAACATGGTCACATAATTTTCCAGACCTATAAAAACCGGTGCTTTTAAAATATTATATCTGGTAAATGAAAACCCTAAAGATAAAATCATGGGAACAGCCATAAAGGCCAGAAAGCCTATAATGAAGGGCAGGATAAATATATATCCTGCAACCTTCGGTGTGTTTAATATCTGAACCATTGATTTCTTTCTCTTGGGGGCCATTTGAACATTCTTCATCGTATCCCCTCCAGATTGCTTTTTATTTATTTTGCAGCTTCCTCCAGAATCTTTTTGGATTCTGCAACAAACTGTTCTGCTGCTTCTTCAGCGGTTGCGTCGCCGTAACGAATGGCTTCTACCATGGTCTTTCCTAATGCTTCCACTTCACCCTTTCCGGATGGGTCCGGAACATCAATTGGAGTTGCAATTTCGCCGACCTGGGAGATATAATCAAAGACGCTCTGGGAAATAGCTTCTGCCTTTGGCTTAATGGCAGCGGCAACTTCTGTATTAACTGGGATTCCTCTTTCAGCCATGAGGATTTCATTACACTCAATGCTGTTGACGAACCAGTCAATAAACTTGGCTGCTGCTTCCTTATTCTGAGAAGTCTCTGCCACAGAAAGGAACTGGCCTGGCTTTAAGTAAAGGGACTGAGTTTTGGAGTTATCGACAATTGGATAATATGTCATTCCCAATTCTCTTCCGGCTGTATTGGAAACAGCAATAAACTGATTGGAAAGAGCGAAGTCATTCCATGTGGTTCCATCAATAATCGGCTTCGTTTCAACGATATCCATGTTCTTTTCTGCAAGCAGATCAGGAGAAACAGCGAATTCTGCTTTTGCAAATTTCTCCACTGCTTCAAAATACACCTTCATGGAATCAGTGGTGCCATTTCTAAGCTCGTCGAACATATAAGATCCGTTTCCTCTAGCAACCATTGCCATCATGTTGATCTGGCCGTCAAATGCTCCCTTAACCCCTGTTTTTTCATAGATAGTCTTGGAAACCTCATACAATTCTTCAAATGTCAGCTGCTTGGAAAGATCCACTCCAGCCTCTTCCACAACGGCTTTGTCATAAATCATAACAAGGGCATTGCTTCCGATACTCATGGCATAGCACTTATCCTCGATGGAACCGCTTTCGATTACGCTGTCAGGAATATTGGTGGTATCAATCACACCGCTGTCAATAAATTCAGACAAGTTGGCAAGCTGTCCGCTCTGCTGGTACTGGTTTAAGTAGGAATAGTCCATCTGAAGGATGTCCGGAAGATTTCCGCCTGCTGCCATAGCAGAAAGCTTATCCCAGTAGCCGGTCCAGTCTGTAAATTCCACCTTGATTTCCACGCCCGGATTCTGGCTCATGTACAAATCTACCGCCTGCTTTGTCACATCATTTCTAAGCTGGTTTCCCCACCAGGTGAAATTCAGTGTCACCTTGTCTCCCGATGCTGCCGTGGTATCTGCTGCCTCTGCTTTTGTGGTTGCTTCTGCTCCGGCAGTCGTTGCATCTGTTGTTTCCGCCTTCTTGCCGCAGCCTGCCAAAGAAGATGCCAGAAGTACTGCTGCAAGGGTTGATGCCAATAATCTTTTTTTCATGTGAATAAAACCTCCCTTTCGGTTTGTGATGGTATTATTTTATGGCAAATATGCACAATGGTAAAGTTAAAATAAAGCTTTTTATGATTAAAAAAACGGCTTTTTGTTATTTTCGGGGGTTTTTCAATTTCTTTTTTTATTTCTTTGCTATATAATAGGCTGGAACGAGAAAGGGCCCATGATGATGAAAAAAAAGACAGCCTGGTTTAACAACCTATCCCTTTATAAAAAAATACTGATGCTTTTCCTTCTTGCCATACTTTCACTCTGCATTGTCTTCCTGGTCAGCATCAGGATTATGACCACCCGTTATAATGAAGAGCTGTACCGGATCAATGCAAATTCCTTAAAACATGTGACTGCATACCTGGAATCAGAAATGCTGGCAATCCAGACTATATCCGACAATATGATCGGAGACCAGATTCTTCAGGATAATCTTTCATTTTTAGATGAAAACCCCTGGAGCAACCGCCGGGCACTTGCCCGCAGAGATATTTACCAGCAGCTTTATTCCTACCTTTACAGGAGCAAATATATTACTTCTATTAACGTCATTTTGCCTAGCGGAACCAATATCTGTATGGGAAGCTCTGATTATATATTAAACTTTGACCGGAAAGAGCTGGAGGCCACACTGAATAGCTTTAAGGGCAGAGCTACCTGGACCGGAGGAATTTCTCCCGGAACCGGTACTGCCTGCGCCAGACAAATCCGAAAATTAAAGTATTTAAGCCTGCGGCCTTTGGCAGAGCTTTATATTACAGTGGATATGAACAGCATGATCGAAGATGGCCTGCAAAATTCCGGAAGCCAGGCAGAGGACTCCCGGTTCATCCTGATGTCCGGCCAAAAGAGAATCTACCCGGCAGAGGCTTTTCACGAGGATTATTGCTTAAAAATTATTTCTGACAGCGCCCGCTGGGAAGAATCCTATACCATTGCCACACTGGACAATAAAAAGGAATTTATCATCACCGGCCAGGGGGCTTATGAGGGCTGGAATTACATTTATTTCAGAGATTACGACCCACTGTTTCAGAGAACCCGGCTGACAGGGCTGGAAATTCTGATCTTCACCTTTTGCACTGCTTTAATTACCGCAGTCAGTGTCACCCTGGTTCTGCGCCACTTATTCCGCCACCTGGATTATCTCATTGAAAAAATCCAGCGTTTCGGCAGCGGGGAAACCCCGGAGACAAAGGACGAGGCCTATGATTACCAGAACCGCCAGGATGAAATCGGCCAGCTTCACCGAAGCTTTGACGAGATGACCCACAGCGTCAAGGTTCTCCGGGATGAGAATTACGACAAGCAGCTTTTGGTAAGGGATTCTGCCATTAAAATGCTTCAGCAGCAGATTAATCCTCATTTTTTATACAACACCCTGGAAACCATCAACTGGATGGCACAAAAATACGGGGCCGAAGACATTTCCACCATGGTCCGCTCCCTTGCCAGCCTGTTTCGGGCCTCCATCGCCGGTCAGGAGGACATCATCCCTCTTGGGGAGGAGTTAAAGGTGCTGGATGATTACATCCTGATACAGGAAGTGCGTTTTAAGGACAGGCTCTGCTTTGAGCTGGAGGTGCCGGAGAACATTTCCAATATTTTTATTCCAAAGCTATCCATTCAGCCTCTGGTGGAAAACGCCTTAAAACATGCCATGGAGGACTCTGACGAAATGTGCACCATCAAAGTCACCATAAAAGAGCTGGAAGACCATTACGAAATGCGTGTGGCAAATACGGGATCCCGGTTTGAGCCGGACCTTTTGCAAAAGATCCGGGAAAAAGAAATCACACCTCAAGGGTCCGGTGTGGGCCTTGAAAACATCAATTCCAGGCTTCGGCTCCTCTACGGGGAAGAATACGGCCTGCATTTTTACAACGAAAACCAAATGGCAGTGGTTCTGCTGACCATACCGAAAGAAAAGGAGGTTCCTCATGCTCAGACTGTTGATCGTCGATGACGAGCAGATCATAAGAGAGTCCATTTCCCAGATGATCGACTACAGATCCATAGGCTATGAAGTAATCGGTACCGCAAAAAACGGCATGGAGGCTTACAACATCATCTGCGACGACTATCCGGATGTGGTGATTACCGATATCCGGATGCCCATATTAAACGGCCTTGATTTAATCGAGCGTTCCATTAAACTGGATTCCCGGATCACCTTTATTCTGCTTTCCGGCTACAATGAATTTGAATATGCAAAGCAGGCCATGAAATATGGAGTCCGCCATTATCTGTTAAAGCCAACGGATAAAAATGAGCTGATTGAGTCCCTGACAGCCATCGGCCAGGAACGGCTTTTGGAGGAGGATGCGAGAAAGGTCCAGCAGCAAAAATTTTTAAGGAGCCTTCACACGCCCTTAGAGCAAAGCTTTATCATGGAGGCCCTGGAGCGCCAGGATTCCTTTCCTGCCGTATTCCAAAAATACCGGGAGCTTCTGGTCCTGCCTGCCGGATGCCGCTGTGCCTGCATCTGTTCCTTTGTGGAGGAAAATCACTTAAAGCAGTTTACCGGTGACATGAAAAAGCTTTTGGATTCCTTTAAAATCCCCCTTCAGTTTTCCGTCATCTATGTAAAAAATACGGTGGTTCTCATATTTCCCGTTTCCACCCTGGCGGTTCAGGAGCAGATTGAAGAAGCTGTTGCAAGCTTTCAGTACCCCGGCCAGTCCGTATCCTTTGAAGCTGATTTCCTTTTCAGGGAAAACGGTGAAAAGCTGTTTCAGGATATCCTTCATAAACTCTCCCGGTTTGAGCGGATTTTACTCATGGGAGAATCCGGGGAAGGCCATGAAATCAGAAACCACATCGCTTCTCCCTGGATGGTACGCCGGTTAGAGAATTCCATCAGCTCTGCTGCCGATACCAGCCAGGCCGCCCAGCTTCTCCAGTCTATTTTTATGGACTCCATGCCCCTTTCTTCGGCCAGGAACTTAGCATTAAGCCTGTTTCTCCAGGGAGGTCTGGTACAGGAAAAACTGAGCACTGATGCTGCATGTGACTTTTTCCGGCGGGTTTACTCCTGCAATACGGTTTCAGGCCTTCGAAAGCTTTTGGAAACCGCCATCCTTCCCAGAAAGGAATCCGGCAGCCACAAGGCCGTTTCCAACATCTCCCTTTTAAAATCCTACATCAGCCAGCACCTGGATTCGGAAAACCTGTCCTTAAAGTGGCTGGCAGAAAATTATCTTTTTGTGAGCGTGGGATATTTGAGCAAACAGTTCGTCAAAGAAGAGGGGATGCGGTTCTCTGATTATCTCAATAAAGAACGGATGGAGGAAGCCATCAGACTTATGGCCTTTTACCGCAATGACAACATCAAGCTCATTGCCCGCCAGGTGGGCTTTGGCAGCAATCCCCAATATTTCAGTCAGGTGTTTAAGCGGTATACGGGCCTTCCGCCCACCGAATATATAGAACAGTTAAAAAATAAAGCTTAATGCATAGAGAAAAGGAGAAGAATCATGATATCAAACCAGCTACTGCTTGAAAAGATCCACCTGGTTGTGGACAAACTGATGAATCTTGGAGGCTGCGACTCAGATAAGGATAAGACAGCCAGCAGCGCAGACACCAGCAAGGGGTTCATCCAAAGGGACTTTGGCATCGAGGAATGGGACTGGCCCCAGGGTGTAGGCCTTTACGGCCTGTATAAGCTTCAGGAGTTCTACGGAGACGGCAGGTATCTTCCCTTCTTCAACAAATGGTACAGGGGACACCAGGAAAACGGCCTTCCTTCCAAGAACATCAACACCACCGCCCCCTTCCTTCCTTTGTCCTTTTTGTACGAAAGCCTGGACAGCCAGGAAGAATATTATGACCTTTGTGTAAAAAGGGCCCGGTGGCTCATCAATGACCTTCCAAAGACAGAGGATAAAGGCTTCCAGCATGTGACAAGCGCCATCGGAAACCGGGATGGGGTGAGCTTAAACGAAGGGCAGATCTGGGTGGACACCTTATTTATGGCAGTCCTCTTCCTGAACAAAATGGGGCAGAAAACAGACAATGAACTCTGGAAAAATGAAGCCACTCATCAGTTCCTGGTTCACATCAAATACTTATTTGACAGGCATACAGGACTGTTTCACCATGGCTTCCGCTTTGACGGAAGAAATAATTTTGGAGGAATCTTCTGGTGCAGGGGCAACTCCTGGTTCACTTATGGGGTGATGGAATACATAGATACCTGCGGGGAACAGTTAAATCCAGGGGTAAAGGATTTCTTGATTGACACCTTCAAATCCCAGGCTTCCGCTCTTTTAAAGCTGCAGTCTCCCTCAGGGCTCTGGCATACCGTTCTCACTGATCCTTCCAGCTATGAAGAGGTGTCAGGCTCTGCCGCTATTGCCGCAGGATTGCTGCGGGGAGTAAAGGCCGGGGTTCTGGACAAGACTTATGAAGCCGCGGCAGAAAAGGCCATTGAAGCCATCTGCGCCAATATTTCCGAAGACGGAACCGTCCTGGGTGTGTCTGCCGGAACGGGAATTGGAATGGATCCGGACCACTACAAAAACATTGCCATCATGCCTATGGCCTACGGACAGGCTCTGGCCCTCACCGCCCTTTGTGAGGCACTGAAGTAAAAGGGGAAAATCTCCTGACCTTAACATTTTTTAAGATTATACTTACTGTTCATTAAGAATACTAAGATATAATTAAATCAATTGTTTATTCTATTCAGACATTTGAATGTTGGGAGACTGCTATGGAAATCATAAAACTTTTATTGACACTGGCCGCTGCCTTTTTAGCCGGATCAGCCTTTTTACGCATGAAAGTCCCCGGCGGAATGCTGGTAGGCGGAATCGTAGGCTCTGCTGCTTTGGGCATTATTTTTCAAGCCTCTTACGTTCCCGGGGCGGGCAAGGTTTTTGCCCAGATTGTGGCCGGGGCATTTATCGGCTCCGGTGTAAAAAAAAGTGAACTAAAGCACATTCCCCGCATTCTGCGCCCTGCCGTCCTGCTTCTCAGTTTTTATATGGCTGCCAATATCGGCATGGGACTTTTAATTTACGCAACAAGCCCTGTAGACATTGTTACGGCATTTTTCAGCGCAGTTCCGGGAGGAATCAGCGATATTCCCATTATTGCGGCTGACATGGGAGCCAATGCGCCTCAGGTGGCTGCTTTACAGTTTGTCCGATTAGTCATCGGAATCGGGATATTTCCCGGTATGATCAACAAAGTCTGCAAAAAGGAAGTACCTGCCCCCGAATCAGAAGGGGACACTGCTCTAAAATCCCAGGCTGCCGGTTCCAAAGAAGAGAAAAAGCCTTACCATGCCGTGATCACATTTCTCATCGCCGCTGTCTGCGGAGTTGTCGGAAAGGTAAGCGGTATCCCCGCCGGAACCCTGGTATTTTCCCTGGTCAGCGTCATTATCCTGAAGATTTTCTGGGGCAAGGCTTATCTGCCTGCCGGCGTCAAGCGGTTTGCCCAGCTTGTATCAGGAGCCTACATCGGCTGCTCTTTAGGCTGGAAAGATTTGCTGGAGCTGCGGTATCTGGCCCTTCCCGCCATAATCCTCATACTGGGATACTCGGCCTTCTGCTTTCTCATGGGAGAGCTTTTGAAGCGGTTTTGCGGAATGTCCAGAAAAGAAGCCATGCTGGCCGCCACTCCGGCAGGAGCCAGTGACATGGCCCTGATTTCTTCTGATATCGGAGTCCAAAGTACGGATTTAATACTGCTTCAGGTGCTGCGGCTCATTATTGTCACAGCGATTTTCCCTCAGGTTCTCCATCTGATCCTGTTGGTTATGTAAAAAAAGACAGTCACAAAAGATTTTTTCATATCTCTTGTGACTGTCTTTTTTATATGCAGGTCAGCCCTTGACCAGGCCTCCCAGAAAATCACTTCCGAAAATTCTCATTCTGCCGGGCTTTGGAATTGCTTCAAAAAGCTCCGGATACTGCTCTCCCAGCTTTAAGGCATTGTCATCAATATCCAGCAGGTGGCGGCTGGCTATGTGAATCAGCATTTCCTTATCCCTTTTCTTAATGGCTTCCAGCATCTCCTTGTGATCCTCCACCACATGGCGCTGATGGGTTTCATCCACACAGATGAGCTGGCGCAGACGCTGGTAGTTGCCGGCAGCTCCCCAGATTAAATCTGCACAGTACTGCTTTTCACAGACGGCAAAGAAATACTGGTGGAACTCATCATCAAGGGCCAGAAAATCACGGACATCCTGTTTCCCGATGGCGCTTTCCTGCTGCTCGATCAGGCTCTTTAAATCTGTCATATTCCGCCTTGTATACCGCTCCAGAAATTCTTTCAATATATTAATCTCAACGCTGTACCGTATATACTGCTCCTTCTGGGCCTTTTCCAGATTGATCCTGGAAATCATGATTCCCTTTTGAGGCAGAGTGGTAATAAGGCCTTGCTGTTCCAGACGGATCAATGCATCACGCACCGGGGAACGGCTCACATTCATTTCCTCCGCAAGATCATTGATGGTGACAATGACTCCCGGCTGAATTCTCATCTCTATAATACTGCTTCCAAGTTCGCTGTAAATGTTATCTGCGGCTGTTTTCTTCTCAGGTTTCTTCAGCAACGGATGCTCCTCCCTTATACATTTCTTCTGTATTAGTGGATTAATATATCACAGTTTAACAAAGAAGTCAAATAATATTTCTTAACGGCCGATGAGGAAATATCCAATCAGCACATTAACTGCAAAGATCGCCCAGGACCAGGGGAAATTGGTGCGGATATAGGCCTTTGCTTCCATCTTTGCATAACTGATTCCCCACATACTCCAGGACTGGGTGGGGCAGGAATTTGCCACGATGGCAACCGGCGGTACCAGGAAAAGAATAAACAGGAACGGATCTGTAAAGAATCCAGTCGCCTGAAGGATAGCCAGGGTTGCCGCTCCTGAGCCAAATACCATAAGAGGTCCGCGGAACAGGCCAAGAGGTGCTGCTATGATGAAGATGATGACAATAACCAGGGTAGCCTGAGGAATAACGCCTCCCAGCAGCTCGCTGAGAATAGGAGATACCTGCTTTGCTGCTGTACTGAAAATATTAACGCCGTAAAGCATACCGATCAGAAGTCCTACGTCTGCAATTCCGTCATATAAGGTCTTTTGCACCTTTTCAATTGCCATCTTATAGGTTGCCATATTTCCTGTTAAAAGCAGTCCCAAAAAGATTCCAAGAAGGAAGGAGGGAACCGGCTTCCATTTAAAAATAGCTACCATGAAAATAGGAAGGAAAGGAATAATAGCTGCAATTCCGGGAATCGGCTTTGCCGCAGGAGATGCAGGAGATGCCGCCCACGCTCTGCTCTTCTTTCCTTTGGAATAGTGGAACACAATGAAGATGAGCATAAACACAACATGAACAACGGTTGCTGCAATTCCAAAACGGATATAGACATTGTCATAAGCCATGGAGGGGAACAGAGCCAGTAGCTGGTTCACATATCCGATATTTAAGTACATGCCTGCTGCAACGGACATCAGGTAAGAGCCTACCGCAACATGTTTTTCCACATTGAGGGAAAAAAGAATAGGAAGCACGATCATACCGATTGCCATAACAGAGCCTACGCCAAATGCGCTGGTAAAAATAAGGGTGCATACAATGGAAACCATAAGAGTGGTAACCAGCGGCTTATCACCTGCAAGCTCCACAGTTTTCTTAATGATAAAGCCTGCAATTCCTGTATCCACGATAACCCGGCCAAACCAGCTTCCGAATACGATGATAGCAATGGTTGGACCGTAATTTTCCACCGATGCCTGGAAAACCGTGTCTACTACGGTGCGGTACGGCACCCGGCCAATGATACACCAAACGAGAGCCATGAAAATAAAACCTACCAACAGGTTACCGCCCCTCATACAATATACGATAAGGCCTGCAAAGGATACGAGCAGTAGAATGCCCGCAATAATAATGTAGAGACTCATATAATTCCTCCTTTTTTTATGTTGCTTCCCATATGGATTTACCTGCACAATACGCTGCTTTGTTATCCCAAAGGTGAGCAACTAATATATTACACACATTAGTATACCAGTATATATTCAGATGTCCACTGTTAATTTAAACGAAAAAGCAATTGACATTTTATACATTTTAACTAAAATTTTTATTCTTTTTTTATACTTTTTATTGGAATTCTATTCTTTCTTCCCGCCAGCTCCATCATTTCCTCATACAAGCCGCTGGCTTCCTCCGGTGAATAGCCGTATACTAAAAATACATCCATCAAATAGGGGGAATAGCTGATTCCCATAATCTCCTGGGCAAAGCCCATGGCCGCAATCTCGCTGAGGGCAATGATATTGGAATCATTGTGAAGAAACCCCAGGGACCAAAGCCTGATCTTTTCAGTCTTCGTGAATATCTCCTCATGATACTGCTCTTCCACCCAGTGAAACAGCTCATGGGACAGAAGGAGCCGGCTGATATCCAGCTTCCTGGTGAGAACTTCCGAAACTCCCGGACTTTCAAACAGCTTCTCCGCCTTCTTCACTGCATCCATATAAATACTGATTTTATTGGGCACCCAAAACTCGGCAAAGAGCACCCGGTCAGTCTTTTCCGGAAATTCAGGGAAAGAGATATCCATACCCATGGATTCAGCCAGTTCTTTAGGGTCTCTGGTCTGGTATTTACTGCATATTTTATCAGCATATTCCCTGCCGCAGGCCAGGCTCTTTTCCATCCAATCCCTGCGCTGTTCATCCTGAAACTTTCCATTTAAGGGCTCTCTGGAAAATGCATAGCCGTACCATTCCTCCGGTTCAATCTCAGCCAGGTCTGCCAGCATATCACCCAAAGGGCGCACATCAAAGTGAGGGCGTTCGTATTCCCTTCCTCCCTGTTTTCCGAAAAGTCCGTCTGCAATGGGCTTTAAAGCTGTTTGAAATTCTTCCTTTGTCATGATTCTTAAATCTCCCTATGAGATGCTACAATCAGGATATCTTCATCCGGTTCCCGGTCCCCTAAATCCAGGTTCATAAGAAGCAGTACCTGCTCTAAGTCAATGGCACTGTAATCCGTTACTCTCGGTCCAAAGCACACAAAGAAATCAGGACGGAGAACAGAGTCGGTCTTAAATACGGCATTTTCCTTCCAAAGCTTTCCTACTACTTCTTCATAATCCTTTGCCTTGCATTTTTCTACGGCGCCTTCCGAACACTGCACCTTAATAAAGCCCTTGGTATCCACAATTCGCAGGGGGGTCTTTCCGTCTTTTTCACCTCTATATACGTAGAATTTGTCTGTCTGCTCTGCCAGCTTCACATTGGAAGTCTTAGGACCAAAGTCTTCTAAAGCCAACTGGAAGGCTTCCGGTTCCTCGCAGGCCTTTAACAGGTCGGTTGTCTTTACCTCTGTAGAACCTGTAGCAATGGCTGTTACCTTACCGGTCTGGTTATCGATCTCGATATGAATTTCAATGGTATCCGGGGAAGCTCCTGAGCTGACTGCCAAGTCAGCCGCCTCTTTCTTCAGCTCCCTGATATCTTCCTGAGTCGGATTGGGGATAACACGTTCTACTACATCACGAACCATGGCAAGAGCCACACCGATGGAGGAAATAACCTCTGCATTTTCCGGAATGCTGTACTGAAGGCCCATTTTTCCTGCACAGTAAGGAACTAAGGAAGCCGCTCCGCCTCCGCAGCCTACCAGCCTCATGCTGTCATGGTCCAGTCCGTACTTTTCTGCCAGCGTGTTGATGGTGGCATTGACCTTTTCAAAGTCCTTATCAAGAATCTGGGTTGCCAGTTCTTCTACGGTGATGCCCAGCTTATCGGCAACCGGCTGCATGGCCTTTCTTGCAGAGTTGGCATTTCCGTAGGCAAAATATTTCTTATCTACCAGTCCTAATACATTGGCTGCACATGTATTGGTAAAGCAGATGCGCTTTCCATTCTTTAACCGCAGGGTCACGTAGTCGTTAGGATCTCCCTGCTTGGGGCTTACCATTTCAATCTGAGGATCTACGATCTCCTCTTCCGCAGTAAAGCAGGCATATTCACATCCTGCAATATGAGCAGAACGGGGGCCTACGTCTGTTACGGACTTGCTTCCGATACGGACCATGGAACCGCCTGCACATCCTAAGATACGCACGTCAAGAGAGTTGATATAGGTATCATGACCGCCGATTTTAGCGTAATCCACGCCGGGACGCCCGTTCTTGATAACACCGATGTTGGTGGTGGTTCCGCCTACCTCAAAGTAAATGGCATTGGAAGCACGAAGGTACATGAGGGAACCCATAACAGAAGCGGCGGGACCGGATAATGCAGTCAGAATGGGACGCTTTCTCATTTCTCCGATTTCCATAACACCGCCGTCGCCTCTCATGATCATCAGGGGCACGTGAACGCCTGCCGCATTGACGGAGGACTCTGTTGCATTAGCTGTGTTCATCATCTTAGGCAGAATGGAAGCGTTGATTGCTGCCGTACGGGTACGGCGGGTAAGTCCATACAGTTTCGTAATATCAGAAGCCATTGTTACAGGCACATTTTTCTTCTTTGCACAGTCATGAATGGTCATTTCCTCTTCCATGCTGTCTACACCAAAGGCCATAGAAGCCACGATTACCTGAGCGCCCTGGTTCAGCAGCTCATCAATGCTTTTGTTGATCACATCTTCTGTCAGCATTTTCTTCTTAATAAAGGTGTTGTACACCTTGATCATACGGCCTACTTTTTCATCCAGAATAATATCCTTTAATGCCAACTGGCGTTTTGCCAGAAAGCCCTCTAAGCCTCCCCCGGCCATGCCGACTACTCCGACGTTTGCTACGTCTCCCTCAATAAATGCGTTAGTTGCCTGAGTTGTGGAGTGAGCTACGAAAACCACGTCCTCCGGTGCAATATTATTTTCCTGCATACAGTACTGAAAACTCTGTACAACACCGGCAGCAACGCCGTCTTTATGATCATGAGTTGTCTTTACCTGCTTTTTCCCAATAATTTCGTGGGTGTCATTATCCATAGCAACACATTTGGTATACGTGCCGCCTACGTCAATTCCCATACGGACTGCTCTATGTTCTGCCATTTTTCCATTCCTTTCTTTTTTTGCCACGTCTTGTGACTTCAAGATATGTGAGCAACTAATATATTACATACATTAGTATACCAGCATGTGATCGTATGTCCACTGTTAATTTAAACGAAAAAGCCATTGCTATTTTATATATATTAACCAAAAACTTTATTCTTTTTTTATACTTTTTATTGGTATTCTATTTTTCCTTCCTGTATTTCAGAGGAGTGGTTGCACAATGCTTTTTAAATACCCGTTCAAAATAGGTGACGCTTTCAAAGCCCAGAAGCCCCGATATTTCAGTAATGGAATATTGGCTGTTTTTCAAAAGCTTCTGGGCCTTTTTCATCCTGGCTAAGTTCCGGTACTCATTGACGGAAAGCCCCGTCACCTCCCGGAAAATCTTGCTCAAATAAGATTTGCTGATAAAAAAACGCTCCGCCAGCTCATCTAAGGATTCTTCTGTCTCACAGTGAAAGGTTAGATATTCCGCCACATCGTGAACCCTTCCATGCTTTGGGGTCTGAACCCTTGGAGGCATTTCCTTCATCACATCCCTTTTTCTGCTGCGGGAAATTATAAGAAGAATCTGGGAAAGCTTCAGCCTTACCATAACCTCATAACGCTCTCTCTTATGCTTTAATTCCTCTGCAATCCCAAATAACAGACCTTTCATTTCCTCCCATTCCTGGTTCGGAAGCCTGGATACCCCGTAATAATCTTCAAACACTTTTTCCAGGGAAGGAAGACCTGCACTTTTTAACCATGGCTCCAGCACCCTTCCGCTTAACTGAAGCAGAATCCGGTCATGGCTCTTGCTTCCAGCCTGACTGGTCTTGTGGACCTGCTGCCGGTTTATGAGAACCACATCTCCCGTCTTCACATGGTAGGTTTCCTTCTCTATAAAATAGTACCGCTCCCCTTCCAGAAGAAAATAAAGCTCATATGTGTCATGAAAATGTTTGATTGCCATGGAATACTCCTGGTCACGAATCACCTGGTCGATGACAATCCCTTCCATGCTTTCCGAAAATAATGTTTTTTCCATTGTAACCTCCTAATTAGAAGCCAAAAGTATGATTTTTCTTAAAAATGACCCAATTATATAAGCATTATAATACTATAATCCATTATACTTATCAATATAAATGACAGAGCAAGCCATTGACCAGGAGGAAACCTTATGAAATATGAGAACAACAAAGTAACAGATATCACCATTGCCTACATAGGCGGAGGCTCCAGAGGCTGGGCCTGGACCTTTATGACCGACCTTTCCATGGACAGCTCCATAAGCGGAACCATCCGCTTATATGATATCGATGAAGCCGCCGCCAAAAGCAATGAAATCATCGGCAATAAGCTGACAGAGCGGGAGGACACCGTTGGAAAATGGAATTATGTCACTTCCGGCTCCTTAGAAGAAGCCCTGACAGGCTGTGACTTTGCAGTCATCTCCATACTGCCGGGAACCTTTGATGAAATGGATTCTGATGTCCACCTGCCGGAACGGCTTGGCATCTACCAGTCCGTAGGCGACACCGCAGGTCCGGGAGGCGCCATCCGGGCTTTACGCACCATTCCCATGTTCGTGACCATCGGAGAGGCCATTAAAAAATACGCGCCAAAAGCCTGGGTCATCAACTACACCAATCCCATGTCTTTATGCGTCAAGACTCTTTACCACGTATTTCCCGAGATCAGGGCCTTTGGCTGCTGCCATGAAGTGTTCGGCACCCAAAAGGTGTTAAAAGGAATCTGCGAGGAAAGCCTTGGCCTGGAACATGCAGACCGCTCTGACATCCACGTCAATGTTCTGGGAATCAATCATTTCACCTGGTTTGATCAGGCTTCCTATAAGGGAATTGATTTGTTTCCCGTTTACCGTGATTATGTAAATTCCCACTACGAAGAAGGCTACAACGAGCCGGATAAGAACTGGGCAAACAGCACCTTTGAATGCGCCCACAGGCTGAAATTTGACTTATTCCGCCGTTACGGCCTTATCGCTGCGGCAGGGGACCGCCATCTGGCAGAATTTATGCCAGGAGATGAATACTTAAAAGATCCGGAGACTGTAAAAAGCTGGAAGTTCGGCCTGACAACTGTTAAATGGAGAAAAGAAGATTTGCAAAAACGCCTGGAAAAGAGCAGGAAGCTGGTAAGCGGAGAAATAGAAATGGAACAGAAGCCCTCGGGAGAAGAAGGAATCCTCTTAATCAAATCCTTATGCGGCCTGGAACGGACTGTGAGCAATGTCAACATCCCAAATACCTTTTTGCAGATTCCAAACCTGCCCGCAGAGACTATTGTAGAAACCAATGCCGTCTTCAGTAAGGACAGTATTAAGCCGGTTGCTGCCGGAGCCATCCCGGAAAATGTTCTGGAACTGATTCTTCCTCATACGAAAAACCATGAGCTGATCTTAAAAGCAGCCCTCACCTGTGACCGGAATCTGGTATATGAAGTCTTTTTAAATGATCCTCTGGTAAAGGGCCGGGCTTCCAAAGAAGAAGTCATAAAACTGGCTGATGATATGATTGATGCCACTCTTTCTTACCTGCCGGAGGGCTGGAAATAAACTGTTTCAGCGGAAACCTTTTCTGCTATACATGCAAAATGAGGACGAAGGCATTCCCTGCCTTCGTCCTCATGTTACATCTACTCCTGACACCCTTATGTTCCGTCTTATCTCCCCAGAAAATTCAAAGTATAATGTGCCTCTCCCTGCTCATCTAACTCCATAATCATATAAGAAGGCTTTCTTCCCTCCTGCCTTGGATAAGACAGGCTTCCCGGATTTAAGATGGTCACTCCGTTATGTACCTCGTAAAGGGGCCTGTGAGTGTGGCCGTACATGACGATGTCGAAGTTCCGCTCTTCCGCTTCCTGCTCCAGCCGTTCCGTTCCAAGGGACACATTGTAATAATGGCCGTGGGTCAAAAGAGCCTTGTATTTTCCAATCTGTATCTCTTTCTCCCGGTCCAGGTCGGAAAAGAAATCATTGTTTCCCAGAACCATATGCAGTTCGCAGTCCTTTCCCGCCCAGCCTGCAATCTTTCCCTCACTGCCTTCGGAATCTCCCAGGTGGATCAGCATATCAAAGGGCTTCTGTTCCTCCATGACCTTCTGTAAATTCTCATCCCTTCTATGTGTATCACTGACGATCAGTATTTTCATCTCTTTCCCTCCCAGTTTATCTCCATAAGCTTTTTCTTCATCTCCTCCAGGGCCTTCCCCCGATGGCTGATTCTGTTCTTCTCTTCCATGGTGATCTCTGCACTGGTCTTTCCAAACTCCGGAAGGTAAAGGATTGGATCATAGCCAAATCCTCCGCTTCCAGCAGGGCGGTCCGCCAAAATGCCTTCCATGGCTGCCTCTGTATGAATCACCTGCCCGTCAGGCAGGACTGCTGCAATATTGCAGATAAACCGGGCGCTTCTCTGGCTGCCTGTTACGCCGGCGGCCCGATCCAGCAGATTCTGGTTTTTAATATCATAGGAGGTGTCCTCTCCCATATATCTGGCTGAATAAATGCCCGGCTCCCCGTTTAAGCAGTCCACCACCAGTCCGGAATCATCTGCAAGGACGATTCCGCCGGTCTCTTTCCACACTGCCCTGGCCTTGATCTCAGCGTTTTCCCCAAATGTATCTCCGTTTTCCACGATTTCAGGATCAGCCCCTGCCTCCTTCATGGACAGGATTTCCAGTCCCAGATCTTTTAAGATTTCCCGGATCTCATCCATCTTTCCTTGGTTTCCTGTGGCAAATACGATTTTATCTCCCCTCATTTGCCTCTCCTTTCGTTTCTAAGCCCTCTCTACCGGTCCTTTGTGTATGCTTTTAAGCAGAGATTGCAGTTTTTTCCTTTTTCAGCCCGTTCCCAGACCATTCCATCGGGACTGATATATCCCTCCCCGTCAGAAATGTCCACAACCGTGCGCCCATCCCCGGCATCGTATTCAATGGCTGCAGGATGAACGGCCCCGGGTGTGGTGATCTTCACGATCACAGCAAAACGTTCCCCAGGAGAAAGATTCAGCTCTTTCTGAACCTTCTTTGAAAAGGGAACGGTATAAAATCCCCCGTACTCAAAGCTTCCCTGGGCTGCCAATATCTTTTCCCCAAAGGCATTGCCGCCTGTAATCTCCTCCTCAGCGCCTGCATGGCGCACCACATATACCTCATAAGAGGATTCAGGGCCTGTGGCATAAAAGCCTGCTGCTTCAAGCCTTTCCTCTCCTTCTGCCTCATATACATTGGAAAACCAGGCCGTTTCTTCCCCATATCCCAGCTGTCCCACCCAGCCCCGAAGGTCTGTCTGGTAGATATGGGCGGAATCATCGGCATCTCCTGTATCTGTATAAGCAAGGTTATTCACTCCAATGTTGGTATCATAATAGGAAACGTAATAAAATCCCTGATCTCCAAACCCGTTTCCCCAACTGTTTATGCAGATAAATGCGCCGTCTCCCGGAACCTGGACGCTGAAGTTTTCTTTTGGATAGGCGTCATCCCAGCCAATGATTACGGAATCGTGGTTGGGAGGCATGGTGCCAATATAACAGTAGGAAAAGTTTTCTTCATTATAAAAAGCTGACCGGCTTTCTTCATCGACCATAGAGGTATAAAGGGAGCTTTGAACTCCTCCGTATAAGAGGACGGCTCTCTTGATCTTTTCGTAATCCTTTTCCGGTATGATCTGGATTTCCTTTACATGCTTTTCTGCCTTCAGCCCTTGGGGGGAAATACCGTCTCCATAAGGATCTTCTTCCTCAGCTACAGGCCCTCTCCAGGACAGCAGATAGGCCATGGACATGGTGTACTCCCCGCCAGCCTCCTGAGGGATAAAAAATCCATTGTTCAGGGACATGTGATCCTCTGAAAAATCGTAAGCATCCTCAGGAAGAAGGCTGGCCTCCAATGCATGAAGGGAGGCAAATGCCCAACAGGTGCCGAAAGACCCCTGATTTTTCACCGGGGGAACGCGGCCTTCTTCTCTCCCGTCATAAAAAGCAGGAAGCTCCCTCTCCAAAGGCTCTATATCTTCTTTCCAGTACCAGAAGCCTGCTCCAAAGCAAGAAGCCGCCAGGAGCAGGAGGGCAAACCATCTTCTAATCTTCAACTACATCTCCTTTAGCTCAAAGGGCAGCCTTTAATCGGCGTTTCTCCTGACTTCGCCGGCAGATTTATTATGCCTTGGAGGCTTCGGCCCCATGAACTGATAAAAATAAGTCTTCATCATTCCATTATATATTTTACGGTTTTTATCCGCTTTTTTTCCTATATATTTTTCCGCATCTTCATAAGCAGTGATCATATACAAAGACCAGGAATCCAATGCCTTATACCGCTCTCCGATCATCCGGTACAGCTCCGGCAGATCCTTCTTTTCTTCCAGACGCTCTCCATAAGGAGGGTTGGTGATAATAAAACCGTATTTTTTCGGATGGCTCAACACGCTTAAGGGCCTTTCCTGGAAATGAATCATATGAGCCACTCCTGCCTGCTCCGCATTGGCTTTGGCTGCCTTGACGATATCCCCGTCAATATCATAGCCCTGAATATCCACCTTTACGCTGTCATCCACAAGCTCATTGGCCTCATCCATGGTGTCATACCAGCATTTTCTTGGAATCAGGTTTTTCCATTCCTCAGACAAAAAGGAACGGTTCATGCCCGGCGCACGGTTGGAAGCCATCATAGCTGCTTCAATGAGAAAGGTTCCGCCTCCGCAGAAGGGGTCCACAAGAATCCGGTCCTTGTTCCAGGGAGTCAACATAATAAGGGCTGCTGCAAGGGTTTCCGTAATGGGCGCCTTGCTGTTTAAAGTGCGGTAGCCTCTCTTATGAAGGGAATCCCCTGTGGTATCTATGCCAATAGTCACCTCATCCTTATGAAGGAACACCCGGAGAGGATAGCTGCTTCCGCTCTCCTGAAACCATTCCACCCCATAAGACTTTTTCAGCCGCTCCACCATGGCCTTTTTCATAATAGACTGGATATCAGAAGGACTGAACAGCTTGCTTTTAATGGAAGAAGCCTTTGCCACCCAGAACTTTCCATCCTGGGGAATGTAATCCTCCCAGGCAATGGATTTGGTTCCCTGGAACAGGTCTTCAAAGGATTCCGCATGAAAGGTTCCCACCTTTAAAAGCACCCGTTCTGCTGTCCGGAGGAATACATTGGCACGGCAGATGGCTTCATCATCGCCTATAAAGGTGACCCTTCCGTCCTCCACCGTGGTAATGTCGTATCCTAAATCCGTAATTTCCCGTTTCAATACCGCCTCCATGCCGAAATGGCAGGGCGCAATGAGTTCAAATGTTTTTTTCACTTTATTCTCCTAAGTTGATTTCTTTTATTACATTCCCGTCAAAATCCAGAATCCGGAATACCTGGTCCTCTAACATTCCATAGGTGGGCGGATTGCCTCCCTTGGGAATGGACACAGATCCCGGATTTAAAACAGTAATCTCCTGGTCACGTTCCGCTGTCAGGATGTGGGTATGGCCGTGAAGCAGAATATCCCCCTTCTGAACAGGGGGCAAATGGTCCCGGTTGTAAATGTGGCCGTGAGTCGCATAAATGGTCAGGCCGTCTAAGGCCAGAAGGGCGTAGTCTCCCAGAATGGGAAATTCCAGCACCATCTGATCCACTTCTGTATCACAGTTTCCCCGCACGCTGTAAATCTGGTCCTTAAGGCCATTGAGCATGGCAATCACTTCCTTGGGCGCATAGTCCCTGGGCAGATCATTTCTCGGACCATGGTAAAGAAGGTCTCCCAGCAGAACCAGCCTGGAGGCCCCAGAACTTTGATATGCGTTTAACAGCTCCCTGCAATAATAGGCAGAACCATGGATATCGGAAGCAATCATATATTTCATAAGTTTTCTCCTTCTGCAGTCAGTCATGTGTATAAGCTATATTTTAAGACCTTGAAGGTGCTTCTGTCAATGAATTTACCTATCCCCGAACCATATATTTTCCCCTGTAATACTCAATTCCATTGGCTATATTGACCAGACGGAAGCCGTAAGGCTCCAGCTCCCTGCACACGGACATGCTTTGCCCCCCTCTGGAGCAGTAAAATATCAGCAATTGGTTCATAGGCAGATCACTCATCCATTCATCCCTGTCTTCATAAGGCAGATTCACCGCCCCCTTAATATGGCTTTTTCTGTAAAACTCTCTCCGGCGCAGATCAATGATCATGGCATTATTGTTGCTCTCTATATAATAGTCGATTTCCCAAATGGGTATGGTTCTGAACATATTATCACCTGTCCTTTCTAATAATAATATATTCCCCATCTCCAGGAATGGGAAAAGCGCGGGAAAGAACTCTTCGTCTCTTTCCCACGCCTTTTTCATTGCTTAGCTGGTCTGCTATTTAGTTAAATCTGTTCTGGTTGTTGTTGCGGCTGTTGTCGCGTGTAGAATTGCGGCTGCTGTCGCGTGTGGAGTTGCGGTTGTTGTTCTGGCTGTTGTTCTGGTTATTGTTCTGGTTGTTGTTCTGGCTGTTGTTCTGGTTGTTGTTCTGGTTGTTGTTCTGGTTGTTGTTCTGAGAATTTCTGGAAGAATTATCCATATCATTGTAATTGTTCTTGGACATCTTAAATACCTCCTGTAGGATTTTCTTGTTACAAGATGTAGTATGGCAAAGTTGAAGAAAATTATACTTTCTTTTTGATTTTTAGTGAAAAAGAACTTCCTGTCAGGATTTGTAAAAAATAACTTTGCATTTTTTTGATGTTCATACTATAATAGAGATGAGGAGTGCAAATTCCTCATCCTTATTAATTTTTATACTCCCCTTAGAGACAGCCTGATATCTCCCCTATCATGGCTGTTTCTTTTTTTCAAAAATGGATAAGCTCCTCACGCCTCTTGTCAATTACTGATATTATCCCCCGCCAAAAAAGCGCGGTACAGTATCTCCTGTTTTTCACATTGCGCCCTTAAAAGAGCCGGAGTCTCAAATATCCGATCCAAAACATGAATCATCATCTTCAGCTTCTGGCTGTTATCATTAATCTGCATGTCCACTACAAGGAAATACTTCTCCCCGTATAAACACACATCCGCTTCATCTTCAAAATAAAAAATGCCAAACTGCTCCCTGGTGGAATTTAAATTCAAAAACAGGCGAATATCATGATTTCTCCCCATAATAATATCTTCATATTCAGAATTTTCAAATTCCTCCACCGGAAAAGGTTCAAACCGAAATTTTTCATCAATTTTAAAATAGCGAATGGGAGGAAGAATGTCCTGATGCCTGTAGGAGCTTAAAAATACATGGCTCAAAGAATCCATATACTCCTTTTCAGCCAAATCCTCAGAGGCGTAATAAATGGGCGAATATTCAATATTCATGTTTCGTCCATATTCCATACACAGGTAATAATCATAATCCAGGGAATCCATGCTCTCCAGTTCATACAGCATCTTTGTCTCAATTTTTTCGATAAAATCGCTGAAATAATGCTGTAAATTAAATTTCAACTGCTGTGTGGACAGCCTTCCATCAATGGCAATCAGGGCCAGTTTCAGCTTTTGATGAGGCAAAACCAGACGGTTGAACAACCCCAATATGGTGGTAAATATGAGATACTGTTCCCTTTTTGAAAACTGATAGCCATACTTCTCCTGAAAAGCCTCCCGCAGGCGCTTTACCCCATGGTTGAGCACAGGCTTTCTCTTCATGGCTCCCAGGTCATGAAACCCTAAATCCACATCATCCGATAACTTTAACACCTGCTTCAGACTAATGGGAATCATGATTTTCAGCAGGTCTTTGAAACATGTATAATCATCAAACAGATTCACACAAAAATAAGAGGACAGCTCTGTCAGTACAAAGTTCCTCAAATCCTCAGCTATTTTTATCAATCCGCCGTACCGCTCTTCCGTACAGTCCCGAAACCGGTATAAATCCGTGCTCATAACTGCAATCAGAGTCAGATACTTTACCACGCCCTCATCGAAATCAAACCCGGAGTATAAATTTCTCAGCTTTTGGATCAGTTCTTCCACCATGGTGAATTCATTGGTGATCTGATAATCAAAGCACAGTTCCGGAAATTCAATATCTGCCTGCTTTTCCTTTAACACATAATTTCTGAAAAATATCAAATACATCAAAAACCGTTCCGAATATATATCTGAAAAAACAACGTTGGAATTGGCTAAGGTCTTATGAAGCACTTTTCTCAAATTCCCTTTTTCCGTTTCATCGCAGTAAAATAATTCGTTAAACTCCGGCGACCAAAGGTCCGTAGGGCTGTTTTTGTAAAAATACCTATACATCCTCACCATGCAGCAGATCTTATAAAACAGCTCTCCCTGTATGGAAATACCATAGTGGGGCCTTGCCAGTATTTCAATATGATACATCCGGAAAAATTCCTTAACTTCCGAAAACTCCTTGTGCATGGAATTGCTTTCATTTAAAAACAGCTCTCTCTGGAACTGCTCCGCTTTTACCGGCTCCCCGGAAGAGAGCAGGCGGCGTATGATGTAATGGACCCTGATTTTCTGTTCATCATTGACTGTATTAGGCTGATAAATCTGGAAGTACTCCTTCATTCGGCGGTTCTGCACCTGATCCCTCAATACCAGACGGTAGCCCTGTGAACTTTTTGATGCGATCTGTATTCCAAACTGCCCCAGATCATACCTCATGCTCTTAATATCGCTTTTGATGGTCCGTGGGGTGACCGATAATTCCTCTGCCAGCACCTTGCTGGATATCATGGCCCCGGAACGGAGCAAAAGGAGAAAGATGATCTTATGTCTGGGATTTGACAAAACTAAAAATATGTCTGATATCTTATCCTTCATAAAACTCCCTCTCCTTTCTCCGCCAATTTTCAGCTATTCCAGATAAAGTTCCTTTAACCTCTCAATTTCTTCCTCTGTCACGCCCAGCTCTTCCTTTACATACTCTTCAATGCCGCCGTAAACCTGTTCTATTTCCTGCATGGAAGCTTCAATAAAATCCTGCTTGGTATCAATAAAAGAGTAAAGGTAATCCAGAACCTCCTGATCTGAGGTGTAGGTTTTATAAATCTCCATCTTTTCGGCATTTCTCTCCAGCCGGTTCTTGCCGGTGAGCATATAATCCTCAAGCAGAGCCTCCCGCTCCACCCCTAAGATTCCCAGAAGAAGCATGGTGCCAAATCCTGTCCTATCCTTGCCTCCCCTGCAATGCTGGACAACCGCTGCTGCCTCCGGCCGGGCAACCACATGAAGCATGGCTCCAAATGCCTTCTTTGACTCTTCCTTGTGAATGAAGTTCCGGTACTGCTCCAGCACGATTCCATCCCGCCCTGTCAACAGGCCTTTTTCCTTCTGCTCCGTGACCTTTTTCACAAGGTTTTCGTCTTCCTTATCCTTGCTGGAGGAAAACTGGGCCGCCAGCTCTGCCGCATGGGCGTCCGGGTCAAGCTGATACGTCTTTATCCTCTCGTCAAACTGAGGATTAGGGTATTTTTCAATCTCATTTTTACTTCTGTAATCAATTATAGTATGGATACCCAGACTTTTCAACTGCTCCAGTCCCTGCTCATCGGCATTAAAAATATGATCTGAACGGTATAGCTTTCCCCACTTTACTGTTTTTCCGTCATAGGTGGGATACCCTCCCATATCCCGGAAATTATTCATTCCTGAAATCGGTATGTTCCGCTGCATTTTCTCCCCTCATCTTTCCCATACTTCTGCACCTATATGTATTAACCGATAATTGATAATCCGTAAAGCAGAATAGAGATCACCATAATAGACATGATCAGCATCGCCGCATGCTTACCGCTGGTTCTCTTTAAAATGCGGTAAACAACAATGGTAACCAGCAGGCTGAACAATCCGGGCATGATTTTATCAAACATTTCCTGAAGCTGAATGACATTTTCTCCGGCTCCCAGCTCCATAACAAATTTCACCTTGATAACCGAGGCAATCAGGGCTCCGATTACCATAAGTCCCACTACATTGGCGATGTTTGCCATACGCTGCAGCGCATTGGTGCCGGAACCGCTGACCATCTCAAATCCCTTTTGATATCCCCAATGGATTCCATAATATTTTGTAGCCACATTCACAATATTGTATAAAAGGAACATCAGAATAGGGCCGATTACGCTTCCGTTCAGTGCCAGAGCCGCACCGATGCTGCCGCAAATGGGAAGCCAGGTAAATTTCAGCACACTGTCACCGATTCCTGCCAAAGGTCCCATAAGGCCGGTCTTAATGGCAACTACCGTATCCTTTTCTTCCTCTGTGGTGCTCTCCTCCACAGCCGCAGTCACTCCCAGAATCAGAGCATCGGAGTTTACATGGCTGTTGAAAAACTTTAAGTGCCTGTTCATGGCCTCTACCCGTTCCTCTTTGGGCTTATTGTGATAAAGGCGTTTTAAAATGGGCGCAAAGCTTGTAAGAAAGCCGATTGCCTGCATGGATTCAAAGTTGTTGGTCAGATTTAAAAACTGCATATTAAAAAGCATTTTGTTCAAATCAGATTTTTGAATTTTATTATCTTCCATTATAGATCATATCCCCCTTCTTCGGTGTTATCTGGTCCTGGAGCCGCTGCTGCCGCTGCCTTGGAGGCTTCCTTAGCCTGGGCAGCCATATCATAAAGGATTGCCATAGGCAGAGAAATCAGGGTAATTGCCAGTACGGATAATCCCAGGTAAACAGCCAGGGCAAATCCGCAGATCAAAAATGCCCAAAGCTCTGCTTTTTTTATCATCATCTGCATCAGCAGGCCGATTCCCACTGCAGGAATGATCTTTCCGGCTGCGTTTAATCCGTTTACCACCACTTCCGGCAGGGCATTGACCACCTGGTCGATGACTGCTGCTCCCAGAAAAATTGCTAAAAATGTGGGAACCGCACGGATCAGGAATACAATCACCATGGGAAGGTAATTGATGCGGAACAATTTGTCAAAATCTCCTTCTTCTGCCATGCGTTTTGCAATGGGATTTAAAGCAATGATACCGGACCGGTACAAAACCAAAAGCTGCTGGGCCAGCAAAGAGGTTGGCACTGCCAGCGCCACTGCCGTAGCCACTCCGCCTGAAGAAATTCCAAGGGCTGTTCCGATAGCTGTTCCGGTTATCATATCAGGAGCAGAATAAGCTCCTACGTTTCCAATTCCCATCCACATAACTTCCAAGGTTGCACCGATCATAAGTCCGGTGGTCAAGTCACCCATAATCAGGCCCACCACAGTGGCGATCAGCAATGGTCTTCTTATCATTTGCGTTGCCATATCATCAATGCTGCATATTCCAGCCCATGCAGCAACTATCAATGCTGCTCCCATATTAGATTACCCCCTCTAAGTCAATCTTTTCATCATTGGGTACCATCTGAATCTCGATCTTCATTCCGGCTTCCAGCATTTCCTTAAATGCCGCCCGCTCCTCAGGAGTCACGGAAAGGGTTTTCGTAAGCTGTTCCCTTCCTTCCTGATAGCGCATGCCTCCGATGTTTAACTCTTTAATTTCCACGCCGTTCTTTACCAGTTCATTTACATCAATGCTGTTGGTAAACAGTAACATAGTTCTTCTCTTAATGGGGTTGGTCTTCGTAATATCCGCAAACTGCTTTACCCCAAAGGCGTGTACCTTGATTCCCTGAGGAGACGCCATGGTAAGGATGTTTTTCTGTATGGCATCCCCTGCAACCTTATCATTTACAACAATAATCTGTTCCACCTGATACTTATTGACCCATGTTGTTACCACCTGTCCATGGATCAGGCGGTCATCAATTCTACAAAAGCAGATCATCTTCCTCTTCCTCCTTTAACTTGTCGTTGGTAAACAGTGACATTCCATTGCTGTAAGCTTGTTCGATCACTCCCCTTATTTCTGAGAAGTCTCTTCCCCTGTTTAATGAAAATTCCAGGAGTACCGGCAGATTAAAACCGGTGCACAGAATAACATTTTCCCTGCTTAACAGATTGCCTGCCAGATTCATGGGCGTTCCTCCCACAATATCGGCAAACACCACCAGCCCCTTTGACAGATCCAGCTTATCCACCTTTTCAAAAAGTTCCTCTTTTAAGGCGTCCACGTTGTCCACAAGCTGAATTGCCATGGTATCGTAGTTATTCTGCTTTCCAATAACCAGCTCCAGGCTTTCCATAGCCGCCTTTGCAAAAAGGCCATGGCTCATGACCATCAGTGCAATTTCACCATTCATATTCCTTCTCCTTTCCCCGTTGAAACATTGATAAATTGTTTTATATATGGATTCTATCTGTTTTTTCTTTTAACCTCCAGTTTTTATTTTTCACCCTTATTGGTGAACCGAAAAAAATCAATTCAAAAGACCCCCGGCAATCCCATGCCGGGGGTCTTACATCCTTTTTCAAAATCCGGTTGTCCGCTAATTCATTAATCGCCAATTACATTGACAATTTTTACAGGCGCCCTGTAATTCCAGGGAGAAGTTTTGATGCCTGTTTTATATGTAGAAGAGTGTACTACTTGTCCATTACCGATGTACATAGCTACATGGTTGATAGATCTTCCGCTTCCGTAGAAAATCAAATCGCCGGGACGCATCTGGTCAGCACTTATGGATACTCCCTGGGAAGCCTGTGCAGTGGAGGAACGATTGATAGAAATACCAGCACCATGCTGCATCACATACCTGGTAAATCCGGAACAGTCAAAGCCTGTACTTGGATTACTTCCTGCGTCAGCATAACGTCCGCCTACAAACTGTAATGCATAATTAACAATACCTTGTCTGAAATCAGCTGCTGCATCTGTCTGGGCTTGTACCTCCAAAGCAGCTAAGGTAGCCTCATCTGTGGAAGAAACCGTTGCATTGCCTTCCACTGGAATATAGCCATATGTATCATTTACTTTAACCTTTAAGAATCCGTCTCCCATGTCCTGAACAACTTCAAAGGCACTTCCTTGGGATACAGTCATCAGAGCTTCCTGTCCATCTTCATCCTTACTGATTGTAACGCTGTCCGCATCAACTGTCACCATATAGTTCCCATAACTCAGGCCCGGGCCTGATATTTCGTCTGCTCTCACTTCAGAAGGGCTTGCAAGCACCATTGCGCCGCAAAAAGCCATAAGACCTAATGTTTTCCATGTATTGTTTATCATCGGGAATTTACTCCTATTTTCATTCTTTAAATGTTACGTAAGTATTAAATTCATTACGGTTATTATACATTTTTTTTATCTTTTCGTCAAGTAATATTTAAAACTACACCAATTTCTTAAAATCAATTTAAAACACTGACAAATTTCACTGGCTTACGGTACATGACGTTAGTTACAATAATTCCTGTCTTTTCTGTGGAAGCGTGAACGACCTTACCTTCTCCCATATAAAGGGCCACATGATTGATGGAACCGTTCTTTCCATAAAATACCAGATCGCCGGGACGGGCTTCTTCATAGCTCACCAGCCGCCCTTCTCCTGACTGGGCTCTGGAGCTGTGGCTTAAATTGACGCCTGCCGCATATTTCAGCACATATCTGGTAAAGCCGGAGCAATCCACTCCCTTATTCGGATTCACACCGCCATATACATAGCGGCCGCCTACAAACTGAAGGGCATAATCCACGACCTCACGGCGCTGCTTTACTGACTGGTCCACCTTTTCCTGGGTCTTTTCAATAAGAGTTGCACTGCTGCTTGGTATGTATCCTTCTCCCTGAGAAGTCCTGATCTTTAACCAGCCATCCTTTGAGGTCTCTGCCACCTCATAAGACTGGCCCTCAGGCACCTGGGTTAAAACTTGTCCGCCTGCAAGAGGCATGTCCTTAACCGCGGCTGAAGAATCTATTCTGGCGTAAAGGGTTGTACTGGTTTCCACTGCGATCTCCGCGGCCTTTGCCTCTGCCGGAACTCCCAGGGTCAGACAGGTGCAGATCCCTAAGACACCCATGGCCTTCCACACTTTGTTTATCATATATGAAAATCTCCTGTTTTTACGTTTCTCTGTCAAATCTGTAAACATTTATTTCAAATGTTACATAAGTGTTACATTTCAGAGTATACACGTTTTCACAGGTTTTGTCAAGAAAGTTCCATACATTTTTCTCAAACAATGGCTGATTTACTGCATTTACGGCGTATTCCTCCGGTTTTAAATGGAAATTCCAGCCATGAAAAAAAGGCAGCTACGGCCTTTTTATGCCATAACTGCCTTTACAATTTTGTAATATTTACCGTTTCATTCCCCGTATAAACCAAAAGATGAGCAGCACCAGAAGTATTGGTCCCATAAGAGGCATCAAAAGGCTGAAAATTCCGGTCACTATGCTGGCCATCAAAAAGAAGAAAAGGATAAACACCGCCACTCCAAGCAGCTTCCAGTACCACTTATTCAAGTTAATATAATGGACGCCGCGGTGGCGGGAGCTGTCCTGCTCCTCGTAGACGTTTTTGCTCTGTCCGGAATAAGAATCGTAATAATATTCATTTTCCGCACTGCTGCCCGTATTGCCGCCCACCTCTATAATCGTCTTGGCAATGAGTCTGGGATCTCCGATAGAAGCGATTACCTCTTCCTCCCCGGAACCCATTTTCATCTCCGTACTGATATATTCATCGTAATACCTGATATTTTCTTCCACCACGCTGCCGGGCACTTCCCCTGTCAAAGCTGCCCTCAGCCGCTGTAAAAATTCCTGTCTGCTCATCCGAGCCTCCTTCAATTAAGTAAATAACTTTCATCATTGTACCATCCGGCAGGGATATGGTAAAGAAACCTTCTCTGAAAAAAGTCTTAAAATTTCATAATGTGACAGACTACTCCACTTTTTCCTTTAGAATTCCTTCCCGGTAAGCTGTCACCAGCTCCTTTAAGTCTTCAATGTGCACAGCCAGCTCCGCTCCCTTATCCGTATCAGCTACCATGACCCGTTTCTTCATGTTTTCAACTACCGAAACACGTGGAGTGCTTTCTTTATTGGGATCAAAGGGCTTATGTTCTGCAAGGGCCAGATGATTGGAATTATAAATCAGGGTATAGCCTGCAATTCCTGTCTTTGACTGGTAAGCCTTTGACAAGCCTCCGTCAATAATAAACAGCTTGCCTCCTGATTTGACCGGAGATTCCCCTTCCTTGATCTTCACCGGAACGTGGCCGTTAATAATGTGGGAGCCCTCCCTGGAAAGTCCGAATTCCTCCAGAATCTTATCGCAGTATTCTTCCTTCACGCTCAGCTTGTAATAAGGGTTCATAGGCTCCTTGTGAGCTGCAGGGCTTTCTATGAAGTAATGCTCAAAGGTAGTCATCTTTCCTTTTCCAAAGACCGGAGACTTGGCTCCGCACCACAAATACCACATGAAGTCAATGGCTTCCTGCTTCTCCTTGGAACTCTCCGGCAGAAAATATGCGTTTTGAACCATCTGGTCCACATAGTCCATAAGGGCTTTGCCGGAATAAGACCTGCTGCCCACCTGAATTTCATCAAAGGACCCATCCTCTTTCATGGGAATGCAGCCATGGTAAAGCAGGTTGGAGTTATAGCATTTATACATGCTGCCATGAGAATACAGGAAG
This sequence comes from Lacrimispora sp., assembly GCF_036758025.1. GTDB lineage: Bacteria > Bacillota > Clostridia > Lachnospirales > Lachnospiraceae > Lacrimispora. The sequence goes on along the minus strand of NZ_DAIOXM010000001.1, from coordinate 294,700 downwards.
CGGACATGCTTATGGAGAAGCTCATTGTGCTGAAAGGAAAGCTGCAGAGTATGAAGAAGCTCCTCCTCCTCCGGATTCAGTTTTAAGGGGTCAGCCGGATCAACTGTAGGAAGGAACATATCCAGCATGGGATATTCCTTGCCTTCTGCCATCACCGTGCCCTGTTTAAAATCAATGGATTCCATGAGAATCCTGTCGTCCATATCATATTCCGGGCGGCGTTTGATGATCTGCCCTTCCACCTTAAACTGGATGATGGCAATGGCCTTGTGCATCTTGGCTGCCAGTCCAGGGTCCACAGCATCGTAAATGTTCTCATCGAGAATCTTTGGAGAAAAACGGGTACAGGGGTCATCCCGGTAAACCCTGGCTGCAAACATGGACAGAGGCCGCAGATTGATGCCATAGCCCTCTTCCAGCACATCAAAGCTGTTGTAGCTGATGGCGATTCTCAGCACATTGCAGATGCAGGCCAGATTTCCCGTGGCAGCGCCCATCCACGATATGTCGTGGTTTCCCCATTGGATGTCCACGTCGTGGAATTGAAGCAGCTCATTCATGATGATATCCGCCCTGGGGCCTCTGTCAAAAATGTCGCCGATGATATGCAGGCTGTCAATGGTCAGATTCTGGATCAGCTCACATAAAGCTATGATGAACTTATCCCCAACCCGGATGTCGATAATAGACCGGATGATTTCACTATAGTATACACGCTTATTGTCATCATTATAATCTACGTGAATAAGCTCATCGATGATGTAAGCAAACTCCTTGGGCATTTTCTTCCTCACCTTGGATCTGGTGTACTTGGAGGACACTACCTTGCAGATCTGCACCAACCGGTAAATGGTCACCCTCTGCCAGTCGTCGTCTGCCTGGCCGTCCATTCCCAGCTGATTCATGACACGCTCAGGGTAGTAGATTAAATTGGCTAACTCTACTTCCTCTTTCTCTGGTATGATGTGGCTGAATGTTTCCGTAATTTTCTCCCGGATAATACCGGAAGCGCTTTTCAAAAGATGTACAAATGCCTCATATTCGCCATGCAGGTCGCTGAAAAAATACTCCGTTCCCTTTGGAAGTCCCTGAATAGCGGTCAGATTAATAATTTCGCTGGAAGCAGCCTTAATAGTAGGATACTCTCTGGCCAGCAATTTCAGATATGACAGTTCTCTCATGATGAATCCCTCCCATTTCATGAAACACAATAATATATAAGAACATAATAACACAAAACATACAAGTTTGAAATATATTGTCCTTAACTTAAAGCAAAAATTTCCGGGGAGTATACAAAAAAATCCAGTCAGATATCTTATTCAGATAACATGACTGGATTTAAGTTATTATTTCTTGACCAGTGTAACTTCTACTGGTATGGACTTCTCAACAGTTTTTCCTTCCATAATTGTTACAGCAGTTTCAATAGCTGTCTTTCCCATCAGTTCCGGCTGCTGTGCCACTGTCGCTGCCAATGTACCGTCTTCCACTGCTTTTTTGGCATCATCGGTAGCGTCAAAGCCAACTACTACGATATCTTTTCCGGCTGATGCAATTGCTTCAATAGCACCTAATGCCATCTCATCATTGTGTGCAAACACGCCTTTTATATCACCATCAGCCTGCAGGATATTTTCCATAACTGATAAGCCTTCTGCTCTGTTAAAATTGGCTGTCTGGCTGGAAACCACATCTAAGTCCTTGTCTGCCACTTCGTGGAAGCCCTGTCCTCTGTCAATAGCAGCAGATGCTCCCGGAACACCTTCCAGTTCAGCAACTTTTGCTCCGCTGCCAACCAGCTCTTTTAAATATTCTGCCGCCATTCTTGCACCGGCCACATTATCAGAGGCAATCTGGCACTCTACTTCGGCTCCATTTACCGCACGGTCAACCGCTATGACTTTAATGCCCTTTTTCGTAGCTGATTCTACCGCAGAGGCTACCGCATCAGAATCCACCGGATTGACAATCAGAACTTTGATATTTTTTGAAATTAAATCTTCGATATCGCTGATCTGCTTTGCGCTGTCATCTCCTGCATCTACTACTGTAAGCTCAATACCTTTCTCTTTGGCAGCAGCTTTTGCTCCGTCCGATAACGTCACAAAAAATGGATTATTAAGGGTTGAAACAGAAAATCCAACCGCCTGGCCGCCGCCTGCCTCTTTCTTCTCACCGCCGCCTGCGCCGCAGCCAACTAACGCACTCACTCCTAAAGCCATAACCATTGCCAATGATACCACTTTCTTGATTTTTTTCATTTTTTATTTCCTCCTTTTATTTTTACCGTTTTCTGTCTGACAGAACGGCTGTCAGTATTACTAATCCTTTGATCACATCCTGGTAATACGAGGATACGCCAAGTATGTTGAGACTGTTGTTTAATACTGCTATTATGAGTACTCCGATAAATGTTCCGTATATCTTCCCCCGGCCGCCGCTCATACTGGTTCCGCCGAGAGCGACAGCAGCAATGGCATCCAGCTCATAACCGGAACCCAGCGTAGGCTGAGCGGAATTGAGACGGGATAAAAGGATAAGACCTGACAATGCAGCCATTACGCCGGATATAACGTAAGCTGTAACCTTTGTTTTACGGATATTAACACCAGCCAGTTCGGCTGCTTTCCAGTTGCTTCCGGTTGCATAGATATAGCGTCCAAATGTGGTTTTTGTAAGCAGAAACCAGAAAAGCAGGAACATAAGTATCAATAATATAACCGGTACCGGAATTCCAAATACATCGCCTTTTCCAATTGATTTTAAAAGTACGCTGTCACCCAGCCTGGATATGGGCTTTCCATTGGTGTAAATCATTGTCAGCCCCCGGTATGCCGTCATTGTGATCAGCGTAGCTATAAACGGCTGCAATCTTCCTTTGGTCACCAGCATACCGCTTATGAGTCCAAGAAATGCTCCGATCAGCAGGGAAGCTGCCATGGCAATTCCTGCCGGCACTCCCGAAGTTATCATTCCCGCACAAAGTGCGGTAGACAACGCCAGAACAGAACCAACTGATAAATCTATGGCACCTGTAAGTATAACAAAGGTCATACCAAAAGCGATAAAGCCATTGATGGAAGACTGTCTCAAAAGTGAGAGAAAATTACCGGACGTACGAAATTCCGGACTTATGATACTGATCAGCGCCACAATAAAAACAAGAGAAATCAGTGCGCCGTAATCTCCCATATAATTGAACCATTTCTGTTTCTTTTCCTTCATCACAGTGTTCCTCCCGTTGCAAGAGTCATGATTTTTTCCTGATTCGCTTCTTCCTTATTAAGAATACCGCGGACCGTGCCTTCTCTGATTATCATAATCCGGTCACTCATTCCCAGAATTTCCGGAAGTTCAGAAGAAACCATAATAATTGCGACTCCTTTTGCTGCCAGATCATTAATAATGTTATAGATCTCTTTCTTTGCGCCTACATCAACTCCCCTGGTTGGTTCATCAAGAATCAATATTCTGGGATTTGTATATACCCATTTGGCAAACACGACCTTCTGCTGGTTTCCACCGCTTAATTTTCCGCATTCCTGAGTCTGATGGAAGCAGCGTATTTTCAATTCTTTGATTGCATTTGCGGCAAAATCTTTTTCTTTTCTATTATTGATTACATGGTACCGGTCGGATATAGAGGCCAGATTTGTCAGGGAAATGTTGTCTTTTATGCTGTCTTCCAGCATAAGCCCCTCGGTTTTTCTGTCTTCCGTAATAAAGCCGATTCCATATTTTATGGCTGCAGCCGGACTGTCTATGGTACATTTTGTTCCGTCAATAAAGATGTCGCCTCCATCGTACTGCATATTTCCAAATATAGACCTCATAATTTCTGTGCGCCCTGCTCCCATAAGGCCGGACACGCCCAGCACTTCGCCTTCTTTTACTGAAAAACTGACATTTTCATATATTCCTTGTTTTGTAAGACCCGATACCTTTAATATTTCTTTTCCGATAGAACTTTTTCTCTCCGGATACCGTTCCCCAATCTCACGTCCAATCATCATTTTTACAATATCTTTTTCATTGGTATCTTTTGTTTCTTTGGTCCCTACATACTGCCCGTCTCTTAAGACCGTAATCCTGTCACACAGCTCAAATATTTCCTCCATGCGATGGGAAATATAAATGATGGAAACTCCGTCTTTCTGCAATTTCTTTATTACTTTAAAAAGAATTTCCGTTTCACTGGCCGTAAGTGCCGCCGTAGGCTCATCCATAATAATCACTTTTGCCTCGCACATAAGGGCCCTGCAGATTTCTATCATCTGCTGCTGCCCTACAGCCAGCTCTGCCATCCCTTTATCCACCGGTATTTTAACCCCCAGTTTATCCAGAATAGCTTCTGCCTGTTTTTTCATTTCTTTTTTATTGCAGATTCCTCCGCGGGTCTTTATTTCTCTCCCAAGGAAAAGATTTTCTTCTACTGTCAGGTCAAAAAGTACATTCAGTTCCTGATGGATTAAGATAATTCCTGCTTTTTCCGCTTCTTTCGGAGTTTTGTATACAACTTCTTCTCCATCGATCAAAACCGTTCCGGAATCCTTCTCATAGATACCTGTCAGTATCTTCATAAGAGTGGATTTTCCAGCCCCGTTTTCTCCCATCAGTGCGTGGACCTCGCCGCTTTCCAGACTGAAACCGGCATCAGTCAATACTGCATGATCACTGAAAGATTTACAGATTCCTTTCATTTGAATTTGCATAACTCTTCTCCCTCCCCTTAACCCTGGGTTGCAAAAATGCAGGCTGAAACCAATATAATGTTTGAAAACGCAGTTATTTCGCCGGTCCTTATGACTGCCTTGCACGTTTTTGTCTGTTCTTTCAGGTTTTCATGGGATGTAAAGCATTCCACTGCATTGGGAAACTTTTTATTCATCATGGTTCGTATGTTTTCCATCATTTCCGGATTCTGGTCTTTTATTTCCTCTGCCAAAATATAAGCTTCTACTGCCATATCATCAGTAACCACATCTAACGTTTCCAGGAATGAAGGGATATTAAAACGCAAAGCCAGATCAATCCGTTTTGTCTCATCTGGTATGGGAAGCCCGCAATCTCCGATGCAAAGCAAATCCGTATGCCCCATGGAAGAAAGTACGCTTGAAATGCTGCTGTTTAAAATTCCGTTTCTCTTCATGGTTATCCTCCAATCCGGTAAGTATCACCCTCATTACAACCGTCAAACCGGTCTTCCAGTTCTCTGATCACATCCTTAAGTTTCGGCATACCGCCTTGAGCACCAAACTTCTCTACCGACAAACCGGAAGCCAGGACTGCAAACGTCAACGCTTTTTCCATGTTATGGTATAAGCCAAGTGCTACGGCAAATGCACCGTTAAATGTATCCCCTGCTCCCGTAGTATCGACTACACTAGATTTTCTTGCCGGCAAAGCCACTGCCTTTTTTTCATGATCAATGTAAATGACACCTTTTTCCCCTTGGGTAATAATGAGTTTTTCCGGATACTGTTTTAATAAAGACTCCGTATCAGCCGTCTCTCCAAATATGATCCTGGCTTCATGCTCATTGGGGGTAATGTAATCCAATAATTCTATCAGTTCTCTTTTCAGCTCTCTGGCCGGTGCCGGGTTTAATATGACCTTTACTCCATGACTTGCACATAAGCCAATGACATATTCCACGGTTTCCTGTAATATCTCCTGCTGCAATAATACAATGTCGCAGGTTAATAAATTTTCTTTGATGCCATTAATGTACTCAATATCTACCGTATTATTTGCTCCCGCTAAAACTATAATACAGTTATCGCTTTCCGCTACCGTTATCACAGCCAGCCCTGTCACCTGATTTTCACGTACTTTTATATATTCTGTATGAATACCTTCATTTTTCAGATTTTCAATGAGGGCTTTTCCATGGTCATCGTTTCCCACACAGCCAAACATCGTTACATCCGCACCTAATCTGGCAGCCGCAACTGCCTGGTTTGCACCTTTTCCTCCTGGAATATAGGCAATGGCATCGCCTGTAATCGTTTCGCCTTTTCCCGGAATCCGCGGTGCTGTAACAGTCATATCCATATTGATACTGCCTACAACTCCGATTCTCATTTCTGCCACACCTTTCCCAAAACCCCAAATCGTTTCGTTTGTAATATAGGTTTGTTGTTGATAAAACGTTTTATCTACTTTGTAAATCCATATTATCATTGTTTTCGATTCATGTCAAGATAAAAAATATAAATGATAAATCGTTTTATCTTATATGAGTTGCTTTTTTATGTAAAATACGGTATTATTATTCATATCAATACATCAGAGGTCAAATACTATGTCTATAACAATAAAAGAAATAGCCAGATTAGCGGGAGTTTCTCCAAGCAGCGTATCCCTGGTTCTAAACAACAGGCCAAATAGAATTTCTGAAAAAAAGAAAAATCTTATTCTGCAGATTGCTGATGATCATCAATATATTCCAAACGCGGCTGCACGCAGTCTGGTAACCAGAAAAAACAATACATTCGGGCTTCTGATCCCTGATATAGAAAACCCTTTCTTTTCTAAATTATCAAAAACTTTAGAGCTGCAGCTGAGAGCGGAAGGATATTCATTGATTATCGTCAACTCCAACGATACATTTGAAGGAGACATGATTTTAATTGATCTTCTGGCGGCAAAAGGAATCGACGGAATATTTGTAGTGATTTCCAATGAATCCTATCTTCATCAGAATATTATTGAGCAGAAATTATTACAGCTTAATCTTCCATTTGTAATGGTTGACCGCATATTTGATTCATTTTCATGTAATAAAATATATTTTGATAATGTAGAGGGTTCCTATATTGCAACAAAGCATCTTCTGGAGAAAGGCCACAGAAAGATTGCCTGTATCTGCAATACTTTCATTTCCCACAACTCTCTTTCCCGTATACACGGATACCGGAATGCAATGATGGAATATGGAATCAAGGTGCCGAAAGAGTATATCATTCCTGCAAATTACCGGATAGAAGGCGGATATGAAGCCGCAAAGCAAGTCCTTGACACAGACTGCACGGCTATATTTGTATGCAATGACATGATGACCCTGGGCATTTTAAGATACTTTTCAGAGCAGGGTATCCATGTGCCCGAAGATTATGCCATAGTAAGCTATGACAATCTGCTGTCTGATTATTTATTTGGAATAAAAGTATCAAGTGTGAACCAGGACGTGGAAGAACTTGGAATAAGGGCCTGGAACATTATGAAAGAAGCTGCCAGACAGGACAAGAAAAAAGAAATAAAGCAAAAGGAAATATGTTTAATGCCCACACTGGTCATTCATTGAGGAACTTTCCTATTGTATCAAAAAGCGGGCCCGGAATACCGGATACCCGCATTTTACATTTATTCACATCCACAATCATCCTCACTGCGGGCATCCCGTCCACAGGGAGCATTTCTGCAGCCATCTTTAAAGCCGGCGCAATAAGCGTCCTTTAATTCCTGTTCTCTGCGTTTGCGCTCGCATTCGTCATTTCCGCGATTGCCTCCGCAGTTACATCTACAACTACACCTGCAATTATAACCACTCATCGTTTTCTCATCCTTTCAGCCTTTATTATACTATATTCTATGGATGACGCAGACAAGATGTGAATTGAGGGAAAGGACTCACGCTCGTCCCCGCAGATGCATATCATATAACAATAGAAAATAAAGGAGTCCCTGATATGTGCTGCCCAGGCAACTTTTGTCCCTACCGAGATGTAAACTGCAAGGATCTGGCCATTTTTCATGAAGCTACCAAGGATCTGCGCGGCACTACCTATAAACCCTATCTGGTATCCATTTGCGAGTCCAGGGGAATCCACTTTCGTTTTGTCTGCAATTCCACTATTATGACCCGGCCTCCCAAAAACGCCATAACCAGGGTCTCCATTTTCAAACCCCTCTGCAAGGATAAGGAAAAGGAGAAATCCAAGGCCGTTGTAACCGATATATGCCGGATGGGATGCTTTCGGGATTAAGGCTTATACCCAATAAAATAAGCAGGCTGCCAACTCTTTAGAGGGGCAGCCTGCTTTCACTGTCAGGCGGATATTTGCAATCTAAAATGCCATTTTATAAACTTCAATCATTTCTGCTTTTCCCAAAGCCTTGATTCCGGGCAGAATCCTTGTATTGCCCCCGGAGCATTTCTCTGCCATCGCTTCAAAATCGTCTTCCTTTATTCCAGCTTCCAGTTCTCTTAAGGTTACAGGCATTTCCAGGCTCTTAAAATACTTCTCCAGGCTGTCGATGCCCTTTAAAGCTGTTTGTAAGGGATCTTCAAAATTCATCTCTTCCTTTAATACTCTTACAGCAAGCTGGGCAAATCTCATGGGATCTTCTTTACACACATATCTGGCCCAGGAACAGAACAGGGCTGACAGTCCGGCGCCATGGGCAACGGAAGGATACATACCGGATAACTCATGCTCCAATTGATGAACCTGCATCATGTATTCTCTTCCAAGACCTGTCAGGTCATTGTGGGAAAGGCTTCCCGCCCACATAAGGGCTGCCCTGGCTTCATAATCCTCCGGGTTCTTGTCGGCAACAGCTCCTGCTTCCATAACAGAAATCAAAATGCTCTCTGCCAGACGGTCCGTCAAATCCGTATCCCTGGTTTTTCCGCCCAGATACCGTTCCAGAGTGTGCATCATAATGTCCACTGTTCCGCATCCTGTTTGGAACTTATTGACCGTAAAGGTCAGCTCCGGATTGCAGATGGCAAATAGTGGACGGTGGGTTGGACTGTTAAAGCCCCGCTTTAAGCCGGATTCTTCATTGGTGATAACACAGGATGCACTGCTTTCGCTTCCTGAAGCAGACAAGGTGAGAATACATCCATGAGGAAGGGCCTTCTGGGGAAGTGCTTCCTTCATAAAGAACTTCCATGGGTCAGTTTCCGGGTTCATGGCTCCATCGGCTATGCACTTGGCTGAGTCAATGGCGCTTCCGCCTCCTACTGCCAGGATGAAATCTACCTGCTCTTTGATACAAAGATCAATTCCCTCTTTTGCCAAAGACAGGGTGGGGTTTGGCTGGGCGCCTCCAAAAAGGACATAGCCGATTCCCTGTTCCTTTAAGGAATCTGTCACCTGATCCAGCAGGCCGGTTTTCTTTACGCTTCCTCCGCCATAGTGGATCATGACCTTTTTAAACCCGTATTCCCGGATTATGGCTCCTACCTGTTTCTGGGTGTCACGACCGAAAATCATCCTTGTGGGTACATAATATTCAAAGTTATTCATTTTCGCATCTCCTTCCGATGGTTGTGGTTCTGCTGCATTTACTGCCATATTGGAATTGTATCAAATATCCGTTATAATGGCTAGTACTCTGATTTAATTACTTGCCCTGCCGCTTTCCTTGAAGGCCTAAGTAGTCCATCAAAGCAGTTTCAAGAATCCTGGAATAGTTAACTTTATTTTCTTCCGCAATTTGCTTTAACCAATTGGGCAGAGTTATATTAGTTTTGACCCTCTTATTATCCATTTCATTTTTAATCATGTCTGGATACACTGTTATGGGTGTAACTATACAGCCAGAGACATCTTCTGTATCTAAGGTTTTAGAAGGTTTTGGAATCTCTTCTCCCTCCTGCTCCATCGCATAAATATGGAGCCCTGCCGCCTCTTCTGCCATCTGTTGCGCTTCTTCTATGGTTTTTCCAAAACTGATACAGCCAGGAATATCCGGAAAAAACACACCATATCCCTCATCGGCTGGTTCCAACACTGCAAGATAAGTTAATTTACGCATATATCTCACTCCTTTTTTATAGACAGAAACATTACTTTAATCCCGCCTGTTTTAAGATACTATTTAATGTTCCCCTCGGTAAGTCCCCTGAATGCATGGGAACTGTGACCTTGCCCGGTTTTGTCGGATGTTTAAAATTGATATGAGAACCTCTTTAATTTACCTCTATCCAGCCATCTTTATAAAGCTCTTTCAGAATTTCTTTTGCTGTCACCTCAGTATCCCCCTTACATCTATATATTATACGCCCATTTTATACGCACGTCAATAACTGTATTTATTCCGCAGGTATTTAGTCCTTGAATATCATATTCCTCAGCTTTTTTGCATATCTTATAAAGTGAAGCCTAAAAAACCTGCTTTCTTTTGGCATGTGCATTTACAGGAACGGCAAGGAGAACGCTTATGAACCTATTAAAAAAAGATACACAACATTCCCAGACCTCCAGGCATCAATACATTATTTACATAGAAGTTATTATTCTGACCTTTCTTCTGGTCTCTCTTTTTTTTCTGCCGGCAGGCGGAAGGTTCTCATTCCCGGTTTTCAGCCAAAATGAAAATGCCAGTCCTTCAGAAGCAAAGAAATTTATAAAATGGGTGGATTTTGACGTGACCGCCAAGGCCATGAAGGAAGCCTTCCGGTATGATGTGGATACCTGCCAGTCAGAGATTCATTTGAACTGGGTGGATTTGCTGGCCTTTCTGGGCGCTAAATATGGAGGGGATTTTTCCAAGTATTCCACCAAGGATTTAGATAATCTGGCAGAACAGCTCCTTTCAGGCAAAACCATGGAGGAACTGACTGCTAAAATGAAATATTATTCTTATTACAGGGATGCCTACGGCGCTGTGCTCGACGGACTTACAGGCCAATATGAAATACAGATTCCCGCTGAAAATGCACCTCTTTACGCTGCTCCTGCCCGCCTTCCCGACGGCAGCATTGATCCGGATAAGGTCTGGGTTACAAAATATGGACTCAAAGGATTTTCCCCCATTGCAAAAGGCTTTCCCTACAACGAATTTGATGATTTCGGTGTATCCCGGTCTTATGGTTATAAACGCCAGCATTTAGGCCATGATATGATGGGTCAGGTGGGAACCCCTATTATTGCAGTGGAAAGCGGTTACGTGGAAGCCATCGGCTGGAACCAGTACGGCGGATGGCGGCTGGGGATACGGAGTTTTGACGGGAAACGGTATTATTATTATGCTCATTTGAGAAAGAACTACCCTTATCATAAATCCTTAGAACAGGGAAGCATCGTCACTGCCGGAGACGTGATCGGTTATCTGGGTCGCACCGGATACAGCAGGACGGAAAACACCAACAACATTAACCAGCCTCATCTTCACTTCGGGCTTCAGCTTATTTTCGATGAATCCCAGAAAGAAGGGAATAATGAAATCTGGGTTAACTGCTATGAGCTGGTGAAATTCCTTGCCATGAACCGTTCTGAAACATTGAAAGACCAGGAGACAAAGGAATATGACCGGATATATGATATGAAAGACCCGGCCATTCCGGAGAATTTTGTACCTCCGGAACCGGTTGAAACGGTTAACTATTAAATTAATAACAGAGAAGAGGCATTGGCCGGTGATTTGGTCCAATGCCTCTTTATTGTTTTATTTTGGTTCAAATGTGGCTGTTTGAAACAATCAATCCTGTTCATTTTCCTCATTCAGTCTTTTTTCAATTCTTTGCTGCCCTTTCCAATTGAACCAATATAGAAGAGCAAATACAACAGAGGTAAAAATAACCGAAGAAACAAAAGTAAATATTAATACTGCAATAAAATGTCCGTCAAATATTCCAGTATACTTATGGCTGTACAGGGAATAGTTTCTTACTCCATTTACAATGCTGACAGCAAAACTTAAAGCTAAAACAGCTGACACTGTTAACACTTTTCCGTCTTTTGAAGTGTCAATGAAATTATGTCCAACTGACATGCTCCTCACTGCAATGTAAACTGTTGATAAAATAATAATGCCAAATTCAACTGCATACTGTGAGAAAGACATATCCATAATATAGGATTTAATAAAAACAGAAGCTACTGCAAAGAACAACACGACAAGATAGGCTTCGCTTTGAATTTTATTGTTTAGTTGCAAAACACGTTCATCTTTAATTTTATTGATTTTCATTATGATTCCTCCCAAAATAAGTCGTTTAGATTTTTGTTAAGAGCTTTGCATATTGCAATGCAAAGCTTCAATGTCGGATTATAATTCCCAGATTCGATCAAACCAATGGTTTGCCGTGTGACACCAACCATATTAGCCAAATCCTCCTGGCTCATATCACATTCAATTCTGGCAATCTTGAGCTTTTTATTTTTCACTGCAGTCCTCCTGTGTTGTTTATGGTTGAATTATATATTATATATTCCTAAATGTCAATTATATATTACATTTTGTAAGCTGGAAGTATTTAGAAAACTCACATTATAAAAAATAAGTGCAAGAGTTTAAGCATCAAAAATACTTAAATCCCTTACACTTATATAATACTTAAGAAATCTCATCCTTATTTCAGCAAATGAATAAACAACCCGCTTCTCAATTTCGGCTCAAACCAGGTAGATTTAGGAGGCATCAAAAGCCCTGCATCAGCCACATTCAACAACTCCTCAATAGAAGTCGGATACATGGAAAATGCCGCTTCCATATCTTCCTTACATCTCTTCTCCAATTCCCCAAGCCCTCTAATTCCGCCGATAAAGTCAATCCGCTTATCTGTTCTGGGATCCTTGATTCCCAGAATGGGGCCTAAAACATGATCCTGAAGAATAGACACATCAAGACTCTTCACCGGGTCTTGTGAATAGAGAAAATCTCTCGCCTTTAAGCAGTACCAGATTCCTCCAATATACATTCCAAAGCTTCCCTTTTCCTCCGGAGAATAAGCCTCTTCTCCCACCTTGGAAACTTCAAAGGATTCCTCTACTTTTTCAAGAAATGCTTCCGGACTAAGTCCGTTTAAATCCTTTACAACCCGGTTATAAGGCAGAATCATCAGCTGGTCGTCAGGAAACAGAACCGAGAGAAAATAATTAAACGGCTCTTCTCCCGTATATCCCGGATTCTCTTCCCGCCTTTTAAGCCCCACTTTAACAGCAGAAGCCGCCCTATGGTGCCCGTCCGCTATATAGGTAGCAGGAATACTCTGAAATGCCTCTTCAACAGCATGAATCATGCCCGTACCATCAATCCGCCACACCTTATGACTGATCCCGTCATCTGAAACAAAATCATAGATAGGGGCTTCTGACGTTTTTACTTTCACAATCTTATTGACTGCCTCATTAGAACGGTACGCCAGGAAAATAGGCCCTGTTTGGGCATTTGTAGTGTCCACATGGCGTATCCGGTCCACTTCCTTTTCTTCTCTGGTATTTTCATGCTTCTTAATCACGCCAGCCACATAATCATCAATGGAGGAGCAGGCCGCAATTCCGGTCTGGCTTCGTCCGTCCATAATCAATTCGTAAATATAATAAGCTTCCCCGCTGTCTTCCTTAAAAGTTCCATCCGCCATCCAGCTTTTTAACATTTCCCCGGCCTTTTCATAGACCCTGTCATCGTAAATATCCACATCCTCAGAAAACTGTGTCTCCGGCCTGTCAATATTTAAAAATGATTTCGGATTTGCCGCTGTAATCTGGCAGGCTTCCTTGCGGTTGTATACATCGTAAGGAAGTGCCGCCACCAGATGAGCATACTGCTCATCCGGGCGGACGCATTTAAATGGTTTAACGATAGCCATACTTTCTCCTTTATCTGATCACCCGCACACGGAGCGCGCCCTTGATGTCTTTTAATTTCTGTATGCATTCCTCATCTGCCGGACTTTCCAGGTCAAGCAAGGTATAAGCGTATTTTTCACGGCTCTTGTTGGTCATGTCGGAAATATTCACATTCCCTGCTGCCAGAGCACCTGTAATCTGTCCGATCATGTTTGGAATGTTTAAATGAAGCACAGCAATACGGCTGGCTGCCTTGCATTCTCCCATGTCGCAGGAAGGGAAGTTTACAGAATTGCGGATATTCCCGTTGTCTATGTAATCCATAATTTCCTTTACGGCCATCCTTGCGCAGTTATCCTCAGACTCTTCCGTGGAAGCACCTAAATGGGGGATAACAATAGCTCCCTCCATATTAACGGACTTTGGATTCGGGAAATCTGTCACATACTTTTTCACCTTGCCGGATTTTAAAGCCTCAGCCATATCATCTTCATTGACCAGAACGTCCCTGGAGAAGTTTAAAACCACTACCCCATCTTTCATGGTATCAATGGCTTCTTTCTTGATCATTCCCTTTGTAGAGTCAATCAGCGGAACATGAAGAGTAATATAATCACACTCCTGGTAAATGGTGTCCACAGAAGTGATATGCTTTACATTTCTGGAAAGGCACCAGGCAGAATTTACGGAAATAAAGGGATCATATCCATAGACCTCCATACCCAGGTAAGAGCAGGCATTGGCAACCTCCGCACCAATAGCTCCAAGGCCGATCACGCCCAGCTTCTTTCCTCTGATCTCACAGCCTGCAAATGCTTTCTTCTCTTTCTCTGCATTTTTAGCGATATTTTCATCGTCCCGATTTTCCTGGCACCACTGAACTCCCCCAATGATATCTCTGGAAGCCAGCATAAGCCCTGCAAGAACCAGTTCCTTTACGCCGTTGGCATTGGCGCCCGGTGTGTTAAATACCACAATTCCCTTCTCCGCACATCCGTCTAAGGGAATGTTATTAACTCCTGCTCCCGCTCTTCCAACCGCAAGAAGCCCCTCAGGCAGCTCCATATCATGCATGGAAGCGCTTCGTACCAGCACTCCGTCTGCTTCCTTCATATTGTCTGTTAACGTATACTCTTCTGTCAGCAATGCGGTTCCACAATCAGCAATCGCATTAAGGCAATGAATTTTTTTCATGATTCCAATCCTTTCCTGCACACCTGTCTGCATGTACGTTCAGCCATGCAGAAGTATTTGCATGGCTGAACCATTGATTTATTTTGTATTTTTTGCTTCAAATTCCTTCATAAATGCCACCAGGGCTTCCACACCTTCCATAGGCATGGCATTGTAAATGCTGGCTCTCATACCGCCTACGCTTCTGTGGCCTTTTAAGTTTTCAAAACCTGCTGCCTTGGCCTCTTTTACAAACAGGGCATCCAGCTCATCATTTCCCGTTACAAAAGGAACATTCATAAGGGAACGGTCCTCCTTTACCACTGTGCCGGAAAACATCTGGCTCTGGTCCAGGAAATCGTAAAGAATGGCTGCTTTCTTTTCATTGTATTCCTTCATGGCAGAGAGTCCGCCCCGCTTCTTCAGCCATTTAAATACCTTTCCGCACACGTAAATGCCGTAAGCAGGAGGGGTATTGTAAAGGGATTCTGCCTCATCATGAATCTTGTAGCGGAGCATGGTAGGCGTTCCCGGAAGAACATCTTCTGTAATGAGATCCTCACGGATAATGACGATGACTACTCCGGCAGGGCCTACATTTTTCTGGGCACCGGCAAAGATCAGGCCGTATTTGGAAACATCAACAGGTTCCGATAAAAAACAGGAAGAGAGATCTGCTACCAGGGTTTTTCCCTTTGTATTAGGCAGATTTTTAAACTTTGTGCCGTATATTGTGTTATTTTCGCAAATATAGACATAATCCGCATCATCTGAAATGGGCAGATCTGAAACATCAGGAATATAACTGAAGGTCTTATCTGCGCTGGAAGCCACAGCATTGGCTGTTCCGTAAAGCTTTCCTTCCTGATATGCCTTCTTCGCCCACTGTCCTGTAATGATGTAATCTCCCACCCGGTTCTTAAATAAGTTCATAGGAACCATGGCAAACTGCTGGGAGGCTCCGCCCTGCAAAAACAGCACCTTATAATTGTCTGGAATCTCCAAAAGCTCCCGAAGGTCTGCTTCCGCCTCCTTGATGATCGTATCATAAACTTTGGATCTGTGACTCATCTCCATAACGGACATGCCGCAGCCCTTATAATCCATCATCTCTTCGGCGGCTTCCCTTAATACTTCTTCCGGGAGCACGGCCGGACCTGCGGAAAAATTGTACACTCTGCTCATATCTCTTCCTCCTCTTATCAGGGGGCTTCCCTGAATTACTAGCGTTTTATCTTTAAATCATCTGCGTCAAAAGCATCTGCAATGGGCGCTCCGGGTGAAACCATAGGGAATACCTTGTCATCACAGTGAATCTGGCAGTCAATCACAACAGGGGCATTGAGGGCAATGGCCTCTTTCAGAACAGACTCAAATTCCTCTTTTCTGGTTACACGGTAGGCGGTGGCTCCCATTCCTTCTGCTATCTTTACAAAATCCACCTTGTCATTAAGCAGTGTATGTGAATAACGTTTTCCATAGAACAAGGTCTGCCACTGGCGAACCATACCCAGAACGTGATTGTTGACAACCACCTGGACAATGGGAATGTTATAGCGGACTGCTGTGGCAATCTCATTCATGTTCATACGGAAACAACCGTCGCCTGCCACATTGATAACCAGCTTATCAGGACATCCCATCTTGGCCCCAAGGGAAGCTCCAAGGCCGTAGCCCATGGTTCCCAGACCGCCGGAGGTGATAAAGCTTCTGGGCTTATTGTACTTGTAATACTGGGCCGCCCACATCTGATGCTGGCCTACCTCTGTGGTTATAATGGCATCTCCCCCTGTCACCTCATAAATCTTTTCGATGATATAGGGCCCGCTTAAAATGCTCTTGTCGTAGCGCAGGGGATGCATCTGGCTCCTGCGGTCAATGTGCGCCAGCCACTCATCGTGATTGATCGGGTCTAAACGGGCATTTAATTTCTTTAAAATCATCTTTACGTCACCGATGACGCTGGCATGGGCCTTTACATTTTTGCTGATCTCCGCAGGGTCTACGTCAAACTGAAGAATCTTGGCCTTTCTGGCAAATTTGGAGGCATTTCCCGTTACCCTGTCGCTGAACCTGGCTCCGGATACAATCAGAAGATCGCATTCCGTGATTCCCAGGTTAGAGGTCTTGGTTCCGTGCATTCCTACCATTCCGGTATACAGTTCGTCATTTCCGTCAATAGCACCCTTTCCCATGAGGCTGTCAGCCACAGGAGCCTGAATTCTGTGGGCAAAGGCACGAAGCTCCTCTGCCGCATCAGAGGCAATAACACCGCCGCCTGCGAAAATATAAGGCTTTTCTGCCTTCCGGATCATCTGAAGAGCGGTTTCCAAATCCTCTTCTGTGATGGTGTCCACCTGACGCTCAATCGGTGCGGGAGCCTTGTATTCATAATCATAGGTATTGCCTGTTACATCTTTGGTAATATCCACCAGTACCGGGCCAGGCCTTCCGGTCTGTGCGATGGTAAACGCCCGGCGAATGGTGTCCGCCAGCTTTGTTATATCCTTAACAATAAAACTGTATTTCGTAATAGGCATGGTCACACCGGCAATATCAATTTCCTGGAAGCTGTCACGCCCAAGCAGACTGACTCCCACATTGCAGGTAATGGCTACCACTGGAATGGAGTCCATAAAGGCAGTTGCAATTCCTGTTACCAGGTTGGTGGCTCCTGGGCCTGAGGTTGCCAGACAGACACCGACTTTTCCTGTTGCCCTTGCATATCCGTCAGCCGCATGGGATGCACCCTGCTCATGGGATGTGAGAATGTGATTGATCTCATCCTGGTGCTTATAAAGGGCATCGTATATATTGAGGATAGTGCCGCCCGGATATCCAAAAACAGTGTCTACGCCCTGTTCCTTCAGGCATTCAATTACAATTTCTGCTCCTGATAATGTTTTCATAAATCTGCTTTCCCCTTTCTTTATATCTCCAGAATGGCTCCCTTGCTTGCCGGAGCCGCCATGGCCGCATAACGGGCCAGATATCCAGAGGTTACCTGCGGCTTTCTGGGCTTCCATTCAGCCTTTCTTGCCGCCATTTCTTCATCTGATACCTTTATGTCTAACCGGCAGTTGTCTATATCAATGGAAATAATATCCCCTTCTTCTACCAGGGCAATCGGGCCTCCTACTGCTGCTTCCGGGCAGACATGGCCGATGGAAGCACCTCTGGAAGCGCCGCTGAAGCGTCCGTCTGTAATGAGGGCAACTGTGGAGCCAAGTCCCATACCTGCAATAGCTGAAGTGGGATTTAACATCTCTCTCATGCCGGGGCCGCCCTTAGGTCCTTCATAGCGGATGACTACTACATCGCCTGCTACGATCTTTCCTCCCTTGATTGCGTCAATGGCATCCTCTTCACAGTCAAATACTCTTGCCGGACCTTCATGCTTTAACATCTCAGCATCTACAGCAGAACGTTTCACCACAGAGCAGTCCGGTGCTAAATTTCCCGTTAAGACTGCAATACCTCCGGTGCTGCTGTAAGGATCTTCTGCAGGGCGGATGACTGAGTGATCTTTGTTCACATGGCCCTTTATATTTTCTCCTACGGTCTTTCCTGTTACTGTCATGCAATCCAGCTCTAAAAGTCCCAGCTTGCTGATCTCATTCATAACAGCGTAAATACCGCCGGCTTCATTTAAATCTTCCATATAAGTATGGCCTGCCGGAGCTAAGTGGCAGAGGTTTGGAGTCTTAGAGCTGATCTCATTGGCGATTTGCAGATTCAAGTCCACTCCTGCCTCATGAGCAATGGCCGGAAGGTGAAGCATGCTGTTGGTACTGCATCCCAAAGCCATATCCATAGTCAGGGCGTTGCGGAAAGCCTTTTCGGTCATAATGTCACGTGGACAGATATTCTTTTTCAGCATATCCATAACAGCCATTCCCGCATGCTTTGCAAGCTTTAAACGCTCGGAGTAAACAGCCGGTATAGTTCCGTTGCCGCGAAGACCCATTCCCAATACCTCGGTTAAACAGTTCATGCTGTTGGCCGTATACATACCGGAGCAGGAGCCGCAGGTAGGACATGCTTTTTCTTCATATTCCCTTACGTCTTCTTCTGTCATGGTTTCAGCCGCATAAGCGCCTACTGCCTCGAATACGCTGGATAAGCTGGTCTTCTGTCCTTTCACACGGCCTGCCATCATGGGGCCGCCGCTGACGAATACAGTTGGCACATTGACACGGGCTGCTGCCATCAAAAGTCCTGGTACGTTTTTATCGCAGTTTGGTACCATGACCAATGCGTCAAAGGCGTGAGCCCTTGCCAGACATTCTGTAGAGTCCGCAACAAGATCTCTGGTCACCAGAGAATACTTCATTCCGATGTGTCCCATGGCAATTCCGTCGCAGACTGCAATAGCCGGAACCATGACCGGTGTACCGCCTGCCATGGCAACTCCCATTTTGACGGCATTGACTATTTTATCCAGGTTGGTATGACCTGGCACGATCTCATTATAAGAGCTGACAATTCCGACCAATGGTCTTTCCATCTCTTCCTCAGTCATTCCCAGTGCATTAAATAAGGAACGGTGAGGTGCCTGCTGCATTCCTTTTTTTACTGAATCACTCTTCATATGCTGTACTCTCCTTTTCTTTTTATGAAATTTTCCCTGCAATCAAATCTCCCATCTCAGTGGTAGAGACCTGCTTGCAGCCCTGAGACATAATGTCTCCGGTCCGGTAGCCTTCTGACAATACCTTTTCTACTGCCGCTTCCACTGCATCTGCTTCTTTATCCAAGTCAAAGGAGTAGCGCAGCATCATAGCTGCGGAAAGGATGGTGGCTATGGGGTTTGCAATGTTCTTTCCTGCAATGTCAGGTGCAGAGCCGTGACTTGGCTCATACATTCCGAATTTGCTTTCATTCATGCTGGCTGAAGACAGCATTCCGATGGAACCGGTAATCATGCTGGCCTCGTCGGATAAAATATCTCCGAACATGTTTTCCGTCAGGATTACATCAAACTGGCGTGGATTCATAACAAGCTGCATGGCGCAGTTGTCAACCAGCATGTGGGTTAAGGTAACCTCAGGATAGTCCTTTGCCACCTCTTCCACCACATTTCTCCAAAGCCTGGAGGAATCCAGTACATTTGCCTTATCCACGCTGATGACCTGCTTCCTGCGCTTCATGGCAATATCGAAAGCCTTAATGGCGATTCTTCTGATTTCATTTTCATTATAAGTGAGGGTGTCAACGGCAGTTCTGACGCCGTCTATTTCCTTGGTACACCGGTCTCCAAAGTAAAGACCGCCTGTCAGCTCTCTCATAATGACCATGTCAAAGCCGTCTCCGATGATCTCTTTCTTTAAGGGGCAGGCTTCAGATAATTCTTTATAAAGATAAGCAGGACGGATATTTGCAAATAAATTAAGGCCCTTGCGGATTGCCAAAAGCCCCGCTTCAGGTCTTAAATGAGGAGCCACATCGTACCATTTGGAATTTCCCACATCTCCGCCTACTGCTCCAAGGAGAACAGAATCACTGTTTTTTGCGGTTTCCAGGGCTTCCTCTGTTAAGGGAACGCCATGGGCATCAATGGAAACACCGCCCATCAAAACCTCTGTATACAAAAATTCATGACCGAATATAGTTCCCACCTTATCAAGGATCTTTTTCGCCTCTCCAATGATTTCAGGTCCGATCCCATCACCGGGGATAACTGCAATGCTGTAATCCATCTTTCATTCTCCCTCTATATGAGTTACAGTCCAGCTATGCAAAAGCTTTGAAAGCATAACCTGACTGTAGCTATGATATGTTACTGTGTTAAAGTAATTGTCTTCATAATATAGATTATGAGAAGCTGCTTTTCAGCTTCTCATAAAAGACACTCCCTTTAGTGCCATCCCTCCGATTATGAAAACTTGTTATCATAATAGAACATTTATCGGGATTTTTCAACTAAAATCATATAAATTTGATAGAAAACAGTATATAAGATTGGAATCGAAACTATAAGCTCCGGTTATGAAAGAACTTCCGGCAATCACTTTAATGCCAGTTTATTGACTTTATAATAGAACATATACTGCTGGAGAATCCCTGCATACCCCTGGTATTTCTTAAGAGGAAAGCCCTGGGGATAATGCTGTTCCAATATCTGTTTTACGTGGGTATCCACCGGAAAAGCACCGATGTGATGAAGCCCGAACAGGCAGACGCAGTCCGCCACTTTCTTTCCTATGCCGTATTGTTCTGTCAGCATGGAATGGGCATTTTCATAGTCCTGCCTCTTTAAATCCTCAATCCACATCTTTCCAGGCTCTCCGCTGCATTTTTCAGCCATGGACCATATGTATTTATCCCTGTATCCAAGACCCAGGCCTGAAAGGCCGGAAGTCCCTGCTGCTGCAATGACCTCAGGCTGCGGAAAGGTGTAATAGCTCCTTTCCTCCTCTTTCCAGGTCCCGTCAGCAGAAGCCGCCAGACCGGTTCCTGTCCTTTGGACTCCAAACCTGCTGCACAGGGCCTCAACACTTCCTGTGATCCGGGTAATGTTGTTGTTTTGTGAAATCAGAAAGGTCACGATCATTTCCCAAAGGTCCTGATTCAAAATCCGCACGCCCCAGCCCAGCTTAACAGCCTCCCTAAGGTAAGCATCTTCCGGCTCCACATTCTTTTTATATCCGCTGTAATCCGTCTGCAGGTCAAAGTAACCGGACCATATTTCCCGGAATTCTTCTTCCCCGCAGGAAAAGAGAAAGCAGTCCTCTTCCATCACCGCCTCCACATAATTCCCGGCTGCGGCAATGGACCAGGCGCCATGATTGTCCTCTCTCCTTCTGATCCGGAAGCATTGGCCTGATCTGGCAATCTGCTCCAAATCCATATCTTTTATTGAAATCCGGTACATGATAACGATCTCTCTATTCTATCAGCCATTACAAAGCTGGCTGGCTTTCGTTTAAACGGAATAACACTTCCCTAAGTTTCTTTACATCTCCGTCTGCAAAACAGTATCCATCCATTCCGCAATCCCTGGCTCCCTCAATATTCATAGGAATATCATCGATAAAAAAGCATTCCTCCGGCTTTAATCCGAACCGGCTGAACAGATGGCCGTACATTTCCTTCTGAGGTTTTATGTACTTCACCTCTGCGGAAAATAAAGTTCCGTCAAAATAGCTGATTCCGGGAATCATATGGCTGCATTCCAAAAGCCGCAGGGAGGCATTGGAGCACAAATAAATCCCATAACCTTTTTCCTTAAGCTCTGCCACTAACTCTTCCATTCCCTCAATGGGCCATAGGTTGTATTCGTGCCAGTGCTTCATGCATAAAGCTGCCATTTCCTTTGCGTGATCTGTTTCCAGACGGGCCTGCATTTTCTTAAGGGCAGTCTCTTCCGGCATCAGGCCCATATCCAGAAAAATCCACTCCGGGGAATCAAACACTGCGGTAGATACTGCCTTTCTCTCCGCCTCATCCTCAATAAAATGGTGGCACACCTTATTCCCTTCGTAATTTACCAATACTTTTCCCATATCAAATACTATATTTTTAATCATTTCATCTCTCCTGTAATAGTTGATTTTTTTTCTTAAACCAAAAATAATAAGGAATTTCTGCAAGCAGCATACATACCCAGCCAATGAAACTGGCAACGGCCACTCCCTTTATTCCCATAACCGGGACCAGGATGTAAACAAAGACTACCCGGACGGATATCTGAATCAATGTGGAGATCAGCGTTATGGACATGTTCCCCATTCCCCTGAAAAAGCCCTGTATTCCATTGGTAAACGCAGGAACCAGATAAAAAAATGCCATAATGCTTAGATATTCTACCCCTGCTGCCACCATGCCCTTGTCTCCCTCCGAGACAAACAACCTCATGGCAGGCTCTTTTATAAGAAGAACTAACCCGCAGATCAGAACCCAGTAGCAGGCTTCCAAAACCAGCCCGGTCCGAAATCCCTTTTTCACCCGTTTTCCATCTCCTGCTCCACGGTTCTGGGCTACAAAGGTCATCATTCCTGCTCCAATGCTCTGTTCCGGGATAAGCGCAAAGTCTTCCACCCGGTTTACCGCATGAAAGGCCGCAATGGTGCTGACACCCAAGGGATTAATAAATCCCTGAATCAAAAGCTTTCCAATGGGCTGGCAGGATTGCTGTAATGCCGTAATGGACCCATGCCGTAAGGTCAGGTTCAAAAGCCCCCGGTCCATATGGAACTCCTCTCTGGTAAGCTGAAGAAAGGGAACCTTCTTATATATGTATCCCACACATAAAATAACTGAGACAGCCGCTGCAATATTGGTGGAGAGTGCGGCTCCAAAAACTCCCATATGAAACTGGGATACAAAGATCACATCCAAAATTCCGTTAAGCACCGAAGCCACCGCCAGAAACCGGACCGGGGTTTTGGAATCTCCCACACTCCTTAAAGCCGAAGCCACTGCATTGTAAAAAAAAGTAAAGGGAACTCCTAAAAATATAACCCGCAGATACAGAGCACCCTCTTCAATGATTTCCTCGGGTGCCCGAAGAAGCCTCAGAATATTGGGAGAAAAAATTGCTCCTAAAGCTGCAACAGCCAGGGAAAAATAAATTCCAAATATCAGAACCGTCGCTGCCTCCCGTTTCACCTTTTCATAATTCCCCGCACCAAAGAATTCACTCATCAGCACTGAGGCACCGATACAGATTCCCGAAATTCCCAGGATCACAATGGTCATGACCGGGCCGGACGTGCCCACCGCAGCCAAAGACTGTTCCCCTGCAAAACGCCCCACTACAATGGAATCCACCGCATTATAGGTAAGCTGAAATAAATTTCCCAAAATCAGTGGAATGGAAAATCCGATCAGGTGGGATGAAATGTTTCCTTTTGTCATATCCTTCATCGTTTAAACCAACCCTTCCTGCGGATCAATAGCTTCTCAGCTTATCGCTTCCGTCATCCTTTGTATTTTCCAGCCGTTTTACCACTACGTAATAACCAGCTTTATCGCTGATTTTTACATAAATTCTGTCTCCTGCTTTGCGGCCCATAATAGCTCTTCCCAAAGGGGAATCCGGGGTAATAAGGCCCTTCATGGAATTTCCCCGGACCGTGGTGACCAGTTTGTAGGTTTCTGTTTCGTCATCTTCTTCAAAATATAAATCAACCGTATTGTAAAGCCCAACTTCATCTTCTTTGGAATTATCGGATACGATCTGAGCTGTACGGATCATCTTCTCCAAATACCGGATTCTGCTTTCGTTCTGGTTCTTGTCCTTTTTAGCAGCATGGTATTCAAAGTTCTCGCTTAAGTCCCCATGGGCCCTGGCCTCCTTGACGGCCTCCAGGGCTTCCTTGCGGACCACCAGCTTCCTGTGATCAATTTCTTCCTGCATTTTCTTGATGTCATTTTCTGTTAATTTGTCAAACACGCTTTAAGCCAGCCTTTCCTTTTTCTTATATTGTTCTGCTGAAAAAGTCTGTTTCCTCTAACAGGCTTTCAATGGTGTCCATTCCAAGGCGGTGCAGCAGCTCAATGACATATGGATTCTCAGCGGGATGCTGATAGGTTGCCTTCTCTCCATATTCATTGACCAGCTCGGTTCCCAGCTCCATTCCCAAGATGGATCTGGGGCCTCCTACACATCCGCCTACGCAGCCCATTCCTTCATAAAAATTGGCTTCAATCTTTCCCTCCATAATATCCTGGATCATCTTCCTGCATGCAGGGACTCCATCGGCATGCTTGGTGCGGATTTTTGTCTCTTTGTTGGGGTTGATGGCCCTTACGGTATATTCCACCGCTTCACTGACTCCGCCCTTTCTGGCATAAATTCTTCCCGCTTTGGAGGAGTGGTCTTTCTCGCTCTCTTCCATTACAGCAGGATCGATTCCCAGGGCATCAAAGATGTTCTTTGTTTCCTGGAAGGTGAGCACAAAGTCAACATCTCCTGCCAAATCCTTTTCTCTGGCCTCTGCCTTTTTTGCAAGGCATGGGCCTATGAAGACGGTCATGGCATCGGGGTGGAGTGCTTTTACTACTCTTGCACAGGCAATCATGGGAGAAACTGAGCCAGGGACGTGGGGGAGGAGTTGGTTGTAAACCTTACGGATCATGCCGATCCACATGGGACAGCAGCAGCTTGTGAGCTGAAAATCATTGATATCGTTAATGTTTTTGTCAAATTCGAGGGCTTCTTTTAGAGTGAGGATGTCCGCAAATAGGGCAACCTCCAGCATTCCGTCGAATCCTACTTCTTTTAATGCATTTCTCAGTTTGCCGGGTGTGACTTCACTGGAAAACTGGCCTAGAAATGCAGGGGCGATCATGGCGTATACCAGACTTTTAGAGCTTCTTATGGCTTTTAGGGCTGGGATAATGTCTGTGGTGGCAGTTAGTTTTTCACTGGCGCAGCCTTGGATGCAGTTTTCGCAGCCCAGACAGAGTTCAGGGTCTACCTCTACTCCATCGGCTCCCATGGTTAAGGCTCCGAAGGGACAGCGGTTTAAGCATTCTTCGCCTTCAGATTCGGAACAATTGCATGTTCCGGTGCGGAATACGATGGGGTGTTTCTTGGGGTTTAAAAGGCAGTCTAAGTGGTTGGGGTCGTAGGAGTGTTCGTCTTCCGGTGCCAAATCTGATTTATTGTCCAGTGCTGCTTTGATCGTGCTTTCGTATAGCTCTTTAAAGGTTTGCATAAATACCTCCCGCATGTAGGCTTTGATCTTGGTGTGGCATTTTTAAATAGGTATTTATCGGATCGTACAATTACCATTATAATACCTTTTCTTCCTTCTTGCTATACCGAAAAATGGAATTTAAATCTTCCTCTTTAACTGATATAAAGAAGGTTCTGCAAAAATAGCCTTATTTGCTGTTTTTGCAAAACCTCCTATTTAAATAGCCTCGATAGTCTTTTGTTACTGATTTTACTATATCCTGCATTACTTTGTCAGTTTATATAACGCCAATGTATTGAGACTTACGCCTTCTCGTTCCGCTTCTATTGCAAGCCTTTGATGCAGGGACTTAGGCAGCCTTAAGTTGAATCTGCCGCTATAGTCTCCTGTACTCTCAGGCATTGGAATCGGCAGTCCATTTTCTAACTTCACTTCCAAATACCCTTCCATAGCTTCATTAAGGCTTTCATATAATTCTTCCAGTGTATCGCCTGTACTTTGGCAGCCATCTAACTCCAGGATTCTACCGTAGAAATAATGACCGCTTTCATCATTTATTTCCTGTACTAATCTCGTATATGGGAGTTTCATATAATCCTTAACTTCCATTGTTTGCGCTCCTTTCCTGCCTGATATATTATATCCGGATCAGAGAAATTACTCTCCTATCCGGTTTAGTATGTCCATTACATATACCTTCTTTAACGGGCTTTCCTGCTTTATTGTTGTCAGGTCTCCAGTTTCTTTATTTAAGTACTGTTTGTGGCTTCCCTTTTGTCTCACTGCTTCATACCCATATGCATTCAGTACCTTTTCAGCTTCTTCCGGCCGTATACCGTTTGGCTGCCGTTTCATCTTGTCTATTATTTTTTGTACGCTTGGCACTTATTTCGGCCCGCTCAAAACTACAGTACTATATTTGGTACTGATTGTCAATGTTCTGGTCTTTGGCAGTTTCCGTTATCTGCGAATGCAAGAAATAACCTCGATTCCGCTTCGCTCCATCTCGGTCATTTCTTGCATTCCAATGAACAAAAATGTATATAAAAAAGTCCCTTTGAATGCAAGCATTCAGGGACTTTTCCATATACATTTTTGTTCGCAGATAACTGCTTATCTCTTTGAAAACTGAGGTGCCCTACGAGCGGACTTTAAGCCGTATTTCTTTCTTTCTTTCGCTCTTGGATCTCTTGTTAAATAACCGGCTTTCTTAAGAACTGGACGATAGTCCGCATCTGCCTGAAGCAGAGCTCTTGAAATACCGTGTCTGATTGCACCGGCCTGTCCGGTGAATCCACCGCCGTGAACGTTTACTAAAACGTCAAACTTATCAACGTTCTCTGTAGCAACCAGCGGCTGACGAACAACAACCTTTAATGTTTCAAGACCTAAGTACTGGTCAATATCTCTCTTATTGATGGTGATTTTGCCTGTACCCGGTACTAAATATACTCTGGCGATAGATTTTTTTCTTCTGCCTGTTCCGTAAAATTTTGCATTAGCCATGATAACTTCCTCCTTTCAGCACCTCTGATTAAAATTTGATTTCTAAAACTTCTGGCTTCTGAGCTGCATTTACATGCTCTGGGCCTGCGTATACGTGAAGTTTTGTAATCATGCTTCTTCCTAAAGGTCCCTTTGGAAGCATACCCTTAACTGCCAGTTCCATTACTCTCTCAGGCTTTTTAGCCAGCATCTCTCTTAATGTGGTTTCTTTCATACCGCCCACATAATCAGAGTGATGATAGTAAATTTTCTGGTCCAGCTTCTTGCCGGTTACAGAAATCTTGTCTGCGTTGACAACGATCACATAATCGCCGCAATCCATATGCGGGGTGTAGATCGGTTTATTTTTTCCTCTTAATACTTTAGCTACTTCTGAAGCCAAACGTCCTAATGTATGTCCTGTAGCGTCAACTACGTACCATTTTCTTTCAATCGTTGATGGACTAGCCATAAAAGTCTTCATGGGATAACCTCCTGTAAATTCTCGTTTTATTCATCATAACTGCATTTAAGTTATATTCAAAACGTTCACTCCGGGGCATTGGCTTGAACATTTTTGCCTAACGTCACAGTTATACATTATATTACACTCAGCCGGCTGTGTCAACCACTTTTCCTGTAAAAATGAGCAAAAGAACAAAAGAACAAAAAATATTATGACAGCTTTACACCGGCAACAGCTTCGCTCAATTCTTCTGCCACCTGTTTCTGGTTTTCAGCCATTTCAGCCATATTCCGTACTACTTTATGTGCCTTTTCTATAGCAGACAGAACCATGCTGCTGTTGCCTGCCGTGGTCTGTACAGATTCCGATACATTTTCAATCGCATCCCGGACTTCCTGCATAACCACATTGATGTTTCCGGCCATTTCAGCCACTTCATTGGAGATTTCCTCAATGGAAACCGCATCCTGCCCATACTGGCGGCCCACATCCACAAAACGGCTGTAATCAGGGGTAACTGTTTCTTTTAAAAATTTAAGCATGGACTCCGTACCGCTCATCATCATGGCAAAGGCATTCTGAACTCCGTCAATGGTCACTTCAATTTCTTTTACAATATCAGAGGTATCTTTGGAAAGCTTTCCAATTTCTCTTGCTACCACTGCAAATCCTTTTCCCTGTTCACCGGCCCTGGCCGCTTCAATGGAAGCATTTAAGGAAAGAAGGTTGATTTGAGAAGCTGTATCAGAAATAATCTTTGCCATGTTCCCGATCTTTTCTACTACCTTAGCATGTTCCACTGCAAGTCTTAAATCCTTTTCCCGTTCCCCGGATATGCCGATTGCATTTTCATACGCTTCCCTGCTGTTTTTTTCGATGTCTCTGGCACGCTCCATGATCTCTCCGGCCATTTTGCTGCATTTTTCTGTCTCATCAGCCAGGACTTCCACTGAGGAATTAACCTCTGCCACCGAGGCATTAACCTCTTCTGTGGCTGCACTGGAGGACATCATGGCTTTATCCACATCGCCCATATAGGTCCTGATATCCTGAAATTCCTGAAGTAAGTCAGCAGATGCTGTGTTTAAATGTTCACTTGCACCGCTGATTCCTCCGGCATGAACGGATATCCGCTCCATAAGGGATTTATTGCTTCGAAACATATTATTTAAGGAATGACTCATCTGGCTCAGTTCATCTTTTCCTCTGGTCTTTAAAGGACGTATGGAAAAATCTCCGGCTGCCAGAAAACCGGCAAAATTTTTCACCCGTTTTAATCCGGAAGCAATTCCTGCTACCTGAAGCAGCACTGCCACAACGCAGCAAAGGAGCGCTGCTGCACTTAGCTTCATAAGCTGGGAATTTAAATGGTTCACTGGCCTTTGAAGTTCTGACTGGGGCATTTTAATCATAATGATCCAATTTACACCAGGCACCTTGTCATAGTAAAGGTTATAGGTTTCCGCCCCTTCCTGATAGAAAGATCTGCCGGAATCAGTGGAAATTATGGTTGCTGCTGCAGCTGCCAGAGAACTGTTTTCATCCTGGGCCATATTCATTGCTGCTGTTATCTTTTCCTTTTCCACACCGGAAATATACACTCCCTCAGAATTTGTCAGCATGGCAGAACCTTTTTCTCCTACCTTTATGGACTGAATCATGGTATCAATGCTTCCCAGTTCCATATCCACTGTAACTGCCCCAATGAATTTATTCCGGCTATCATAAATAGGTGCAGTGCAGGAAGCCATTATCACATCAAGGGTGGGATCGTAGTAAGGATCTGTAATAACTGCCTCTTTGCCCCCTGCTGCTGCAAGCATGTAGTATTCCTGATTAAAATAGTCGTAATCCTTATTGCTGTAATCATAAGTCAAAGATGTTTTGCCGTTTTCCTTGTACCAATAAGGACCTATGTATTTCTCCTGACTGTCATATACATTGGGCTCAAACCAGATTCCGCTTCCCAAAATCAGCTCATTATCCCATATGATTCTATCAATTGCCTTTCCGTAAACCTCCAGCTCTGTGCTCTCATAGGAGGAACCAACCATATGTGCAAGGTTCATTGCCGTTGCTTCCACTGTATTCAGATAGTCATTGATTCCGTTTATACTTGCCTTCAATTCTGAATGCATACTGGCATTGCTCTGCTCCTCAATCAAGTCTCTGCCCGTAGATACACTGATTCTGTTTAAAAGAACGAGAGCCAGTACAACAACAGGCAGAATCCCCAGCAGCATTTTTATTCCAATACTTCTGAATCCGATGCCTTTCTTCATTATAATCCTCCTGGTATCTTTTATCTTTTTTCAATTTTCTGTAAACAGAATCCTATTTTTGTGTCACATACCAGCCCTGCTCCTCATCAGAAGAATGAAAGACATAAAATCCATAAGATTTTCCCGAAATGATTCTTTCTGCATTCTCCTCATCCTTTACATAAACAGTCCCAGCCCCATTGCGCACTGCCTGATGGACTACCCGGATCAGAAGCCGTTCAAAATCCTCTTCCCTGCACCGGTGAATGATAAGGCGGGCTTTTCCTTTTGAAACAATCTCCTCCTGGGAGAGAGTATAGCTCCATTCCTTGTTTTCTCCCTTGATTTCCTGTTCCAATTCCTTTTCGTATTCCAGGCTCATCAAAGTAAGACCCTTGGCTGCCGCCTTGGGACCCGCTTCATTCCGGTCTCTGGCATCGAGAATTTTTTCCACGTGTCCGGGAGGATAAACACCCATTCCCACCTTCATCAAGGTTCCTGCGATGATCCGCACCATGTTATATAAAAATCCGCTTCCTTTGATCCGAAGAGTAATTAAATCTCCTGACTTTTCCACGTCCAGGCTGTAAATGGTTCTCACCGTTTCCTCTGCCTGACCCCTTGCGGTGCAGAAGCTTTTAAAATCATGCTCTCCCACCAGATAAGCGGCTCCTTTTTTCATCAGTTCCACATCCAGAGGAAAATAACAAAAGTAGCTGTATAATCTCATGGTGGGAATTTCGATTTTCCGGTTCATAATCCTGTATTCATAAGTTTTTACACAATTCTGTTTTCTGGGATGATAGTCAGGGCTCACCTCTTCGGATTGCAGAACCCGGATATCATCCGGCAGCCTCTGGTTTAATGCAAAGCAGATTTTATCCGCCGGCATCCGGTTTTCCGTATCAAAGACGGCCACATTTCCCTCAGAGTGAACTCCTGAATCCGTCCTGCTGGCCCCGATGACTGCCACCGGCTCCTTCAGCAAATCCGTCAGCGCCTTGTTCAAAACCTCTTCAATGGTAACTCCGTTATTCTGGAGCTGCCATCCGCAGTAATTGGTACCGTCATAGGCCACAATCATCTTAACCCGTTTCATATACTCTCCTTTTTATAGATTCCTCAGGCTTTTATCCGAAGTATTGCAATAACTGCCAAATAGACCAGACAGAGTGCGTAAACCGCCCCATCCCGCTTCTCATACCGAAGGGGCTTCATCTTAGTCCTGCCTTCCCCGCCCCGGTAGCATCTGGCTTCCATAGCCATTGCCAGATCTGTGGCACGGCGGAATGCGGAAATGAACAGGGGAACCAGAAGGGGAATCATGTTCTTTGCCTTCTGAATTAAATTTCCTGTTTCAAAATCAGCTCCCCTGGCCATCTGAGCCTTCATGATCTTATCCGTTTCCTCTACCAGAATGGGGATAAAACGAAGGGCAATGGACATCATCATGGACAGCTCATGAACGGGAACTTTGATTTTCTTTAAAAATCCAAGGCTTTTTTCCAATCCGTCAGTCAACTGGTTCGGAGTGGTAGTAAGAGTCATAATGGAAGAGCCTATCACCAGATAAATGAGACGGATTCCCATAAAGGCTGCTGTCTGGATTCCTTCTTTCGTTATTTTCAAAAATCCCAACTGGAATACGGCTTCTCCGGGAGTCAGAAACAGGTTAAAGCTGACGCTGATTAAAAGCAGGAACACAATGGCTTTTAATCCCTGCACCATAAACCGGATGGGAACACGGCTCAGCCGGATGGCCCCTGCCAGGAAAATGGTGGCTGCCAGATAGGCCCATATGTTGTCCGCAATAAAAAGGGATATGATGTAAATCATAGTCCCAAACAGCTTTGTCCGGGGGTCCAGCCTGTGAAGGATGGAATCCACCGGATAATATTGTCCTAAAGTAATATCTTTCAGCATAATATCTCCGATCCTGTTTTTAAGAAGGCCTGCCCTGCCCTAAGGCAGATCAGCGGCCATCTCTCAGAAGCTTCAGTATCCCGTCTCTGGCTTCTTCTATGGTAGTAGTGTTGTCATCAATAGGAACTCCATGTTCCCGCAGGGTATGGACGATGTAAGTGATCTTTGGAGCTGCCAGTCCCATAGCCTCCAGCTCCTTATAATGCTTAAACACTTCCTTTGGTGTATCGTCAAATACCTTTTCCCCGTGATTCATCACCAGAATCCGGTCCACATATCTGGCAATGTCCTCCATGCTGTGGGAAACCAGAATAATGGTCATGTTCCGCTCCTTATGGAGCCGTTCAATCTGATCCAGAATCTCATCCCGTCCCTTTGGGTCCAGGCCTGCCGTAGGTTCATCTAAAATCAGCACCTCCGGATTCATGGCCAGAACTCCTGCAATGGCAACCCGGCGCTTCTGCCCGCCGGAAAGCTCAAAGGGAGAACGCTTATAAAAGCTTTCATCAAGTCCTGTCATGGAAAGAGCCTCCCTGGCTCTGGCTTCCACCTCTTCTTTGGATAGTCCCTGATTTTTGGGGCCAAAACACACATCGGAAAATACATCAATTTCAAAAAGCTGATGCTCCGGGTACTGGAATACAAGACCCACACGGCTTCTCAAAGCCCGAAAGTCGTACCCTGCCTCATAAATATTCTTTCCATTATAATAGATGGCTCCGCTGGTAGCCTTTAAAAGCCCGTTTAAATGCTGAATCAGGGTGGACTTGCCGGAGCCTGTATGGCCGATCAGGCCTACAAATTCTCCATCTTTGATTTCTAAATTCACATCCTTTAAGGCATGCTGTTCAAAGGCCGTACCCTGGCCGTAAATATAATTCAAGTGTTCTGCTTTAATCGCCATTCTCTGCTCCATTTCCCAGAGTAACCTTTCCAGGAAAACGCTCTGTAAACATGGGAAGCAGTTTTTCCATCAGTTCCTCTAATGTCAATATTCCGTCAGGTAAGTCCACTCCGTTTTTCTGAAGCTCATAAGCCAGCTCCGTCACCTGGGGGACATCCAAACGGTAGGATTTTAACTCCTCCACCCTGGAGAATATTTCCCTGGGAGTTCCATCCATGACTATTTTTCCCTCATCCATGACAATGACCCGGTCCGCATGGATGACTTCTTCCATATAGTGAGTGATGAGGATTACGGTAATGCCTTCTTTTTTATTTAACTCCCGGACAGTCCTCACCACTTCCGCTCGGCCGTTAGGGTCCAGCATGGCTGTAGGCTCGTCCAAAACAATGCACTGAGGCCGCATGGCCATGACTCCGGCAATGGCAACCCTCTGCTTCTGGCCTCCGGAAAGCTTATTGGGAGATTTTAAGCGGTAAGCAGCCATGCCCACTCCTTTTAAGCTCTCCTCCACCCGTTTCCATATTTCTTCTGTGGGAACGCCCAGATTTTCCGGACCGAATCCCACGTCTTCTTCCACCACATTTCCGATGATCTGATTGTCCGGATTCTGGAATACCATTCCTGTTCTCTTTCGAACCTCCCATAAGTTTTCTTCTTTGGAGGTGTCCAGGCCCTGAATCCATACAGTTCCTTCTGTAGGCAGTAAAATGGCATCTAAGTGCTTTGCAAAAGTGGACTTGCCGGAACCATTGTGCCCCAGAACAGCCACAAACTTTCCTGCTTCAATATCTACGCTGACTCCGTCAATGGCCCGCTTTATTTCTTCAATATTTTCTTCTTCGTCTTTCCTGATGTAATCGAATATCAGCTTAGAGGTTTTTATGATTCCCATAGCATACCTTTCTGTAGTAGACTCAAACATTTACATGTCACATAATTTTAGTTGAATATTGCATAACAGTCAAGCATCGTCACAAATCTTTTATTATTTTCCTTATAAAAAACAACCGCCTGAAGAACATCCTCGTTCTCCAGACGGTTGTTTCGGTTTTATTCCGCTTCTATTCCATATAAGCGCCCTTCATGGGGCTTGTTGCATGCTGGGTGTAAAGTTTTAAAAGGCCTCTTGTATATTTGCTTTTAAATTCTTTTAAATGCTTCCTTCTTTCCTCCAGAATATCCTCCATCTCTTCCGGAGTCTTCTCCATGCCTTTTACACCAATGATATTTAATTTGCGGGCTTCCACATCCAGCTCTATGATATCCCCTTCTTCCACCAGTGCAATAGGACCTCCTGCTGCTGCTTCCGGAGAAACATGTCCCACAATCGGTCCTCTGGAAGCTCCTGAGAATCTTCCATCCGTAATCAATGCAACGCTGGCCGCAAGCTCCGGATCTGAACAGATCGCTTCTCCTGTGTAGAACATCTCCGGCATTCCGCTTCCCTTGGGTCCCTCATACCGGATGAATACCGCATCTCCCGGTTTGATATTGCCTTTGAAAATTGCATTTATGGCTTCTTCTTCGCTGTCAAAAGGCTTGGCATTCAGCTTTGCCTGAAACATATTTTTAGGACATGCCGTATGCTTGATCACAGCTCCTTCCGGCGCTAAGTTCCCTCTTAAAATAGCAATGCTTCCATCTACGCCTATTGCCTGGCTGAAATCACGGATGATTTCTGTGCGTTTGATTTCCCGCCCTATCTCTTTTCCTTTTTCTGACAGGATCTCATCACAATGCTCATAAAATCCGTTCTTTTTCAGTTCTTCCAGATTCTCTCCAAGTGTTTTTCCCGTAACGGTCATAACATCCAAATGAAGCATATCTTTGATCTCTTCCATAATGCGGGGAACTCCGCCTGCATAATAAAAATACTGGGCAGGCCAGTCTCCTGCCGGTCTTACATTTAAAAGGTAATGGGCACCTCTATGTAACCGATCAAAGGTATCCGCATCAATATCAAATCCAAATTCATGGGCAATGGCTGATATATGCATCACCGCATTGGTGGAACCGGAAATGGCCGCATGTACCATAATCGCATTTTCAAAGCTTTTCATTGTAACAATATCTTTTGCCGTAATATTTTGCTCCACCAGCTTCATGATCTGAACGCCAGCATCGTAGGAAGCCTGCTTCAATTCCGGGGCTAAAGCCGGCATGACCGCAGTCCCCGGAAGCATCAGTCCCAAAGCTTCTGCCATGACCTGCATGGTTGCCGCCGTACCCATAAAGGAACAGGCACCGCAGCTGGGGCAGGCATTGTGCTTATAATATGACATCTGTTCATCAGATATTTCCCCACGCTCATGCTTTGCAGAAAACTTTCCAATTTGTTCCAGTGTCAGCAGCTCATTAATGGCACAGCTTTGATCATCTGCAACATATTCGTCTTTTACAACAGCTGCCTCCATCACTCCGCCGCTGACAACAATGGCGCTCATATCTTTTAAGCGCCCGATGCTCATAAGCATGGCCGGCATACCTTTATCACAGCTTGCAATAAAAATACCTCCGTCAAAGGTGATGGAATTGACCTGGGCTTCCACCAGGTTGGCAATTGCTTCTCTATGGGCCAGGGAGTAATTGATCCCATCGTGTCCCTGGGCCATTCCGTCACACATATCTGTGGCATAATATCTGGCTGCCTTACCCCCGTTTTCATTTACAGCTTTAGCTGCTTCCTCAATGAAATGATCCAGGTGTGTGGAACCGGGGTGGCTGTTTCCATAGGTACTTTCTATAATGATCTGGGGCTTTTCAAGATCATGTAATGTCCACCCCATTCCCATTTTCAAAGGATCCATTTCCGGAGCTATTTTTCTGGTCGCCTGACTCTTTAATGTATTTATATCAATGCCCATCACAGATTTTCCTCTCTTATTTCCTTTTCGTTCTAATATTTTCATCATTCGGATTGTCTTTATCTCTTGCTTCTTTTATTTCTTTAATCTTATCCCTGTTGTGAATAATATGCATCAGCATA
Organism: Lacrimispora sp.; assembly: GCF_036758025.1. Lineage (GTDB taxonomy): Bacteria > Bacillota > Clostridia > Lachnospirales > Lachnospiraceae > Lacrimispora. Next base: position 259,324 of record NZ_DAIOXM010000001.1, on the reverse strand, counting down.
GAAGTTTTGGCACTGATGGAATCATGGTCCCGAATCGCTTCGGTCAATGCTCTATGGGTTTTTATTGTCTCTGCGATCAAGGTCTTGTGTGTTACATTTACAAACAGTAATACAGCCGTATCGATAATAGGAATTAATTGTTCTACTACCCGGTTCTTGGAGCATTTCGCAATGAATGTATGAAATTCAATATCCTCACGGATATACGGCTCATCCTTCAAGATTTTTTCTTCCAGCTTGTCACAGAGTTCAGTCAGCATTTTAATGTCTTCTTCTGTAGCATTAAGAGCTGCCTGGGCCGCTATTTCCGGCTCCAGCATTAATCTGACATTGACAAAATCCATAGCCAGAGAAATCTTGTCATCAATTCCGCGCACGCCAAGAGGGTCGTCGTCAAGAGGTATGGGACTTGCCACATAGGTTCCTGATCCGTGGCGAACCGTCAATACCCCTCTGGCGACCAAAAGTTTAACTGCCTCCCGCAAAGTACTTCTGCCAACACCAAATTTTTCAGCAAGTATATATTCATTCGGAAGTCTTTTTCCCGACTCTATCTGTTCTTTTGCAATGTAATCAATAATTTGTTCCTCAATCTGTTCCGTCAACAACTTTTCTTTATAATTTTCAAACCCATGCATATTAGACTCCTATCAATGATACGAAACGTTGATGATGTACTATTGGTTCATTGTGCATAAGTTTGTTTTACAAGGATATTAATTATTTTTCTACGTAATTTTTTTTACCATATAGTGTTGATTCCCGTTTTCTTTAATATAATCCTTTATGTTCTTTTGCTTTTCTTGATAACCATCTGCTTTATACAATTCCAGCAAACATCTACTTACATTAAGCTTATGCAGAATTGATTTAGAGCTAATAAAATCATTTTCGAGTACATCACAGTACTTCTTGCTACCCTTTATGGTTTCCAGACAAGCCTGCTGGTATGCTAAGGTTTTCTGCAGTCTCATCTTTTTACTCTTATCTTTTTCATGGCTGACTACCTGCTTTAAATCTGATATGGCAATATCTGCCTGCTCTGTTTCTCTATTTTGAATCATAGCCGAAATAATATTTGAAGTAAACTCCATATCTGCCCCAAGCATTTCTGCAAGGGGCATATAATCCATTAAAATACTTTTTGCTTTATGAAAATCACCGGCAGCAATATATCCATTTGATAAATGCTGTATTAATAAACATTTCTCTTTCTTTGAAAGTCTTGCCTTCATCATGCTTTCCAGTTCCACTATAAATCTCTCTACTTCCATATTCTGGTAGAGAAGAAGCAAGCTCTCCTGAAAGATTTTGTACCCCATTAATCTTCCGATATACAAAGCCAGATATACGGATATTACAGGGACCAGGACATAGGCCATCAGTCTGTTGGAGCCATTTTTAAAGAGCAAAGGCAAAATCGTATAGCCAATGACCGTCAATATAATGCTCCATATAATAAAAACCTTTCTGCTTTTCTTAAAATAAAAAATCAAATGATTTCTCCTATTTGCTTTTCATTAAATAAGTCCTGTAAACGAAATAAGTACCAGACACGCAAAGGCCAATATACCGCCGATTGCATTGGTTGATGTAAAATATTTAAGTCCCTGCTTTGTATCAAATCCATAAAGAGAGGTAAAGATCCAGAACCCGCTGTTATTTACGTGCCAGCCCACCATGGAGCCTGCACCAATTGCCAGGGTGGCCACAACAGGGCTGATCGCCAGAATAGGTAAAAGTTCTACCATCAATGCCGCCGCTGTCATAGAAGCGGTTGTCATGGAACCGCAAACTGTCATTAAAATTGCCGCCAGTAAAAATGGAACTAAAATAGCCGGAAAATTAGTTTCAGCGATGGATTTTCCAATGACGGAAATCGCTTCATTTTCTCTCAGGATTCCTCCCATAGCACCGCCCATAGCTGTGATCAGCAGGGCTCCGATGGCAATTTTCAAAGCTCTTCCAACCCAGTTTCCAAAAACGATTTCAGACCATGAGCTCTTTTCTGTTAACTCAGCTTCTCCTGACGCCATATTTGCTTTTGCCACAACCTTGCTCTTTCTTCCGAACACCAGTAAGCCAAGACAAATAATACCGCAGAATAACGCCAAAATGGTATCTCCAAAGATGTTATAAAACTTATATGCCGCACTGCCCTCTTCCGCAAACACCTTACCGATAGAACCAACTGCTATCATGACAGCCGGCAAAAGAAGAGGTAAAAAGGATGCAAAGGCACCAGGACAATTTTCTTCTTTGATTAAAAGGGTATCTACAGATTCATTTTCGTCAACCGCTTCGATTCCCTCTGTATAATCAGCCAAAGGCTCAATGTATTCACATTTTGCATAAACCGGTGAAAGGATGATATAGCTGACTACAAAGGAGACAATACTGCACACAAGTCCCCATAAAATTACAGTACCCACATCTGCGCCCAAGGTGATGGAAACTGCAAGTACACCAGGCGTAGGAGGAACCAGGCCATGAGTTAAGGTCAGTCCCAGATTTACAAATGGTGCAACCTGCTGCATACCCATCTTTTTGCGTTTTGCCAGGATTGCAGAGATCGGAGCATTTAAAATAATAGCAATATCTCCAAAAACCGGAATACTCATAATAAAGCCGGTCAGGGCTGGTGCTAATTCAAGCCTTTTTCCTCTAAACAGCTTAATGAAGAAATTCACAATACTGGAAGCCGCTCCTGTATCAGAAATTCCTGACGCAAGAATCGCTCCAAATATAATCATAATACCGATATTTCCCAAGGTCGAACCAAAATAATTTTTAATGGAAGCAAAGGTATCTGTAATTGATACGCCGGAAGCCAATCCGATGAATGTTGCTGTAAGAAACAAGGTTATAACCGGATGCATCTTAAGCTTTAAAGTCAGCACCGTAAGTATAATAATTGCTGATACCAACATAATAATAAACATCATAGGTGTCATGTTATGTTTTTCCCTTCTAAATACACTTATTTTCTAATAATTTTTTCTCAAGAGTTTGAAATGCCTCATGTATAACCAGTTGGGGAGCCTGTTTCCAATAATCCGGATTAAAGGTTTCTACTGATACCATCCCCTCATAACCTGTCTTTTTCAAATTTTGCAAAAAGTTGTCAATGTCCACTACTCCTCTGTCACAAAAACATCTTTTATCCTGTCCCATTTCTTCATCAGGAACCTCCAGACCGCTTATCAGATGAACAGCAAAAATCTTATCCGGCTCCACTGCCTGCAGTTCACTGAAATCATTTAATTTTCCATTCAGATAAATGTTGTAGGAGTCAAATACAAAACCTACATTCTTTCTGTTTACAGCTCTGATGATCCGGTCTGCTTCTGAAATGCTTCTTACGCTGCTTCTATTAAAGCCAACCAGCTCAAAACATAAATTAATGTCATAAAATTCTGCAATGTCACTTAATTTACCCAGAATCCTTACGCAGTCTGCAAAGGTCTTTTCCTTATCTCCTATAAACGGACCGCCAAGAGGATCTCTCTGCAAAGGAGGAACAATAATAAAATAATGGTTGCCGATCGCTCTGCTTACCTCACATCCAAATAAGAATTCATTCATCAGTTCCTTCTGCTTTTCCGGATCATCGGAATCACTGAGAAACTCCGGATAAAGATATAAAGCATTCATGGCGTGAGGTTTTAGTCTGCTGGTTTTAAAAAATCGGACCAGTTCCTCTAACGTATGTTTCCGCAAATACTCCTCAAGCATATCCAACCGTATTTCAATATAGTCAAAGCCTGCCTTTTCACATAATTCCAAATCTGTCAAGAGATCGGAACAGCCTTTTGCAGTGGCTTCATTATAAGACAACTTCATTCGTCTGACTCCTTATTTTATTGGAAATTTAATCACTTGATTAGTTTCAGTTGACCTGTAAATGGCTGTGTATATTTCTACTGTTTTCCTTCCCTCAACTGCATCCACCAGGGGTTTGGTTCCATTTGCTACTGCACTGACAAAATCTTCGATCTGTTGCTGATGATAATAATACATGGAATCCACACTGTTGAAGAAATCTGTGTCTTCTTTTTTCCATACAGGCTGCATTTCCTCTTCACCAGGAACGGTCCAGATATCATTATAGGGAGCTTCCGTTATATTTGACATTCCTGCGATAAACATTTGACCTCCGTCTGTCTGAACACCGACAGCAGCGCCATTTTCGCCAAATATATGAACCTTGCCATGAAGGGCAGGATTCTGGCTGTTTGAAACAACAATATTTCCGACTCCGCCATTTTTAAATTTAATAACAGCAACGGCTGTATCCTCTACCTCAATGTAAGGATGATTCAGGTTCTTCCATACACCGTAAACCTCATCAACTTCCCCCATATACCACTGCAAAAGATCGATCTGGTGGGGGGCCTGGTTTACCATAACTCCTCCGCCTTCTCCTTTCCAGGTTCCTCTCCACGGGTCGCTGTCATAGTAGTCTTTATCTCTCCATCCCAGCATGGTTACCGTTCCCAGCACTGGCTTTCCGATCTTTCCGGAATCAATTGCCTTGCGGATTCTCATGGCCGGTCTGTAAAATCTCCTTTGCACCATAGTTCCAATCTGCACATGGTTCCGATTGCCCGCTTCAATAATTCTGTCACAATCTTCTAAAGATGATGCCAAAGGCTTTTCTACAAGAACATTACAGCCGCAATCAGCAGCAATAACCGCCGGATTTGCATGGAGGGGATGAGGGGTACAGATACTTACCACCTCAATCTGTTCTTTTGTAATCATTTCTTCAATGTCTGAATATGCTTTTACTCCATATTTTTCTGCAAATGACTTTGCCCGCTCTATATTGTTATCACAAACCGCTGTAAATTCGCTGTTTTCAATATTCACATAAGCTTTTGCATGAAAGTCACCAACTTTGCCACATCCGATGATAGCTGTTTTTAATTTTTTCATTTGCTATAATTGCCTTTCTTTTCAAGATTTGTACGTACAGGAATATCTCATCATATGATTTTAAATTATATATTTTTCTGGGTTTTATCGCAAGTCGTTGCAGCATGTTCTACTTTATCAACATCTTTCGCTGTTTTATTCTATATATATTTCATAAATATTGATACTTTTCTATACATAAATTTCCAATATTTGACTGATCAGCTGCTCTCATGAATTATTCATCAGATGACTTTGATTGTATTATAATAAAAACACTCACTTTTTATCATAATATTATGGTCCATAGCTTTTCTATTTCTGCATAAACTATACATAAAAGGTCCAAAATAAAGGGATCTGCCATAAATTACGGCAGATCCCTTTATTTTAAACCTTTGATTATTTTATTGTACCCAGAGTCCGGAGCTGTTTATGCGGTAAGTTCCCTCCACCTTGGTGTCGGAGGCCATACTTCCATCCTCATAGAAATAGTACCACTCTCCAGGCTGCATCTGAAGCCATCCGGTAGCCATGGAGCCATCGGCCTTCAGATAATACCACTTTCCGTTTATCTGCTGCCAGTCGGTCATCATACGGCCATTTTCTCCCAGGTAATACCACTTTCCGTCTGAATACTGCCAGCCAACTGATGCATAGCCTTCCTCGTTAAAGCGATACCACTCTCCCCGGATCATCTGCCATCTGCCGGTCACCCAGCTTCCGTCAGACATACGGTATTTTTTTCTGTTATTATGCTCTTCCCAGGTTCCGAACCTGTCGTCCTGATCCTGGAGAATAGAGTTGCCGGAGGTGACGGGATCGCCTTCCGCTAAATAGTCTTCCTCAGAAGAATCCATTAGGATGGCTTTTACTGTATAATAATGCCGGTCTTTCCCTTCCATGTGAGGCAGAAGGTCTATGGAAACAGAGGAGGTGGTCAGGCTTTTGACCCAGGTTCCATCCTGCTTATACAGCATTACCTGGTACCTGGAAGCAAAGGGAACTTTTTTCCATACAGCTTTTGTTCTGGCTGCATCGCCCCAGCCTGCTTCCTCTGTTTTTCCCAGCTTGGCCCCGGGAGTGTAGGAAACCTTGATGACCGTTTCCCCTTCCTCTGTTTTTACAGAAACAAGGCGGCCTCCGTATACGGTACAGTCTGTTTCTGAATAAGCGCCCGGAAGGCGGAGGGTTCCTGTTACCTTTTTTCCTGGCTCCCACTCTTCAATGGGTTTGCTCCACTTAGGGCTTTCCTCTGAGTAATTAACGGTAACGGCAGGAATCCGGATTTCTTCCGTCCAACTGCTTTTGCTGCCCTGATCCAGACGGATCTTTACGCTTCCTAAAGCAGAAGCTGTCAACCCTGTTCCAAGTGTCATGACTGCACAAAATAGAATCAGCCATTTTCCTTTTCCCTTCATCCTGCCATCTCCTTTCGTCCTGATTACTTACGCCATACTCCGTTGCCATCTACCGGGAATCCGCTGATGGTGGTATTTACCGCCCTGGAGCCCTCGCCCGGATAGAAATAATACCAGTTTCCGTCTACCTGCTTCCAGCCTTCCTGCATAACGCCGCTGGCATCGGTATAGTACCATTTGTTGTTGTAATTGATCCAGCCTGTTGCCATAGCACCTTCCACTCCGCTGGTGGTGGAGGGATTTAAATAATACCATTTATTGTTGGAAACGATCCATCCGGTTACCATGGCTCCGTCGTTGTTCAGATAGTACCACAAGCTTCCTCTTTGGTTCCAGCCAGTCAGCATGGCACCGTTGTTGTCGAATAAATACCACTTACTGTTGATCTTTGCCCAGTTATTTTTGTGATAGCTTCCGTCCGGATAGCGGTAATACCAGGTGCTTCCGTTTTTGATCCAGCCAACCTCGCCGCTGGCGGGAGTTCCGTTATCCTGGCCGCTTCCGTCTGAGACTTTTTCTTCCGGAAGGTACATTTCATCGGACTCGGTCCAGTCGCTTCTCTTGGCGTATTTCTGTTCGGTTTCTGTATAGGGTACGGTGCGTACCCGGAAGCTGTAGGTGCCTGCTTTAGTCATGTAGGGGTAGAAGTTGTAGCTGGTGGCCTTTAAGGTTTCTACCTTCTTTACGACGGTGCTGCCCCGGTATAAATAGACATCATAGGCATCGGAGCTGTTGTCTACAGAGCTCCATTTTGCGTTGCCGTAGCCGGAATCTCTCCAGTAGGCGTCTTCTGGGGACTCGTAGGTGCCTTTTATGGGTTTGAATGTGAAGGTTACATATAAGGTATCTGATCCGGAGCGGCTGGCAGACACGTAGGTTCCGCCTTTCACACTTACATTGCTGGACTGGTAGCCGCCTTTGAATGCGTATTCGTCAGAGTCTACTGCTTTTAAGGTTACTTTCATTTTAGGTTCAGAACCGATCTTCATCTCTTTGCTGTCTGATGTGACCCAGTCCAGTTCCTCTACAACAAATCTGTCATTGGTTGTGGAAACGTAATTTCCGCTTGTTCCGCTCGTATCAAAAGAATCTTCTCCGGGCAGGGTATCACCGGTGTTGATTTCGTCCAGTCCTACGTTAATAGTTACTGATGATATGGTCTTTGCGGCTGCCAGGGCCTCCAGGGAAAAACTCATTCCTAACATGGTTACCATGGAAGTTAAGGCTGCCAATCGTTTTAATAGCTTCATAAGATCCCTCCGTTCTCCTTTTATAAATCCATTTTTTGCAAATCTGTAGTGCAGGTTTGGACATCTGCTGGGCAGATGTGAAAATCTTTGGTGTAGGCTTGGGAATTCCCGTCGCGAACTTTAGAAAAGCTTGTTTGTGCGGGAGTCTGGGCCGCTGTGCGAGCCTGGAAACCCTTTGGGTTTCCAGGCTCACGGGCTTCGCCCTATGAAACAGGTCGGCAATAAAATTTTTCTTATGTGCAAGCACAACGAAAAATCCCATTACCAACCTCTTTCGCACTGCTCATTGCTTATATGGATATTATATCCTCTCCCCCACCCCCCCGTCAACTTACGATATTCTTTCTTTATTCTTGCATTTCTTTGCCAGGAAAAGGTAGAAACAAAAAAAATTCCCAGCAGGAAAACAAATTTCCATACCGGGAATTTCAATCTTTAATTTATACTAATTCAAGTAAAACAGCCATAGCGCCGTCACCCTTACGCTGGCCGATCTTTACGATACGTGTATAACCACCGTTGCGGGATACGTACTTTGGTGCTACATCTTCGAACAGCTTCTTTGGAAGATCAACAGACTTTGTGTTTTTCTTTCTTCCGGCTGCCTCTGCAGGAACCTCTGTTACATCGTAAAGAACTTTTAACATCTGTCTTCTGGCGTGAAGTCTGGAAGGAAGATCTTTCTTGATCTCTTTCTCTACTTCGTCATAAACAGTAACTTTCTTGCCATTTACAACTTCTTTTACTCTCTTGCCGTCTTTGTCCTTACGGGCAACTTTAGCAGTTACCTTAACAGTCTCAAAGTTGTCTTTTTCTTTTACTGCCAGAGCGATCAGGCCTTCAGCTACCTTGCGGATTTCTTTTGCCCTTGCTTCTGTTGTAACGATCTTTCCATTGTGTAACAATGCTGTTACCTGGCTTCTGATTAATGCTTTTCTCTGACTGGAAGTTCTTCCCAGTTTTCTATATCCTGCCATTTCAATATTCCTCCATCTGTGGAACACGGATACACGCTTCTTCGGTCTTACTGTACCAGTGCTTTAATCTCCATACATCGTTTGCAATTATGCGTTTGCATCATCGCTGGGGTTAAGCTGTAAGCCTAACTCCTTTAATTTTGCCAGTACCTCTTCCAAAGACTTGCGGCCTAAGTTACGAACCTTCATCATATCTTCTGAAGTCCGGTTGCACAATTCTTCTACGGTGTTGATACCAGCTCTCTTAAGACAATTATAGGAACGGACGGAAAGCTCCAGTTCGTCAATATTCATCTCCAGAACCTTTTCCTTCTCATTATCCTCTTTTTCCACCATGACCTCAGCAGTCTTGGCATTTTCAGATAAATCGATAAATAAGTTCAAGTGCTCACTTAACACCTTTGCAGCGAGACTGACTGTCTCGTCAGGTGCCAATGTGCCGTTTGTAAATACATCTAATGTCAGCTTATCGTAATCGGTAACCTGACCTACTCGGGTGTTTTCTACCGTCATGTTGACACGTTCTACCGGTGTGTAAATGGAATCAACGGCAATTACGCCAATGGGTAAATCCTCACTCTTGTTCTTATCTGCACTTACATAGCCGCGGCCTCTTGTGATAGTAAGCTCCATGTAGAACTTGCTGTCAGTACCGCCGCTGAGCGTAGCGATAGGCTGATCCGGGTTCATGATCTCAATGTCGGGATCTGCCTGGATGTCAGCAGCAGTTACAACACCTTCGCCTTCAAACTCGATGTATGCAACCTTTGCTTCGTTGGTATCGCTGTTATTCTTAATAGATAAGCTCTTGATGTTCATAATAATCTCAGTCACATCTTCTTTAACGCCTGGGATGGAACTGAATTCATGCAAAACGCCGTCGATTTTTACCTGACTGACTGCAGCGCCCGGTAAGGAAGAAAGCATGATCCTTCTTAAGGAATTACCTAAAGTCGTGCCATAACCTCTTTCAAGCGGTTCAACTACAAATTTGCCATATTTTTTGTCTTCTGAGATTTCAGCAATCTCAATGTTTGGTTTTTCAAAATCGAACACTAATAGCCCCTCCTTTTGGGTATTTTGTATCGAGGGTCTTATACTCAAATCTTGCCCGGAGGCAGATACCCCCGGGCGAAAGCGGCCAATCAGCCAGCCTTCAATTATTTGGAGTACAACTCGACGATAAGCATTTCATTCACTGGAACATCAATCTCATCTCTTGTTGGTAACTCTTTTACAGTACCACGTAAATTCTCATGGTCAACATCAAGCCATGCCGGAACCATACGTCCTGCTGTCATTTCCTGAACACCTTTGAATCTTGCATTGGTTTTGCATTTCTCTTTTACTTCGATCACATCGCCTGCCTTAACTAAGTAGGAAGGAATGTTTACGCACTTACCATTTACAAGGATGCTCTTATGATCAACAATCTGTCTGGTCTCTCTTCTTGTTCTTCCGAACCCCATACGGTATACTACGTTGTCAAGTCTTCTCTCCAGAAGGATCATCAGGTTTTCACCTACCAGACCATTCATTCTGGAAGCTTTTGCATAGTAGTTACGGAAAGGTTTCTCAAGAACGCCGTAGATGAATTTAGCTTTCTGCTTTTCTCTAAGCTGAATACCGTACTCACTCATCTTTCTGTTCGCTCTTTTTAATTCTCTATTGGATTTTTTATCTATTCCTAAATAGATCGGATCAAGACCAAGGGATCTACATCTTTTAAGAACAGGAACTCTATCAACTGCCACTGTAATTTCCTCCTAAATTAAACTCTTCTACGTTTTGGTGGACGACAACCGTTATGTGGAACTGGAGTTACGTCCTTAATGCTGGTTACTTCTAATCCGCATGCCTGAAGTGCGCGAATAGCTGCTTCACGGCCGGAACCAGGACCTTTGACCATAACGTCTACTGATTTTAAACCATGTATAAGAGCCGCCTTAGTAGCAGTTTCTGCCGCCATCTGAGCTGCATATGGAGTAGATTTCCTTGAACCTCTGAAACCAAGACCACCAGCACTTGCCCAGGATAATGCATTTCCCTGCGTATCTGTTAATGTCACGATTGTGTTATTAAAAGATGACTGGATATGTGCTTGTCCGCGTTCAACGTTTTTCTTTACACGCTTTTTTGTCACTTTTTTAGTAGTGGACACTTTTTTAGCCATTTTAAACTAACCTACTTTCTTTTTACTTGCACCTGAATCTTGTTATTCCTGTTTTTAAAACATGTAACGTGATTCGCTGTTAATTGTTATTTCTTCTTATTTGCTACAGTCTTTCTTGGACCCTTACGAGTTCTTGCATTGGTCTTTGTCTTCTGACCGCGAACCGGAAGGCTCTTTCTATGACGAATTCCGCGATAGCATCCGATTTCCTGAAGTCTCTTGATGTTCATAGCGATTTCTCTTCTTAAATCACCTTCAACAGTCTGAGATTCTGTAATCACTGCTGCGATTCTTTTTACTTCGTCATCTGTTAAATCCTTAACACGAGTGTCAGGACTAACGCCAGCTTCTGTAAGGATGCGGTTTGCACTCACTCTACCGATACCATAGATGTAAGTTAAGCCGATCTCAACACGTTTTTCTCTTGGTAAATCAACACCTGAAATACGAGCCATTTGTGTAATACACCTCCATTAATAATTTTTAACCTTGTTTTTGCTTATGCTTAGGATTTTCACAGATTACTCTGATACTGCCTTTTCTCTTGATGATTTTGCATTTTTCGCAAATCGGTTTGACTGATGATCTAACCTTCACAGCAATTCTCCTTTCCTTTATGCGCCCTTTCCATCTGAACGCCCGGCATCTGTTTTCCAGACGCTTACATGAGAAAGAGCTTGCTGAGTATACCCGCAGTGTGTTTTATCATAAAACCAGTGCTGTCCCTGTGGACATAACACAGCGTATTTCAACAAAGTCGCCACAACATTATATCACTGATTATATCTAAATGCAAGCGCTTTTTTCCTTATTTATCTCTCCAGATAATTCTTCCCTTGCTTAAATCATAAGGGGACATTTCAATGGTCACTTTATCACCTGGTAAAATACGAATGTAATGCATGCGGAGCTTTCCGCTGATGTGAGCCAGCACCTGATGACCATTTTCCAGTTGAACCTGGAACATGGCATTTGGAAGCTTCTCCACAACGACTCCTTCAATTTCAATAACATCTGCTTTTGACATATAGCTTACCTCCTAACAACCTGTTCTTCTCTTTTGAAACATCTGATGAAATGTTTGATTTCTTCATCGGTGACTTTTTTATTTTCCCGGATTTTGTCTCCAGGGGAATGTTTCTCCCATAAAAGGGTTTCTACATGCTTTTTCTTCTTCTTTTTCGGGCAGTCCAGACGTTTGTATTTTCCGTCCACCAGATATATATATTCGCCTTCTTCTCTTAATATGAAGAAATAGCTGCCTTTATCGTGCCCTGCCGCTGATTTTACCAGGGTTCCTGCCTCTGTCTTCATAGACCTGCCTCATCTTTCATCGGAAACCAGACTCAGCAGCTCAGGCTCCCCTTCTGTAATCAGCACAGTATTTTCATAGTGGGCAGAAAGGCTTCCGTCCTCGGTCACCACGGTCCAGTCGTCGTCAAGCCAAACCACATCGGGGCTTCCCCCATTGATCATAGGTTCAATGGCAAGGGTCATTCCCGGCCTCAGCTTGATTCCTCTTCTCTTCCTGGCAAAGTTGGGCACCTCCGGCTCCTCGTGAAGATGGGAACCAATTCCGTGTCCCACTAAGTCCCGGACCACTCCGTAGCCAAATTTTTCTGCATACTTCTGGATTGCAGCGGATATATCACCTAAATGATTGCCAGATTTTGCAAATTTAATCCCTTCAAAGAAACATTGTCTTGTCACTTCTATGAGCTGTCCCGCTTCAGGAGTGATTTCTCCGATTCCATAAGTCCTTGCGGCATCGGAATGATAGCCCTTGTAAATCACGCCGGCATCCAGACTCACAATATCGCCTTCCTGTAAAAAACGCTTCTTATTGGGTATCCCATGAACCACCTCATCATTGACTGAAACGCAGATGGAGGCAGGATATCCGTTATAATTTAAGAAAGAAGGCGTGCAGCCGTAGCTTCTTATAATCTCTTCTCCCAGATGGTCAATATCCCAAGTTGTCATACCCGGCTTTAAGGCCTTGGAGAGTTCTTCATGGGTTTTACAAAGAATTCTCCCCGCCTCTCTCATAAGTTCTATCTCTCTTGCAGATTTAATGGTAACTGACATAAACTATGCTCCTAAAATGCCGGTAATATCAGTAAACACTTTATTTAAATCCTGTGTTCCGTCAATACTCACCAGCACGCCGGTTTTCCCGTAATACTCAATTAAAGGCTTTGTCTGGTCATGGTAAACTGACAGCCGCTTCTTAACAGTCTCCGGCTTATCATCATCTCTTAAAATCAGCTCTGCGCCGCATACATCGCATATTCCCGGAACCTTGCTGGGGTTGTATACCAGATGATAGGTAGCACCGCAGGAAATGCAGGCACGGCGGCCGGCCATTCTGTTTATGATGTTTTCATCCGCCACATCTACGTTGATGGCAAAGTCAATCTTCTGTCCTCTTTCGGAAAGCGCTTCCTTCAGGCTTTCTGCCTGGGGAATGGTTCTTGGGAACCCATCCAGCACATATCCGTTTTTGCAATCTTCATTCTGAATCCGGTCTATCAGCATACCAATGGTCAATTCATCGGGCACCAAAGCTCCCTGATCTATGTACTCCTTAGCCTTCCTGCCCAGTTCTGTTCCTTCTTTTATGTTGGAACGGAAGATGTCTCCGGTGGAAACGTGGGGAATTCCATATTTTTCAGCGATCTTTTTTGCCTGAGTACCTTTACCGGCTCCTGGGGCGCCTAACATGATAATCTTCATAAACAGTCCCTCCCTCGCATTGGATTAAGTCAAATAGCATAAATCCCAAGAAAAACACGCATGGCGTGTTTTCCTTGGTTTCTCCTCTAATCGTTTAAAAAGCCTTTGTAATAACGTACAAGCATTTGAGATTCAATCGCCTTGATTGTCTCGAGTACAACGCTGACGATGATGATTAAGGATGTACCGCCGAATGAAAGACGGCTTACATTAAACAGGCCTGATACCATGATGGGGATAACACAGACAATCGTCAAACTGCATGCACCTATAAACACGATATAGTTCAAAATAGAATTCAGATAATCGCTGGTAGGTTTTCCCGGACGGATACCCGGAATAAAACCGCCGGACTTCTTCATGTTATTCGCAACCTCTAACGGATTAAACGTAATTGAGGTGTAAAAATAAGCGAACACAATAATGAGAGCCACATATAGGATCAGACCGATGGAATATGCCGGTCTGTCCAGTTTGAACCAGCTGGAAGAATTAAGCCCTGTTAAAATGTGGCCTCCAATGCTGCTGTAATCGATCTTATCCCCAAAGAACTGGGCAATCACGACTGGGAACGACATAAGGGAGGAAGCGAAGATAACCGGAATAACGCCGGCTGTATTCACCTTTAACGGAATGTTGGTGGCCTGTCCGCCTACCATCTTCCGTCCCTGCATCTTTTTGGAATACTGTACAGGAATTCTTCTTTCACCATCCTGAAGGACGATGACAAATACAATAATGGCTAAAATAACAGCTATGATGATAATGGCTGCTATAGCTGCTACTGCAACCGATTTTCCTGACATGAACCGGTTGTATAAGGTGGATACGTCAGATGGGAAGCTGGAAATAATATTCACCATCAGCACGATAGAAATACCGTTTCCCACACCTTTTTCCGTAATCCTCTCACCAATCCACATCAGAAGAGCACTACCAGCCGTCATAGTAACGACAGCAATCATAATACTCAATGCATTAAATTCTTTTAACAGACCCTGGCCGCCGAATCCAATTGCCATAGCAACGGACTCGATTAATGCCAGACCTACTGTTACATAACGGGTGTATTCTGCAATCTTCTTTCTTCCGTCTTCACCGTCTTTTTGCATTTCCTCCAGCTTAGGGATTGCAATGGTCAAAAGCTGCATAATGATGGAAGATGTGATATAAGGGCTGATGCTCAGGGCGAACACCGACATATTGGAAAAGGAGCTTCCGGTCATGGCATTGAAAAATCCCATGGCGTCGTTGTTCTGCTGAGCAAAAAACTCTTTGAAAAACTCTGTATTAACTCCTGGAATCGGCAATTGAGAACCGATTCTGATAACCACCAGCATCATGAAAGTATAGATCAGTTTTGTTCTTACTTCCTTGACCTTGAATGCATTACGGAGTGTTTTAAACATATTAGATCACCTCGCAGGTTCCACCTAAAGCCTCAATTTTGGTTTTTGCGCCTTCGCTGAAAGCATCTACCTTTACTACAAGCTTTTTGGTTAATTCTCCATTTCCAAGGATCTTAACGCCATCGCGCGGATTCTTAACAATACCGCTCTCTAATAAAGTCTCAACCGTAACAACTGCATCGTTGTCAAATACTTCCAAAGCACTTACATTGATTCCGATGATGGTCTTAGAATTTCTGTTAGTAAAACCTCTCTTAGGAATACGTCTGTATAAAGGCATCTGACCGCCTTCAAAGCCTGGTCTTGTAGCACCGGAACGGGCTTTCTGTCCTTTATGGCCTTTGCCTGCAGTCTTGCCGTTTCCTGAACCGTGACCGCGTCCTCTTCTGAAGTTATCGCTCTGTTTGGAACCTAATGCAGGCTGTAAATTTGATAAATCCATCCCTTGCACCTCCTTACTGTTTTCTTTTAAATCTCTTCCACTTTTACTAAATGACGCACATTGGCAATCATACCTCTGACTGCACCATTATCCGGCATTTCAACTGTCTTGTTAAGCTTTTTTAAGCCTAATGCTGCAACGGTTGCTTTATGCTTCGGAATTGCACCGATCGGGGATTTCACCAATGTGATTTTTAACTTATCTGCCATCTTCTTATCCTCCTTAGCCTAAAATCTCTTCTACAGATTTGCCGCGAAGTCTTGCAACTTCTTCAGGAGTTTTTAACTTAGTCAATCCTTCAATAGTAGCCATAACTACATTAGTCTTGTTGTTGGAACCTAAAGACTTAGAATGGATGTTCTTAATTCCTGCAAGCTCTAAAACCGCACGAGCAGGACCTCCTGCAATAACTCCAGTACCTTCGCTCGCTCTCTTAAGAAGTACGGAAGCGCTTCCGTACTTACCGATTAAGTCATGAGGAATACTGCTGTTCTCATCAACCGGAATAGAAACCATATTCTTAACAGCAGCCTCTTTTCCCTTACGGATTGCCTCTGGAACTTCACCAGCTTTGCCAAGACCAGCACCTACATGGCCATTGCCGTCGCCTACGACTACTAAAGCAGAGAATCTCATGGTGCGTCCGCCCTTAACGGTCTTGGAAACACGCTTGATGGCAACTACTCTATCGTTTAACTCTGTCTGATTTGCATCAATATTTGTACGTTTCACCTGTGTCTTCTCCTCTCTACTAGAATTCCAGACCAGCTTCTCTGGCTGCGTCTGCTAATGCCTGAACCTTACCGTGATATATAAAACCGCCTCTGTCAAAGACAACTTCCTTAATTCCCTTTTCAATTGCTCTCTTGGCAACTACGGTACCTACATATGCTGCAGCGTCAACGTTGTCAGTTTTCTCTAATTCTGCCTTTACTTCTTTTTCTACTGTAGAAGCAGAGACTAAAGTCTTACCAACTGTATCGTCAATAATTTGAGCATACATATGATTATTACTTCTAAACACAGCCAAACGTGGTCTTTCTGCAGTACCTGCAAAACGGTTACGTAATCTGTTGTGCTTTTTAACGCGAACTTCGCTTCTTGATTTCTTGCTAACCATCTTTACACTCTCCTTAATTATTTCTTACCAGTCTTACCAACTTTACGTCTGATCACTTCATCAGCATACTTGATTCCCTTGCCCTTATACGGCTCAGGTCTTCTCTTGTCTCTGATTTCAGCAGCGTACTGGCCAACTTTTTCTTTATCGATTCCTCTAACGAAGATGATGTTCTGTCCTTCCATGGTGGACTCTACGCCTTCCGGATCTTCCATCTCAACCGGGTGGGAGTAACCCAGGGAAAGAACAAGCTTCTTGCCCTGCTTCTGAGCTCTGTAACCAACACCATTGATTTCCAGCTTCTTTTCATAACCGGCAGTTACGCCGACGATCATGTTGTTTACTAATGTTCTGGTAAGACCATGTAAAGATTTCATTCTCTTTAAATCATTCGGTCTTGTAACGGAGATCTGACCATCTTCTTCTTTGATTGTCATTTCAGCCGGTAATACTCTCTCAAGAGTTCCCTTAGGACCTTTTACAGTCACTTTATTATTTTCTGCGATTGTGACAGTTACTTCTGCCGGAACCGCGATAGGCATTCTTCCTATACGTGACATGCCGTTTACCTCCTTAAATTTTCGGAGGGAATTTATGCACTCCCTCTGTTTTCAGACTTTCTGCAGTACTAATTACCAAACAAACGCCAATACTTCTCCGCCTACGCCCTGTGTGCGTGCTTCCTTATCAGTGATAACACCCTGATTGGTGGAAATAATAGCTGTTCCTAAACCGCCAAGTACTTTTGGCAGCTCTTCCTTGTTTGCGTATACACGTAAACCAGGTTTGGAAATTCTCTTAATGCCTGTGATGATTTTTTCGTTCTTATCTTTACCGTATTTTAAGGTGATCCGGATAGTCTGGAATGCACCGTCTTCTACGAGATCATATTTTTTAATGTAACCCTCTTTTACAAGGATATCAGCAATAGCTAATTTCATCTTAGATGAAGGTACATCTACTGTATCATGTTTTGCAGTATTTGCATTACGGATTCTTGTAAGCATATCTGCGATTGGATCGCTCATTGTCATTTTGGAATTGCCTCCTTCCTTATTTTACCAGCTTGCTTTTCTAACGCCTGGGATCTGACCCTTGTATGCTAATTCACGGAAGCAGATTCTGCAGATTCCGTATTTTCTCAAATAAGCATGTGGACGACCGCAGATTCTGCAGCGGTTATATTCTCTTGTGGAGAATTTTGCCGGTCTCTGCTGTTTGATCTTCATTGAAGTCTTAGCCATGAATAATTCCTCCTACTATTTTGCAAATGGCATATTGAATAATGTCAAAAGTTCACGTGCTTCTTCGTCAGTCTTAGCGGTAGTAACGAAAATGATGTCCATACCTCTTACCTTGTCAACTTTATCGTACTCAATTTCAGGGAAAATAAGCTGCTCTTTGATGCCGAGAGCAAAGTTTCCTCTGCCATCAAATGCGTTAGGATTCACACCTCTGAAGTCACGTACACGGGGAAGTGCCAAGTTGATCAGACGATCTGCAAATTCATACATTCTCTCGCCGCGAAGTGTAACTTTACAGCCGATTGCCATACCTTCTCTAAGCTTGAAGTTAGCAATTGATTTTTTAGCCTTGGTAAGAACCGCCTTCTGTCCGGAGATGATTTCCATATCTCTTACAGCAGAGTCTAAAATTTTGGCATTTTCCTTTGCTTCACCAATACCCATATTGATGACGATCTTCTCCAGCTTCGGTACTTCCATGATGTTCTTATATCCAAATTTCTTGGTCATCGCTTCTGCGATTTCTGTCTGGTATACTTCTTTTAATCTAGCCAATTTTTATTCCTCCTCTCCGAATTAGTCAATTACTTTACCGGTTGACTTGGCAACGCGGACTTTCTTGCCGTCTTTTACTTCAAAGCCCACTCTGGTTGCTTTTCCGTCTACAACGAGCATTACGTTGGAAATGTCAAGTGCAGCTTCCTTCTGTACGATGCCGCCCTGTGGATTTCCTGCGCCTGGCTTTACATGCTTTGTGATCATGTTAACGCCTTCTACTACTACCTTGCTGTTCTTGGTGTCTACCAGAAGAACCTTGCCCTGTTTATCTTTATCTTTTCCTGCGATGACCTTTACCAGGTCGTCTCTTTTAATTTTATGCACAGTCCGATACCTCCTTATAATACTTCCGGAGCTAAGGAAACAATCTTCATGAAGTGTTTCTCTCTTAACTCTCTGGCAACCGGTCCAAAGATACGAGTTCCTTTTGGAGTCTTGTCATCTTTGATAATTACGGCAGCATTCTCATCGAACTTGATATAAGAACCGTCTTTGCGGCGTGCGCCTTTAACAGTACGTACCACAACGGCTTTTACAACGTCGCCCTTCTTCACAACACCGCCAGGTGTTGCATCTTTTACGCTGGCAACGATAATATCACCAATATTAGCATATCTTCTTGTAGATCCGCCCATTACACGGATGCAAAGTAATTCTTTTGCACCGGTATTGTCAGCAACCTTTAATCTGGTTTCCTGCTGAATCATGCCTGTTACTCCTTCCTGGAAATAAATTATTTCGCTCTCTCGATAATCTCAACAAGTCTCCATCTCTTGTCTTTGGACAGCGGTCTTGTTTCCATTACTTTTACTGTGTCGCCCATATTGCAGTCGTTATTCTCATCATGAGCTTTTAATTTATACGTTCTTTTTACGATCTTGCCGTATAAAGGATGTTCTACATGGTCTTCAATGGCTACAACGATGGTCTTATCCATCTTGTCACTCACAACCTTACCTGTACGGGTTTTTCTAAGATTTCTTTCCACGTTCGGTATTCTCCTTTCGATGTTCTGGCCCGGACGGCCCTCTCTATAAGTTCACACTCTGTCGTGTGTGTCATGCTTTTATAAAAAACTGCAGCTTAAGCCAGTCTAGCCTTCTCAGTTATAACAGTCTGAATTCTGGCAATGTTTTTGCGAACCTCTTTGATCCGGCTTGTGTTATCAAGCTGGTTGGTTGCGTTCTGGAATCTTAAGTTGAAAAGTTCTTTCTTTGCAGCTACTAATTCTTCGTTCAGCTCAGTAACTGATTTTCCTTTTAATTCTTCAACATATTTATTCATTTTCACTGTCATTCACCGCCTTCTAAATCTGCTTTAGCAGCAATCTTACACTTGCACGGTAACTTATGCATAGCAAGACGTAAAGCTTCACGTGCTGTTTCTTCAGGTACTCCAGCGATTTCAAATAATACACGGCCTGGCTTTACTACTGCTACCCAGTATTCCAGGGAGCCTTTACCGGAACCCATACGGGTTTCTGCTGGTTTTGCTGTTACGGGTTTATCCGGGAAAATCTTGATCCAGACTTTACCGCCACGCTTGATGTAACGGGTCATGGCAACACGGGCTGCCTCGATCTGGTTGGATCTGATCCAGCATGGTTCTGTAGAAACCAAGCCGAACTCACCATTGCTGATTGTATTGCCTCTTAAAGCCTTACCAGCCATGGAACCACGGAACTGTTTACGACGTTTAACTCTTTTAGGCATTAACATTATTTATCGCTCCCTTCCTTGTTTCCTTTAGTTGGAAGAACTTCGCCATTGTAGATCCATACCTTAACACCAATCTTGCCGAAGGTTGTATCTGCCTCTGCGAAACCATAGTCAATATCTGCTCTCAATGTCTGTAACGGAATGGTTCCTTCGCTGTAGAACTCGGTACGAGCCATATCAGCTCCGCCAAGACGGCCTGCAACTGCAGTCTTGATACCCTTTATGCCAGCCTTCATGGAACGTCCCATAGTAGACTTCATAGCACGGCGGAAAGATACACGGTTCTGTAACTGCTGTGCGATGGATTCAGCTACTAACTGAGCATCCTTGTCAGGTCTCTTGATTTCTTTGATATCAACAAACAACTTTTTATTTGTAAGCTTCTGAACCTCAGTTTTTAACTTCTCGATCTCAGCTCCGCCCTTGCCGATAACAACACCTGGCTTAGCTGTGTGGATAATGATTTTAACGCGGTCAGATGCTCTTTCAATTTCGATATTAGAAATACCAGCACTGTATAATCTCTTCTTAAGAAATTTTCTGATCGCATAATCTTCTACTAAGTTGTCTGCGAAATCAGCTTCAGCATACCACTTTGAGTCCCAGTCTTTAATAACACCGACTCTTAAGCCGTGTGGATTAACTTTCTGTCCCATTATTTGCCTCCTTATCTTTCATTAAGCACGATGGTGATGTGGCTCATTCTCTTTTCGATTCTGTAAGCGCGGCCCTGTGCTCTCGGTTTTACTCTTTTCATTGTCGGTCCCTTGTTTGCAAAACACTCTTCTACATAAAGCTTTGCAGGGTCCATACCGTTGTTATTTTCAGCGTTAGCAACTGCTGATTTTAATAACTTCTCTATTAAAGAAGAAGCATATCTGGGATTGTAAAGTACAATACCAAGTGCTGTCTGAACGTCTTTGCCTCTGATGGCGTCTAATACGAAGCATGCCTTCTGAACAGAAACTCTAGCATAGGATAACTTTGCTGACGGTCTGGTGTCCTTCTGGGCATTTCTCTCTCTTTTAATCTGGCTTCTATGTCCCTTAGCCATTGGTGAATCCTCCTTTCAACTTTAACGCCCCGGGGAAATTCTGTTGAATACCCAAGGGAGTCTGCTTATCTATTACTTACGGCCTGACTTTTTCTCGTCTTTGCCATGTCCTCTGTAAGTTCTGGTAGCAACGAATTCACCCAGTTTGTGACCAACCATATCTTCTGTCACATATACCGGAACGTGTTTTCTGCCATCATGAACTGCAATTGTATGTCCAACCATCTGCGGGAAGATAGTAGAACGGCGGGACCAGGTCTTAATTACCTGCTTCTGTCCTGCTGCGTTCATAGCATCTACTTTTTTCAGTAAATGAGCATCTGCAAATGGTCCTTTTTTAAGTGAGCGAGCCATAGATTCTAACCTCCTTCAATTATTTAACGGTCTTTCCATCTCTTCTTCTAACGATCAATCTGTTAGACTGCTTGTTTTTCTTTCTGGTCTTTAAGCCAAGCGCTGGTTTGCCCCATGGTGTACTTGGACCTGGACGGCCAATACCAGTCTTACCTTCACCACCACCGTGTGGATGGTCGTTAGGGTTCATAACGGAACCGCGTACAGTTGGACGGAAGCCCATGTGACGCTTTCTTCCTGCTTTACCGATATTGATCAGGTTGTGATCGCCGTTTCCAACAACACCAATGGTTGCTCTGCAATTGATGGGAACCATTCTCATTTCACCGGAAGGTAAACGAAGGGTCGCATACTTGCCTTCTTTAGCCATTAACTGTGCACCGTTTCCTGCGGAACGAACAAGCTGGCCGCCTTTTCCTGGGTAAAGCTCAATGTTATGAACCTGAGCACCAACCGGAATGTGGCTTAAAGGTAAGCAGTTTCCTACTTTTGCTTCTGCAGTATCACCGCTCATAACTGTCATGCCGTCTGTTAAACCGGCAGGAGCAAGGATATAAGCCTTTGTGCCGTCTGCGTAGCAGATCAATGCGATGTTAGCAGTTCTGTTAGGATCGTATTCGATACCGATAACAGTTGCCGGAATACCGTCTCTGCTGTTTCTCTTGAAGTCGATGATTCTATATTTTCTCTTAACGCCGCCGCCGCGATGTCTTACGGTAATCTTACCCTGGTTATTACGGCCAGCTGTCTTCTTAATAGTTTTGCTGATTAAGGACTTCTCAGGTGTTGACTTTGTGATTTCAGTAAAATCAGAACCGGTCATATGTCTCCTGGAAGGGGTATATGGGTTATACTTTTTAATTCCCATTGTTATAACTCCTTTCAACGCCTCCTGGCGTATCTTATTATCGTGATATAATGTTCATCACATAGGGTGGACTGAATCTTACAGTCCCTCGAAAATTTCGATTTCTTTGCTGTCTGCGGTCAACTGAACGATAGCTTTCTTTGTCTTAGAGGTCTTACCGTAGGTCGTTCCTCTTCTCTTAGTCTTGCCATCTAAGTTCATGGTGTTCACAGTGGCAACTTTTGTGCCTGGGAACATCTTCTCAACAGCTTCTTTGATCATAGCCTTGTTAGCATCTGTATGAACGATGAATGTGTACTTCTTGGTTGCCATAGCATTCATGCTCTTCTCAGTTACTACAGGTCTCTGGATTACGTCGTAATATTTAATATCTGCCATTATGCGTACACCTCCTCGATTGCTGCAACAGCAGTCTTGGTAGCAACAACTGTGTTGTACTTTAAGATATCGTATACGTTGATTGTGTTAACAAATGCAGTCTTTACGGAAGCGATGTTTCTTGCGCTCATTACTGCGTTTGTGCTGTCGTCGCCAACAACCACAAGAGCCTTGGATACCTTTAAGTTATTTAATACAGTCTGGAATTTCTTTGTCTTGATCTCATCAAACTTTAACTCATCAACAACGATGAACTTATTCTCATTAACTCTGCTGGTAAGAGCGGATTTAAGAGCAAGTCTTCTCTCCTTCTTGTTGAGTCTGATTGTGTAATCTCTTGGTGCGGGAGCAAATACAACTCCGCCGCCTGTCCACTGTGGAGATCTGGTTGAACCCTGTCTTGCATGACCGGTTCCTTTCTGCTTCCACGGTTTTCTTCCGCCGCCGGATACCTCAGCACGGGTCTTAGCCTTCTGTGTGCCCTGGCGCTTGTTTGCAAGCTGGCTTACGACTGCCAAGTGTACGAGATGCTCATTAACATCTACACCGAACACTGCATCGCTTAACTCTAATGTGCCAACTTCATTACCTTCCATATTGTAAACAGATACGTTTGCCATCTGTGTGATCCTCCTTTCTTATAAAAGCATTAGTTAGCTGCTTTTACTGTTTCCTTGATTGTTACTAAAGACTTCTTCGGTCCTGGTACAGCACCCTTAACCAGAAGCAGGTTGTTCTCAGAATCAACCCTTACGATTTCAAGGTTCTGGATTGTAACCTTTTTGTTACCCATCTGTCCTGGCATCTTCTTGCCCTTGAATACCTTGCTGGGATCAGAAGCAGCGCCGTTGGAACCAGCATGACGGTGGAATTTGGAACCGTGAGCCATAGGTCCTCTGGACTGTCCGTGTCTCTTAATAGCACCCTGGAAACCTTTACCTTTGGAGATTGCGGTTGCGTCGATCTTATCGCCTGCAGCGAAGATCTCTGCTTTAATTTCATCTTTTACAGAATACTGATCAGCATTCTCAAGCTTAAACTCTCTAACGTATCTCTTGTAAGATACACCGGCCTTATCAAAATGGCCCTTGATTGGCTTGCTGACAAGTTTTTCTCTCTTATCTACAAAACCTACCTGCACTGCACTGTAACCATCGTTCTCAACAGTCTTGATCTGTGTTACTACACAGGGACCTGCCTGAAGAACTGTTACTGGAGTCAATACTCCGTTTTCATCGAAGATCTGTGTCATTCCGACTTTGGTAGCTAATATACCCTTCTTCATGTTTTTACCTCCTGTTTGTTAATTCTACAGCGGATTGCTTTCGCAATCATCCTAGAACAGTCCAATATATGTGGAACACTATGACTCCGTTTTTCCGGCAGCATCATGATTGCCCTGCAATCACCATTCGCCGTTTATGGAGATGTTGATTCCTTACAGGAAACGTGTTGCTTCTATATTTAAACCCTTCAGGATATTACCTTGATTCATTGGTGATGAAGATTATTTGTTCTTCATCTTGATATCGATGTACACACCTGCCGGCATTTCCAGTCTGGATAATGCATCAACTGTCTTCTGACTTGGTGTAATGATATCAATGAGTCTCTTATGCGTTCTCTGCTCGAACTGCTCTCTGGAATCTTTGTACTTGTGAACCGCCCTTAAGATGGTTACTATTTCCTTCTTGGTTGGTAACGGCACCGGTCCGCTCACTTTTGATCCTGTCTTTTTTACAGTGTCGATGATCTTGCCTGCAGACTGATCGATCAGCTGATGATCATACGCTTTTAATGTGATTCTCATTACTTGACTTGCCATAAAAAAAGTCGCCTCCTTTTCGCACTTATAATAGAAGTACGACAAGCGGTGACTGTACACATTCCCGTGTGTGTCCTACGGAACCACACACTACTATCCGTTTGTATAAATAAACAGAACATTAAGTTGTACAGTGACTTGTCGCCAGTTTCCTAACTTGACATTCGCTCCGCGGAAAACCTGCTTTTACAAGCAGCAACCTCACGCTTCACAGCTATCATGCCACAGCCTTGATATAATATCATACTTTCTTTTACATTGCAAGCACTTTTTTCAAAAATAATGGCGTAAAATTTGATTTTCTCAAATCTCACGCCATTGGTCTTTTTTTACTCCCAGACAGGCTCCACTGGAGATCTGCCCTCCCCTGACGGGGTTTCATCGTCCACCTTTAACAGGTTTCCGTTGCTTCCGGTTTTATACTTTACGCCTTCCGCATTCTTTACAGTCGTTCCCTTTGCCACTTTTCCGGAGGAGTTGACTACGTAGTCGGTGGTGGTGCTTCCTGTGGGAATGGCAATGACTTCGTATTTGCTGCCCTCCTCAGCTCTCTGAAGCTTACCCATATAATATAGGTAGCCATCCTTAACACCTGTATAGCCACGGCCGCTGTCGCTGAAGTAATAAGTTTCTTCGCTGCCGTCTCCTTCGGTCACTTTGATCTTGCCCTTTTGCATGGAACTGGTCTTCTTGTCTCCAAAATAATAAGCCGTAAACTCGGAGCCGTTTCCGATCTTCACCTTCTGGAGTCCGTATACAGGATTTCCAAGATCGTTGAACAAATATGTCTTATCACTGATCCTTGTCAAATGCTGGGTGCTGGCTTCTCCCTCCTTAGGGCCGGTCTTTGGAACACCGGAGTTGGAAAAATAAAACCACTCTACATTTTCTTCATAGCCGGACACGTCATGGGGAGGTTCTACAGAATACCAGCCCACTCTCAGCTTTCCGTTGTTGTCATAATACTTATAATTTTGAATCTCATAATCCGCATTGTCAATGCCTACATTCTTCCAGCCGGTCTGAAGAGCGCCTTCTGAATCAAAGCAGTAAGAGATTCCGTCAATCTTATAGGTTGCAAAATCGCCGGACATGTTCTTTGGAACGTACTTCTTTCCGCTCTCGCCAAAATAATACCAGAACTTTCCATCGTCAGTGTCTCCGGGGGCAATTTTGTCCGGGTCATAATCGCTGTCCGGTGAAAAAAGCTTCTGCCAGCCTGTGCGCATGGCGCCATCTGTACTGCAGTAATACATATCATCCAGTACCCAGCCCGTCTGCATCTCGCCGTTGGAATCAAAATAATACCACTTATTGTTAATTTTGGACCAGTTGTCCATGACAGCCTTTCCGCTGCTTCCGAAATAATACCATTTAAGCTGGCCGTTTCCTGAATCCTGGAACTTCATCCACTTGTCAGTCACCAGAATACCGTTGGAGTCCGTATAATATGTATTTTCTACCCAACTGTTTACCGCCATCTCACCATAGCTGTTTAAATAGCGCCAAAGGTTGTCCGCACCCTTTTTCCAGACATTGGTGACTTTACTTCCGTCTGCATCATAATAAACCCAGGTATTTCCCGACTGAGCCCAGCCTTCCGCGGCCTGGGCATCTATTGATGCAGTACCCATAGCCAGCATGGCGGCGACAGCCAGCACAATGAGACCTTTTCTTTTCATTCCTTCACTCCTTACAGGGATTTCCTTTTGTCTTTCTTTATTTTAGCAATTATTTTCCAATTATTCAACTGTTTTAATCTTTCGATTATATTACGAAATTATTTCTCCCTGTTATGGATACGGCTTTTTTCTTCTATTAATAAAGCGGGCGCTGTAAACCGCACCCGCTTTCATTTATTATTACCAGTTACACCGGCGGCAGCAGCAGCAATTCCTTCTGCACCGGCAGCATCCCCGGTTGCACTGCCTGTAGCAGCCCCCTGCGTTAATTCCCCAATTGCACCAATAATTACAGCCGCAGGTACCGGCAGAAAATCCTATACGAAAACACATAGCTTCACACCTCGTCACTTAGAATTATACTATATTATATAGGACACATAGACAAGGCGTGATTTTTTGAAAAACGGGGCAGAATTGTTTATGAGCAATTTCTTGACGCTCCCCCCTCTATCCAGTATAATTGAGGAAGTTCAATCAGCCCCGCCCCATAAGCGGACAAGCTGACAGGAAGCAAAGGAAAGGACAACACCATATGTGGATTGCAGACAACTGGAAAGATTATGAAGTAATAGATTGTTCAGAAGGAGAAAAACTGGAGCGCTGGGGGAAATACATCCTTGTGCGTCCTGATCCCCAGGTTATCTGGTCCACTCCCAAGACAGAAGCAGGCTGGAAAAAGATGAACGGCCATTATCACCGAAGCGTCAAGGGAGGGGGAGAATGGGAATTTTTCAGCCTTCCGGAGCAGTGGAGCATCAACTATAAGGAACTGACTTTCCAGTTAAAGCCCTTCAGCTTTAAGCACACCGGAATCTTCCCGGAGCAGGCGGCAAACTGGGACTGGTTCAGTGAAAAGATAAAGAAGGCAGGAAGGCCTATCAAGGTTCTTAATCTCTTTGCCTACACTGGAGGAGCCACATTGGCCGCAGCAAAGGCGGGAGCCAATGTCACCCACGTGGACGCTTCCAAGGGAATGGTAGGCTGGGCCAAGGAAAACGCCCGTTCCTCCAATCTGGAATCTGCTCCCATCCGCTGGATCGTTGATGACTGTGTAAAGTTCGTGGAAAGAGAAATCCGCAGAGGCAGCCGTTATGATGCCATCATCATGGACCCGCCTTCTTATGGCAGAGGGCCAAAAGGTGAAATCTGGAAGATCGAAGATTCCATTTACCCCTTTGTCAGCTTATGTGCCCAGCTTCTATCTCCTGAGCCTTTATTTTTCCTCATTAATTCCTATACCACCGGCCTGGCTCCCTCCGTATTGTCCTATATGATTTCCATTGAAGTAGGAAAGAAATTCGGCGGTACCGTCCAGGCACAGGAGGTAGGCCTTCCTGTTACAAACACAGGCCTTATCCTCCCCTGCGGGGCATCGGGCAGATGGTGGGCAGAGTCTTAAAGCTTTAGCGGCCTCCGTTTACCACCTGCCATAAGGGCGGCAAAAGCCACCGCAACAGCCGCCCTGCCTGGTAGCTTAAAATCACACATAAGACCGGCATAAAAAGAAACAGCAAAAAGGGAATGGCCGGAACAGACGGGAGCAGCAATGCTCCCGTTTTGTTAACCAGTCTCACAATAGCAAAGTGAGCTGCATACAGAAAGAAGTTCTGTTTCATCCAGTCCTTAGCTTCCATAAGAAGCCCTTCCGGAGCGAGGAGCCATAGACCCGTGGGTGTGAGAAGGCGAAAGCACACAGCAGATGCCGCCATTTCTCCCTTTAAACTTCCCGGAAAATCAAACCTGTATAAAAAGATTGCCGCTGCAAGAAGGGCGGCGCCTGCGTAAAACCGGCCTCTGTTCCACTTCCCTTCTGCTATCTTCTTCCCATGAATGGCAGAAAAGGCTCCGAAGGAATAATAGAGCAGGGCATCCAGGTTTAAAAACGGCAGAAATCCTCCCATATAAATAACTGCAAAAATCACTCCCAAAAACAGGCACCCAAGCTGCCAGGTTTTCATCATCATATAGATGAGGGGGGCCAGGAGGATCAGCAGAATCAACTGATGCAAATACCAGAACACATAATTATAAGTATAATTGAGAACAGCATCCCAGGCTCCTGAAAGGGTAAAAGGCACCTTGCCTTTCCCAATCACTTCGGACAAATAGGGTATCCGGCTTCCCACCACGTATCCCAGGTAGTAAAGGAGATTCCACACCACATAAGGAACCAGCACGCTGCGCATTCTGGATTTCCATTTCACCCAGAGCTTTTCCATGGTAAATCCCCGGAAAAAGAGGTAAGAAGAAATCAGAAAGAACCCGGGCACGGCAATTTGGGATGCTGTATTTCCCAAAAGCCTTTCCATCCAGTCCATCTGATATCCCAGCCTTGTGCTGCCCAGAAAAAGCACTGCGTTGTAGGAATGGACCCATATGACCAAAAGACTGTAAAAGAATGTAAACCAGACGATTTTATTTCGGAACTGTATTTCTTCCATAGGGCCCTCCTTTCTACCTATACATTTTATCACAGGGAAAGAGTCTTTATCAAATCATTTTCCAGGTCTTTGGCTGGAAACAGGAACTTTCGGCGAAATACCGTAAAAATTAAAATATTTTTCATATATTTTTTCATTCCGTCTCATAGGGTTTATGGTATAATAGGAGCAATCTAAACCATTGCTTTCCAATTAAGGAGAAAATAACCATGAAAAAAGTAACCCGCGCCGCCTGCCTTTCCCTTGCTGTTCTGATTGGAGGCTTATCCCTTTCAGGCAGCTATGCTTTTGGAAAAAGCAGACCGGAAGATCCGGCCAAGGCGCTTCAAGTATTTTCCTCAGACAGAGGACAGGCCCTTCAGGCAACGGCCATTGGCCCGGGCCTTGTAAACTTATCCCCTTCCGATGAGTTTTCCACCTATCAGTGGGGTCTTAAAAATGACGGAGAATTCCGCCTCATTGAGCTGCAGGCCAAGTTCCGGACTGTTGACCAGACCTACAGCCAGACAAGATCCGGAGTGGGCATCGGAATCCCAAAGCCTGGACCGGACGATTACAAGTCCATTGTGACTCACGCCGTTACAGGCGTTGATATCGCTATACAGCCTGCCTGGAAGCTGTATGACCAGGCGGAAACCAAGCGGTCCGTTACTGTGGCCATCATTGACACCGGCATTGATATCCATCATCAGGAGCTTAAAAACTCCCTTTGGACCAATCCCGGAGAGGTGGATGGCGACGGCATTGATAATGACGGCAACGGATATGTGGATGACATTTACGGCTGGAACTTCTATTCCGGAAACAACCAGGTTTTCGTGGGCAATGAAGACAGCCACGGGACCCATGCAGCAGGCACCATTGGTGCGGACAGAGGTTCCTATGGCATAGCCGGAATCACGGACAATAATTATGTGAAGCTCATGACCTTAAAAGCCTTAGGCGGCGAAGATGGGGCCGGCTCTCCGGAAGCGGTGATCCAGGCCATACGCTATGCCGAAGCAATGGGGGCCTCCATCTGCAACTTAAGCATGGGGACCACTGCCTACAGCGAGGCTCTGGATCAGGCCATCAGAGACTCCTCCATGCTGTTTGTGGTTTCCTGCGGAAACGGCGGGGTGTCGGGCCTGGGATACGATACGGACATTTACCCGGTTTATCCGGCCTCTCTTCCCCACGACAACGTGATTTCCGTAGCCAACATCCTATTTGACGGAAGCTTAAGCAAGGACTCCAATTTCGGCGCTCTCAGTGTGGATATCGCAGCGCCGGGCAGTTTTATCTTAAGCACCATTCCGGGAGATGCTTACGGCTTTATGAGCGGCACTTCCATGGCTGCACCCATGGTGACCGGCGTGGCTGCCATGATCTATTCTTACAGGCAGGACATTTCTCTGTTAGAGGTTAAAAACATTCTTTTAAATTCCAGCAGAAAAATGGACAGTCTTGCAGGAAAAATGGTAAGCGGCGGACTTTTAGATGCTTACGCAGCCCTCACCTGGCAGTAAACAAAAAGACAGTGAAGATAAGGGAAGAACATTTCTCCCTTTCCTCACTGTCTTTTTTATTCTTCAGCATCTAAAGAAAACATTTCCTTGTATTTCTTTCCGTCAAAGGTGTGATTGTATACCAGATACTCATAGCTTGCAATCAGGTCCCGGTATGGATTGTCCGGCATTCTTAAGGATTCCCAGGAATAATAGGTGCCTTCCTTGTCATAGCAGCCAATGGGATGGACCACTGGAAATGTCTCTTCCATGGTCAGAAGAAACTGCTGGTAAGGGGGCATCTGGACGTTGGCTCTTTTTAACAGCTCCGCCCCCAGATAAACAGCCCCCAGCTTCCCTTTTTCTTCTGCCTGGCTCTCATAATTGGTCCAGATCAGAAACGGGGTCTGATACCACATCAGCCGTTCTTCATGGGGTACAAGGCTGCTTGGCATTCCTGCAATCTCATCAAAAAATTCATCCTCCACACTGGGCTGATGGTCCCCGAACATGACGATCATGGTGGGCTCATCACTTTGCTTAAAATAGGAAATCAAGTATTCCAAGGCTTCATCTGACCGCTTCACAAGAGATAAATACTGGTCGGTCTTGGGATACTTTCCCTTCAGATCTCCGGTCAGCCACACTTCCTGATCGAAGTTATCGTAAGCACTCTCATAGCCTCCGTGGTTTTGCATGGTCACATTAAAAACAAACAGCTTATCCTCAGGATTCTCCTTGGCCTCTATTCGTTCAATCAGCTTTTGATAGTCCGCCTTGTCGCTGACATAGTTTCTCAGCTCTTCGCTGCCTTCATAATCTTCTATAGCCAGAAATTCATCCATTCCCAGGTTCCGGTAACACTCCTGACGATTCCAGTTTTCCCTTGGATATGGGTGCATGGCAACGGTCTCATAGCCCTGGGACTTTAAAGTGCTTACAAGGCTGTATGTATTGGGCTTCACATTGAACTGATAGGCAATGCTGTTGGCCTGAAGCAGGGAGATGGAATTTCCGGTCAGAAACTCATACTCAGAATTGCTGGTCAGGGAACCGAACACCGGAACGGCCAGACTTCCCTTCACCGTATTTTCCTTTAAGCTGTTCATAAAGGGGAAGTATTCCTGATTGGTTTCAAAGTTTCCTGCCACCTTTAAGTCAGACAGGCTTTCATTCATAATGCATATGATATTGACCGGAGTTGTCTTCTCTTCTGTTTCCGCATCGCTTTCTCCGGCCTGGGCCAGAAGAACCTGGTTTTCTTCCCTCACGGAATCATAAATCTGCTTTACCTTTGAAAGGCTGTAGCCTTTCGGCTTTTTCTGAACCGTGTAATTGAAAGAAACAGCCGTTGAAAGCACATATCCATACTCCTGATAAGTTTCATTAACCTCCCACATGTTAATTTCAAGACCCTTAGCAGGAATCAGGAAGGTATAAAACCACATACTGAAGCTGACAATCACACCTGCACTTCCCCCGGCAAGGATCAGCCTCCTTTTTCTGCCTCTTGTCCGTTTGGGAAATAAAAAAGCAAAAAGGCAGATGGCCTGGACTCCCAGGAAGGCAAGATACATTTCCTTTGTCAGGACAAATTCATAATTTCCCGCCACACTCATGGCAGTCCGCAGGGCCAATACATCCCAGATCATAATGGGCCTTCCCCGGAAGCTGGTAACCAGGTATTCCGCAGCAGAAACAAAATAGAGAAATACCGCGGTCAGGGAAATTCCCACTCCGGTGCTTCCGCTGACTGCAAATACCGTAAGATAAAGCAGATAAATCCAGCCTATATTTAACACAGCCATGGACGGGGAAATTGCAGATAAATTGCCGGTTACATACTCAAACAGAATATAAGATGCGCAGGGAATTAAAAGTATGATAGCAGTGGTTATAAAAATCCCTGCATTTTTACACCACTTTAACATCCGTTCTCTTATCACGTAAAACATCCTCTTTTTCTATATCAGAATACTTTAATGGTACCACAAAGCAGCAGCACCATCAATAGACAATTTATGACAGGAAGAAAAATTGGGTTTTTCAGTCAATATACTACAAAGCAATGGGCCGCACAACATCAAACCAGTTCTCCGTTTTTAAATGGTTTGTAAACGCATCCACCGGATCAAGGTCACGTAGGGAGGCATCTTAAAATCCTGCTGATATGCAAAAAACCACAATCCCTTAATTTTAAGGAATTGTGGCTAATGTTTAAATTAGTATTGCTATACCGTCAATAATTACTCAACGATAGTAGCTACTCTACCTGAACCTACTGTACGGCCGCCTTCACGGATAGCGAAACGAAGACCCTGCTCCATAGCGATTGGGTGAATCAGCTCTACGGACATTTCTACGTTATCACCAGGCATACACATCTCTACGCCTTCTGGAAGATCACAAACGCCTGTTACGTCAGTTGTTCTGAAATAGAACTGAGGTCTGTAGTTGTTGAAGAAAGGAGTATGACGTCCACCTTCATCTTTTGTTAAAACGTAAACCTGTGCTGTAAACTTCTTATGGCACTTTACAGAACCTGGCTTAACAAGACACTGTCCTCTTTCGATGTCAGTTCTCTGAACACCACGAAGAAGTGCGCCGATGTTATCACCAGCCTGAGCCTCGTCAAGCAGCTTACGGAACATCTCGATACCAGTTACAACAACCTTACGAGTCTCTTCGCTGATACCAACGATTTCAACTTCATCAGATACGTGTAATGTACCACGCTCTACTCTACCAGTAGCAACAGTACCACGGCCTGTGATGGAGAATACGTCCTCGATAGGCATTAAGAATGGCTTATCTGTCTCACGTAATGGATCAGGAATCCAAGTATCTACTGCTTCCATTAATTCAAGAACCTTGTCGCCCCAAGAGCAGTTAGGATCTTCAAGAGCCTTTAATGCAGAACCCTGGATGATTGGTGTATCATCGCCTGGGAATTCATACTCATTTAAGAGCTCACGGATTTCCATGTCTACCAGTTCAAGCAGCTCTGAATCGTCAACCATGTCACACTTGTTCATGAATACAACGATGTAAGGAACGCCTACCTGACGGGAAAGAAGGATGTGCTCTCTTGTCTGAGCCATAACACCATCAGTAGCAGCTACAACTAAGATAGCGCCGTCCATCTGAGCAGCACCAGTGATCATGTTCTTAACGTAGTCAGCATGTCCTGGGCAGTCAACGTGTGCATAGTGTCTGTTTGCAGTCTCATACTCAACGTGAGAAGTAGAGATAGTGATACCACGCTCTCTCTCTTCCGGAGCCTTATCGATATTCTCGAAAGCTACTGCCTGTCCAGTACCTAATCTTACATTCAGAGTTTTTGTGATAGCTGCTGTTAAAGTTGTTTTACCGTGGTCAACGTGACCAATGGTTCCGATGTTACAATGTGTCTTGCTTCTTTCAAACTTAGCTTTAGCCATTTTATAACGTCCTCCTTAATTTACGCTCTCTTCCGAGCTTTGTTTATATGTTAGGCTGTTTTTTATTATATGCTATTTGTGCACTATTTTCAAGCCTATTTGATGGATTCCGGGCGGACTTGTGTGCCCGAAATCCATGGAAAACCAGTTAGGATTATTTGCCCTTCTTTTCAGCGAGGACTTTTTCCTGTACGCTCTTTGGCACTGGCTCGTATTTCTCGAAGAACATGGAGTAGTTGCCGCGTCCCTGTGTTCTGGAACGTAAGTCAGTTGCGTAGCCGAACATCTCTGACAACGGTACAAATGCTTTGATCATCTTTCCGCCGCCGATGTCCTCCATACCTTCGATACGGCCGCGTCGGGAGTTAATATCACCGATAACATCGCCCATGTAATCTTCCGGCATGGTTACTTCTACCTTCATGATCGGCTCAAGAAGAATGGCGCCGCCCTTGTTCATCGCATCTTTAAATGCCATAGAACCGGCAATGTGGAATGCCATTTCACTGGAGTCAACCTCATGGTAGGAACCGTCGTATACAGTAGCCTTTACACCAAGTACAGGGAATCCGCCCAGAATACCGGACTTAGTAGCTTCCTCAATACCTGCACCAACTGCCGGGATGTATTCCTTAGGAATAGCACCGCCCACAACAGAGGATTCAAACTTAAATAATTCTTCGCCATTGGCCTCCATGGGCTCAAAGCGAACCTTACAATGTCCGTACTGACCACGTCCGCCGGACTGCTTTGCATACTTGCTGTCAACTTCAACAGTCTTTGTAAAGGTCTCCTTGTAAGCAACCTGAGGAGCACCTACGTTAGCTTCTACGTTGAACTCACGAAGCAGACGGTCTACGATGATCTCCAGATGAAGCTCACCCATACCGGAAATGATAACCTGTCCAGTTTCCTGGTTGGTCTTTGCACGGAAGGTAGGATCTTCTTCTGCAAGCTTTGCAAGAGCTTCGCCCATCTTGCCCTGACCAGCTTTGGTCTTAGGCTCGATAGCGATATCGATAACAGGCTCTGGGAATTCCATAGACTCCAGAATTACCGGATGCTGGTCATCACAGATAGTATCACCTGTTGTTGTCAGCTTGAAACCAACGGCAGCAGCGATATCACCGGAATATACTTTATCCAGCTCTGATCTCTTATTGGCATGCATCTGAAGGATACGGCCAACACGCTCTTTCTTGCCTTTGGTTGCATTCAGCACGTAGGAACCGGAGTTCATAACACCGGAGTAAACGCGGAAGAATGCCAGCTTACCAACGAATGGGTCTGTCATAATCTTAAATGCAAGAGCGGAGAATGGTTCTTCATCAGAAGAATGTCTCTCGATCTCATTTCCGTCCATATCAACACCCTTAATAGAAGGAATGTCAACAGGAGACGGCATAAATTCCAGAACTGCATCCAGAAGCTTCTGAACACCTCTGTTTTTATAAGCACTTCCGCAGCATACCGGAATAGCGGTACACTCGCAGGTAGCTTTTCTCAATGCCTTCTTTAATTCTTCATTTGACGGCTCTTCCCCTTCCAGGTATGCCATCATCAGATCATCGTCCAGTTCGCAGATTTTTTCAATCATCTCTCCGCGGTAAAGCTCTGCATCGTCCTTCATATCTTCAGGAACATCAACGATGGAGATATCATCACCCTTGTCATCGTTGTAGATGTAGGCCTTCATCTCGAATAAGTCAATGTTGCCCTTGAACTGGTCTTCTGCTCCGATAGGAAGCTGAATGCAGATTGCATTCTTGCCCAGACGGGTCTTGATCTGTTCTACAGCACCGTAGAAGTTTGCACCCATGATATCCATCTTGTTGATGAATGCCATACGGGGTACATTATAGGTGTCTGCCTGACGCCATACGTTTTCGGACTGAGGCTCTACGCCGCCCTTTGCACAAAACACGCCTACAGCGCCGTCCAGTACACGCAGGGAACGCTCAACCTCTACAGTAAAGTCAACGTGTCCTGGAGTATCAATGATGTTGATACGATGCTCCGGAGCGCCTGGCTTTACTTTGCCGTTTTCATGCATGGTCCAATGGCAGGTAGTCGCTGCTGAAGTGATTGTGATACCTCTTTCCTGTTCCTGCTCCATCCAGTCCATGGTTGCAGTACCTTCATGAGTATCACCAATTTTGTAATTTACACCAGTATAATAGAGGATACGCTCAGTCAATGTGGTCTTTCCAGCATCGATATGGGCCATGATACCAATATTTCTGGTTCTTTCCAATGGATATTCTCTTCCAGCCAAAGCTTTTTCCTCCTAATTAAAATCTGTAATGAGCAAATGCTTTGTTTGCCTCAGCCATCTTGTGCATATCTTCTTTCTTCTTTACTGCAGCACCGGTGCTGTTGGCAGCATCCATAAGCTCATTGGCAAGTCTTTCTTCCTGGGTCTTCTCGCCTCTCTTACGGGAGTAAAGAGTAAGCCATCTCAGAGCTAATGCCTGCCTTCTCTCCGGTTTTACCTCGATAGGTACCTGATAGGTAGCTCCACCGATACGTTTTGCCTTTACTTCCAGTACAGGCATGATGTTGTTCATTGCTTCTTCGAAAACTTCAACGGCAGGCTTGCCCATCTTTGCTTCCACACGGTTAAATGCACCGTATACGATCTTCTGAGCAACACCCTTTTTTCCATCAAGCATAATGTTGTTGATCAGTTTTGTAACAACCTTGTTGTTGTAAAGCGGATCTGCTAATACGTCTCTTTTTTGAGTATGTCCTTTACGTGGCACGTTACTTCCCTCCTTAATACCGCTGTCAATTTCTGGAATTGTTCAGCTATTCATTAGATCTTAGGTACTCACAAACATTGAAGTTGCGTTCGCGCTGGGTTTCTATATATAATCCTGCAACCTACAGGTTCAATATCTAAAGTCCGGCACTAGAAATTCAAATGTGTGGTTCTAATTATTTCTTTGCTGCTTTTGGTCTCTTAGCACCATATTTGGAACGAGCCTGTTTTCTGTTGGCAACGCCTGCAGTATCAAGAGTTCCTCTTACGATATGGTATCTTGTACCTGGTAAGTCTTTTACTCTTCCGCCGCGGATTAAAACAACGCTATGCTCCTGAAGGTTGTGTCCCTCACCTGGGATGTAGCTTGTTACTTCGATGCCGTTAGAAAGACGTACTCTGGCGATCTTTCTAAGAGCTGAGTTAGGTTTTTTCGGTGTAGCAGTCTTAACTGCGGTACAAACGCCTCTCTTCTGAGGAGCAGAAATATCGGTCGCCCTTTTCTGTAAAGAGTTGTAACCCTTCTGCAGAGCTGGTGATCCAGATTTCTTTGCGCTTGTCTGTCTTCCCTTTCTTACTAACTGGTTAAATGTTGGCATTCCATTCACCTCCTGTGATATTGTCTGTGGTTGCTGTCTTCTTCAGCTAATTTACGCACAAAAACATGACGCGTTTATGCACGCCTAATCATTATATACATATTGTTTTTTTCTGTCAAGGATTTTTTTATTTTACGGCCAAACTTCTGATAAAACCCGGAGTTCCGCG
Organism: Lacrimispora sp.; assembly: GCF_036758025.1. Lineage (GTDB taxonomy): Bacteria > Bacillota > Clostridia > Lachnospirales > Lachnospiraceae > Lacrimispora. The sequence goes on along the minus strand of NZ_DAIOXM010000001.1, from coordinate 222,298 downwards.
ATAAAACATGGGCACTCCGGGTTTTACTCTTTCAAATTATTTTAATTCTTTTAAAGCTTCATTCATGAAATGATTCATTTCTTCCACGTACTGATCCACAGTCACCTTTCCTGCCAGCACTTCAATCAGTTTATCTCTCAAATCGTTCTGGACTGCTCCTGTAAACGCCTGATACCCCCATTCTGCTCCCGGCTGGGAATCTGTGGCAGCCAGTTCTTTGGAAAAAATATCAAAAAACTCTTTTCCGTATTCATAGTCCAGGCTTTCATTTCCCTTTACCTGAGATAAGTAACTGTTTTCCTTGCAATATACAGCATTGTTTTCAGCCTTTGAAATCCACTCGATGAATTCTGCCGCTTCTTTTTCCACTCCCGTGTTCTGGAATGCAGCCAGATACTTTCCTCCTGGTACGGAAGAACGTCTCGCTTCCTTTGGAAGATATGTAACTCCCCATTCAAAGTCCGTAATCTGCTCTTTATAATTGGCGATCATCCAGCTTCCTGCAAAATGCATGGCAACCTGGCCGGTGCGGAATAGGTTGTTGGGATTCTCAGAGCCAAGCCATACGGAGGAAGGAATGATTTCTTCGTCATGCAGCTCCTTAAAGAAGCTTACAGCTCTCTTTGTTTCTTCTGTATTGAAATTGGCTTCATTTAAATCTTTGTTCAGCATGCTTCCGCCTGCTTCATAAAGAAGGGTGGTAAAGCGCTGGGGAGATTTATCATATACCAGTCCGTATTTACAGTCGCTGTTTGCCATAACCTTTTTCATGGCTTCCTTCCATTCATCCCATGTCCATATCTCATCCTCTGACTGGGGAACAGATACCCCTGCCTTTTCAAAAGCAGTCTTATTGTAAATCAGTCCATTGGCGGTTACATCCATGGGGGCTGCCAGAACCTTATCATCAAAAACAAATCTAAGACCTTCCCCGAAGCTGTTTACAAAGGCTTCTTTATCAGATACATGCTCCCCTAAATCCAGCAATTGATTCTGGAACGGTCCCAGATTTGTGAGTCTGGCTAAGGCCGGAGCTTCTTTTCCGTTTAACATGTTTTTGATCTTGCTCTCTAAGTCTGCATAAGGAACTTCAATCAGCTCAATTTTAATCTCCGGATGCTCTGCAGTATACTGATCTGCCAGCCTTTTAAAGGATTCCCCCTCTTTTCCGTCGCTGAACCATACCACATCCAGAGTCTTTACCTCCCCCTCTGCCTTTTTCTGTCCGCCGCCGGAACAGCCTGTAAGTGCTCCAAAGGCCAGTGTTCCCGCCAATACCAGTGATAATGCTTTCTTCATAAATAACCTCTCCTTTTCCATTTTTTCTGCCCATGGATTCCGGGCATATGTTAATTTCATCAGGCCCTCTGGAAAATGCACCCCTCTGTCATTCGTGATTGTCCTTTTTGGACTGGGCGTATTTTTTTGGAGTAATTCCTGTAGCCTTTTTAAAAACTGCAATAAAGTGACTGTCACTGTTATAGGAAAGCCGGAAAGCCACATCAGTCACGGAATGGCCTTCCTTCAGCAGGGTTTTTGCCGCAAGAATCTTTTGGTTGGTCACATACTGCATGAGAGTAAAGCCTGTTTCCTTTTTGAAATAGTGGCTCAGATAATAGCGGTTCATATAAAATCTTCCTGATATCTCATCTAAGTCCAGCCGCTCCTCCACATGTGCTGCAATGTATTTTTTCAACTGTTCAATTCTCTCCCTGTAAAGCACCGGATCTTTAAACTCCTGCTTCCCTTGTTCGTCCTTCCGTTCTTCTGAATTTCTGCCCTTCTCCTCTTCCATAAAAAACCGGTACATTTCGTTGATTGCAGTGATCAATTCCAAAATGGCAACTTTCACCTTTACAGAGGATTCAGCACTCTTTTTGCTTTCAGAGCTTATATGCCGCTCAAGCTTTCCAAAGAGTTTTTCTACCTTTTCCAGCTTTTCCCCGGAAAGGTGAAGCCTGTGGTTAAACTGCTCCGGGCGGTTTTCAAAAAACAGGGAAAAGTCATAGTGAAACGCCTCCCCCATCTGAACCAGAAACTCCGGCTCAAACATGAGGACATACCGCTTATAAGCCTTTCCCGAAGCCCCGCTGGTTCTGTGGTACTCCTTGTTATTAATGACAAATAAATCCCCGGCTTTTGCATGGTAGGTACAGTTTCCTATTTCCATCAATGCTCCGTCTGTGAGAAGCAGGATGATTTCATACTGGTTGTGAAAATGAAAGCCCTGCATCGCCCAATTTTCGGAACTGCCGTGAAAATAGTACAGTGCGTCGAATTCTTCAAAAAATACTCTTTCCTTTTTTTCCACAACCAATCCTTTCTATTTCCAATAAGGCTGCAAGGCTTCCTGCAGTGCCAGAATCATAAGTGCCTGTCCGTAAGTCATGGGACAGCATGGGATCTCTTTATAAAATTCCCCATCCATTCCAATAGGAGTTCCGTAGGATACATTTCTTACTGTTCCATCCTCTTCGATATAATCCATCATGTTTTTCATAGCTTTTTGAATCATTTCCCCGAATTCTTCTTCTTTGAGAATTCCAAGACGGACGCCTTTCATGATGCCATAGAGAAATGCAGCACTTGCAGACATCTCTATATAAGAAGAGGAGTCATTAATGATGGTATGCCAAAGCCCCTGTTCCGGGTCTGCATGGTGCTTCAGGGCTTGAACCTGGTTCTCATATACATTGAGGAAGTAGCGCTTCATGGCTCCGTCCAGTTGGATTTCCTGAAGCAGCTCCATAACTACAATGGTATACCAGCAGTTTCCCCTCCCCCAGAGAATCCCGCCGTAATTATCATTTCTCTTGAAATTAAAGCCGTGGTAAAAAAGCCGTTCTTCTTTATTCAAAAGGTACTTGATATGGCTTAAAATCTGGTAATTGGCCTCGTCAATATAGTCCTGTCTGTTTAGCAGCTTTCCGGCTCTCACAAGAAACAATACGGTCATAAATAAAGTATCAATGAGGATTTCATGTTCGTTAGGGTCTCCTGTGATCATATGCTGGAAGCAGCCGTCTCCGGTCCGGATGAGCTTCTTGTCCTTCATGATCCAGTCAGCCCAGTCCTCAATGAAAGATAAATACTGTTCTTTTCCTGTTTTCTCATAAACATAGGTCAGGGTCAGCATGGGAGAGGTGGTGTTTACATTTCTCTCCAGTATGCCTTCTTCCAGCCTTTTGTCATACCAATCCAGCAAAAATTCCAGTATTTCTTCCTTTCCGCTGACTTCATAATATTTATAAAGGCCAAAAAGTCCTACTCCCTGGGGCCATTCCCAGCAGTTGATATCAATAAGGCTGATGGGAAACTTCTCTTTCATTCCGTTATTTTTCAGCGTCATCATCCGTCTTGAAACAAGGTTCAATGTTTCATCAATTAACTTCTTATCAATCACCTTTTCCCGTCCCCCTCAATGTTATTCTTCCTTCCGCATTCAGCGGATAATCATAAACAGTCCTTCCGTTAACCTTTAAGAAATACTCTTGATCTGCCAGGTAGCAGTCTCCCCTGTCATCTCTCACTTCTGTCTCTTCCCCATGAATAGCGACCTCTATGCTCTTAAAAGCTTCTAACACTTCATCAAGGTTTTCATACTCTTTTCCCAAAGCCCCGGCCCTTACCACCCACACATTGTCCCGCCCCATGCTGATAAACTCCCGGAACCGGTTGGGTCCTTCCTCCTGCATGATCAAGCCGTTCATGGCCTTTACTGCCAGATATGCTCCGTCTTTTTCCAGTACCAGAACTCCGCCTTCTCCCTTGTACCGGGAAAATTCACTGATGGGAATATAGGCATGGGTATAGTCAATCCGTTCTTCCTCTCCTATGTGATACCTTAAAATACCCGTATCCTCAAACTGGACTCCTAAAGGCAGGCTTCCATTGCCAGCCCAGAAATTAGGCCGTCCGCTTCCATATGGAAAAGATTCTCCCGGGTGATTGATGAAAACCTGAGCCACCTCATCGATCACTGCCTGCATGATATGCTCCTGATACCCGTTCTGAAAGGGCTTATATCCCACTGCTGTGGACAAAAGGGCCCGGCTGTTTTTGTACAGATACAGGTTTACATGGCCTTCAAAACCCTGGGTGTTTTCAAATATCAGCTCCCGGCCTTCTTTTAATGCGCTGTAGCACTGATACTCTTCCGGTGCTTCATAATCCCCAAGAACCAGGGACAGATAGCCGATGCAGGCCCTGTTTAAGTATCCGGCGTTGTATGCGACATACAGCAAAGAAGTGGTCCCGGCGTTGTAGTTGCCCTTCATCTCTTTTTCATAGGTCCTGCCAAAGCTGGTCATGACCGCTCCTTTATGGGCATTTAAGGCAAGGCAGCGGAAAATCATATCCAAAGCCTGACGGGCCTTTTCATGGAGAGGGCTTCCCGGTTCTGTCAAATTGTAAAGGGTGCCGATTCCCAGCACGTCCACTGGAATATAGGCATTGGAATTCCACTCTGTAATGAAATCCCTGGAAAATTCATCAAACCAGTGGTGAAGCAGCTCTTCTCCCCTTTTCTTCATCTCCTCCCCCGTTCTGCCGCTGTTGGTGAAGGTGCGTTCAGGTAGGTAAGTTCCCGCCAGATACTGACAGCAGTGGAATAAAAGAGCGTGATTTTCGCTGAAGAACCACATTACATCATCCCCCGGCTCATCAATCCAGTACCGGTAATTGACCATAGCTTCCTCCAGAGCCTCTTTTAATACCCCGGATATCCGGTCATGAAAGGTATGGTAAATATAGAGCATGATAATGAAGTGAAAATCCGAACAATCCTTTCTGGCATTGACTCCTGCCAGTTCCTCCAGTATAATGGCCTCTGCTCTTTGGTACTCCCTTTCGCTTTGAAACAGTACAGCCGCCTTATAAGTATTTTCCGGGGCAAACTGAATGATGGTTTCCAGGGCATGGCGCTTTCTGGTCCTTAAATCCGGTTCCTTATACGTAAGAAAATCTTTTCTGACAAGCTGATTTCCGATTTTTCTTTTTATATCAATTCCCATAACGGTAAGAGAGACGGCAAAATAATAGTATCCCGGAGACAACTCATCGGCTTCAAATAATTCCAGGCCCTTCTGGAAGGGTTCCATGGTATAATGCCGGGTTTTAACCATTGTCCAGGGGTTTTCCATCTTTTCAATGAATTCACCCGGGCTTATGATCATATCAAACTCCAGAGGAGTGGGCAGAGGGTTGCTGATGTTCATTTTAATAAGCTGGCTCATATATGCCTCCCGGTCAAAGCTCATTCCATTTAACATCTGCTCAATTTTGTCCAGTACGGTCTGGTCTGTCTCTTCTTTTACAGGTATCTTCATGGTAAGAGCTGCATCTCCCAGCCGTTTCATACGGAAATAATAATCCGTATCCCTTTCAGCCAGATCATCCAGACACAGAATCACCTGGTTCTGCCCCTGTAAAAGAGGCACTGAAACCACTGTTTTCTTTACCAGATTCCGGGTAAATGGAGTGAAATCTGTAATCAGGCTTCCATTGACCCAGAGAGTAAGACCGCCGCAGGTTTCCAGTTCAAAATCCACATTTCCCTCTTCTTCCGCCCAAAGCTCTGTATAGCCATACATCCGCAGGTAAGTGGGCCGGTAATAAAACCCGGAAGCATCCACTCCCGTATTTCCAAAGGGGAAATACAGCTTTGCGGCGGCTTCTCCGTGGCGGATTCCTCTAAAATCAGGGCAGGGCGGAATTTCATTTCTTCTTTCTGCCACAAACTCCTTTCTGCAGGGGTTTTCATGGATGGCAAACCCTTTTTTCAGCCACTCATTGACCCGCCCGTTTAAGGTGGATCTGGTGAATTGACGGATTTGGGTGTGGACAGGGGTTATTAAAAAACGGTTTACAAACCCTTCGGCAAACAGAGGGTATTCCATATACTTCATGTATTTTCTTCCTCTCAATCTATTCTTTTACTCCGCCGGCCGTCATGCCGCCGATGATATATCTCTGCAATGTGATAAATACAAGGATGACCGGAATCATGGAAATCACCGACATGGCAAGAAGGCTGTTCCAGTCCACGGAATATTCTCCCGAGTAGTTTGCCAGGGCAAGCTGGATGGTGTAGCGTTCCTTGCTGTTGATGACCAGCTTAGGCCAGAGATAATCATTCCATCTCCACATAAAGGAAAAAATGCAGAGTACGGAAACCACCGGCTTTGCAAGGGGAAGCATGACCCTCATCAAAATGTTTAATTCCGAAGCCCCATCAATTCTGGCCGCCTCCATATAGGCATCGGGAATTCCCATATAATACTGCCGTACCAGAAACACTGCCGTAGGCGAAGCCACTGCCGGAATGATCAGTCCCCATAAGCTGTTATAAAGGCCTGTAGCCACGATCACCTTAAATATGGGAATCATAATAACCTCCAGAGGGATCATAAGGGTTGCCAGCACCACACCGAAAAGCAGCTTTTCTCCTTTAAAATGGTATTTTGCAAAGGCGTAGCCGGACATAACATTGACCACAACCGTCAGAAGTGTGGCTGTCAGGCTGGTAAATACAGTATTGAAAAAGTAAACTCCAAAGCTTCCTTCCTCCAGCGCCTTTCTGTAATTGTCCAGGCTGGGATTTTTACCAAATAAACTGGGCGGCCAGGAGAACAGCTCTCCCGCATTTTTAAAGGAAGAAGCCATAACCCAGACAATAGGCATGAGAAACAAGAAGATGAGGAACAGCAACAGCATCCATTCTATCCCTTTTAGAAGGCTTTTTTTCATATCAGTCTGCATCCTGTTCCCCTCCCTTGTTTATCTGAAACTGCAAGACAGTAAACAACGCCAGCAGAACAAAGAGAATCATAGTCATGGCACTGGCATAGCCCATCTGGTTCTTTTGAAAGCCTGTCTCCTGAATGGACTGAACCATGAACTTGGTCGCTCCCGCAGGGCCTCCCTGGGTCAGGGCATATACCAGGGGATAGGTTTTAATAATGGTGACTGTGGACAGGACGATAACCAGCAGGCTGGTAGGCTTTAGCAGAGGAAGGGTAATGTAGCGGAACTGGGCAAGCCCCCCTGCGCCGTCGATTCTGGCAGCTTCATAATAAGTCTCAGATATGGCCTTAATGCCGGAAACGAACATGACCATATAGTAACCGGACATGCTCCAGGCAGTGACAAAGATCACCACTCCCATGGCATAATTAGGATTGGTCAGCCATTTCACCGGACTCCTGCCCGCGGCAGTCAGCAGATAGTTGATAACTCCGAAATCCTCTCCCAGAAGGAATCTCCAGGTCAGTCCCACAATAATGCTGGAAATCATGGTAGGCCAGTAAAATACTGCCCTGAAAAAATCATTTCCCTTCCTCTCTCCCGTCAAAAGCATTGCCAGACCCAGGGCTGATGCATAAACGAGAGGAACTGAAATGGCAGTAAAAAGTATTGTCTGAAAAAAAGATTCCCAGAACCCTCTGTCTGACATCAGCTTTACATAGTTTTCAATTCCAATAAACTTCTGCGGATTGACTCCATCCCACTTTGTGAGGGAAATCCATAATCCATTGACAGCCGGAAAAAATAAAAACAGCCCAAATATGATCAGAGTGGGCGCCAGCAGCAGATACGGAAAGATTTTCTGTTCAAAACTTCTCATTCCTCTACCTCCTTTTTTATGATTATAGCATTATCTTTTGAATAAAAATTTTGTTTTTTTGTGCAAATACCACAGAATATTGCCATATGGAATTTTTTGCAAAAAAAGGCCCCGGCAGAATGAAATCTGCCGGGGCCTTTGTCACTTTATTCTTCTATCTCTATTTCATCAATATCCAGAACCTCTTCCGCCTCTTCAAAGGTATCCTCTGACAAAATGATTTCATCATCTTCTGAAAGGATAATCTCCTCTTCTTCCTCGAAAGCTGCATCTGTATTCAGACGAATGGTGCGGTAACGCTTCATGCCGGTACCTGCCGGAATAGGCTTACCGATAATAACATTTTCTTTCAGACCGATCAAATGGTCTACCTTGCCGTTAATAGCGGCTTCGGTCAGAACCTTTGTAGTCTCCTGGAAGGAGGCTGCGGATAAGAAGGAATCTGTAGCCAGGGATGCCTTGGTGATACCAAGCATAACCTGATTTCCTACTGCCGGCTCTTTGCCTTCTGCAAGAAGTGACTCATTTAAATCATTGTAATCCAGAACATCCATGGAGGTTCCAGGAAGGACTTCACTGTCCCCGCCTTCCTCAATTTTGATTTTCTTAAGCATCTGTCTTACAATCATCTCAACGTGCTTATCATTGATTTCTACACCTTGTAAACGGTATACACGCTGTACTTCCTGGATCATATAATCCTGAACTGCACGAACGCCCTTGATCTTTAAGATATCGTGTGGGTTCACACTACCTTCTGTCAGCTCATCACCGGCTTCAAGTACCTGACCATCCTGAACCTTGATTCTGGATCCATAAGGAATCAGATAGGTCTTGGAATTGCCAGTTTCATTCTCAGTAATAATGATTTCACGTTTTTTCTTAGTATCTTTAATGGCTACCACGCCGCCGAACTCTGCGATAATGGCAAGACCCTTTGGCTTACGTGCCTCAAAAAGCTCCTCAACACGGGGAAGACCTTGTGTGATATCGCCACCGGCAACACCGCCGGTATGGAAGGTACGCATGGTCAGCTGGGTTCCTGGCTCACCGATGGACTGAGCAGCGATAATACCAACTGCTTCGCCTACCTGAACCGGCTGGCCAGTCGCCATGTTGGCTCCATAACATTTCGCACAAACACCCATATGTGATTTACAGGTAAGAACATTACGGATCTTTATAGAATCCCGGCCGGTCTTTGCAAGAACCTTCATAACTGCAGCCGCACGCTTTGGAGTACACATGTGGTTTGCTTTTACGATCACTTCACCAGTATCCGGGTCAGTAATGGTTTCTGCTATAAATCTTCCTGTCAGACGCTCTTCCAGGCCTTCAATGGTTTCCTGGCCGTCCATAAATGCCTTGATTTCCATATAAGGAATTTCTTTTCCTTCGCAGCAGTCGATTTCCCGGATGATCATATCCTGGGAAACGTCTACCAGACGTCTGGTCAGATAACCGGAGTCAGCCGTACGAAGGGCTGTATCGGAAAGTCCCTTACGGGCTCCGTGAGCGGAAATAAAGTACTCCAATACGTCAAGACCTTCACGGAAGTTGGACTTAATAGGAAGTTCGATGGTGTGACCGGTTGTATCTGCCATAAGTCCACGCATACCGGCAAGCTGCTTGATCTGCTTATCGGAACCACGGGCTCCGGAATCGGCCATCATGTAGATGTTGTTGTACTTATCCAGTCCTGTCAGCAGGTCATGGGTCAACTGGTCATCGGTTACCTTCCATGTATCAATTACTTCTTTATAACGCTCTTCCTCCGTAATCAAACCACGGCGGAAGTTCTTTGCAATCTGGTCAACCGTTGCTTCTGCATCTGCAATCAGCTTGGGCTTGCTCTCCGGCACTGTCATATCGGAAATGGATACGGTCATGGCAGCTTTGGTAGAGTACTTATAACCAATGGCTTTAATGTCATCTAAGGTTTCGGCAGTCTGAACGGCACCGTGAACGTTAATAACCTTTTCCAGGATCTGCTTTAACTGCTTCTTTCCTACGTGGAAATCCACTTCCATCAAAAACTCATTGCCTGGAATGGAACGGTCTACAAAGCCTAAGTCCTGAGGAACGATCTCATTGAAGATGAAGCGTCCTACTGTGGACTCTACCACTCCGGTTTTCACAGTTCCGTCAGCCATGGTCTTGGTCATTCTGGCTTTGATTCTGGAATGAAGGGTAACTGCCTGGTTTTCATAGGCAAGAATGGCTTCATTTACACTCTTAAATACCATTCCCTCACCCTTTGCTCCCGGTCTTTCCTGAGTCAGGTAATAGATTCCGAGAACCATATCCTGAGACGGAACGGCCACAGGACCGCCGTCAGAAGGCTTTAATAAGTTGTTGGGTGATAACAGAAGGAAACGGCACTCTGCCTGGGCTTCTACGGAAAGGGGCAGATGGACAGCCATCTGGTCTCCGTCAAAGTCGGCATTAAAAGCGGTACAAACCAGAGGATGAAGCTTAATAGCCTTACCTTCAACCAGAATAGGCTCAAATGCCTGAATTCCAAGTCTGTGAAGGGTAGGAGCACGGTTTAACATAACCGGATGCTCTTTGATTACATCCTCAAGCACATCCCAGACCTCAGTCTGAAGGCGCTCTACCATCTTTTTTGCATTCTTTATATTATGAGCGGTTCCGTTGGAAACCAGCTCCTTCATAACAAAGGGCTTAAACAGCTCAATAGCCATTTCTTTCGGAAGACCGCACTGGTAAATCTTAAGTTCAGGTCCTACTACGATAACGGAACGTCCGGAATAATCCACACGCTTTCCTAACAGGTTCTGACGGAAACGTCCCTGTTTTCCCTTTAACATATCAGAAAGGGACTTTAAGGCACGGTTTCCAGGTCCTGTTACAGGTCTTCCCCGTCTGCCGTTGTCAATGAGGGCATCGACAGCTTCCTGAAGCATACGCTTTTCGTTGCGGACGATGATGTCCGGAGCGCCAAGCTCCAACAGGCGGGCAAGACGGTTGTTACGGTTTATAATTCTTCTGTAAAGGTCGTTTAAGTCTGAGGTGGCGAAACGGCCTCCGTCAAGCTGTACCATGGGGCGGATATCCGGAGGAATAACCGGAACCACTGTCATGATCATCCATTCAGGCAGATTGCCGGAACTGCGGAATGCCTCTACAACTTCCAGTCTCTTGATGATTCTGGCCCGTTTCTGTCCGGTGGCATCCTTTAACCCCTTCTTTAACTCTTCAGAGTCCTTTTCTAAATCTATGGAGTGCAGAAGTTCTAAGATGGCTTCTGCTCCCATTCCTACCCGGAAAGAGCCGTGGCCGTATTTCTCCACTTCCTCCCGGTATTCTTTTTCTGATAAAACCTGCTTATACTGCAGACCTGTATTTCCTGCATCAAGCACTACATAAGATGCGAAATACAAAACTTTTTCCAGTGTTCTGGGAGAAATGTCCAGAATCAGACCCATACGGCTGGGAATTCCTTTAAAGTACCAGATATGGGAAACTGGTGCAGCGAGCTGGATATGGCCCATACGTTCCCTGCGGACACTGGCCTTGGTCACTTCCACGCCGCAGCGGTCACAGATAACGCCTTTGTAACGGATTTTCTTATACTTTCCGCAATGGCATTCCCAGTCCTTACTCGGCCCAAAGATTTTTTCACAGAACAGGCCGTCTTTTTCCGGCTTCAATGTCCTGTAGTTGATTGTCTCAGGCTTTTTTACTTCACCGTGGGACCATTCCAGAATTTTCTCCGGAGATGCCAGACCGATCTTGATGGCATCAAATGTCATTGGGTGGTAAGTTTCATTATTTTCAGGCATGAGCGGTTCTCCCTTCTATTATTCTTCGTCAGAGTCTTCAAAATCCGTATCGTCGAGAACACCTGGAGAATCGTCTCCGTCCTCCTCATCTTCCTCTACAGTTACCAGTTCCTGATCCTTGAATTCCTGTTTCTGATAGCCGTAGCTGCCAAAGGATTCCTCGTCCCGGTACTGTTTATCACCTTCGATAATGGATCTCAAATCCGTTTCTTCGTAGTCAGTGCTTTCAGCGATCTGAACCTCTGTGTTGTCATCACGCAGCACCCTTACATCAAGTGCCAGAGACTGAAGCTCCTTTAATAATACCTTAAAGGATTCGGGGATTCCCGGCTCAGGGATGTTCTCACCCTTGATAATAGCCTCATAGGTCTTCACACGTCCTACTACGTCATCGGATTTCACTGTCATGATTTCCTGAAGTGTGTAGGAAGCGCCATAGGCCTCCAGAGCCCAAACCTCCATCTCTCCGAAACGCTGTCCGCCGAACTGGGCTTTACCGCCCAATGGCTGCTGGGTAACCAGAGAATATGGTCCTGTGGAACGGGCATGGATCTTATCGTCAACAAGATGATGCAGTTTCAGATAATGCATGTGTCCGATGGTAACGGCGCTGTCAAAGTACTCGCCGGTACGTCCGTCACGGAGGCGGACTTTACCGTCCCTGTTAATGGGAACGCCCTTCCACAGCTCTCTGTGATCCAGATGCTCTCCAAGGTATTCAATTACCCCAGGGGTTAAGGTGTCGCCATATTTTTCCTGGAAATCCTCCCACGCCATGTTCACGTAGTCGTTTGCCACATCCAGGGTATCCATAATATCAATTTCGTTTGCTCCGTCAAATACCGGTGTGGATATGTTAAATCCAAGGGCTCTTGCAGCAAGGCTCAAATGGATTTCCAGCACCTGACCGATGTTCATACGGGACGGAACACCTAATGGATTCAGTACAATATCAAGGGGACGGCCGTTTGGAAGGAATGGCATATCCTCTACCGGAAGCACGCGGGAAACAACACCCTTGTTACCGTGACGTCCGGCCATCTTATCGCCTACAGAGATCTTTCTCTTCTGGGCAATGTAAATGCGGACAGTCTGGTTCACACCCGGTGAAAGCTCGTCGCCGTTTTCTCTTGTAAATACTTTTGCATCCACGATGATTCCGTAAGCACCGTGAGGCACTTTTAAGGAAGTATCACGGACTTCTCTGGCCTTCTCACCGAAGATGGCGCGCAGCAATCTCTCTTCTGCGGTCAGCTCGGTTTCTCCCTTTGGAGTCACCTTTCCAACCAGAATATCTCCGGCACGGACTTCCGCACCGATTCTGATGATTCCTCTTTCGTCAAGATCCTTTAAAGCATCCTCGCCTACGCCCGGAACGTCTCTGGTGATCTCTTCCGGCCCTAACTTGGTGTCACGGGCTTCTGCCTCGTATTCCTCAATATGGACAGAGGTGTAAACGTCTTCCTGAACGAGACGCTCACTTAAGAGAACCGCATCCTCGTAGTTATAGCCTTCCCAGGTCATAAAGCCGATCAGAGGATTCTTTCCAAGGGCGATCTCGCCGTTTTGTGTGGAAGGACCGTCTGCAATGACTTCTCCCTTTTCCACGTGGTCACCTTTGTATACCACTGGCTTCTGGTTGTAGCAGTTGGACTGGTTGCTTCTCTTGAACTTGGTCAGACGGTAAACATCTCTTCTGCCGTCGGAATCTCTCTTAATGATGATCTCATTGGAAGCGGAGCGCTCTACCACACCGGACTCTCTGGCAACCATACACACACCGGAGTCTACCGCTGCCTTGGCTTCCATACCTGTTCCTACGGCCGGAGCCTCTGTAGTCAACAGGGGAACTGCCTGACGCTGCATGTTGGAACCCATGAGGGCACGGTTTGCATCGTCATTTTCCAGGAAGGGGATCATGGCCGTTGCAACGGAAAATACCATCTTGGGAGATACGTCCATGAGATCGATGTTCTTTCTCTGGAATTCGGAAGTCTCCTCACGGAAACGTCCGGAAATATTTTTATGGATGAAGTGGCCCTCGTCATCTAACGGCTCATTAGCCTGGGCAACTACATAATTATCTTCTTCATCAGCGGTCAAATAAACCACTTCTTCGGTAACGATAGGATTCTGGACATCTGTCTTATCCACCACCCGGTAAGGAGCCTCTACGAATCCATACTGGTTCACTCTCGCATAAGTAGCGAGGGAGTTGATCAGACCGATGTTAGGACCTTCAGGAGTCTCGATAGGACACATACGCCCATAATGGGTGTAGTGAACGTCTCGAACCTCAAATCCGGCACGGTCTCTGGAAAGACCACCAGGTCCCAATGCAGAAAGACGGCGCTTATGGGTCAGCTCTGCCAGAGGATTGTTCTGATCCATGAACTGGGAAAGCTGGGAGCTTCCGAAGAATTCCTTTACTGCTGCGGTAACCGGCTTAATGTTGATCAAGGACTGAGGCGTAATGCCGTCCATATCCTGTGTTGTCATTCTTTCACGAACCACACGCTCCATTCTGGAAAGACCGATGCGGTACTGATTCTGCAAAAGCTCGCCTACAGCACGGATTCTTCTGTTTCCAAGGTGGTCGATGTCATCGGCATTTCCCACTTCTTCTTCCAGATGCATGTTGTAGTTGATGGAAGCTAAAATATCCTGCTTTGTAATATGTTTAGGAATCAGCTCGTTGACATTCTTGCGAATGGCAGCTTTCAGCTCTTCTTCGTCATTTCCAGCTTCTGTCAGAATTTTTTCAAGGACTGGGTAGAATACTAATTCTGTAACTCCTGCTTCCTTAGGATCAAAGGTTACAAAGGAAGATAAATCTACCATTAAATTGGAAAGAACCTTCTGCTTGCGCTCTACTCCCTCCAGCCACACGAAAGGAACAGCCGCATTCTGAATGTCAGTTGCAAGCTGCTTGTCTACAGTCGTTCCAGCCTCTGCCAGGATTTCGCCGGTTCTGGTATCCACCACTTCTTCAGCCAGCACGTGGCCTGTGATGCGGTTTTTGAAATGAAGCTTTTTATTGAATTTATATCTTCCAACCTTTGCAAGATCGTATCTTCTGGGGTCGAAGAACATACTATTTAACAGACTTTCAGCACTATCAACAGATAAAGGTTCACCTGGGCGTATTTTCTTATATAACTCCAGCAAACCATCCTGGTAATTGTCGGAGGTATCCTTGCCGAAGCTGGCCAGCAGCTTGGGTTCTTCACCAAAGAGTTCAATTATCTCTGCATTGGTGCCAAGGCCAAGGGCACGGATGAGTACGGTTACGGGAACCTTTCTGGTTCTGTCAACACGTACATAGAAAATATCGTTGGAGTCGGTTTCGTACTCCAGCCACGCGCCGCGGTTTGGAATTACTGTACAAGCATAAAGCTCTTTTCCTACCTTGTCGTGTTCAATACCATAATAAATACCTGGGGAACGTACCAACTGGCTTACAATAACTCGCTCGGCGCCGTTTATCACGAAGGAACCGGTATCTGTCATAAGCGGAAGATCACCCATGAAGATCTCATGTTCATTAATTTCATCTTTATCTTTATTGCAAAGCCTTACCTTTACCTTTAAAGGAGCTGCGTAGGTGGCATCTCTTTCTTTGCATTCTTCGATTGTATACTTGATATCATCCTTACATAATGTAAAGTCGACAAATTCAAGACTCAAGTGACCAGCAAAGTCTGCGATGGGAGAGATGTCTTCAAAAACTTCCTTCAACCCTTCATCAAGGAACCACTGATAGGAATTCTTCTGAATTTCAATCAGGTTCGGCATCTCAAGCACTTCTTTTTGTCTTGAGAAACTCATTCTCAGGCTCTTACCGGCTGGGACCGGACGCATTCTGCTTTTCTCCATTGACGTTTCACCCCTGTTTTCTTTCTAATCATTTCTGTTTTTGGGCATAAATGTGCCTTTAAGGCACACAAAGCCACAATAGTGCACATTCCATAATATCATAGCACTGTCAAGGTGTCAAGCATTTTTTACTTGAATTTTCCAGACATATGTGTTATACTATTGCGGATAGACATATTTTTCTTAAATCTTATAAAACGAACTATTGGAGGTATTCCCGGTGAGCGTATTTTTAAACGTAATGATAGTGATTCTTTTCATTGCAGTGGTGGCTATGGCAGCCCTTTATTTCTTCGGAAGAAGGCTGGAAAAGCGTCAGGTGGAGCAGCAGCAGGCATTGGAGGCTGCGGCGCAGACCGTATCCATGCTGGTAATTGACAAGAAAAAGATGAAGATTAAGGATGCTGGGCTTCCCAAGGTCGTATATGAGCAGACTCCCTGGTATATGCGCCGTACAAGCCTTCCCATTGTAAAAGCGAAAATCGGGCCAAAGGTTATGACCCTGATTGCAGACGCAAAAGTTTTTGAAGTGCTTCCGGTTAAGACAGAGGCTAAGGTGGTTATAAGCGGGATCTACATAACCGAGATCAAGAGCCTTCGGGGAAAAGCAATTCCGCCTGCACCGAAAAAGAAGAAATTTATGGACAGGTTTAAAAAAGATAAAAAATAAAACTGCTCTGGATGCCGGAGTGCGATTGCGAATCGCGCTCTGGCATTTTTATTTTTCCTTTATTGAATTTAGCCTTGTAATTATTCACAATATTTAACTATATTTTACAAAAACTCGTTTATTATCCTTCTTTTATCTCAAAAGTTTGAAAACGCTCTTGACATAGCTGTATTCTTAATATATAATCAAGTTACAAGGTTGTTAGTTACAACTAACCTAATATTAAATTGACTACTACATTATATATAGAAGCGAAAGGAGAACTACTATGTTTGAACAAATTAAATTACCTTATGCATATGACGCTTTAGAACCCCACATCGATGCTCTTACCATGGAAACTCATTATTCCAAGCATCATGCAGCTTATACAAAGAATTTAAATGACGCGGCCCAGAAGGCTGGCCTTGAGGGCAAAGAAATTACTTCTATCCTCTCCTCTTTGGAAAGCATTTCCGATGAAGCTTTAAGAAAAGCAATCCGCAACAACGGCGGCGGTTTTTATAACCACAACCTTTATTTTTCCACCATGAGCCCTGACGGAGGCGGAGAACCTTCCGGCATTCTTAAGGCGGAACTGGATCAAGCCTTTGGAAGCTTTTCCGCTTTTCAGGATCAGCTAAGCGGACTGGCTGCCGGACAGTTTGGCTCAGGCTGGGGCTGGCTCTCTGTCAGCAAAGAAGGAAAGCTGGTTCTTTCCTCCAGTCCTAACCAGGACAATCCTTTTATGGAAGGAAAGGGAAATATCCCGATTCTGGGCATTGATGTATGGGAGCATGCATATTATCTGAAATATAAGAACCTGAGGGCAGATTATATCAAGGCTTTCTTTCAGGTTGTTGACTGGAAAGCAGTTGCCGATAATTATGAAAAGGCATTAAGCAGATAGAAAAAGAAAGAGAGGAATAAAAGCATTATGAGCAAAAACTTATCCGACAAACTCAATGAATACCTTGCAAATCAGCAGGTTATGTACATCAAGCTCCACAACCTGCACTGGTATGTGAAGGGCCGCGGCTTCTTTACACTCCATGCCAAGCTGGAAGAGCTTTATGACCAGACAGCCCAGATTATTGACGACGTAGCCGAAAGGCTTCTGGCTCTGGGGGGCTCTCCGGTAGCCAACTTAAAGAAAGCGCTGGAACTGACTTCCGTAAAGGAACGGGAAGATGGACCTATTTCTTCCGATGAAACCATTAAGAGTCTGATCTCTGATGTGGATTACTGGATTCACGATACGAAAGAAATTGTGGAACTGGCTGAGGAAAATAACGATGGGGCCACTGCAGATCAGTTCAACGGCTATCTGACAGAGTATCAGAAGCTGATGTGGATGCTGAAATCTTACATGGAATGAGTTTTAAATAGATAAAATAAAAGTACCGCCTCGCAGTGAAGGTCTTGCTGCGAGGCGGTTTTGGTTATATATCTTTTTTAATTTACAAGGCGGATATCTGCTGTTGCCTTAGAATGAATATCAAGGACAATGCTGCATTGTGATACATGCTGGTAGTTAATATCCAGAGAATATTCCACCCGCACATTCAAATGGTCCTCATCCTCCTGGATGTGGATGTCATTGGTGTTGATTCCAACCATAAGCTCTCCCAGGGGAGTGGCATAGCAGGACATATTTTTTTTGTCTTTTTCAAATATCATGTGGGTGCTGAAGCTTCCCCTCTTAATAATATCCAGGCCTGAGGGACGGATCTTAATGGTGTTTTTTGTTACGCCTTCTCCATCCTCTTGAATCTCCTCATATAAAATGTAGTGGTTCCCGTTTTTTATGAAGTAATCACCGGATGTGATCAGTTCCACTCCATTTTTGTCCTCTTCTGCAACCTGCATTCCGCTGATGCTGATCAGAACGTCTCTCGTCATAGTAGCTCCTCTAAAATTCCTCAATATTAATCTGCTTTGTCTCCGTCACTCTTCCGGGAAGGATAGACGCCGCAAAATTGGTAAACTTTTCTGCCAGGTCACTGACATAAAAACGGTATTTTTCCTGGTCACTGCCGCAGGACTCACAAAGCAGCCCCTGCTCCTCTAGCACCTGCTTTAACTCCAAAGCGGTCTCATAAGCCGGGTTCACAAGGGTGACCTCCGGTCCCATAAGCCTTCCTACTGTAGAGCGCAAAAGCGGATAATGGGTGCAGCCCAGAATCAGTGTATCAATATATTTGCCTTTTAATTCGCTTAAATACCTGGAAGCAATCTCATCGGTAACGGAATCGTGGAGAAGGCCTTCCTCCACCAAGGGAACCAAAAGGGGGCAGGGCTTTCCGGTAACCTGGATGTCTTCCCTCATTCTCATCATCACTTTGGTATATTCTCCGCTGTTTATGGTTCCCTCTGTTCCGATGATGCCGATTTTCCCGTTCTGGGTGGACTCCACAGCCGTCTTGGCCCCTGCATGGATAACTCCGATGATAGGAATATCGATATCCTTTTCCACTTCCTCCAACGCATAGGCTGTAGCGGTGTTGCAGGCAATAACAATGGCCTTCACATCCTGGGTCATAAGGAAGCGGATAATCTGTCTGGTAAAACGGATTACTGTACTGCGGGATTTATTTCCGTAAGGCACGCGGGCTGTGTCTCCAAAGTATACGATTTTCTCCTCCGGCATCTGCCTCATGATCTCCCTTGCAACCGTAAGGCCTCCTACGCCGGAATCAAAAACTCCGATAGGTGAATTTTTATCTGCCATGGTGTCTCTCCTTACTGTCAGTTTCTATCCTTCGCATGAGTCATCAGGCGGTCCACCAACTGGTCCTTGGTAATTCCCGCAGCTTCCCAAAGCATGGGATACATGCTGATAGCGGTAAATCCGGGCATGGTGTTGATTTCATTAAAGACCACGGTTCCGTCCGCTTTAACAAAAAAGTCCACCCTGGCAAGGCCGAAGCCATCCACTGCCTGAAAGATAGCTTTGGCTGCTTCTCTCACCTTTTCTGAGGCACCTGCCGGCAGGTCTGGGTTGACAACTGTTTTGGACTCTGAGTTATAATACTTGGCATCAAAATCATAGAATTCGGCGGCTGCAAGGATTTCTCCCACGCCGGAGGCTTCTATGGGTGCTCTTCCGCCGCCAAACACAGCGCATTCGATCTCACGTCCCACGATCATCTCTTCCACCAGGATCTTTCTGTCGTGGTTTGCCGCTTCTGTCAGGGCTTCCTCCAGCTCCTTCCGGCTGCCTGCCCGGCTGACTCCTTTGGAGGAACCTGCATTGGAGGGTTTTACAAATACGGGATAGGAAAATTTCTCCTCCACCTTGTTCACAACTTCTTCCATATTCTCTAAATCCCGGCGCATCACCGGCACGTAGTCTGCCTGCTTTACAGAAAGCCGGTCTACAATGATCTTTGTATATAATTTATCCATGGAAACTGCGGAAGCCAGCACGCCGCAGCCCACATAGGGGATTCCTGCCAGTTCCAAAAGTCCCTGGACAGTCCCATCCTCTCCAAACAATCCATGGAGCACTGGGAATACCACATCTACCTTTACCACCTCTGTTTTCGCTCCATCCATGAAAATGACGCCTCCCATGGTGGAATCAGGGGAAAGGATGGCAGAGACACTTCCTTCTCTCCAGGCCCCTGTTTTGATCTCTTCCACGGATTCTGCCTTTACCCATCGGCCTTCTTCTGTAATTCCAATCAGTATTAAATCATACTTTTCTCTATCAATATGGTTAATGACATTGATGACCGACATGCAGGACACAACGTGCTCCGAAGACCGGCCTCCAAATAAAACAACCGCAGTTTTTTTATTCATTTCTATCTCCTCACCAAATTCTTAATCTTTCAGCGTTTATATTATATCACATATGGCTACAATTAGAAATAGAAAAGGAAAAAGGAGAAATGAAATATGAAAGAAAAACGCAATTTGTTTTTATGTATAATATGTTTATTGCTTGCCCTATTGCTGACCCTGGCAGAGGAACGGAAAGAAGACCAGGCACTGGCTTCCCGAATCGCCCCGGAAATTCTGCGTTTTCACGTGCTGGCAAACAGTAACAGTACTGAGGATCAGGCCCTTAAATTAAAAGTCCGCACAAGACTTCTCAATTCCATATATGAAGAGCTGGGAGAGGGAGCATCTTTAGAAGATACAAAGGATTATGTGATTTCTCACCGGGAAAATCTGGAGAAGGAAGCATCAAATTACATGAAAAGCCTGGGATACGATTATCCTGCACATATGGAACTGACTGACGCTTATTTTCCTGCCAAGACCTATGGGGATATGGTATTTCCCCAGGGAAACTATCAGGCTGTCCGGGTAAAAATAGGCAAAGGAAAAGGACGCAACTGGTGGTGCGTCCTCTATCCTCCCCTTTGTTTTGTTGATTCCTCTTATGCAGTAGTCCCTGATGAATCTAAGGAAATCCTCCGGGAGTCTGTGGGAGAATCCGATTATCAAAAGCTGAGCCGGGAAAAGGTGAAAATTAATCTTCGTTTTAAAACTGCTGAATTGTTTTCCAAAAAATCATCGGCTACTATTCAGACGGTTGAATAATGCCATTTATAGCCCACTGGTAGGTGTCGTAAGCCTGATACAGGCTGTTGTAAGCGCTCTGCTTTGTCCCTTCTGCCTGAAGCAGGGCCATCTGGGACTGGAGGTAGTCAACACGGCTCATCATGCCAAGCTGAAAGGCTCTTTCTGATTTTCCATTGATGAGCACCGCCTTTTCGTAAGAGGTGCCGGAGGCCTCGTAAGCTGCTTTTGCCTGCATCACCGCCTGATATAAGGACTGCATACGGATGGTGACCTCCTGGGTCGCCTGGGAGACTTCCGCCTCTTTGGTTTCTATTCCTGTTGTGGTTCTGTCCGACTTGGCCCGGCGCAGGTCGATGAGATTATAATTGTTTCCAATGGCCTTTTGGGTGTCCCCTTCCAAGTCAAGGGAAGAGAATACAGCTAAATCACTTTGAGGAATCTGGCCGATCTGAGGCATTGAATCTGCGGAATACCCAGTCATCACCCCCAGCATCCTTCCTAAGCTGTCTATGGTGTTTTCAAGCTGTGTCAGGCTGGATCTGGCAGACAGAACTTCTTTTTCAGCCGCCAGCACATCTGCCTCTGTGGCCATAGCCTGCTGGAATCTCAGCTTTTGCGCTTCATAAGCAGCTGTATTGGCTTCCAGCAGCTTTTGAAGGAGAGAGCGGTTGGCTTGGGCGCTGTTATATCCAATCATCATTTGATTCACAGCAGCAGTCAAGTTTTTGACGACCCGGTCACTTCCCGCATTAATGGCTTTCTTGGCTTTCGTCACATTCGGCTTCATCTCATCAGCCATTTTGCTGTACGCTTTCGCGGTCTGTGTCAAGGTCATATATTCCACCATGCCGGAAACGCTGTCGGCTCCGCCGGAATCTCTTAAATTCTTGGCCTGGTTATTCAAATCTTTTACATGAATTCTCATTTCATCGTAAACTTTCTGCACCCCGTCTACGGAGGCTAATCCGGAGGCTAATCCTGCTTTTAAATCAGGATTAAAATATCTTACAAGATTTGAAACCTCATCAAATTCTATGGTCTGATCATTTAGGCGGTTCCATACTTCCTCAGATACGCCTTCGGGAATGGACTGCATGGCTTCTCCCGGTCCTAATGCACCATAGGCTGTCAGGGCAGGTGAAAATGCCAGGGAGACGGACAGGCAGAGGCAGAGAAAACTGTTTTTCTTCATACTACATTCCTCCTGCCGAAGCCAGACCCTTTACTCCGTTTTCATAAGTCTGCACCGCCT
Organism: Lacrimispora sp.; assembly: GCF_036758025.1. GTDB lineage: Bacteria > Bacillota > Clostridia > Lachnospirales > Lachnospiraceae > Lacrimispora. The sequence goes on along the minus strand of NZ_DAIOXM010000001.1, from coordinate 200,555 downwards.
GGAACAAGGCCAATTCTGCAGTTTTAATTCCTGTGTTCTTGGAGTTATACGTGTTTTTCTGTTTTAAATAATCCAGTCTGCTCATCATACCGATGTCAAACTTTCTCTGAGCGGTTCCCATGTTTTTGCTTTCCAGTTCAAACTCTGCGGCTGCCTGCTCATAGGCGGCCTTTGCCTGGAGTACGGCCTGGTAATTCTTCACCATATCGGCATTGATGTTCTGCACGTTGCTTTCAATGGTACGGCCTAAGCTTTCTATGGTCACACCGGAGATGGAATTTCCCTGTTTTCTTTTATTGATTTTTAAGGTGTAGTTATTTTCAAGGGCTGCTGCCTTATCCTGCTCTAAGTTCATGGCGGCGATCTGATCCATGTTCACTGCAGGAATCTGCCTGATCTCCGGCATGTCATTGTATTTCCAGCCCAGCATGACACAAAGGGTCTGTCTGGTCTGGTCAATGGAAGCGGTCAGCTTGTCAATGCCTGCCTGGGCGTTCTGGACATTTTCCAGGGCTGTCAGCACATCCACCTGGGTTGCCATGCCTGCGCTCTGCCTCAAAACTGTGGAATCATAAACTGCCTTTAATAGTTCCAGGCTGTCTTTTGCCCCTTCCAACTCATAATTTTGTTGGAAGTATGCGATCATAGAGGACTGGGCTGAGGCCACCAAATTGGCTTCCTGCTGGTCATAGGTCAGCTGATATACCTGTAAATCCTCTACGTTATTATCGGCACTGATCTCTGCATTTCTGGCAGCCATCTCGTTGCCTGCATCTGTAATGGCATCGTCACCTGTCACTTCACTCCACTTTTGATCAGCAGCATCACGATATGCCTGGGCATACTGGTCGCTGGTGATCATATCATCCTTCTTCTTATCACTAATATCAAGCTGGTTCTTTCGGACGGTCACGTTGTATTCACGGATCAGGCCGGCCAGCTCATCGTATTCCATCACATTGTCCCTAAGCCTTGCCCACTCCTCGGGGGTTCTGGCAAATTCCGGACTTCCGGCCCAGGCTGTGGCCGCCGGTCCGGAAACAGTCAGCACGGCTGCAAGACAACATGCACAAATCTGTTTCCATTTTCTCATCCTGAATCCTCCTTATTTGAATTTCATTTTACCATATTTTATCAAATTTACAAAATCCACTTTCTTCCAAACCTTTGGGCCAGAACCCGGATTGTTTAATCCGGGTCCGGGTCTATATTCTTTTCCGACTTTCCGGTCATAATGGAGTAGTATACCGGAAGGAGAAGAAGGGTCAGAACGGTGGAGGCAGTAAGACCTCCTACGTTAACCAGGGACAGGCCCTGCATAGTTTCTCCTCCGTCTCCCAGTCCCAGTGCCAGAGGTACAATAGAAACAATGGCAATGAGTGTTGTCATGGTAATGGAACGGAAACGGCTCACACCTGCCTGGATTAAGGCTTCCCGTTTCTCCATGGTCAGGCGGTACTGGCTTACGGTTTCTATGTAAAGGATTCCGGATTTTACTACCGTACCTACCAGCATGAGGAAGCCCAGAAGAGACGGCATGTTGATCTTGATTCCCACTGCCACCATGAGCCCGAAGGCACCGATTAAGCTGAAGGGAATGGCTGTCATAACCATGAGGGACAGCTTGGGGGACTCAAACTGAGCCGCCATAACCACAAAGAGCAGGAATATAGCTGTAACAATAGCCATAGCCAGATTGGTAAACTCTTCCATCATGGACTCTTCATCGCTGTTCTTTGACCTTGTGACAGTTTCATCCAGATATGGATTGACAATATCCTCGTCAATGGTCTTTTTCAGCCCCGCTTTATCCTTTTCTGACTTAACTTCTTCTGTAAAGGAGCCTGATATGGTAACTAAATACTGTTTATTCTTTCTGTTGATGGTGGCAGGGCTGTCTTCATAGCTGATATCAGCAATATCCATCAAAGCTACCGAACCGCCTTGCATATTGGGAATTAAAACTCCCTGAACTTTATTAAGCGTACCGTAAAGATCCTTAGGATATTCCACCCTTACGGCGATTTCCTCTCCTGCCACCTCCAGCTTTGTGGCCTCTTTACCGCTGAGCATACCGCTCAATACGGAACCTACGCTGGCTGGAACCACGCCTTCTGCCGCTGCCTTGATGGGATCTACACGGACCTTTAAAACAGGAGCCGCATTTTCAAGATCAGAATGAACCTTAATAAGTCCCTGATGGCCGGAAAGCTCTGTCACCATCTGATCTGAGACCTGCTTCAGCTTATCAAGCTGGGCGCTTTGAAGGATTACTTGAAAATCCTGGACGCCTGTTGTCATGGACATGCTGGAGGTGGATTTTACGGTAATGTTGCAGTCAGGAAGCTGACTCATTTCTTTTTTCCATTTATTTACGACCTGATCGGTAGAAAGCTTTCTGTCGGATTTTAAATATCCGGTTACGGTGGCTGCGCTGTTGCCTATTGAGCTTAAGCCGCCCCCTCCGTAGGTGGTCATATAGGACTCTAAATCCTCTTCTTTGATCATAATGTCTTCCACTTTTTTAAGAATCTGGTCCGCTTCCTCTACCTTAAGTCCCGGCTTTACTTCCACGGAAACGGAAACCGTTCCCTCATCGGTTTCAGGCATCAGCTCAAATCCAAGCCGGCTTGCCAGAATAAAGGAAACTACCAGAAGGAGAACAGATACGATCATAACCAGAGCCCTTCTTTTCAGCAGTCTGGAAACCAGGCGGCTGTACCCTTTTTGAAGAAATCTTATAATCCCTCCCATGGGGGAATTCTGCTTTTCAACAGGACGAAGCTTGGTATAGCACATGGGCACAATGGTCAGTCCTGAAATGGCGGAAGCCAGGGAAGCAAAGATCAGGGTAAAGCCCAAAGGCATGAACAACTGTCCTGATAATCCCTCCAGAACTGCAAGGGGAACGAACACCACGCAGTTTGTGAGGCCGCCTCCTAAGATGGCTGCAAATACCTCTCCGGTTCCGCTTACGGCTGCCTCCATATACGCCTTAAAGCCCTTTCCTTTCTGGGCCCTAAAACAGCTGTCCAGTACAACGATGGAGTCATCCACCATATTTCCCACTGCCAAAACAATACTGCTCATAGTAACCAGATTCATGGAAAAGCCCATGAGGGACATCAGGATCAGGGAAATCAGCATGGACACCGGTATAGAGCTTCCTACAATGAGGGAAGCCTTTAAATCCCCGAAAAACAGGAAGATGATAACCATGGAAATGACAACAGCCGCTATCATGGCGTCTCTTACACTTCCCAAGGCTGATAAAATCTGATCACTGGCATCGTCAATGGTGATAAATTCCACATTGGGATATTCTTTTTTCAAGGTATCAATGGTTTTGTTTACTCCCCTTGAAACATCCACCGCACTGTTTTTCTGCTGCTTGTTGATGGACAGGGTAATGGTATCTTCTCCATTGTAACGTCCAATGGCTGTTTTTTCTTTATAGGATTCGGAAATGTCAGCCACATCTTCTAAATGTATGGTCTTTCCGTTTCCAGCCACCAAAGGAACCTTTTTTAAGCTTTCAATGTTCCCGATCTCTACAGCGGTACTTACGGACAGATTCCGTTTCCCCACTCCTGTGGTTCCTGCAGGATAGGTGAAGTCAGCCGAGGTGATGGCCTGGCTGATGGACTCCATGGTCAATCGGTACTGAGCCATTTTCTCCGGAATGAGCCGGACACTGACGTAGTTTTCCTGGCCTCCGCTGACATCCACTCTGGCTACGGAAGTAATCTTTTCAAATTCCGGCACAATCTTTTCATTTACGTAGTTATATAAATTGGACTGGGTGGAATCCTTGACTGCCAGGGTGACAGAAGGCATATCATTCATGTTAAATTCCATGATGGTTGGTACTTCCACATCATCAGGCAGGTTGACGCTGTCCATCTTTTTCTTCAGTTCAGAATAAGATTTATCCATGTTGGTTCCGTATTCATATTCCATATACACGATGGAGACATTTTCCTGGGAAAAAGAGTAGATGTTTTTCACACCGGACAAGGTTCCTACGGATTCTTCCAAAGGCTTTGTGACCAGGTCATTGATATCCTCCGGACTTGCTCCGGGGTATACGGCCGTGATTAAAAACATGGGGAAATTCATTTCCGGGGTCAGCTCCATCTTGGCGTTGAAAACAGAGGAGAGACCGAATACCAGCAGACACAGGATGGCTAAAACAAGGGTGACAGGCCGCTTTAAAATGCCTTTTATAATTCCCATTCTACCGCCCCCTTACTGTCCGGAACCAGAAGTTTCTGCCCCGGCTTCTTCTGTTTCTGCTGTTTCTGCTGTGTTGTCTGCTGCCTGGGTTTCTTCCCCATTTCCGCCTGCAAGGGTGACCTTTGATCCGTCATACAACTCGCTGGTCCATGTGGTGACCACCTGGTCTTCTGCTGTGATTCCTTCTTTGACCTCTGCATAGTCATCGTCTGCCAGCCCTATGGTCACGGGATTTCTCTTTAAAGCTCCGTCGGCGTATGTATAGATGAAGGACGCTCCGCCTTCATAGTAAACGCTGTCCACTGGAACTGTAAGGACATTTTCCGCCTTCTGGGAAACTACGGAAAGCTTTACGGAGGTTCCTGTAGCCAGTGAATCCCCGCCGGGAACGGAAGCCTTTACTTTAAACAGGCCGCTTGCCGCATCTACCATGGTGCTGACCTCGGTGATGGAGGCATCATAGCTGGTTCCGTTCTTTTCCACCTGAATGCTGTCTCCTGCCTTTAAGCCGCCTACAATGCGCTCAGAAGCGTAAAAGGTGACGCCCTTTCCGCCTTCTCCTGATATGACGCCGAGAACGGTCTGAGGGGATACCATGTCGTGAACCTTCACATTAAAGCTTTCTACCTTTCCTCCTATGGGAGCCGTTACCTGGCTGCTCTCTATCTGGAGGTTGTATCCGATCTTGGCATTTTCATACTGGAGCCGTGCCATTTCCACCTTATCTGCAAGAGACTGGTAATCGGCATCAGCCACATCGCCTGCCGCATGGAGAATGGCCATCCGGTCTAAGTTCTTTTTTGCATCCTCATATGTAATTCTGGCGGTTTCCGCCATGATCCTGGAGCTTTCCACCTGCTTTGTATCAATGACACAAAGAAGCTGCCCTGCAGAAACCATATCTCCTGTCTGGACGTTTACTCCGGTTATCTCGCCTGCCCCAAGGGGGGTGATATAGACGATGCTGGAGGGCTCTATGGTACCGATCAGCTCACTGGACAGCTCTATAGACCGGACCTGAGGCTTCTCTGCACTTACGGCAGGAGGCACTTCAGCCACAAATTCCTCCTTATTTCCTCCCAGAACCTTGGGAAGGATTAAGCCTGCCAGGGCAGCTGTTACCACAACTGCGCCTGCAATGATGAATATTTTTTTCTTTGTCATGACAAACTCCTTCACTTAATCGCATTATAGTTGGCATTTGCAAATTCCATACTGAAGAATTTCTAATTTTTTGCGGAAAACATTCTTAATCTTTTCTTCATCCTCCGGATGGTGGTAATGCCAGCCCATACAGTGAAGCAGTTCCAAAAATATCATGGATATGAGATTTTCAAAGGTTTCCATGGTCTGATCCTTAAAATTGCCTTTGTCCACCGGTTCATACATGCCCTCTAAAAGGGTATACAAACCGCTGTCACAGCTTTGGCGCATTTTGTGGATCTCACCGAACATTTTTTCACTTTCCGAAAGATTTTTCAACATCAGCATATGCTCTTTTGTATTGGTAATGCTGTAATCAAAGAAAGTCTCCGCCGTTTTCCAAAGATCGCCGCTGTTTTTTTCAGCGCATTCTCTCCAGCTTTCCAGCAGCTTTTCTGAGGCATCCTCAAATATGCAGGCCAAGACATCAAACTTATCCTGAAAATAAGTATAAAAGCTGCCTCTTGATATACCTGCCTTTTGAATCATCTTATTGATTGATACCTTTTCGAAGGGCACCCGGATAAATTCTTCCATTGCGGCCTCGCGAATCGTTTTCTTTTTTCCCGGTGGAAGATTATAGAACCGCTCCGTCGGCATTTTTTCACCTCTCTCTGTTTTTTACCCTGTAAATAAACACAGGGTGACAACATGTCACTTATTATAATGACACATTGTCACCCTGTCAACCAGGATTATATTTATTTAATAATTTTTACCATTATGTTTATTTTTTACTGTCCAAAAGCTCCTGCAAGGCTTCATCGCTTTCCTCAATCCAGATATCCTCTTCCCCTTCGTCAAGGCCCAGGAATCTTGCCAGAGTCTGGTCTGTGCTGCTGTTGTTCCACTCTTCAATATAATCATCAATGGCTTCAAATTCCACTTCACCTGCCAGATACTTCTCCTTAAACGTCATAAGCCGTCCTCCTTAAGAATCCCGTTCTTTTATATTCTTTGAAACTGTAATCTCCTGGTTGTCGATATGCTCTCTCATGGCTTCTTTGGCATCCATGACCCGGCCCCGGCGCACTGCCTCTAAGATGTTTTCGTGCTCCGCCACAAGGGCCTGGCGTTTGTCCTTGTCCTTGATGTACTCCAGACGGTAGCGGTACATCTGCTCTCTTAAGTTATTGATCATCTGAACCAGCCTGTCGTTGCAGGTTCCCTTAAAGATTACATCGTGATAAGCTTCGTCGGTTTCCGCAATCTCCATGGCATTGCCCTTTAAAACGGCGTTCCGGAATTCTTCCTGCTTTTTCTCAAGCTCCTCTACGGCCTCCTCATCCATTCTCTGGCAGGCAAGCTCAATGGCAAGCTCCTCCAAAGATCTGCGGACCTCTAATACATCCCTTAAACTTTTCTCAGAAATTCTGGCTACCTCGGCTCCCTTTCTGGGTATCATTAAAACAAGGCCTTCCAGCTCCAGCTTTCGGATGGCTTCCCGGATCGGGGTCCGGCTGACTCCCAGACGGTCGGCAAGCTGAATCTCCATCAGCCTCTCTCCCGGCGCCAGCTCTCCTTTTAAAATAGCCTGCCTTAAAGTATTAAAAACAACATCCCTCAAAGGCAGATATTCATTCATGTTCACCTTTAATTCACTGCTCATTAGCAACCTCCCTGGTATTGTAAAAATTCGTCAGATAAACCTGTTTGGCAAGGGTCTTCCCCTCTCCGTACCTCATGTCCTCATAAGCCTTCTCAGCAGCCTGAGGACTTGTAAAAATGCCGAACACTGTAGGGCCGCTTCCGCTCATAAGGGCGTTCACAGCTCCTGCTTCCTTCATCCGGTCCTTGATCCGTGCGATCACCGGGTATTCCGGTATGGTTACTGTTTCCAGCACATTTCCCAGACGAGCCGACACCTGGTAGATGTCACGGTTTTTGATGGCACTGATCATGCCGTCAATATCCGGGTGATCAGATTCCTTCAGTCCTGCTGCGTTTAAGTTGTCATAGACAAACTTGGTGGAAACATTGACTCCCGGCTTTGCAATCAGTACCTGGCACTGGGGCATATCGGGAAGAGGCGTCAGGATTTCTCCGATTCCTTCGCTTAAAGCAGTTCCCCTCATAATGCAGTAGGGCACATCTGCTCCAATTTTGACTCCCCGCTCCATCAGCTCCTGTCTGGTCAGGCCCAGTTTAAACATCTTGTTAACTCCAAAGAGCACCGAAGCCGCATCGCTGCTTCCCCCTGCCATACCGGCAGAGACAGGAATAAACTTCTTTAAATGAATGCGGATGCCCTGGGTAACATGAAACTCATCCATAAGGAGTTTGGCCGCTTTGTAAACCAGATTATTTTCATTGACAGGCAGGTAAAAGAGATTGGTTACAATCTCAATCCCCGGAGTTTCTTGTAAATAAATATCAATCTTATCATAAAGGCCTACGGTCTGCATGATCATACGAACATCATGATACCCGTCCTCCCTTTTTCTCAAAACATCAAGTCCCAGATTGATCTTTCCATAGGCTTTTAACCCCAGATATCTTATCATAGGCAGGTATTCCTCGCTTCTGTTATTCGGATTGTACTTAATTATTTTTTTGTATACTGTATTTAGTATATACCAAAACAAAGAAAAGCACAAGCCTCTTGTGAATTTTTTATAAAATTTTTCCGAATTTTAACTATGTTTTTTATTTGACAAACAAGCGGAATGGTGTATAATGTTGATATTAAACAAGGGCGTTTCCTAACCGGAATTGCCCTTGTTTTTTTTATTAAAAAAAAAGGAGGATGTTCTGTATGAAAAAATTGGAAATCATCATCAAGCCGGATAAGCTGGAAAATTTGAAAGCCATTCTGGAAGGCTGCAAGGTCAATGGCCTAATGATCAGCAATGTTATGGGATATGGAACCCAAAAGGGCTATACGCAGATGTACCGGGGAACCGCCTATAACGTGAACCTGCTTCCCAAGGTAAAGGTGGAAACCGTAGTTCCCAAGGAGCTGGCAGATCCCATTATTGATGCAGTGGTAAAGGAAATCAATACCGGCAATTACGGAGACGGCAAGATTTTTATTTACGACGTGCAGGATGCGGTGCGCATCCGTACCGGTGAGCATGGGCGCGAGGCCCTGTAATTCCGAAAAGACAGACATGAAACCTCCAGCAGAATGAAACAACATTATCAACGGAGATAATTGCTCTTAAAAAGCAGTTATCTCCGTTTTTCGTTTCTTCTGCCGGGAAAATATTCGATTATCAATTGAAGAAGGAGCTTTGATTATGGAAAATACTACTATGTTATTGAATGTCATATGGACGATGCTTGCCGCTATTTTAGTTTACTTCATGCAGGCCGGATTTGCTCTGGTTGAAACAGGCTTTACCCGGGCAAAAAATGCAGGAAACATCTGTATGAAAAACTTAATGGACTTTGTACTGGGTTCTCTGTTCTTTTTTATTCTGGGCTTTCCTATTATGTTTGGCAGTGATGCAGCCGGAATCATAGGAACTTCCGGCTTCTTTAATCCCTATTCTCTTGCAGATGCAGACGGATTATTCAGCGGTCTTCCCATTGCCGTATTCATGATCTTTCATACAGTGTTCTGCGCCACCTCTGCCACCATTGTTTCCGGGGCCATGGCGGAACGGACCAAATTTTCTTCTTATCTCATCTATTCTGCTGCCATCAGCGTGGTTATATACCCTGTAACCGGACACTGGATCTGGGGAGGCGGCTGGCTGGCTGAAATAGGCTTCCACGATTTTGCCGGCTCTACGGCAGTTCACATGGTAGGAGGCATATGCGCCCTTGTGGGAGCTAAGATCGTAGGACCCCGTCTGGGCAAATACGGAGAGGATGGAACTCCCACTGCCATTCCGGGCCACAACATTCCCTTAGGCGTCCTTGGAGTATTTATCCTCTGGTTCTGCTGGTTCGGCTTTAACTGCGGCTCCACCACGGCTGCCACATCCACAGTGGGCAGCATTGCCATGAATACCAACTTAGCTGCAGTATCCTCCACCCTTGTGACCCTTTTATTCACCTGGAAACGGTACGGAAAACCCGATGTATCCATGACCTTAAACGGCTCACTGGCCGGACTGGTGGCAGTAACAGCAGGCTGTGACGTCATAACTCCCTATGAAGCCATCATCATCGGTGTGATTGCAGGCTTTGTCATCGTTCTTTCCATTGAATTTATTGACAAAAAATTAAAGATTGACGATCCGGTGGGCGCTGTAGGCGTACATGGGTGCTGCGGACTGCTGGGAACCCTGCTGACAGGAATCTTCGGAGAGGGATGCAGCTTCCTCACCCAGCTAATAGGAGTTGGGTCTGTCATTGCCTATACCGGAGTAATGGCCTTCCTCATCTTCACCCTTCTTCATAAAACCATTGGTCTGAGAGTTTCCGATCAGGAGCAAATTGACGGCCTGGACCTTCACGAACATGGAATGAGCGCTTATTGCGGCTTCCGGATGGATAAATAACCTTTTTCCTACTCCTCCGGTTTTTGCTCTTCCCTTGCCCTTAAAAGGCTGTTTTCACTGTCCTCATCTGCAAATAAGGGCCTCATTTCCTCTCCATCCCTCTTTTCCTCGGGCGTGTACCGCTGGAATACGGGGGATAGGATGTAGGAATTGATAAATGCAATAAGGGGAAAGCCAAAGAGCATTAATATCATCATCACTGGGGGGATCATAAGAACAAATCCGGCAGCAATCAAAGCTCCGTTAATAGCCAGGATTCCGATGGTGCGGAACAAATGGCGCAGGGACATGAAAAATGCATTGAAAAAGGTCCGCCTGACGGTGTTGAAGAATCTGGCCTGCAGAGGGAAGATATAAGTAAAGATTGCGGCATAGATTAAAGCCATGGCAATGAATACGGTAAGCATTACAGTCCGAAAGCTCTCTCCGCCCGTAAACAATCTGGTAAAGACGTATACGTCGATTCCAAGAATTACGCCTGCTGCCAGCATAATCAGCCAGATAATTGTGGCCTGCTTAAAGTTCTGTTTAAAGGATTTGAAAAATGAACGGATGGTATACCCGTCATCATCCCTGGCCAGCTTTAAGGTCACGTAATAGACTGCCGTAGTAGAGGCGCCTATGGTGAAAATCGGAAGGCTGCACACAATCCATAAGATGTTTAAAATAATCAGGTCCCCGAATTTGCCGATAAACCGCCAGACTGGATTGTCATAATTAAAAAAGTTAGAAAACATATGTTGTTCCCCTCCAAACGTAGAATTGAAAAATATTATAGCCCATGTACCTGGAAAAATCAAATCTTCTCCCTTATTTCATCAAAATTTCATAATTATTTTAAGGAAAGCTGTCTTTCATATGGTATAATCTAAAAAGTTCCCCCGAAAAATGAAGAAAGAGGCGCAAACCATGACACCTTATGAAGACAAGACCTTAAAAGATTCCCTGCAGGAGGAAAAGCAAAAGCTGAAGAACATGAGCATCAAGGACAGACTTTGGTATATCTGGGAATATTATAAGATTCCCATTTTAAGCATTATGGCAGCCCTGGCCCTCATAGGTTCCATCGGCTCAGCCATGTACCAGAACCGGTTTGAAACGGCCCTCTCCTGCTTCATCTTAAACAGCAGGCCAGGCAGTGACACAGACCTCCTGTCTTCTTACTTTGACCAGGATTTCCGCCAGTATGCGGGACTTGATGAAAATGTAAAAATTGATGTGGATTCCTCTATGTCCCTGACCTTTGACGAGTCGGCCATGAGCGAGCTCACCTATGCCTCCCTTGCCAAAGTCACTGCTGTGATCTCGACCAAGGATCTGGATATTATGATCGGAAACCCGGAAACCGCCGCACACTATGGTTCCATGGGCGGCTTTGCCGACTTAAAAGAGCTTCTTCCGGCTGATGTATATGACAAGGTAAAGGACCGCCTTTATATGTCCACCAATGAAGAAACCGGAGAAACTGCTGCAACCGGCATCTTCATCGGAGAAACGGACTTTTGTGACCGGACAGGACTTATTATGGAAGAACCTGTTCTGTCTGTTGTCAGCAATTCCACCCGTACAGACACATGCCTGAAGCTGATCCGCTATATCCTTGAGCTATAAGCCGAAAGCCCAGGCTCTCCGCCAGCTTTAAGGAAGGCAGGTTTGTCCGGTCTATTCTGGCGTAAATCTGTTTGGAAATCTCCCGGGTTCCATATTGTAAAATGGCCTGGCAGGCTTCCTTTGCATAACCCTGGTTCCTGTAGGGAGAAAAAATGTGATATCCCAGTTCCACCGGGGTATCCTCTTTTTTTATGGAAGAAGAAAATTCCGGATACATAGATAAATCCAGATTGGAAAGACCGGCCTTTCCAACCAGTCTGCCGCTGTCACGTTTCTCCAGGGCCCAGATTCCGTATTCATAAAAGCCATACTGGCATCTGATATAATCTTTTAAATATTCTTCCCTTAAAAAACGGCGTCCTTCCTCCCCTGCTTCCGGCTCATCAGGAATCAGAAGATAGTCTCCGGGAACCATTTCCCGGACGGTCAGACGGCTGGTTCGGGTAATGACCCAGGGAAGGCCCAGCCTTCTTCTGACCACCCGTTCCAGAAAAACATCGTCAATATCCTCCAGCTTTTCTACAACATAGGCTGCCGGAACAAGGCTCTGGTTCTCTTTCTCCCGGTCCCATAAACCAATAACAGCCCTGCCTTCCGCATAAGCAGAATGCAGGGCTTTGCAGTCATCGGATATGGTAACCCGGAAAACGGCTCCTTCTACGGTGATTTCCCTCTCCCAGGTCATTGCATCAGCTCTCCTGTGGCTTGGAATAAGCTTCTCCAAAGGTATCCACTGTCATGGATCGGATCTTCTGCTCCTCCATAGGACGGTCACTGTAATCGGTCTTTACAGCAGCGATCTTGTTGACAATATCCATGCCTTCTGTAATCTTGCCGAATGCAGCATAAGCTCCGTCTAAGTGAGGAGATGCCTTGTGCATAATAAAGAACTGGGAACCGGCTGAGTCAGGATGCATGGCTCTTGCCATGGACAAAACACCTTCGTCATGTTTTAAAGCGTTTGGAAATCCATTCTGGCTGAATTCTCCCTTGATGGAGTAGCCGGGACCGCCTGTTCCTGTTCCCTCCGGGCATCCGCCCTGAAGCATAAAACCGCTGATTACTCTGTGGAAAATCAGCCCGTCATAAAAGCCTTTTTCTACGAGACTGATAAAATTATTCACTGTGTTTGGTGCAATATCCGGATACAGCTCTGCTTTCATCACATCGCCGTTTTCCATTGTAATTGTTACAACCGGATTCTTCATGTTAATCTCCCTTCTGAGTTAGATTTCTCATCTAGCAATATTTTATCAAATACATGGACGTTTGTCCACATGTTCATATTTTGTTCAAATTTTATTTAAAAACCTTTTACAAAAATAATATTATTTCTTCATGTTTCATGGATATACTGTAAACATAGCAAAGAATTGCTGAAAGACTTTTTTTCATAATACAGGAGCTGATGATTCGTCATCAGCTCCCCCTCCCTTTTTCTGGACATTTCTGTTCATTACAAGCCCCCAAGATTTACAAGCCTCGGAGCCGAAAAATTGTATTCAAAGAACCGAGTGGTACCGATCTGAAAATCATCATAGGTCCTGAAAAAATATTCGCAGGTATTGATATTGATAAATGCGGTGTATTTTGTGTAGTCATAAACGTTCCGGGCGGCAATAACAGCCCCCTTTGGAACGGATATGTTTTCCATGACGTGAAAGCAGGAAGTGATCGCTTCCCCTCCATGTTCCGGCTCCGGGACATGGGATTTTAAATAGGAAGCCCGGACAAATCGCTCCGGGGAAGTAAAGCCTCCCGGCAGAGGCATAGATCCTCCTCCCTGTCCAAAGGGAGTCAGCTCCACTTGTCCCCAGTTGACCTTTTCTGTCTGCCAGGGAGAAGCATCCATGTAATTTCTTAAATTGGTCATATGCCAGGGAAATTCTGGACTGTTTGTCAGAACGCCCATGGGATTTTCCATGACTGCCTTTCCCTTTTCCGTGATCTCCACTACAGCGCAGGCTCCGCTTCTGTCAACTGCAATCCAGTGAAGAGGCGCCGCAGTCCCGGTAACCGGGTCCTTTACCCCTACAACGGAAACGCCTTTTACCAATGTCTTTAATTCTTCTACAGAGGAGCAGTTCCCCAGTATATAATGAAGAAAATCATAAGCCGCAATCCCATTTTCAGAACAGGCATCATACTTTGCACAGCCTGCAAAATAGAGGGCTGCCGCTGCAAATCCCATCTCATTTACCCCGTCAAAAAGAAAGAGCTTTCCCTCCAGCTCCTGTCCAATGCCGATAAAGCCGTAGGTATTGGACAGAGCCGTCATATTCACACAGTTGGTCCATTGGTAATGCTTGGGGACAATGAACAGGTGAGGTTCAATATCATAAGAAAAATCCATAGTCCTTCCAAAAAAGGTTTCCCCCTGCTGTGTTTGCAGGGTAATAGCAGTGCACATAAAATCTACCTCCTATTTCTATCAATGCTTACTTATTTATATAGGAGGCAGATTATTTTTATGATAAAATCAGGACAGACGGTCAGACAGGGTTTTTATTAGGCTCCTTACTTCCTCCAGGGTGTCCACCGGCTGCAGGCAGGTTCCGCCGCTGCAGACGTAATACTTTGTTTCGGACTCAGGTATGGGATAATCCGCTGTAAAGGGAGCTGATTCAGAAAGCTCTTTTTGATTTCCTGCTGTTTTCCATAGAAGACTTATATTTCCTGCGATTTCCCTCTGGAGTGTGGTCACTTCCTCACGCGACGGCTCCCGGGCTGAAGCTGCCACGATTTCCGCGGAAGGATAAAGAAGAGTCTGAAAAGCCATGAGAGCAAAGCAGTGGTTTGCAGGGCTTTGAGCTGCTGCTCCTGCCATGCAGGAAATCTGCTTTTCCAAAACCTCCTGCCACTTCACTTCCCCTGTCAGGTGATAGAGCCTGCTTAATACATAGGCTGCCACAGAATTTCCCGATGGCAGAGCGCCGTCGTAAAACTCCATGGGGCGGCTGATGAGCCTGTCTCTATCATGGGCATACATGTAGAAGCCGCCCTCGGCTTCATCAAAAAATAAGTCCACCATCTTTTCGGAAACTTTTTCCGCTTCTTTTAAATATGTGACGGAAAGGGAGGCTTCGTACAGTTCTAAAAGGCCGAAGGCGTAAAAGGCATAATCATCAAGCTGTCCGTCGTGGACCGCTTCTCCGTCGCGATACCGGATAAAAAGCCTGTTGTCCGGGGTTTTCAGATTCTTTTCTATAAAAGCATGGGCTTTTTGGGCGGCTTCTAAATATCGGCTGTCGCCGAGAATCTTATATGCTTTTGCCACTCCGGCGATCATAAGGCCGTTCCAGGAGGTGAGTATTTTATCGTCTGTGTGAAGGGTTGTTCGTTTTAGGCGGTATTGGTAAAGCTTTTGACACAATGCCTTTATTTCCTGGTTTTCTGTTTCAAAATCTTCATTTCCGATTAAGTTTGGAATATTTTTTCCTTCAAAATTGCCCGCTTCTGTTATGCCAAACCACTGACAAAATACCTCTCCCTGCTCTTTTCCCAGAATGTCTATAATTTCTTTTTTCTCAAAGGTGTAGAACTTTCCTTCCACTCCCTCGCTGTCCGCATCCTGGCCGCAGTAAAAGCCGCCCTCTTCATCAGTAAGGACGGAAAGTACATAGTCCAGGATTCCTTTTGAAACCATGGCGTAAAATGGATTTCCGGTGATTTGGAAGCCTTCCGTATAGGCATATAGCAAAAGGGCGTTGTCATAGAGCATCTTTTCAAAATGGGGAACCAGCCACTTTTCATCGGTGGAATAGCGGGAAAATCCCCCTCCGATGTGATCGTACATGCCGCCCCGGTACATTTGTTTCAAAGTCTTTTCCGTCATGGAAAGCACATTTTCCCCGCCCTCCAGCAGATAATGCCTGAAAAGGAAAATCAGGTTGTGGGCCATGGGAAATTTGGGGGCTCTATGAAAGCCTCCCCACTGTTTATCAAAGGCCCTGGAAAGGGTATTTGACGCTGCTTTTAAAAGTTCTTTGGAAGGCTCCTCTTCTGTTTCTGATTGGGAACGGGTTTCCTTATTTAATAAACTTGTCAGTTCTTCTCCTACGCTTAGAACACGGTCTCTTTCATTCTTCCACAGCCTTTGAATGGAAGATAAAATATCCAGCAGTCCGGCAGAGCCCCATCTGGAAAGCTTTGGGAGATAAGTTGCGGCATAAAAAGGCTTTTGCTCCGGCGTCATAATAATAGTCAGAGGCCAGCCGCCGGAGCCGGTCAGGGCCTGGCATACAAACATGTATACAGAATCAATGTCCGGCCGCTCCTCCCTGTCCACCTTTACAGCCACGTAATCCCGGTTTAAGACTTCTGCCACCTCTTCATCTTCAAAGGATTCATGAGCCATGACATGACACCAGTGGCAGGTGGAATATCCGATGGAGAGAAAGACCGGCTTATCTTCCGCTTTTGCTTTTTCAAAAGCTTCCCCTCCCCATGGGTACCAGGTAACGGGGTTATAAGCGTGTTGGAGCAGGTACGGGGACTTTTCATTGATTAAATTATTGGAAATCTTGTTAGAGTCAGGCATAGCAACACCTCTTTTTAATTAAAATTTGTAATTATTGTATCCAGCTTTGTAAAACTTACCCCTGTTAAATCCAAAGTATTAATATATCCGACAGCATAAAAATTGCAATTATAGATGCCTTTTTCTTACTCACATAAGCCCAATGATATTTTTTCAGCCTCTTCAATTATCTTTTCCGGAAACTCCATATATTCCAATAGGCGAAGTGCATTTGTCGATGTCGCAGGTCCAGAATAAATTTTATATTCAAATGACATCTTTTTTTCACTTATGTGTTCTTTGAAATGAAAGCAATCAAAGTAACCATTTAGCATCTCTGTTAGCTTAATATCATGTGTTGCAACTACTGTTATACTATTTTTTTCATATATATATTTTAAAATAGATGCAGATGCAGCAATCCTTTCATTTGTGTTTGTTCCTCTAAGTATTTCATCAATTACGCTAAATACTATTGTATCATTATTCAATAAAGAAATAATCCTCTTTAAATATTTGATTTCTTTTATGTAATAACTTTCTCCAGATGCAACTTCATCACGAACAGCCATAGACGTCACAACTGCACAATGGGGCATCTTAAATCCGCTTGCAATGCAGGTATTAATACTTTGGCCTAATATTGCATTAATTGCCAGTACCTTAATAAAGGTAGATTTTCCAGAGGCATTTGCCCCTGTGATCATACACCCTTTATTAATCGTTACAGAATTATAAACAGGGTTTTTTACAAACGGATGAAAGATCTCTTTTACTTCTATTACGCTTTTATCATCAAACTGAGGCATGCAATAAAATGGTAAGCTTTTTCTAAATGAAGCTACAGAAATAGCAGCATCTATTTGTCCAATAATTTCATATAAAGCTCTTAATTCTCTTTGGTGCCCAATTAATTGTTTTATTACTTTGTCATACTGTATCAAATCCCATAATGTAATCCCAAAAGTTGCCGACTCCACCAGAGTCATCGCATCTCCTGATATACTGGATTTAAAACGGTATTGCAGCTTTCCGATAATCAAAAGCAATTTTTGAAATACATGGATTCTTTCACTTAAATCCTTGAATTTACTTTCATACTTTAATTCTGTTGAACTTACAATTTGCTGTGCCGCTCTCATGATTCGCAAAATACTGCTCAGCATATTCAAATATGCTTCATACCTGTTTTTCTGAATAGAATATATGACAATATTAGCTAACGCTGTAAAGGCTGGGAACCACAAATATACATAATTTATAGTTGCTACTGCTGGTATGAAGGAAAGAAATAACAAGACTCTCATAAAACGATAAAAATCTATATTGGGAATTCTAAATGCTTCCAAATTATCTATATACATAGGTAAATAATAACTGTCTGTCTCTTTACCCAAATGGGAAATTAAATACCACATTTCATCGCGTTCTGATTCTTCATTATTAAAAAATTCAACTTTTTCTTTCCATGCTTCGTATTCTGTTCCATGGTTTCCAATTGTATGAAGCATGGAATAAAGCTTTTGTTCCCCTGCAAACGATTGGCAATTATTTATTTCATCATAAATCTGATCCATTTCTAAATCAAACCAGGTTATATCATCGATTTTGTCTTTATCAGGTATGTTTTTAGAAATTGAAATCCAATCTCTTTGGACAGCTCCCAGGTTAATATGATTTTTGGAGGTTGTCTTCCCGAAATTTTGATGCAAATAATTTTTAGCTTTTTGTTTTTTCAATAAATACAGACGTTTCTTTACTTTATTAAATATATTCAATGTAATGATTGCAATTAAAAATATAACAATTATATATGTTTTCATAGTTTCCTCTTTCCAGCCGTATAGCCTGCTAAAACGGGAGATTTATGGTATTCCAGCGACCGATAGAACAATATGTTATTATCTTTTATTGTATACCTGCCATGAGCAAACTTCAATGCTGAAAGCAATATTGACAGAAATGGTTCTGAAACTTATTCCAGAACCATCTTGATTTACGTTTATTCTTTTTTACTTAAAATATAAATATACTGCATATTATTATGGCAGCGATCCATAAAATCATCATCAATCCTTGCAGCTTTAAGGGATTACAATAATTGAGTCCATAATTTTATGAGCAGATTCTACACTTTTGGCATCGTCACGATTCATTAATATCAAAATCTGGTAAGTTTGTTCCGGTGTTTCTATTCCCTTCAATAACCCATGTTTATAGTCACTACCAGTAATTCCAAAGGAAGATTCATATTCTTTGCTTACATCATCATTGGAAAAGCTTAAAGTGAATACTTCATAGCCTTTTCCAATTTGCTTGTCCTCCAAAATCTTTTTTGCCTGCTCTTTTAATCTCGGATACAATAATATATTCTTAGCAGGATCGTCGAAACCTGTGCAGATTATTTCAACGCTTCCATTATTTACAGATGTAAAACCTGCCACACTACTATCCCCTGACATAACTTTCTTCCAACTCCGATCAGGAAAGCTAATGCTGCATCCATTCCACTCATATGTATATGGGCTATACCCATAGATGAATATGAGAGCCAGACAAACGATGGAGATGATTAAAAAAGTAAAAATCATTTTTATTTTATTCATTATTTGCAGCCCCCCTCCTAACATACAATAGCTCAAACTTCACGTCCACACAATTTCACGTCTTATAATTCATTTTCCACAGTAAAGTTCACATCAATGCCCTGTATGGAAAAGGTTATTTTACAAGTGCAGGGGTTGCCTCTTCGTCTAAAAATGCCATATTGATGGTATTCTTTTCTGTATCGGTAAATAGCACAATACCCACATGGTCATAAGCATGATCCCTTATAACAGCACAATCAGCGGCAATCTCATTTTCAGAAACATCAGTCCTAGTTAATAAATCCCTGATTTTTTGTTCCGTCCGCTGTTTCTCCAGACTTTAGCTTTCGCCTGCCACTGTAAATGCTGCATATAATCGAAATGTACCATAGCCACCCGGTGACATGACAAGAGATGCATCTTTAACGATTCGATAATCACCCGGGGAAAGTTTTCCGTAAAGCCATTCCCAATCGATAGACATTTCCTTGCTTTCCATCGCTGGCAGCATATATCCAATGGAGTTGAAACCATAATTTTCAATGATAGGTTCAACATCTATCCAGCCGCCATCATCTTTTCGCTGTATAGTGTAACTCTCGCCATAAATGTATTCAAAATCCGTAACATTTTTAAGAGTAACGGTTGTTCCCAATGGTGTTGCTATACCACCTTTCACCAACATAACAATAGGCCGTTTACTCAAAAACTCTTCCATATCTCCATACCGGATGTCAATGCCACTCCCGCTGCTCTCCCAAATACTTTCAAGGTTCACCATATCAAGCTTTCCGCTCTCATTTGAATGTACGATCAAACGATAACCTTCCTCAACACTGTAGGCAATTATATTGTAGTCAGTTCTTGAGCTGGTGTTTACACCGGCATATTTTTGAAAGTCTTCAAACAACAGGCCATCTCCCTTTTTAGCGAGAGCTCGCACATCTTCAATAGTTATGTCCTGGGACTGGTATGAGACAGGGGAGGGAGCTGCGTACATCTTTTCAACCGAACCCTTCCAGTCATTCTTGAAATCTTCCCATTCCAATCCTATGGTTTCAAGATATTCGGAAACATCCTTCCTGTTATATACTGCGATGGTGTTATAAGCCGCCTTATCTATTTCTCCGCCACTGGGTGTTGAACGAAATGCATAACTTACTTCTTCAAGGTTATCAATCAGAATAAACAGCAATACGGCATTTTTCGGCGTAACCGTTATAGTTCGTGCATCGCCGGCTTCTGTGTCATCAGGTTCATAGTAAACGGTAAGCGTATAAGGAGTATGGCCTGTGCCGTAATCATCTCCTATAGAAAAAAACTGCTGCCTATACTCTCTATTAATCCTTGGAAGCGCATTTACAATATTGCCGACTGCGCTGTTGTCTCCTACGTAAGGTGTTCCCATTGCGGAAAGACGGTCAATGTCTTCCATGTTTATACTCATATCAGGACTTGTGAGAACAATCCCATAAACAGTATTTACCTGCGCCGGATAAGACTCGGCAATTTGCCCGTTATAATAGACAATAACCTTGTCACCAACAGTAAAATGAGTCATGCTGTCTTTCAATTTTACATCAAGAGAAACACTGATCAAGTCACTGCTTCTGCGCGCCTCCTCACCTTCATTAACACGCACAAGAATAGTATTGTCATGCACTTCGATTACAGTTCCGGCAAAGTGCGGCTCATTAACAACATCATTCATAGACCTTGGTGTGATTGAATCCAAATTATTTCTATCCGTAGGGCGATTCACCAAAAAACCTATACTGAACACCATCACCAATGCCACTATAGCAATCACAATCCTCCTTGACGGCTTTTTGAAATTCAGTACATTTTTTATTCTTTCCTTTATACCGCCTTCACCAAAGGCAAGCGGACTGCCGCCTATGATACGCCTTTCCGTGGCTAACGACAGCAGAGACATAGAGTAAGCCTTCTTAACTTCGCTGCCAATTTCTTTCAGTACGCGCTCATCGCAGGACATTTCCATATCAGCACCCATCAGAATAAATGCCAGCCATACCATGGGATTGAACCAATGTAAACATAAAATAAAAAAGGCCACAATTTTTACAATATGGTCACATCGCCTGATGTGGGTTTGTTCGTGCAAAAGAATATAGATTCTTTCCTGGCCGGATAAGCCAATAGGAAGATAGATTTTCGGTTTGAAAGCGCCCAGCACAAAAGGCGATTTAATATTTGAGGCTTCGTAGATATTTGTATCAATGTGAGATGCATGTTTCATTTTTTTCCTAAGAACAACAAATGAAACCACACCGTAAATAAGCAGTACAGAAGCACCAACAAGCCAAACAAATGCACCAATAATAATCCATATCTGAAGCGGATTTACGCTGGCAGTCGGTGTAGCAACAGGAAGAACGCTGCTGATGGCGTTATTCACAATAGAAATACCACTATCAATACGCGGTGTAGGTTGTATGGCTATATCCGGGGGAATGGTCTGAGCCTTAAATGGTATTAAACTGAAAACGCTTTCGATTGAAAATGGAAATACAAGCCTGAATCCTGCCACTGCCCACAAGCAGTAGGAAATTATTTTAGGAGCCTTTTTTAGAGGCAGACGGGCAAGACATATGGCTGCGATAACAAATGCACCCATAAGGCTCATGTTTAGAATTGCAAGGAACAGTTTATCCATTGTTTCCGCCCTCCTCATGCTCTTCGATCAGCCGTTTTAGCTCTGCTGCCTGCTCTGGTGTTAATTTCCTGCCACTAAAAAATGATGTGATAAATTTAGGAAGCGACCCGCCGAATGTATCTTCTACATAACGGCGGCTCTGACGGGCAATTTGCTCATCTTGGGTAAGAACCACCGACACACTGGCATTTTCGTTTTTGAATACACCCTTATCGCAAAGTTTTTTTAATACCGTGTAAGTTGTTGACTTCTTCCAATTCATTTCCCGCTCCACAAGAGCGACTAGATCCGGGGAAGAAAGCGGCGCATTCTGCCAGATCAAAACTGCCAGCTTTTCTTCTGCTGTAGTAAGTGTTATATCCTTAGCCATAATATTCTCTCCAATCTAAACTTATTAGACTGATTATAGTCTATATCATTTAGACCAAATATGCAAGAGGGAAATATCTCCAGAAAAACTCTGCCGAGTATTCACTCGTTGTAACTGTAACATTACCAAAAATACTAATAAGATAGGGTTAATCAGCTTCCATAATAACCTTTTTTAATAACTCTACATATTCCTTTAACATACAAATTCCATAATCAGTTATTTCATAAGTAGTCTTAGTTTTCTTCCCATCTATCTTTTTTACTGATGTTATAAATCCCCATTGTTCTAATTTCGATAGTTGAACGCTCATATTTCCATCCGATGCTTCAACCAAATCTTTTAATTCATTAAATGTCTTTTTTCCATTTACAAGGCAACTAATTAATTTTAATCTAAGTGGCAGACTTAAAGCCTCCGGTATATTATTAATATCCATCTTTACTACTCCGTCGTAATATATAAGATAATCCAATGTACCCTACAGTAATGCAAATATAATAAAATATGATCAAAGCAGCAGGACCTCTCCCAGAAACACCCGAATTATAATACAACATATCCAAGGTTATAAAAACAAACAAAATTATGATTGACAAAATAACAAGACCTTTTCTATTAACTATAAAACCACAAATAATAAAGCAAAAACATACAAGTAATATATTTATAAGCATATCAAATTCTTGCAGTCTCGGTAATAAATCAAGTGCCCTTTCGGGAGATACTGCTAATATCACTCCTCTTACTGCAATTTCAACAAATGGTAAAGCAACCGCGATAACTCCCCACATACCAAGACAACTTAAGTAGTACTTATTTGAAGTGATATTTTCTTTATTATATATCTTAAAATAGATAATCAGCATATATACTGCTGCCAATATCCCCAATGCCAATGCAATAAATCCAAATGAACTATGATCCCCCCAAACTTTTCTCAATACAATGGGGAATACACAAAGGGCTATCTGAATCACACCATATCTCCACAATATTTCATATAGACCACTATAGTCTTTTCTTGTTTGTTCTAAAGTTTCAGTTATAGTTGTAAGATCATCATAAGCTTTTTCTTTTTCTAAATTCATAAAATCCTCCATTTCTGCAAGCACCGTCTTTTGTCCCCTTCCCCCAATCTTAACCAGTTTTATATTTGCTAATTTTTTATACTTATCTTTATATTATTAAGCGCTTTATTAAATATGTTAATATAAAAAAGATATCGTTTTAAGCGATATCTTTTTTTCGGAACGACTCTGCTTTGATTAGATATGTCGATCCGATTATAATAGTTCTTCAATGTTTTATTAGGTGAGAAATCTCCAAATAGACATTCGCCAGTCATGGTGAGTGCCCAAAATTCCTATCGGGGTAGTGGTTCCCACCAGATTTTTCTGTCTTAAACCTTTATTTTGTTACCAAACTAATCCTTAAAAACAGTTATCATTACTTCTACAATAATTATAATAAGAATAAGAAAAAAAATAGTTCCAGATTCAGATTTTATAATATTTAACCAAGAAGCATTTGTTTTAACCTTTTCTCCAATAATCAATGATAAAATAATCACAATATATCCCATATTGTTTATAATGATTTTTTTAATATTACCACCTAATCCTTATAATCTTTTGCATATACAGTAGTTGTAGCGCTATCAATTACTGTTGCATAATTACTATCAGCATGAAACTTACGTATAGTGCGTTCAACTGCACGTTGCTGCACAGGTATATTTGGTATTTGAGTCCATCTGAAAGAGACATCTTCTATTACATAAGTCCTTTTAACATTTTCTTTAACAATATAATTCACTATTCCGGATATAATAGTCACTGCTACTTTAGCATATGGATTAATGTTTGCAAATTTTACAATTGCATTAATTGTCACCGTAACAGCCGCAGTGGTTGTTCCAGTTATACTATAGGAATATTTAAAGGTTCCATAATGCTCAAAAGTGTTGCTTACTGGCCATCCATCCCATGTTCCCATTGGGGTAGGCGCATTCGCAAACTCAGATTTATTACTGCTATTAAGATCTAAAACATGGGTTGTTTCCTTCCCATTTTCGATAATCGTTGTAGTTACCATATTATTGGCTACATTAACAATCTCACGTCGAACGAGTGTTTCCTTTTGATTTTTTTCAATTTTAAAAATCGATGAATGAGTGTAAGTTAAATCGCTATTGACTTGATCATATACTCGATAACTTTCGCCATTCTGATCATAGGTATAAATTAATTCTTTAAAACTACTCCTGGAAGAAGTAGAATCTAATAAAGCCTCTATGCTACCTTTTTCATAATGAATATTGGATTTTTTCCCATCATAAACCTGCTCTTGGGCAAAAACATATGTTGCAGATGATAAGAGCATTGCAATTGATAATAAAAAGCTAACAATTCTTTTAATAAATTTTTTCATTAAAAATTCCTCCTCGTATTTAATATAGGCTGCAAAATGCTTAGTGCCTAAAGATACCTTAACTTGTTAACACTATAGCGATATCAGCTAGAATCCATACCATCCATTGGAATCCCTCCCTTCTTTTTGCAAATATATAAAAGTACCAATATCGGCCTAATTAATAATAACTTTATCAGAAATTACCGTGATTTTATGTTCGAATTGTTACTTTTCTTATGATTTTAGCACTGATAATATCTTATACAATTACGCAATATTATTATAAAACCTTTTTTAATTTGAAATTCTATATTTTTATAATATATCGATACAGCTATTTTGTCAATAACAATTTTAATTTTTAAAATAGTATTAATAATAATTGACTTTTTCATAATATAGAGCTATAATTTATTATAATATGAAATTATAATTTAAATAAAAAATAAAAATCAGGAGATGAGCAATATGTTAATCAAAAACAATATGAATTCATGTTTTTTCCTTACAAGCAAAGAAGAAGCTGCCATGAAAGTTTTATGGGCATCCGAAACGCCTTTAAGTGCTACCGAAATCGCCGAAGGAATTCCTGACAGAACCTGGCCTACAAGTTCCATTCAGAGCATTTTACGGACACTGGAAAAAAAGAAGGCTATTGAAGTTGCTGAAATAACAAAAATCGGAAAGTCCTATGGACGGCTGTTTCGTCCAACAATATCAGCCAATGAATATGCTATTATGCAGTTTGATAGGTATTATCAAGGAGATGATCAAGATAGTTTGTCTTTAATATCAATGCTTTTGGGCAAGAAAAACAGCAAGGAGGAAATCGCAGAAGCTTTACAGGAACTATTAGACCAATACAGGGAGGAATAGTTTATGGGGTTAACATTGTTCTCGTTCCTGACTTCGCTTATATGGGTAAGTATCTTTGCAATTGTCATAAAATTATTAAGCAGGCAAATGATCCTATTAAGAACTTTCTCAATATATCCCTTGATTTTTTTGATATGTTTATGTTTAATAAGGTTCTTTTTACCGACAGAACTATTCTATACTCAAATTATTAGATCTGAAAGTTTATTGCCTGCTTTACAACGTGTATTAGCTTACCCTCTTATTAATCTTTCCAGCAAAGGTATTACTGCCAACGTATTTGATATCCTGATTCTTATAAGTGTCGGAGTTGCATTATATAAACTTTGCAGAAAGATAAATAAATATAGAAGATTTTATAATATACTATGTATTTTCCCCGCTTCTGAAGATCAACGCATAAAATCAACCTTAGCGAATATACAAAACCTTATCGGCGCAAAAAGGGAAATAAAAATTATAGTACACAAAAGCATAAGAACACCGGCAATCGTTGGCCTTTATTCACCAATCATAATTCTTCCAGATATAAATTTCACTGACGACGAATTATTTGGAGTATTATTACATGAGTGGCAGCACTACCGTCAGAGACATGCAATCATTAAGTGCATTTGTGATATCATTCAGACCATATTTTGGTGGAACCCCTTTTTTAGATATTTTAACAATGAAGTAGAGCACACTTTGGAAATGCACTCTGATGAAAAAGTTAGTTATTATTTAAGTAGGCAGCAACAACAGTGTTATTTAAATGCAATAATCAAGGTCATACAAAATCAGGGTAAAGGTCAAAAGGAATCTATATTAACTTGTTGCTTAGTTGAAGAAGCTCAAAGTAATCGGCTCAAACAACGATTTAAAATGTTGCTTGAAAGTAATTATTCAAATATTAACAAACAGAGAAGCAAAATGTTTATTCCAATTATGTTTGTCTTGCTGGTTTTATCGTATACGTTTGTCATTCAACCTTATAGCATGCCCAGTGTCCAAGATTATGGAACTATGACTGACATTTCCAGTGACGACTATTTGGTAAAAACAGATTCTGGTTACAATCTTTATAATAGCGAAGGAGAATTAATAGCTAATATTTTAGTTATTGATGATAGTTTAAAACATTTAAAAATAATAAATCAGGAGGATTTACCATGAAAAAAACTTTGAAAACAAACCTTATCGGCCTATTAGCAACAGCTACATTTTTAATGGCTCTGCCAATTAGCACTTATGCATCTGAGTCTCAAGCAGGACAAATACAGACTACTGCAAGCTCAGAGGTAGGTCCCCAGGCAGAAGAAACTGGCTATATATACAAAATTATGAATGGCAAGCAGTATAAACGGCTTTGGTCATATACATATGCAAGATGGATTGATAAGGAGTGGACATTAGTATCATAATGGAATGATACCAGGGAATCGTGAATCAAAGCATACTTGTCCATGGAATAACAATATAATATTAGAAAACAAAAAACTCCCATAGTCTGCAGACTTTACTATGAAAATGCAGACTACGGGAGTTTTCTTTGAAATAAAAATCAAACACTCTTATGCCAATGGTCAGGCAGGGAATATTGATATTATTTAGCTTTAAAGAATATATTCTACCTGGGATATGTAACTTCCTTCATTAAAAATATCAACGCCAATATATTGGGAAGGGCCATCAGCCCATTCCAGATATCGGAAAACTCCCACACAGTTTCCAACTTTGCAATACAGCCCCCAAATACGGCCCCTAAGTAAAGAAGGGTATATACCTTTCCCCTTAAAACCCTCTGAAGGAAATACAGGATACGCCTCTTTTTTAAACTTTCCGCCAAATAAACCGCCGCCTGCTTCCCAAGATAATACCAGGCGATAATAGTAGCAAATGCAAAAATCACCATAGCCCCTGAAACCACATACTGTCCAAGTCCTCCCAGCCTTCTGGAAAAAGAGTATGCAGTAAGAGCCGCCCCATCATAACCAGAAGCCGCCGGATTTCCATCTGTCATGCACAGAATCACAAATGCCGTCATAGTACAGATTAAAATAGTATCAAAGAATATTTCAAACATAGCCCACATTCCCTGCTGCTCCGGCGTAGTATCCTCTGCCGCCCCGTGGAGGACTGCCAGGCTTCCAAGGCCCGCCTCATTAGAGAACACGCCCCTGGATATGCCATACTGCAAGCTTCTGCTGACTCCATATCCGGCTGCTCCGGAAAAGACGGACACCGGACGGAAGGCATCTTCAAAAATACACCGGAAAATATGGGGGATACTGTCCCAGCAGGACATGATCACAACCATGGAAAATATCATATAAAGTCCTGCCGACACTGGAATCAGCCGTTCAGAAACAAAGGCGATCCTTCCGATTCCACCCAGCACCACTAAAAATACCACTCCTGTCAGCAAAATTCCAACGGAAACAGGATTTATGTCAAAAGCATATTCTAAGGTTTCAGCAATGGAGTTGGACTGAACCATGCTTCCCATTCCAAGGGAAACCATGATACAGAGGAAACTGTAAACCATTCCCAAAACAGGCATTTTCATTCCCTTTTCCAAGTATACCATAGGACCGCAGACCCACGCACCGTTTCTGTCCTTATAGCGGTAACGGATTCCCAGCATGGTTTCCGCATAGCCTGTCATCATTCCGATAGCAGCAGACACCCACATCCAAAATATAGCCCCAGGGCCGCCTGCTGTCAAAGCTGTGGCAACTCCCACGATATTTCCCGTTCCAATGGTGGCCGCCAGAGCCGTACAGGCCGTCTGAAACCGGGTCACTTCCCCGCTTTTCCCGTCTTCATCTTCTCTTATGCTTCCTATAGTCTCCTTCCACCAGCAGGACAGCCCTCTGATCTGAAAAAATCCCGATTTTATGGTATAAATAATGCCCATGCCCAAAAACAAAACCAAAAGCCAGGGCCCCCATACCAGTTCATGGATGCGATGTATCATAATATCCGCTCCTTACCGCTTTCCTTAACACTTATTCACCCAAGCCGGAGAGTATGAAAATTTCCAATGATTTTTATACAAAATAAATAATCCTATGGTATAATATTGCTTATGAGAAGTTTATTTTCATAATACAATTATCTGTACTGTATTTAAAAAAATGCGAGGTGAACAATATGCCCGGTTTTACCACCCATTACTTATTAGGAGTCCGAGTTTTTAACGATATGCCCAATAATCCTTTAAAGCGTATTATCGCTAAACACCGCTGGCTTTATCAGCTTGGCCTTCAGGGACCGGATATGTTTTTTTATAATATCCCCATTCTCCGTCACCGGGATTACCGGAATGTGGGCTCCTACATGCACGAAAATCATGTCAATGATTTTTTCCTCTCCTGCTTAAATCATTTGTCCCAGATCGAATCCAGACAGCAGAGAGAGCAGGCTATTTCTTATTTGAGCGGATATTTCTGCCACTACATCGGCGATTCCATCTGCCACCCTTACGTTTACGGCAGGATTGAGTATGATGTGAAAAACGCCAGCAATTATCACCACGGCCTTCACGCTACCCTGGAAAATGATATTGATGCGCTGCTTCTGATGAAATACAAAAAGAAAAAGCCCTCTCAGTTTAACCAGGCGGCTACCATCTGCTTAAACGGACAGGAAATGCAGTTTATTTCCAGATTTCTATCCGCATGCATCAATGAAACATATTATCCGCAAAACTACAAAAACAATTTCAGCGTAACCCCCAGGATGGTATCCCGTTCTATTCTGGCTATGCGCTTAGGCTGCCGGACCCTTGCCGATCCCTCCAGCCGCAAGAAAAACAGCATTGAATTTGTGGAATCCCTGTTTTTCAGGAATCCCATTGCCTCCCGGAAGCTGGTCACAGACATTCCGCCCGATCCCGTTACGACAATGAACTTAAATCACGAGGTCTGGTGTAACCCCTGGAACAGGCGGCTGGCATCACAAGCCTCCTTCCCGGAGCTGTTTTACCTTTCCATGGCAAAATGCAACGATGCCTTCTTCCTTTTAAATGAAGAGCTGACTTCAACAATTCCTTTAAAGAACTTAGATCATAACAAGCTTTTAAAAGAACTTGGGAACTACTCATATCACAGCGGGCTGGCAGTCAGCACCGACTAAAAAGAAACATGATTGAAAAGCGGCCTTATATCTGCTTTCCAATCATGTTTCTTTTTTGACCTGTTTTCAGCCAAAGGGCTGTAAAATCTTATTTCGCTGTTGTTGTCTCTTCTGTCTCTTCTACGCTCTCTTCTGCTTCATCTTCAGCCTGGTCTTCGTCCTCTTCCACCTCTGATTCAGGCTCTGTAAGCACTGCCCCTTCCTTCGGGACGATCTTTTCATCAGAACCCTTGGGAATGTCCATATCCACCAGCCAGTACTGCTTTTGCTCCATGGTATACTCCGGCATTACAATCAGATGCATGTCGTATTCCTTGAAAAAACCACCGTAAGAGGTATCACTTGACCGTTCATAGGAAAAGTCCTGAGTGGCTGCTTCATCATTTAAATACCGGATTACGGCATCTGCAAATCTTACTGCTTCCTCTGCATTGGTTCCGCTCTTTACCACCAGGTTTAATTCAATTGTTTTCTCGTTCTGATCAACGCTGTAATTGATGCTGCCTTCTTCCAATGCCATGGGGTATTCTTCATTATTTAAAAATTCGTCATCCAGAGCACTTCCGATCTGAGGCCAGTCCAAAACAATTCCCTGCTGTGTTTCAAGAACCGGCTCAGCAGGCCCTCCTGAAGCAAGGATATTGCTCTTGGTACAGCCGCTCAGCATGAGAGCTGTCATTGCACATATTATTAATGCTTTGTTTTTCATTATAATTCCTCCTCATCATTGAACATCCACATTATATAGGATGTAAGACTTTTTTTGTAGTAGTTTCTTTAAAAAGTCATAAAATCTTCACAAATAAGTCAAGGTTTCTTTTACCAATCATATATTTCCAATTTATTCTTGCATTTTTCAGGCATCCATGATACTATGTTCAATATCATTATTATAAAAACTTTTTTGAACATACTCAGGAGGTAAGATTTCAATGGACAATAATAAAAAAGAGCCCTTACTAAAAAGACTGGATTGGACAACAACGCAGGTTCCCTTTATCATCGTTGTTCTTTTATGCCTTATCTTCGTTATAATGCCCACTCAATCAGCCAATGCACTTGCTGCGATCCGGTCCTTTGTAGGAGATGAGCTGGGAAGCTATTACCTGCTTATGGGGCTTTTCACCTTTTTCTGTTCCCTTTACATGGCATTTTCCCGGTACGGCTCCATTAAGCTGGGCAATTTAGAAAAGCCCCAGTATTCCTTTTTTAAATGGGGATCCATGATGTTTACGGCCGGGCTGGCTGCCGATATCCTGTTTTATTCTCTTTGTGAATGGCTTCTCTATGCGGGAGAACCACATATCACAGATATGGGAGCCATGCAGGACTGGGCTTCCACCTATCCCCTGTTCCATTGGGGTCCTATTCCATGGAGTTTTTACTTAGTGTTAGCTGTCGCATTCGGCTTTATGCTTCACGTGAGAAAGCGGAATAAGCAGAAATATTCGGAAGCCTGCCGCGCTCTTTTGGGAAAGCATGTAGATGGACCTGCGGGAAAGCTCATTGACTTAATTGCAGTATTCGCCCTGCTGGCAGGAACAGCCACCACCTTTTCCCTGGCAACTCCCCTTCTTTCCATGGCCATCAGCCGTGCCACGGGGCTTCCGGATTCCAGGCTTTTAACCATTGCTATCCTGGTCATCATCTGTATTGTTTATACAGTTACTGTTTACTTTGGCATGAAGGGCATTGCCAGACTGGCAGCCT
This sequence comes from Lacrimispora sp., assembly GCF_036758025.1. Lineage (GTDB taxonomy): Bacteria > Bacillota > Clostridia > Lachnospirales > Lachnospiraceae > Lacrimispora. Next base: position 169,780 of record NZ_DAIOXM010000001.1, on the reverse strand, counting down.
CCTGTACTTACTTATTTTTCGGTCTCCTTCTCTATGTGCTTATCGGCGGAGGGCAGGCCAGGTATACCATTGAAACAGGAATCACTGCGGTAGGAAATGTGGTTCAAAACTTCATTGGGCTGTCCACCTGGACCGATGCCCTGCGGACTTCCTCCTTTCCACAGAACTGGACCATCTTTTACTGGGCTTACTGGATGGTATGGTGTGTGGCAACCCCGTTTTTTATCGGTTCCATCAGCAAGGGCCGTACTGTGAAGCAGACCGTTTTAGGCGGATATATCTTCGGGCTTTCCGGCACCTTTACCTCCTTTATCATATTGGGAAATTACAGCCTTGCCCTGCAGACAAAGGGGATCCTGGATGTCATGGGGATTTATAATGCAACCGGAGATCTTTACAGGACCATTATAGAAATCTTTTATACCCTGCCCTTTGCAAAGCTGGGACTGATCCTTTTGGCAGTTACGATGATCGCTTTTTACGCTACTACTTTTGATGCTCTGGCTCTGGTGGCCTCCGCCTATTCCTATAAAGAGCTCAAGGAAGATGAAGAGCCCCATAAGCATGTAAAACTGTTCTGGTCCCTGCTGCTGATGCTTTTCCCTATTGCCCTGATTTTTTCCGAAAATTCCATGACGAACCTGCAGACTGTATCGATTATTGCAGCCTTTCCCATAGGAATCATCATTCTTCTCATCGTCTTCAGCTTCTTTAAAGATGCAAAGGAATATTTAGATAATAAATAGAAAAAAGTCTGGAAGTAAGGTTAATCAAAACCTTGCTGCCAGACCTTTTTTATGAGCATCTAAGGGTAAATCTTGATCTTTGTGCTGGAATGGGTGGGAACCCGCTTTTCCTTAGGCGGAAGCTCCTTATAATCTCCATAAATCCAGGTGAGAACCTCATGCCAGCCTTTAGGGGCCATCAGTCTGGTGTCTTCAAATTCCAGATCCACTGTTTCCTCGCACCATTCCTTTTTTAAAGTCACGTAGAGATAATCCGGCTGGTAATTGCTGTAGTACCGGAGGCTGCTCTTTCCTCTTCTATCCTTGACAGCTGCCATGTGCTGCAATTTTCTCAAAACCTTCATGGGAATCAGTTTGCCTGCAAGGGCCAGGATTCCCACGGCGATTTTATTGGCCAGGCTGTATTTTTTAAAGTCCAGCTTATAGCGGTGTCCCATGGATAAGCCATAAATTACTGTATGAAGCAGCAGAGTCACGGTGGAGGCCGCTTTATTTTCCGGAAGCTCGTCAATGATAAATAAATCCACCCATAGATGGTTTAACTTCCCTTCATAGAAATCCATTTCCGGAGAGTCTTCATGAGTCCGGCTTTTTTTATAAAGGATTCTGGCAGTAAAGTCGTAAAAGGCCTTTCCTCCCCTGAAATCTCCCGGCTCCAGAAGCTCCATCTCAGGAGGCAGCTCCCGGCGTACCACCTTTAAAAAGGCATCATAATTGGGGCGGGTAAATGCCAAATCCGCATCGTCATCCCAGGGAATAAATCCCTTGTGCCTTACAGCTCCCAACAGGGTTCCCGCATCCAGAAGATATTTGATCTTGTATTTCCGGCAGATCCGGTCTATTTCCTTTAAAATGGTCAAATTGGCCTGATGTACTTCTCTTAAGTCGTATTCTTCCATGTTTCCTCTTTTCTGCCCATGCTCTCCGGGCATTAAGGTATACCCGCAGGGTGCTTCCTCTTTTCTGCCCGCAGGGTGCTTTCTCTCACCAAGTCATGATCACTGGGCGTTCAATGCGTCCTTTATGGTTTTTGCCATATGGTCAATCATGGCATCCGTCATTCCCGGATACACTCCTACCCAGAAGGTGTCTTCCATGATCCTGTTGGTATTGGTCAGCTCACCTGCAATCCGGTATCCCTCTCCTGATTCCCTCATCTGGTCAAAACAGGGATGCTTGGTCAAATTGCCTGCAAAAAGCATTCTGGTCTGAACTCCCTTTGATTCCACGTATTGAACCACCTGATTCCGGTCCACCCCTTCCTTGCAAGTGATAAGAAATCCAAACCAGCTTGGCCTGGAGTCTGGACATGGCTCCGGTAAAATCAGCTTGTCTGAAACTTCTTTCAGTCCGTTATAAAGGCGGTCAAAATTATGACGTCTCCGTTCTACAAAGGATGGGAACTTTTCAATCTGTGCACAGCCAATGGCTGCCTGCATGTCAGTTGCCTTTAAATTATATCCGAAATGGGAATAGACGTATTTATGGTCATAGCCCAGAGGCAGTTCCCCATACTGGCGGTCAAAACGGTGTCCGCACAAGTTGTCCACTCCGGAGGGGCAGACACAATCCCTTCCCCAATCCCGGAAGGAGCGGATGATTTTATTCAGCAGGGCACTGTCAGTATAGACTGCGCCGCCTTCTCCCATGGTCATGTGGTGGGGAGGATAAAAGCTGGAGGTTCCGATATCTCCGATGGTTCCTGAAAAGCGTTCTTCTCCGTTTATGGTATACCTGGTTCCCAAGGCATCGCAGTTATCTTCTACCAGCCATAAGCCGTATTTCTCACAAAAAGCCTTTACAGCACCCAGGTCAAAGGGATTTCCCAAAGTATGGGCAATCATCACTGCCTTAGTCTTTTCTGAACGGGCGGCTTCCAAAGCATTTACATCGATATTGTACTGGGGAATGGTCACATCCACAAATACAGGCACAGCTCCGTACTGAATCATAGGAGTCACTGTAGTAGGAAATCCTGCTGCAACAGTGATCACTTCATCTCCCCGCTGAATCTGACGTTCCTTTAATAAAGGAGAAGTCAGAGCCATAAATGCCAGTAAATTGGCGGAGGACCCGGAGTTTACCAGGGAACAGTATTTGATATTTAAATATTCAGCCAGTTTCTTCTCAAACTCATCCGTATAGCGCCCGGAAGTCAGCCAGAATTCCAGGGAGCTGTCCACCAGATTTACCATTTCCTCATGATCGTATACACGGGAGGCATAGGGAATCCGGTCGCCTTCTTCAAAAGGCTTTTTCTTATTATGATAGGTGGTGCAATATTCTTTTACCAGCCCAAGGATTTCCTCGCGGGCTTCTTTTTCTGTCTTGTGCTCAAACATTTTTTATATCCTCTCATGCTTAACTATTAAAAAATTCTTCTATCTGGCCATCCATGACCTGAAGCATATCTTCTCCATCTAAATAAGCCCTGGTCCATTCCACGGTTTTTCCCACCGCTTCCTTTACCCCGTATCTGGGTGTCCAGCCAAAAACTTTTTTGATCTTGGAGCAATCCAGCTTTAAGAAATTAGCCTCATGGGGGCCTCCTTCAAACCGGTTCTCCCATTTCACTCCCTGGCCCCATGCTTCACAGAATAAATCGGTCAGGCTTCCGGTGGTGATGCAGTCTTTATCGTCAGGCCCCACATTATAGTATCCCTGGAAGCCGGTATCTTCATACTGCTTCATAGCAATGGTCATGTACACGGAAAGGGGCTCCAGCACATGCTGGAAGGGTCTGGTGGAATGAGGATTTCTCAAAACAATATCCTCATGAGCCGTTGCAGCCCGGATGCAGTCTGGTATGATCCGGTCATTGGCAAAATCCCCTCCTCCGATCACATTGCCTGCACGGGAGGTAGAAATCGCTGTCTGCCCTTCTGAAAAGAAGGACTTGGCATAGCTGTGTGTCACCAGCTCGGAACAGGATTTGCTGTTGGAATAGGGATCATAGCCGTCAAGGGGATCACATTCCCGGTAGCCGTACTCCCATTCCTTATTTTCATAAACCTTATCTGTAGTCACATTTAAAAAGGACCGTACAGAAGGGGTCAGGCGGACACATTCCAGGATGTTGACTGTTCCCATCACATTGGCTTCATAGGTGTAAACCGGGTCTTTATAGGAATCCCGGACAATGGGCTGGGCTGCCAGGTGAAATACCACTTCCGGCTGGGTTCTTAAAAACACTTCTTTTAAATGAGCAAGATCCCGGATGTCTCCAATAACGGAATCCATGGTATCAGAAAGCCCTGCAATATAAAAAAGGCTGGGGTCTGTAGGGGGATTCAGGGAATAGCCCGTAACCTGGGCTCCCGCATTTGCCAGCATACGGCTCAGCCAGGAGCCTTTAAAGCCGGTGTGCCCCGTTACAAGGACCTTTTTCCCTTTATAAAATTCACAAAATTCATTCCATTTCTCGCTTGTCCAAGTGGTCATATTATTTCTCCCATATTTTCCAGGGAGCCTGTCCTGACTGCCATAAGTCTTCCAGCTTCTTCATTTCCCTTTGGGTATCCATGCACTGCCAGAAACCGGGGTGGTGGAAACTCATAAGCTGTCCTTCTGCTGCCAGCTTCTGCATAGGCTCCTGTTCCAGTATTGTGGTGTCGTCCTTCAAATAAGAGAAGATTTCCGGATTCAGCACCATGAATCCGCCGTTGATCAGGCTGGCATCAGCTTCATCCTTTTCCCGGAAGGAACGGACCACATTATTCTCATTGATGTCTAAAACACCTTTTAGCTGGGTGATGTTCACAGTGGTCATAGTAGCTATTTTTCCGTGGCTTTGATGAAATTCCAACAATTCATCCAGGTTTACATCACAGACACCGTCACCGTAGGTCAGCATAAAGGGCTCATCATCTACATAGGACTTAATCCGCTTAATGCGGCCTCCTGTCATAGTATTTAATCCCGTATCAACCAGGGTCACCTTCCATGGCTCGGAATAATTGTTATGAACCTCCATCTTGTTATTGGCAAGATCAAAGGTCACGTCTGAGGTGTGGAGAAAGTAATCCGCAAAAAACTCCTTGACCACATACTGCTTATATCCAAGGCAGATGACAAAATCGTGAAAACCGTACTGGGAATAATATTTCATAATATGCCATAAAATCGGCTTTTCCCCAATCTCAATCATGGGCTTTGGCTTCAAATGGCTCTGTTCGCTGATTCTTGTACCAAATCCTCCTGCTAACAATACTACTTTCATTGCTTTTTCCTCCAAATGTATTTCACTGTTAAGAAGTGTATTCTTCATATGCCTTCCGGTAAAAATGCATGATAATCCTCACAACCGGGCCGGGCCATATCTTTGAAAACATATGGGCCTCCTCCTTAGCGCGGCTGTTATCCTTAATGCAGGCTTTTGTGGCTGCCCCATCGTGAACCCTGTAAAACAGAACCGGTTTTTCCACACAGATAAATCGTCCCGGGCGTTCGGCAAGATTAAAAAGCGCATCCCAGTCCAAAGCAAACCGGTAGGAGGACGCAAAAAGCGGCTCCCCTAACTGTTCCTTGTTATAGGCACAGGCCGGACAGCAGATGGAATTTCCAAATATCAGAACACTTTTTTTTATCCAGGATAAATGACTCAGCCCCCGAAAACGAAGGGGCAGCCGGAGAAATCGTTTTATAAATTCCACCTTTTCAAAGAAAACCGGCTTATTTCCCTTTATAACCGCATATCCCCCTGTAAACAGAGTCATATCCGGGTATTTCTCATAGCACTCCAGAAGTGTTTTTACGTAATCCTTCTGATAAATGTCGTCCTGATGGGCGATGGTGACAAAGCGGGCATCAGCCATGTGGTAGGCAAAGTTCCAGTCCTCTCCTATGCCGCTGGCTCCATCCCTTACAAATAAGGGAATATCATATTTTTCTGCCAGGTTTTCAATGTAAGGGCTGGGAGTTGATGTGCACAATATAATATCTGACTTTCTGCTCTGATTTTTTAAGGAGCGGATACACGTCTCCAGATAAGGAGAATCCTTGTATGCGCAGATTGCAAATGCATGTGGTTTCATATTTATCGGTATCCTCTTGGATTGTTTCATAGTCTGGCTATGATTATACCATAAAAACCACAGAACATTCCACCATATTCATTATTTTGTTTTTACGAACTTTTAAAGATTTCGTAATATTATGAGCTACCGGAATCCGGTCTTGAAAAGTAATCCTGGCGAACATATTTAAGCAGAAAAAAATCCCTCAAAAGCAGACTCAGATATTTATCATGTCTGCTTTGGAGAGATCGTATTATTTTAAAACTTTGAACAAGCTCTTTCAAATATTCTGTTTTTCCTGCACTTCATCCAAAAACGAAAACGAAGTAATCATTTCATCCTTATATTGAAATTTTACAGAATGGGAGTACACCCCGAAATACTTTTGAATATTTCCGTCTGTCATTATTTCATCCGTATTCCCTGTCATATAATCCCCGTCACCCAGCAAAAAACATTGATCGGCTATGCGAAGTGCATGATTGGGATAATGAGTATTAATCATGCAGGCTATATTATTCTCAGCCGCAACGTTTTGAATCAATTTCAGCAAACGTATCTGATTGCGAAAATCCAGATGGGATTCAGGTTCATCTAAAACAAGCAGCTTGGGAGAGTTTATCAACGCCCGGGCAATGAACACCAATTGAAGCTGGCCTCCGCTCAGTTCATTGCAGGGCTGTTCCCGCAAGTGGAAAATTCCCACCTTTTTCAGGATTTCATCAGCAAGTATATAGTCCTGCCTGCCCGGTGCTGGAAAACGGGAGTTGTGTCCGGTCTTTCCAAATACCACCATATCCCGGACAGAATAAGAAAAGGATACCTTATGGGCCTGGGGTACATATCCGATTTCCTTTACAGGCTTATTTTTTCGGCTTTCCTTTCCCCCAACAGCAGAGTATCCGCTGTCCCAGCTTAAGATGCCCACAATGCATTTAATCAGGGTTGTCTTTCCAATTCCATTTCTCCCCATCACTGCCATGATCTGACCGCCTTTGAGCGAAAAGGAAATATCCTTTAAGAGAGGCTGTTTCTGAGGATAAGAGAAGCAGCCCTTATGTACTTCTAAAATATTTGCCATAGTTTTACCGCCCCCTTTTTCCTCTGTTATAGATAACCGCAAAAAATGGAGCTCTAATCAAAGCGGTTAAAATCCCAATAGGAATCTCGGCTGATGTTAAATTTCTTGCTGCGGTATCCACCAGTATCATAAAAACAGAGCCTGTCAGACATGAACTGGGAAGCAGATAGCCATGATTTACGCCTGCCAGCTTTCTGCAGATATGGGGTATTACAAGACCGACCCAGCCAATGACTCCGGAAACCGTCACACATCCGGCAGTTGTCAGCGTTGCAAACAAAATAACCAGCCAGCGTGTTGTATTGGGGTTAATTCCCAGGGTATAGCAGTCTTCATCTCCCAGAGAAAGCAAATTGATTTTCCAGCGCAGCAAATATAGACCTGTCATGCCGGATATGACCGGAACAGATGCAATCCATATATCTTTATAGGAGGCATTGGCAAAGCTACCCATCTGCCAAAAGGTGATGGCCGGAAGGGTTTCAGAGGAATCGGCAGCGTATTTAATCAAGGAAATTAAGGCAGAAAAAATCGAAGAAACAATGATTCCTCCTAAAACAACAGACAGAGTTTCAGCATTGTTTTTAGCTCCTGCCAGAAAAAATACCAGCAGTACACCCACCAGACCAAAGACCAGAGAAAGAACAGGCGTAAACAGGCCCATTCCTCCGGATAGTAAAATCCCCAGCGCCGCACCGAATCCGGCACCAGAACAAACGCCCAGCAGGTCAGGACTTACCAGGGGATTCTGGAACGTCCCCTGCAAGGCGGAACCGGATATTGACAATCCGGCTCCCACCATAGCAGCTAATATGACTCTGGGAATGCGCACCTGAAAAATTACAAATGCGGCGGTTTCAAGGGACTTGTCCAAATCCCCGTAGAATCCCGACGAAATAATGGTGTTAAATTGGGAAAAGCTGATGGCATATTGTCCCATAAGCATAGAACCTACAGCAGCACCAACCAAAAGCATGATGCTGATAAACATAACCTTGCTGTAATGCTTATTTTTTTCTTTCCTCATGATCCCGATGCCTTTCGATATCCTAGAATCGAGTTGATGTCATCGTCTGTCAGGGTGATATCATAGTTTCTCTGATAATACTCTGAAATTTCTGTTTTCAGCTCAGAATCGCTGATCAAATCAGGATATGCTTTTGAAACCAGCCATAACGGCAGCACGGGAGAATCCGCACAGGGAGTGATCCATGAATAAGTGGTTCTGGGTACATCGTAAACGGCTTTGTCTTTCCAGGCTTTCAGCAGTGACCAGTCCTGTCCCTCTATGGAATTATCCAGAATCTTCTGGGCGGGAGCGTCATGGAACACAATAATCATATCCGGATTCCATTGATAGATCTGCTCCATGCTGACCTCTGCTGTGCCTTCGATATCAGCGGCAGCATTTTGTATTCCTGCCATATCAAAAAAGCTTTGTGCGTAAGCGTCAAAGGAATCCGTACCGCTTACAGTGATACTGCCTGCCGCATTGGAGAAGATGCAGAGCGCAGTTTTCTCCTGATTTTGGTTCTGAAGCAATTGAGAAATTTTCCCGTTGGTCCGGTCCCACTCTTCCTGTAAGCTGCCTGAGGTATCTAAACCAAAGATTTCTCTTAGCTGATTATCCCAGGCAACTGATACTGCTTCCGGTCCGTTCAGCCCTTTTGAAAAGAAATCCACACTGGGAATATCTATATTTCCAAGTCCCTGTTTTTGGACATTTCCGTAATAGAAAATAATATCCGGATCAAGTGACAGCAAAGATTCTGTATTGACCGCGAAGCTTGCATCGATAAAAGAGGTATCAACGGATTGCCAGTTGGGAAACACCTTGTTTACAATTTCCACATTGGAAGTGGTAAATGCACGGGAATTGATTCCGGTAATCATTTCCGTATCAGGAATTGTTTGAACGGCAAATGACATGACCGGAGGACTGATCACTACAACCCTTTGAATTTCCGGGACAGCCGGTATCTCAACTTCATTTCCTCCCAAGTCGGTGATCGTCCTCTTATCTTTAGATTCAGGAGCGGAAGGCTGCTGAGGCTCAGAAGTGACCGGCTGCCGGGATTCAGCAGCAGATTGTTGAGACTCAGGGGATACGGTCTGATTCACAGTCTTTTGTCCGCAGGCTGCCAGTGATAAGCATAAACCGGCGGCTAACATCGAAGCAATGATTTTATTTTTCATGTATAAGTCCTCCTTATTTCATATAAAAAATGCAGCACCGATAAAACAATAACATGTCTTATCAGCACTGCGTCTTGGCGTCTGGCCTTGTAATAATATGAACTTTTTGATTTTTTACTGTAATTAAAGTTTCCTTCTTGCATTTAGGGCAAAACAGGGGAAAGTTTACAAGCATTGTATCCGCTCTGATTTGCACACGGGTTTTGTGCCCGCATAAGGGGCACCCGATCCATTCCCTTTTTTCCATGTTATCACCCGGCCTTTCAATCCTATGAATGATTCTGAATCAAGCCGATGGCATGATCCAGGAATCCCTTTATGGATGCCAGTTGATCGCCCGGTGTATCTGCCAGGAAATCAAAAAGGGCCTTGTCATATTTTGCATGGTATTCTGCATGAAGGTGGTAAGCCTTCTGTCCCTTTTCCGTCAGGTAAAGGAGGGACCGCTTTTTATCTTCAGAATCTTCTTTCTTTGAGATCAGCCCCCGTTCACTTAATTTCTGCAGTGTCTTATGGACAACAGGACGGGTGATGCCGAATTTTCGCGCCAGCTCGGCACTGTGAAGGCCGGGAAAATCACCAATCATTTTAATCATGTGGATTTCACCCCTATAAAAGGTCATATCTTCGCTTCCAAAATCCAGAATATTTGTTTTGCTGTTGGCAATCTGCTCCGTCAGTTCAATGAAAGAAAGGATCACGTCGCCGGTACATACGGAAAAATCAGCATCGCCTTTGCGGTAGACCAGACCTTCAAATAAATTGTCCTTCATGGTATCTACTGCACTTAATCCGGCTTTTTGTATGGTTTCAGCCACTTCCCTGCCGCTTGGAGGAAGGGGAACTCCGTCTAAAAAGCCTGATAACCAGCCCAGCATGTTGGGAGGGATATTGTAGTCCTGGCTGGAAAACCTTCCGATTACCAGCAGATAACCGCCATTTTTTAAAGCTGCTGCCAGCTTTTGCATAAAGCCGGACAATTCACCTGATACAAAGTTTAAAATTCCGGAAGCAATAATCAAGTCATAGGGACCACCCAGAGAATCCGTATTAAAGTCACCTGATATTACATCAACATTTGATTCCGCGCCATGCTGGCGGATAATTTCCTTTGTAACATCAGCCACTTCCTGAGCTTCGAAAACAGTTGCTTTGCTGTTTGGAAAATTCCGGACAAATTCAATGGACAGGATTCCTGTCCCGCCCCCTAAATCCAGGATATGCAAAGGACGTTTCTTATCAGGATATAATTGCTCCATCTCACTGATAAATGCCTGCACCCGTCCGGTATACATTTCGGGAATGGACACCTTTGCCAGCTGAGAAAAATCATAGGCTGATTTTGGGGCCGTATCCCCAGCCTTCACCTTCGCATCCAAATGCTCCAGAGAGGTCATTTTCTCCCTGAACAGCAAGGCATCTCCTAAAAACACCTGGCTGTTGCGGGATAAAAAATCCCTGGTTTCTGCCGTATTTACATAAAACTCCCCCTGCCTGCTTATGAGGCCGCAGGAAAGCAGGGACAGAAGCAGTAATTCTATCTGCTTTTCATCACACTTCAGCTCATCAGCAATGGTTTTGGATGTTACAGGCTGATCCAGAAAGGAAAAAATATTCAAACGGATTGCTGAAAAAAGCAGTTGGGTTTCCTGGTAGTTATGTATCATCTTGTAATAACGGCCAGGATTATTTTCCATGTTATACATGCCAAGCCTCCTTGTTCTGTAAAATGAATAACTCAATATGTTAGTTCCATCTAACTATTTGTTAGTCTAGCATACATCTTGTTCATTTGTCAAGCATACAACTGCTCTGATTTATAAATAGATAAAATAAGCTTACCACCCCTTTGTTGACGAACCGGAGATTTTAGGGTAAGCTTAACCATAAGAATATGTTTAGAGAGAAAAGGAGAATGATCTGACATGAGCATCCGATTGATCGCTTCCGACATGGACGGCACATTACTTAATCCTCAGGCCCGCATCTCAGCGGCTAATATAGAAGCAATACGCAAGCTGGAACAGACGGACACAGAGTTTCTGATCTGCACCGGACGGGAATATCACGATGCCAAAGCCTTTATGGAGGCGGAAGGCATTACATGCGGCTACATCTGCTTAAGCGGAGCTACCGTCCACGACAAAAATGGCCGGGCTCAAACGAAAATCCCCCTGACAGCGGGAAATGCCGCAGACATAGAGCGGATTTTCAATTCCTATTCCATCAATATGGACATCCTGACTTCCCACGGCCGGTATACCACCTGCTCAAGGGAGCAGAAAGCAAAAATCGCCCGTTCTTTTCTTTCCAGACGGACCTCCTCTCCCGCAGAACTGGAGCAGGTCATCGAACAATACCTGGAAACCGTCACATTTATTGAGTCTATGGAAAAGCTGCCTGAATATGCAACAGTGTTCAAGGTATGCGGCAATGACATCCTTCCTGAAACAGTGATGGAAATGAAAAAAACATTTTCCTATCACCCGGAGCTGGCCGCCGCCTCTTCCTTTCCCACCAATATTGAGCTGACAAACGCAAACGCCCAGAAGGGAATTGCATTAAAAGCCTATGCGGATTTAAGAGGAATTTCTCTGGACGATGTGATGACACTTGGAGACAGTGACAACGATTCCTCCATGTTCACACCGGAATTCGGCTGGACTGTTGCCATGGCTAACGCCATGCCCTGTATCCGTGATGCTGCAAAATACCATACCAAATCCAACGAAGAGGATGGAGTGGCCTGGGCCATTGAGCAGTTTGTATTGGGGCAGGAACCAAAGAAACACAATTAGGAAAAATTTCAAAAAGGCCGGAAAGGAACGTTTTTACCGCTCCCTTCCGGCCTCTTTAACACGGTCACACTTCTGTAAATCCAAACACCTTCCACGGCTCAATGTAATCCAGCAGCACCAGTTCATAATCCGGTATATGGCCGATCACATTTTTCCTCCCGTCATTGGGCATATCCTTTAATACTACATGGAGCTCTCCTTTATAACGGGAATAGCCGTCATTTAAAATGACAACATCCCCCCGTTTTAAGTCACGGGTATTATCCGGCAGGATTTCCCGTTCTGCAAAAGCCACTCTGGTCCAGGTGGAACGGATCATGTAGCTGCTTAAATCCCCCCTGATTACATGCTGGTCTTCATAGTGAAGAATGCTGCGCTCTGTTTCCGTCAGCTCCTTTTCCAGACAAATCCCAAACATCAGCTTCCCAGGTGTCACCGAGGCACATGCCTTTAACTCTTCCTCTGAGGCATAAGCATTGGCAATGATCACATCATCCACCATGCGGGTGGCAAATAAATGCCGCACCTGGGCATCAATAGGCAGGCCCCGGTGCATTTCCAGGGTGCATAAGCCCTCATTGACGGGCCATGGGCCAAAGGTGTTCTCATGGTTGCTGGATACAAAGGCTGCAACCTTTAAGCCATGTTTTTTCATCTCCCTGTTGCAGTAATTAAAATGCTCCAGACTGATGCCCGTATATTTCTGAGGATAAAAATTGTGGCAGGTAATGATCTTTTCCGGTACCGGATGGTGGTTCATCACATTTGCCACATAGCTGGGATCGGTGCTGGCGTTCAGCTCTATCTTCAATCCCTCTTTGTTATAGCTCATGGCCACTTCCTTGATTCCGTCAAACCCTTCATCCAGCCGGATTCCATCCGCATCCATTTCCTTAAAAGGAGCCAGATTTTCATAAGAAGCTCCCAATACTTCAAAAACAGAGGGGGCAACATCCAGAATCACCTCCAGCCCATGGTCATGTGCGGTATGGATCATGTCCCGGAATTCCCTGATGATCTCTGCTCTTTCTTTATTTCCAACGCTTAACAGGCAGGTGAAAATACGCTTGAATCCGTATTTTCCGGCCAGACAGATATATTCTTTGTCCCGCTCCGAAGTGGAATGCTCCGGATACAGGGAAATGCCCAGTCGTCCCATAATCAGCCTCCTCTTTGTTATGTGGTGATCTCTATGATCCTTTCCAGCGGGTTGTTAAATTCCCTGATGTATACAACAGGGCTGCCGCTCTTGCTCACAATGGTGCTTTCTACCATAATAATGGGAGAGTTCAGCTTTATATGAAGCAGATTAATATATTTTACAGGTATTATAATAGGAAGAAACCGCTGCGTAACAGAGCCCTCGTCAATGTAGCCCTTTAAATCCAGAAGCTTATTTAAGTTATTGTAATCGCTGTCATTGATCAGGCTTTGGATCAGGTAGATTTCCTCCACGCTTATGGGCTTTCCATTTCTCCGGTTCACCCGCACAATCCGGATCATCCAATCCTCCGGGTCAATCTCTAAATGGGAAGCGATCTCCTTATCAGAGAAACAGGTGCTGAAATAAATCACATTGTAATCAAAGGTGTCGTCTGCAGGCTTTCCCAAGGTTTCTGCCGACGTATTTTTCTTCATCAGCCTCTGGTCTGCCACAAAGGTTCCCTTGTTTTTATCCCGGTACAATACGCCTTCTTCCACCAGCTCATTGAGCGCATTGCGCACCGTCATCCGGCTGGCCTTATACCGGACAGCCAGCTCCCGTTCTGATGCAATGGGCGTATTGACGGCAGCATCCTTGATTTCTTCCATAAGCTCCTGTTTTATTTTATGATATTTGGGAGCTCCCATTGTATCACCTCTTATCACCCTCTCCTGCGTTCCTTGATAAATCCCTCCATAGATGAAAGCATCCTGGAAATCCGCTTCTTAGCACTTCTGGCATAAAACCAGGAAACAACTTTATAATTGGCGGAACTGGAACCATGTTTTCCTTCAAATCCTTCTGTATAGTGTACCATAATATTCCCCTCTCCGCCAGCTTCAATCCGGTAAAGTATTGCAGTGGTTCCCTGGGAGGAGCGGAATTCTGCTTCATAGCAGGATGGAGGAACAAACTGTTTGATCACAACCTCCACTCCGCTTTCCTGGCCCAGCTTGTTTTTCATCTTCTTTTTATAGCACAAGCCGGAATAAATCTGGTCCGGTTCCACTGTTTTTTCCTGTGACTGGCTCACGTCATAAGCCACAGAAGCCGCCAGAGTATCGAAAAATTCCTTTGCCTCTACATTCAGTTTTTGACTCACTTCCATATTCCGTCTCCTGTTTCTCTCTATTCAAAACCATTGTGTTTCAGCAGCTCTCCATACCAATATCCCGATTTTTTAATGGTACGCTTCTGTGTTTCCAAGTCCAGCTCCACAAGGCCGTAACGGTTTTTATAGGCATTGAGCCAGGACCAGCAGTCTATAAAGGTCCAGGCGTGGTATCCCACGCAGCGGCTTCCTTCCTGGATTCCCTTGTGAAGCCAGGTCAGATGCTCTTTGAAAAATTCAATGCGGTAATCATCCTGTATGATTCCATTTTCTTTGAAGCGCTCTTCATGTTCCACTCCCATGCCGTTTTCCGTGACCATCCATTCAATATTTCCATAATTGTCCCGGATATTGAGGGCAATGTCATACAATCCCCTGGGATAAATCTCCCAGCCTCTGTAGGGGTTCATCCGCTTGCCCGGCATATCGTAAATATCAAAATAATATTCCGGGGTAAAAGGAGCCAGAGGGTTTGGCACATGGGCCTTTGCGCAGACACGGAATGGGTGGTAATAGTTGACTCCCAGAAAATCCACTGGATTCTGCCTGATGATTTCCAGATCTTCCGGCTCCGTCTGAGGCATCAACCCATGTTCCCGGATCATCTCCACCAGCTCCGGGTCATAGATTCCCTTTACAGCCGGGTCAAGAAAGCTTTTGTTCTGGAACAGCTCTGCAATTCTGGCCGCCTTTTCATCCTCTGGATGAGAGCTTCTGGGATAAGCCGGAGTCAGGTTCAGTATGATTCCTATTTTCCCTCCCTGGTTTAAGCTTCGGTACTCCCTGACAGCCAGGGCACTGGCTAACGCCGTGTGGTAAGCCACCAAAACCGCAGCTTTAGGGTCCACCTTGCAGGGATAGTGATATCCGGAAAGATATCCGCACTCCACATGGACAATGGGCTCATTAAAGGTAAACCAGTGGCTCACCAGATCCCCAAACAGTTCAAAACAGGCTCTTGCATACTCTTTATAATGCTCCACAACCCTTCTGTTCTCCCAGCCCCCAAGCTCCTGCATCGCCACCGGCATATCGAAATGATACAAGTTCACAAAAGGTTCAATCCCCTGGTTCCTCAACTCCTGAAACAAGCTGCGGTAAAAATCTGCCGCCTTTTGATTCATTTCTCCCCTGCCCTGGGGAAATAAGCGGGACCAACGGATAGAGGTGCGGAAAGAGTTATGGCCTGTCTCTTTCATAAGCCTCACATCCTCCCGGTAATTCTCATAAAAGGAGGAAGTGGTTCCCGGACCGATGTTTCCATGAAACTTAAAACTCTCCTCTTCATACCACAGATCCCAGATATTTTCCCCTCTTCCGTCCCCCTCACTTCCCCCTTCGCATTGGGTTGCGCTGGTGGCACTGCCAAAGTAAAATCCTTCCGGAAATACGACCCTCATACAATCTCCCTCCTATTTTTTCTTTCTTAACATGAGCAATCCCATTGCCACTGCCGCCAGTCCTGCCGTCCTGTACAGAACAGGGGCCGGAAGCTGGGGCGACACGGCAATCAGCAAAAAGCCTATGGCAATTAAAAATACGGTCCAGCTTTTCATACGAGTTTCTGCCCTCCCTTCTGAATGGAAAAGAAGAGCCGCCAGTCAGCTCTGTCAGGACATCCCTGTGAACTGGTCTGGCAGCTCCTTTTTACAGTTATTCGGTTTTCATCTTATTTGCCATCAGTACAAATGGGGCCCAGATGACAAAGGACAGGAACAGGTTCAGCAATGATACCAGAGCAGCCATAAAGTTTCCGCCTGTTGCAAGGAATGCGTAAATACCTGCAGGCATTACCCAGGGTACGGCAACAAATACCGGAGGAATCAGGCCGATGGCCGTTGCACCGTATGCAATGGCTGCGCATATGGGCGGAACAATGAGCCATGGAATTAAATATACCGGATTCAATACAATGGGCATACCAAATGTAATCGGCTCATTGATATTGAATACTCCCATAGGCCAGGACAGCTTGGCAATAGCCCTCTGATCCTCCCTCTTGGAAAACAGGAAAATGGCGATGATCAGTCCCAGAGTGATTCCTGAGCCTCCCATCTGGCAGTAGGCGTCAAAGGAGCCCCGGGTCCACAGATAGGGAAGCTGTGAAGTGCTCTGTCCTGCAGTAAATGCCTCTATGTTCTGATTCAATGCAGTTAAATAAATTCCGTCCATAACAGGTGCCAGTACGTTATGTCCGTGGAGACCGAAGAACCATAAAAGCTGAACCAGGAATACCATAAGGATTACACTGAAAAAGCCCTGTGACAGACTGAGAAGAGGTCTTTGAATATACCTGAGAACCATCTCATTAATGGTGGAGCCTGTCAGTGAAATACAAACCTGGGTTGCTATTCCTGCAAAATAAATGGCAATGACTCCCGGAACGATAGCCGCAAAGGCCTTGCTCACTGCCGGAGGCACGGAGTCCGGAAGCTTGATGATAATTTTCTTCTGCATCAGCTTTATGTAGATCATCGTACAGATAAAGCCCATGATCAAAGCGGTGAACAGACCGCCGGAACCGGTGTATGCAGAGCCTAAATAACCCCAGCCGCCGACTCCGTTTAAAGCAACTCCCCCTGCTGGAGTAGCCGCAACATCAAGCCCCAGACCCTTTAACTGGTCAACAGCAGAGGCTGCCACGCCCGGAAGCTCATAGTCAAAAACTGCGCTTTGTCCCATGCAGGTAACCAGACTGGCAAATGCAATTACGCCGCCTGCAATGGCATTGACGTTATAAGTTTTCGAAAGGTTGTAACCCAGGGCAAAGACAAATGCCAGGGCGAGAATTACAATAGAACCGAAATACACGTTGCCGTTGACGCTGATAACCGGGCTCATGGCCTGAACAAAACCGGTCATTCCTGCCTGATTGGGAAGATCTCTTAAAAATACGTTGAGCAAAACCGCAATGGAGCCAACCATGGTGATCGGCATAATGGCGATAAATGCATCTCTGATGGCAACCAGGTGCTTCTGAGAACCGATTCTAGCTGCAATCGGCATAAACCTTGCTTCCATAAATGAATTAAATGCACCCATAAACTTTCTCCCTCCTTTAATAATCTTTCACATACTCATCCGTTCAGCTTGCTGAGTGCCTGATCCAAAACCTTGGCTCCGTTCATGGTTCCATAGGCCGCCATGTCAATGACCTGCACCGGCTTTTCATGGTTCACTCTCTCGTTCATCTTCTTTTCCAGATAGCGGACCTGAGGCCCTAATAAAACAATATCTGCCTTTCCCACTTCCTCCACAGACTCTGAATCCCCTACTGCCCAGATTTCAGCCTCCACTCCCTTTTCTGACGCTGCATCCTGCA
Organism: Lacrimispora sp.; assembly: GCF_036758025.1. GTDB lineage: Bacteria > Bacillota > Clostridia > Lachnospirales > Lachnospiraceae > Lacrimispora. The sequence continues at coordinate 152,307 of NZ_DAIOXM010000001.1, read as the reverse complement.
TTCTTTTGACAAGCATGCTTGTGGACATTCCTGCGGAGCAAACTAATAATATATGATACATACCGCACCCCTTTCCGTGGTCTAGACCACTCCTCTTGCCATTATATTACTATATCATATGCAAAAATACAAGTATATTCTTTAAAATAAGATTTCTTTTGTCTATTTTTTCACTCTTCTTGCTTTCCTGCCTTTTTGTCCGGTCTATATCAGCAAAAAAAAGCTGTAAAAAACAGCCTTTTAAGCCATCTTTTACAGCGGTCTGATATTCTGGTATTCAATTTTTAAAGAAAAGGGGAAGATATTCTTTATGGGCCTCCAGCAGCTCATCCACCACTGCAACGGCATCCCTGTCGCTGGCACACAGGGGATTCATGTTTAAGGCAGTCACGGCCAGGTCACGGCTTCCTGTCACCGCCGCTTCACAGACCAGACGCTCAAAGGCCTTCATGTTCTGTATGATTCCGCTGATCTGAGGTTTTAACTCTCCCACTGCAATGGGCTTCGGCCCGCCGCCGGTAATGATGCAGGCGGCCTCTATGGCGCTGTCCGCCGGAAGGTCGGAGATGGTGCCGTTGTTTCTCACATCCACATATTGAATATCCCCGGTATTGTTATAAAGAGAACAGACCAGGCTGCAGGCGGCATCACTGTATCTGGCTCCGCCTCTCATCTCAAGCTGTGTCGGCTTCACATCCAGATTTTCATCTTTATACAGCTCAAACAATTCATCCTCGGTCCGTTTCACCACTTCTCCCCGGACCCGGCCCTCCCTGTACTGCTCCAGCTCTTCTTCCAGCTGCTCCTTGGTAAAAAAGTAATAATTATGGTAAGGGCAGGGGATGCAATGAAGCCCGCGGATGAATTCCGGTGAAAATGGAAGGGTGGAAAAGTTTTTCATGGACACGGCATCCTCTGCGCTGATATTCTGGTAAATCTCCAGCATTTCCTCCAGCCTTGACTGCCCATCCACAAAAATATCGGTTGCAAACACGTGATGGTTTAAGCCGGACAGCTCCATGGTCACCCGCTCCGGCTCTACATTTAACAGTCTGGCAAAGCCATTGACCATATTGATGGGCACATTGCAAAGGCCCATTACCTTTTTAAAATCCGTATATCTCAGCACAGCCTCCGTAATCATTCCGGCCGGGTTTGTGAAGTTTATCATCCATGCCTCCGGGCACAGCTCCTGCATATCTTTTACAATATCCAGAATGACCGGAATGGTCCGGAATGCCTTGAACATGCCTGCTGCTCCATTGGTTTCCTGCCCTATCATGCCGTGGCTTAAAGGAATTCTCTCATCCTTGATTCTGGCTTCCAACAGGCCCACCCTCATCTGGGTGGTCACAAAATCCGCACCCTTTAAAGCCTCCCGCCTGTCATAGGAGAGGATTACCTTCATGGGAATTCCCGCTTTTTTTACCATGCGCTGAGCCAGGGCCCCCACAATTTCAAGCTTTGTCCTTCCCTCTTCAATATCCACCAGCCAAAGTTCTCTCACAGGCAGACTGTCATAACGTTTGATAAATCCTTCCACCAGCTCCGGCGTATAGGAAGAGCCGCCGCCAATGGTGACAATTTTAATCCCGTTCATGATGCCTCCCTCTCCCTACCCCTCTATCTTGTCTTTCAGCTCCTTGATCATCCGGTAAAGATTTAAGACCTCGGCTGCCTGGTCCTTTGCCATCATAGCCATGGTAAGGTGGTCCTGGGCGTGTACCAGAATGATGTTCACATCCACCGGATTGCCCTGGGCCTCCTGCTGGATCATGTCAATCTGGGACTGGTGGGCGGCCCGCATCTCTGCCTCCGCTTCCTTTAAGTGCTTTTCTGCCTCTTCAAAATTAAATTCCCTGGCAGCCTCCATTGCCATCATGGAAAATGACTTGGAATTTCCTGCATTCATAATGAGCTGAAATGCTGATGCATAATTCTCATCCATGATATATCCTCCCCTGTATTAAATTTTGCCTATATACTAGCACAGACATTTTTCTTTTGCAATAGCCAGAATCTTTAAAATGCTGTATACTCTTAACTATAAGGAGGCAGGATGCTTCCCGGGGAAACTTATTAATTTTTCACAAAAACAGATGGAGGAAAGCGATATGCTGGCTGATTATCATGTCCACACCTACTTCAGCGATGATTCGGAATGCACCATGGAGGAAGTAATTTTGCAGGCCCTTTCTCTGGGGCTTGATGAAATTGCTTTTACGGAGCATGTGGATTATGGGGTGAAAACGGATTTAAACTGCGATTACAAAGCGTATTTTGAAGAAGTGAGAACCATGCAGGAAAAATACAGGGGAAAGCTGTCCATAAAGGCGGGGATAGAATTCGGAGTCCAGACCCACACCATCCCCCTCTTTCAGAAGGATTATGAGGAATATCCCTTTGACTTTATTATTTTAAGCAACCATCAGGTCAATAATAAAGAATTCTGGAATTATGAATTTCAGGAGGGAAAGAGCCAGGAGGAATTTCAGAAAGCCTACTATGAGGCCATTTATGATGTGGTTCAGAAGTTTAAAAGCTATTCGGTCCTGGGCCATTTAGACATGATCAAACGGTACGACACCTACGGAAATTATCCCGATGAAAAGATTATGGATATTGTGGAAAAAATACTGAATCAGGTCATTGCCGACGGAAAGGGCATTGAAATCAATACCTCCTGTTTCCGGTACGGCTTAAAGGACTTAACCCCTTCCAGGGAAATTTTAAAAAAATACCTTCAATTGGGCGGGCGTATTATCACAATCGGCTCCGATTCCCATAAGCCGGATCATTTGGGGAACCGAATCACGGAGGTAAAATCCATATTAAAGGACATGGGCTTTCAGCAGTTTTGCACCTTTGAAAACATGAAACCCCTTTATCATAACTTATAAAAAGGGAGCCGCTGCAACGATTCTGTGCAGCGGCTCTCCCTATATCTATTCTTTTATTACACTTCGAAAATCAAATCTCCGTAGCTTGGCATTGGCCATAAATCTTTATCTACAATCATTTCCAGCTTATCCACCGGAGTCCGGAGAGCTTTCATGGCAGGAACTACCTGGTCACGGCAGGCAATTGCCTGATCCTTGCCGGCTTCCATTGCCGCACATCCTTCTGCTGCATCGATGAGAGCTGCTAAAGCCACCTTGGCATCGGAAAGGTATTCGCTGACCTCTACAAGAAGCTCTTCCTGTACGCTGGTATCGGCTGCGGAGCATGCGCTCTTTACCTTGCTCAAAGAATCAGCCAGTATGGATACGTACCGGATCACTGCCGGAATAATCTGCTTTCCAGCCATATCGATCATAATTCTGGCCTCGATATTAATAGCCTTGCTGTAAGCCTCATATTCAATCTCAGCTCTGGATTCCAGCTCTGCCCTTGTGAACACCTTGAATTCCTCAAACATCTTTATGGAGGCATCTGTAGTGAGGGCGGGGATGGCATCTACCATTGTCTTAAGGTGTGGAAGGCCTCTTCTTTCCGCCTCTTCCACCCATGCCTCTGCATAGCCGTTGCCATTGAATATAATTCTTCTGTGTACGATCAGATTTTCCTTGATCATATCATGGACCGCTGCGTCAAAATCCTCTGCCTTTTCCAGAATATCTGCTGCTTCCTTAAATGCCTCGGCTGTAATGGTGTTCAAAACAACATTGGGTGAGGAAATGGAATCGGAAGAGCCTACCATACGGAACTCAAATTTATTTCCTGTAAATGCAAAGGGTGAGGTTCTGTTTCTGTCTGTCGCATCCTTAAATAAATCAGGAAGGGTTCTGACACCTGTCTTTAAGGTGCCTCCTGACTTGGAGTGGGTGGCCTCTCCAGTGCTGCAAAGCTGATCCACCACATCCTCTAACTGCTCACCGATGAATATGGAAATGATGGCAGGCGGGGCCTCATTGGCGCCTAATCTGTGGTCATTTCCCACGTCAGCAGCGGATTCACGGAGCAGGCTCGCATGTTTGTCAACTGCCTTTAAGATACAGGAGAGCACCAGCAGAAACTGGATGTTCTCATGAGGAGTCTCACCGGGATTTAACAGGTTGATTCCATCGTCTGAGGTCAGGGACCAGTTGTTGTGCTTGCCGGAACCATTGACCCCTGCAAAGGGCTTTTCGTGAAGCAGACAGTTAAGTCCATGGCGTCCTGCCACCTTCTTTAAGGTTTCCATAACAAGCTGGTTGTGGTCAACCGCTATGTTGGCCTGCTCGTAAATAGGAGCCAGCTCATGCTGGGCAGGAGCAACTTCGTTGTGCTGGGTCTTTGCAGGAACACCCAGCTTCCAGAGTTCTTCATTTACTTCCTTCATATAAGCAGCAACCCGCTCACGGATAGCTCCGAAGTAATGATCCTCCATCTCCTGTCCCTTAGGCGGTGCCGCACCGAACAAGGTACGTCCGGCATAGATCAGATCTTTTCTCTGTAAGTACTTTTCATGGTCTACCAGGAAATATTCCTGTTCCGGTCCCACGGAAGGGGTCACTCTCTTTGCCGTGGTATTTCCGAATAATCTTAAAATTCTCAGTGCCTGCTCATCCACTGCCTCCATGGACCGTAAAAGAGGAGTCTTTTTATCCAGAGCTTCTCCTGTATAGGAGCAGAAAGCGGTGGGAATACAAAGGGTCACGCCGATGGCATCTTCTCTTAAAAATGCCGGTGAGGTGCAGTCCCAGGCAGTATAGCCTCTCGCTTCAAAGGTGGCCCGCAAGCCTCCTGACGGAAAAGAAGAAGCATCAGGCTCTCCCTTTACCAGCTCTTTTCCGGAAAATTCCATGATCACCTTTCCCTCTGCGGTGGGGGCGGAAATAAAGGAATCGTGCTTTTCAGCCGTGATGCCGGTAAGGGGCTGGAACCAGTGGGTATAGTGGGTGGCTCCCCGCTCAATAGCCCACTCTTTCATAGCATGGGCAACCGCATCAGCGATGGAAGGGTCCAGTTCTGCTCCATCCTCAATGGTCTTTTTTAATTTTTTAAAAACATTCTTTGGCAGGTGCTGTCTCATGACGGTCTCGTTAAATACATTCTTACCAAATAATTCGGCTACGTTTACAGCTTCGCTCATAAATTTTTCATCCTCTCCTACTGATTTCCTTGTGCTTCTTCTAGTATCCTAAATATCTGAATATGCGCATAAATCAGAAAAGGCGTCCTCCCCGATAAGGAGAACGCCATCGTTCTTAATTAAAATAAATCATTTTTGCGAAAAAATCAAGTCTTTTTTTTGAAACTTTTATAAGCGGTGTTATTAAGCTTTTCCAACGGAACCAAATAATTCCATTTTCTCACGGACAGTTGCCTTAATTGCCTCGGTTCCCGGAGCTAAAAGCTTACGGGGATCAAAGCCCTTGCCTTCCAAATCCTTGCCAGCTTCAATATACTTACGGGTAGCCTCTGCAAAAGTCAACTGACACTCTGTGTTTACGTTGATCTTTGCAACACCAAGGCTGATGGCCTTCTTGATCTGATCCTCAGGAATGCCTGTTCCGCCGTGAAGGACCAGAGGCATATCGCCTACCTTATCCTTTACTGCAGCCAGAGTCTCAAAGCTTAAGCCAGCCCAGTTTTCCGGATATTTTCCATGGATGTTGCCGATTCCGGCAGCCAACATGGTTACGCCTAAGTCAGCGATCTGCTTGCACTCGTCAGGATCTGCACATTCGCCCATACCTACAACGCCGTCTTCCTCGCCGCCGATGGAGCCTACTTCTGCTTCGATGGAAATTCCCTTTTCTGCACAGACTTTTACAAGCTCTGTGGTCTTTTCCACATTCTCAGCGATAGGATAATGGGAACCGTCAAACATGATGGAAGAAAATCCTGCTTCAATGCACTTGTAGCAGCCGTCATAGGAGCCGTGGTCTAAGTGAAGAGCTACGGGAACAGTGATGTTCAGCTCCTCTATCATGGCCTTTACCATAGCTGATACGGTCTTATAGCCTGTCATGTATTTGCCTGCGCCTTCGGAAACACCCAGAATGACCGGGGATTTCATTTCTTCTGCTGTCAGTAAAACTGCTTTCGTCCACTCAAGGTTGTTGATGTTGAACTGTCCAACTGCGTACTGTCCGTCTCTTGCTTTTTCAAGCATGTCCTTTGCCGAAACTAACATATCACAAACCTCCATTTGCTTTATTTATCTTACTTATCTTACATTCTTTCATTATATACCATTTTGTCCCATTTGGAAAGAATAATTTTTTCCACATTGTTTAATTTATAACAAAGTTACATTTTGCTTTCATCCGAACTTTGTACTATAATGAAATGACAGAAGCTTTAAATACATAACAGGAGATATTTTTATGAGCGACAAAGTAAGAAAAGAAAAACCGGAACTGTTTTCGGGAAAACAGCTTCAACAGTTGATTTTCCCTCTGGTCATCGAGCAGGTTCTGGCCGTGTTTATGGGAATGGCGGATACCGTTATGGTCGCCTCCAACGGAGAAGCGGCTGTATCAGGAATATCCCTGGTGGATACCTTCAGCCTGCTGCTGATCGGTCTGTTCGCAGCTATGGCGGCCGGAGGCTCTGTGGTCACAGCCCAATACATCGGCAGAAAAGATGAAGCCAACGTTGCCAAGGCTTCCGGACAGCTTTTTCTGGCCATTGGCAGTCTCTCCATCGTTCTCATGACAGTGACCCTTCTTTTTAATTCGTCCATTTTAAGATTGATATACGGAGCCATTGACCCGGAAGTTATGAAAAATGCGAAAATTTACTTTTACCTTTCGTCTCTTTCCTATCCCTTCCTGGCTTTTTATAACAGTGCGGCAGCACTTTTCCGGTCCAGGGGAAACTCGAAGGTACCCATGCAGGTCTCCCTGGTTGCCAATATCCTGAATATCGGCGGAAATGCGCTGTTTATTTATGGATTCAATATGAGTGTGGCAGGTGCCGGACTTTCCACTTTGATTTCCAGAATCATGTCGGCAGTGACCATACTGTATCTCCTGCGCAGCCGCAGCTTTGTCCCGGTGGAATTTACCTTTCGCCCGGATAAGACCATGCTTCACCGCATCCTTTACATCGGCATACCAAACGGTCTGGAAAACAGCATCTTCCAGCTTGGAAAGCTGCTTCTCTCCAGCTTAACTGCCAGCTTCGGTACCACAGCCATTGCCGCAAATGCCGTTGCCAGCACTGTCGCCAACATGGAAACCATACCGGCCAGTGCCATCGGAATTGCCATGGTCACAGTGGTCGGTCAGTGTGTCGGTGCCAGAGAGCTGAAGCAGGCCCGCCGCTATATGGGGAAAATGCTGAAAACAGCATATATCTGGATATTTGTTTTAAACCTTATCCTTATCCCGCTGTTAAAACCCATCAGCGGCGTATTCCGTCTGTCCGGGGAAACCAGTTCTCTAGCGGTAAAACTGATGCTTTACCACAGCATCTGCTGTATGCTGATTCATCCCCTGGCCTTCTGCCTGGCTAACGGCTTAAGGGCCGCCAATGACGTCCGCTTCACCATGACGGTTTCCGTCTGTTCCATGTGGATCTGCCGGATTGTGCTGGCTTACGTCTTAAGCCTTTACGCAGGCCTTGGCCTTATGGGAATCTGGATTGCTATGACCATTGACTGGCTGGTACGGGCCATCTTCTTCGTCACCAGGGTCTTAAATGGAAAATGGTGCCGCTACGCCCACCGGAACATCGGTTAACCTAAGAAATTTTTCCCAGGAAATTTTCAACTGTTTCCTTCATCTGATCCGCATGGCATTCTGTATTGTGACATACAGGAGCTGTGCGGATTTCTTCTACTGCCTGGGGAATGGGAACTCCGCAGATTCCTGCTAAACGGTCGATGACCTGGAATTCATCGCAGGTTTCCTTCTTCCCTTCAATGGCTTCCAGAACATTTCTGGAGAACTTATAGGGACTGGCAGTGGAGGCGATGACATTCTTCGTCTCATCCTTTGTCTCTGCTTTGTACTGCTCGTATACGGCTGCAGCCACTCCTGTATGAGTGTCAATTAAATATCCTGTATCCTCAAAGAGCTTTTTAATCACAGCCTTGGTGGATTCTTCGGAGCTGTAGCCCCCCTTAAAATCTGCCATGAATTTCTTCATTTCACCGGTTATCTCATAGCTGCCCTTTTCGCCCAGTGACTTCATAAGCTCTGCATTGGCCTTTCCGTCGGAACCGGCGCTTAAGTATATCAGACGCTCTAAGTTACTGGAAATCAGGATATCCATAGAAGGAGAACTGGTGAGGATGAAGTCTCTGTTCCTGTCATAGACACCTGTCTGGAAGAAGTCATAAAGGACTTTATTATCATTAGAAGCGCAGATCAGGTTCTTAATAGGAAGTCCCATCTGCTTTGCCAGGTATGCAGCCAGGATGTTGCCGAAATTTCCGGTGGGAACAGTGACGTTGATCTCTTCTCCTTCGGAAATTTCCCCATTTTCAAGAAGTTTTGCATAGGCATAGACGTAGTAAACTACCTGAGGCACAAGTCTTCCAATGTTGATGGAGTTGGCAGAAGACAGCTGATAGCCTTTTTCATCCAGCTTTTTGGCAAATTCCTTATCTCCAAAAATCTTTTTCACCCCTGTCTGGGCATCGTCAAAGTTTCCGTAAATAGCTGCCACATGGGTGTTATCTCCCTTCTGGGTCACCATCTGAAGCTCCTGAACACGGCTCACTCCATCCTTGGGATAAAATACGATGATCTCCGTTCCCTCCACATCGGCAAATCCTGCCATAGCGGCCTTTCCCGTATCTCCTGAGGTGGCGGTCAGAATGACAATTTTGTTCTTTACCTGATTTTTCTTTGCTGCCGTTGTCATCAGGTGGGGGAGAATAGAAAGAGCCATATCTTTAAATGCAATGGTGTTTCCATGGTACAGCTCTAAATAATAGGAACCTTCCGCCTTTGATAAGGGTGTAATCTCCTCTGTATCAAACTTGCTGTCATAAGCCCGTTCAATGCAGCTTTTCAACTCTTCTTCTGTGTAATCCGTAAGAAACAGCTTCATAACCTCATAGGCTGTTTCCTGATATGTCATCTCTGAAAGCTCTTTTAGGGACTTGTCAAGCTTTGGAATAAAGGTCGGCATAAACAGTCCCCCATCCTCTGCCAAACCCTTTAAAATTGCCTGGGAAGCCCTTACTCCAGCCTCTCCTCCCCTTGTACTCTGATAGGATATTTCCATGGTATATGATTCCTCTCTTATTATTCAATGGTCAAAAACCTTGCCAGAATTGTAGCACACTTTATCAGATGGCGCAAGAAAAAAGAGGAAAAAGTTTTCATACAGCGCACATATGTTTTTATATCAAGGACATTTCATTTAAAAAAAGGGCTGTTTTCTGCTGACCGCGGACAAACTGATCCTTGACTTTCCTGTAAAAATCATTTATGATTTCTCATATATAGATGGGAATGAAGTTCTCCCATGGCTTGGGCCGAAATGCAAGGAAAGCTGATGACTTCTACAAAATCGTAGAGAAGGTGTCGGCTTTTTTATTTTGGAAATTTTAAGAAGGAGATTTTAACTATGACCAAATTTAAAAATTTATCCATATTTCTGTTTCTGACAATAGCCTTGGGCGTTTTCATGGGTACGGCCTCAGCCGGATTTTTAAAGCTGCTGGAGCTGATGACCTATACAAGGGAACACCACCTTATTTTTATCGCATTTCTCCCTGCTGCCGGAGTTCTGACAGCGGCCGTATACCACAAGTTTGGAAAGAACTCTCAGAGGGGAAACAATTTAATTATCGACAGCGTGCACAAACAGGCTGAAGTTCCTTTCCGCATGGCTGTACTGACCTTTTTGTTTACGGCCCTGTCCCACCTCACCGGGGCATCTGTCGGCCGGGAAGGTACTGCGGTGCAGATTGGGGGAACCTTTGCCAACAGCTTAAGCAAACGCTTTAAGCTGGATAAAAAAAGTCATATAATTCTTGTTATGTCCGGAATCAGCGCCGGGTTCGGTTCCGTATTCGGCACTCCCTTAGCAGGAGCCTTCTTTGGTATGGAAATGTGCTTCGTGGGAAAATTGAGCTATGAAGCTATATTTCCCTGTTTCCTGGCTTCTTTTACGGCCAATTATATGACTCAGGTTTTGGGAATTTCTCATTCTGTATATAAAATAAAAGCAATTCCGTCTTTAAGCCCTTATATCATTGCCATTGTGATAATTGCTTCCTGCGCATTTGGCTTTGCAGGTAGGCTTTTTGCAAAATCCGTACACAAATTAAAGCAATTGTACGCAGGGAAAATCAAAGGGCCCGTTTTGCGGGCAGCAGCAGGAAGCCTGATTGTATTGGCTGCCATGTTTGCCTTTCAGGGAATTAAATACGATGGATTGAGCACCTGGATGATAGGTGCCGGATTTGACGGAAATGTCAATCTGTTTGACCCTGTCTTAAAATTCATTATGACAGTCTTATCCCTGGGTGCAGGATTTCAGGGCGGAGAAGCAACCCCGCTGTTTGACATCGGAGCCTCTTTAGGGGGATTGATCGGACAGGCTTCTCATGTAGAACCTTCCCTTCTGGCCGCCTTGGGCTATATCGCCGTATTTGGCTGTGCCGCCAATGCCCCCATCACCACCGTCATGCTTGGAATTGAATTATTCGGCACCAATGCAATGCCTTATTATGTAATTGCCGCTCTGGTCAGCTACTATGCTTCGGGGCACAGCGGAATCTATCCTGCCCAGGTCATTGCTGTCAGCAAATATGCTTCTCTCCAGGACCAGGTTGGCCAGTCCTTAGAAAACATCGGAAATAAGAATTCAACCCAATAGGCCCCGCTTTTGAGGGAGAGAGATAAAATAGATATAAGACATTTCAGAAAGGATTATAAAAATCATGAAATACCAGAACATGCTAAAAGGAACCTTTTTAAGCCGTCCTAATCGTTTTATCGCCCATGTGCGAATTACATCAGAAGAAGGCAGAGAAGAAACGGTTGTATGCCACGTAAAAAATACGGGACGGTGCCGGGAACTTCTCATTCCGGGAGTCACAGTACTGGTTCAGTTTCATCCGGAAGCCAGAGTACTTGGAAGAAAAACAGAATACTCTCTGATCGGCGTATGGAAAGAACGGGAACATGGACAGGGGCCGCTTCTCATCAACATGGATTCCCAGGCCCCAAACCAGGCAGCCTATGAATGGCTGAAGTCCATGGAGGGAAATATGACTCTGCCCTTTCATTCCGGGTCGGGCAGGGAGATATCAGGAAGTCCCGCTTTGGAATGCCTCCGCCGGGAAGTCACCTATGACCAGTCCCGGTTTGATCTGGCCTTTCAGCTTACATTTCCAGGAGAAGAAGGCCGGGAGCCGGAACGGGTTCCCGCATTTATGGAAGTAAAGGGAGTCACCCTGGAAGAAAACGGACTTGCCATGTTTCCCGATGCGCCTACGGAGCGGGGTATCAAGCACATGGCTGAGCTGGTACACGCACACAAGGAAGGATATGAAGCTTACATATTATTTGTCATTCAGATGAAGGAAATGGAAGCTTTTACTCCTAATATAAAAACGCACCCCCAATTCGGAGATGCGCTTCAGGCTGCCGCTAAGGCAGGGGTTCATATTCTGGCCTATGACTGTATTGTGACGGAGAACTCTCTTTCCATCCACCATCCAGTTCCTGTTTTCTTATAAATCATATCAGTCCTCCCGGCGAAGAAGAATAAAGTTTCCAGTCAGGTCATTGAGAATCTTGGCCTGACTGTTCAGCCCTTGCCGGTCACACGTTCTTTTGGGTCAGTGCTGTTGAACAAGCCATCAGATAATAGTTATTTTGATTGAACGGAAAGCTTCCCAATGTAGACAGGGGAACCTTTTTTGTATGTGCCGCATAGGAGCGCTGGTTAATGTGGTTAACAAATGTAGCCATAATGGGATACCGTTCTCTCATACTGGCTAATGAAGCGTAAAACACCTGCTCAAACACCCCTGTTCCTCTGACAGATTTATCAACGCAGACCGGCCCGTACTGATAAGAATTTTCCCTGGTCAATCCCTGGCCCTCAAATGAAAATTCAGGCAGTTTTTCAATCATGTTGGCAAAAAACGGCCACTCTTCCCAAAAATCCCAGGAAGCTGCCATTGCAAAAGAAAGAACCTTTCCCTCCTCCTTTGCAATGGTGACACCGCGCTCCTTAAGGATCAGTGCCTCAAGCTGTGCTCCTGTAAAATTAGTTGTTACAAAACCGTCTGGTTTATCCTCTTCGCTGATATAGCTGATGTGGTTTGCTTTGAGTAAAGAAAGAATTCCCTCAACATCATCCATGGTTGCCTGCGTAATTATCATAATCGTATTCTCCTCTTTTTTTCAAGTTCACATATAAATTAAAACTTCCGGCCTCCGCCTCCCATGGTCCTTCCTGAGGAAGAATGGGTCGTGCTCCGTCCGCCTGAGGAAAAACCTCCGCCTCCCCGGCCTCCGCCGCCGTTGTTTCTGGGAATGGGAACATGGGTCACCCTCTTGTTAAGCAGATGGTCCACATTGTTATGATACTGGAACTGAGAGCTGGCACGGTAGGCCATGAGAGAACTTCTGGCCCTGCCCCTCTCCTTTTTCATGGAATACTGGCGGACCACGCCGCTGCAGGTAACCCCTGCTGCAAACAGGGCCACAAGAACAGCCAGACCGGCTTCATACCATCTGATGCTGCGGTAAACACTTATTTTCCCAGTATCCCTGTCATAATTATACTGTCCTCCGGGAATTCCAGCCTTATAATACTTGGCAACACCGTCCAGAAAGCTTTCGGCACAGGCTCCATATTCCTGATTTGCAATCTTATCATAAGCATCATCCAAAATAGCATTCCAGCGCTTATCCGTCAAAAACCGGTTCATCGCTCCTACCGGAAGAATGTATATCTCCCTGTTATCCATATCCATGAGAAATAACACACCGTTGTAGTCCTTTCCCACTCCGAACAGGCCGTCAATGTAAAAGTCCTCCGCATACTGCTCTGCGGACTTCCCGCCTGCATCATCAGTGGTCACAAGAACCACATCCATATTCATCTCTTTCATCATGGCCTGTATCCGGGTCTCCAAGACTGACCTTTCTTCTCCGGAAAACAATCCCGCCCCGTCAAATACCCGTTTCTCTCCGGAGCTGTTTCCCGGCTTCTGATTTCCGGCAAAGGACTGTATGTTCCAGCAGAAAACTGACAGAAGCAGAAAAAACACAGCCAGAAAAGCGGTTCCCGGCCAAAAGCCCGCACACAACCGTTTTATCTTCATCATATCAGATACCCCACAATCAGCAAGACAATCAATATGGGAACAAATATTTCCGCAAAGAGAAGGGACAGTTTGAATTTATCCACCGGAAGCTTTCCGCAGACCTTTCCGGTCTGTCCGTTTATGGTGAAGTAATACATCTCATCCCTGCCCTCATCCCGGTAAGTAAGGGCCCAGACCGGCAAAAGAGCGTACTCCCAGGCCTCATCCTTTAAGCGTATATCACTGCTTTCAACCCTTAGGGAGTCATAGGAAGTGATGCTGTTTCTCAGGGAATCCTGGGCAAAGGACCGCACCTCTGCCTTTACCTCATCTCCAAACTCCTGCTCTCCCATATCCCTGCGCTCTGCCAGAAAGCCGGAAAGGTATGCCATGGAAAAGTTCTTCATCTTCTCCGTTTCATAAGGCAATACGCCTTCTACCAGCTCCCGGTTTGCTTTTTTCAAGGCATTTCTGGGTACAAACTTCACTGGCATGGAGCCTTCCCTCTTCACTTCAAAGGTCTGAGTCTCTGTATACCGGTGATTCCCGCTGACCCATACCCGCACCCGGTCCCCACTGGCGTTTAAACGCCCTTCCGCCCGGCAGCTATAGAGCATATAGGGAAAATAGACGCCGGAAATCTTTTCAATCTGGTCCTCGCTGTAAAAAGCCTTTGGCACAAACCGTTTCTTTTTCATCCACAGGCGGAAGATATCCACTGCCTTTTCCTTTTCAATGGCAAAGGGAACCACATAATCCGGATTGTATTCTCCCGAAAGCCTGCCCGACAAAATCACCGGATTGTGGCAGTAGTAGCAGAAAGTGGCCGCAGTGGTGCCGTCTGTAACGATTTCCGCACCGCAGCTTGAACAGTTGTAAAGGAATGGCTCGCCGCCCCCTTTTTCTGCCTTTTCTGCCCTGGGCGCCTCCTCCCCTGCAGCCACCTGTTCCTGGGTGAATTGGGACAGACAGTATTCACAGGCATACTTCTGTTTTTCCGGATCAAACTTGAGAGGGCCTCCGCAGTTTGAACATTTAAAAGTTAAGACATCACTCATACTCTCGGCTTTCCGCATTCAGCACAGAATTTCCCCTTGTTTTCAGCTCCGCATTGACAGGTCCAGGTGTCGGAAGGCTTGGGATTTCCGCATTCCGAACAGAACTTTCCCTTATTCACGTTTCCGCAGCCGCAGGTCCAGGCGCCTTCTCCTGGGCCTCCTGTATTCCCTTGTGCAGCCCCTGGCTGGGAATTCATCTGTCCTGCCTGATTTCTCTGCATCTGCTGCTGGTTGGCGCTTGAAGCTGCTCCCATAAATCCGCCGCCTGTATTCATCCCCATATTCATTCCCATAAATCCTGCCATAGAACCGCCGGTATTGCTTCCTGCGGCCTCCAAACCTCTGGCAATAGCGCCCTGTACATAGCCTTCCCTGACACCGGGGTCACCCAGCATGGCTCCCTGATTCCTCATATTAATCAGTTGTTTGGACTCGTCATCGTAGGAAATGCTGGCAATTCCTACAGACTGGATCTCCATTCCCCTTCCCGTCTTCCACTGCTCATCCAGGACATTGGACATATACTGTCCCAGCTCTCTTCCCTTGGAAGACACGTGGGAAATCCTTATGCCGTCAGCGGACATCTGATTCACGGAAGACTGAAGGGCTTCCAGGAATTCAGACAAATACTGGGCATTGATATCATCCACTTCCACCTTGGAAGCATTTTTCGGAATCACTTCCCCATAAAATAAAAGCGGGTCAGTCACCTTGATGGAATACGTTCCATGAGCCCTCAAAAACAGTTCTGCATTGTAGAACTGGTCAAAATAGTTAATAGGATTGGGGGTTCCGAACTTGATTCCCTTGATTTCCTGTAGATTGATAAAATACACTTTCTGAGATGTGGGAGTCTGTCCGCCGTAGCGTATGCGGTCAAAGGATTCCCTTAAAGCCTCTTCAAACTGTCCGTTAAAAAGAGAAGGCATAGAGGAATTTTTCACCGTAAAATATCCCGGCTCTCCTGTATAATCGATTACCCTTCCTCCATCCACCAAAATCATGAACTGATTGGGATAAACGTGGATGACAGAACCATCTGATACAGTATTATCCGTTCCCTTTACATTGGACCCTTTGCGAATCTTCACCCCGCTGGTAAATACGGTCTGATCTCCCATATTGCCTGCCTCTATGACTTCCAGCCACTGGTCGGCCAGTGAACCGCCTACGGCACTGGTAATCGCTTTAATAATTCCCATGTTGTTGTTTCCTCCTCAATCAATTTTATTTTTCTTTATTATACTATATAATAAAGCCCTTGACTATACTGTCCTCCGGAAGGATTTTTTGAAACAGCTTTATTTTTCTTTCTTCAAAGACGATATAACTTAAGATAGATAATTTTTTATCAATGGGAGGGCATTTACATGAGTGAGTATTTTTCAAGCAATGTGGAAGAAGGCATACGCCTTGTATGGATGCAGTTTGATGAAGAAAAGGCCCGGAAGGGCAAACGGCTGCTTTTGGAGGCTGCAAAGGAAGGTGACGGGAATGCATGCTGTTTTCTGGCCCGCACTTATTTTGGCGTCAATGGGCTGGAAGAAGACATGGACACCGCCTTTGAACTTCTTCAAAAAAGCCAGGAGCTTGGCAGTGCCTGCGGCCTTCTGACCATGCTTCAGTTTAAAAGGCTGGTAAAAAAGGCCTTAAAGAGTGCCGGGCAGGAGGCGTGCATACAGGCAGCCAAAGAGGTTCGGGAAAAGGCGGAGGGCGGCCATGCCTTCTGCCAGTACATCATGGGACTGTATTACTTCTGGGGCGGGTATTTGCTGACAGAACAGTTTCAGGATCAGGATAAGGCTTTGGAAGAACGGATTCCCGGAGCTCTGCTTTGGCTGGAAAAGGCGCTGAAAAACGGTGTAACTCTTGCTCTCGTCAACTTATCTGACTTATACAGCTATTTGGGAGAGGAAAAGAAACTGGAAGAAGCCATGAATTTTGCGTCTGAAAAGGGCGATCCCATATGGCAGTGGCTGCTTGCAGAACAGCTTTTCGATGAGGAACGGTATGAAGAGGCCTTTCGCTGGTATGAACGGCTGGCAGAAGCCGGGGATATCAAGGCCCGGTTCGATATGGGCTTTCAGTATGAGCATGGGCTGGGCATAGAGGCAAACCCGGAAAAAGCCCTGGCCGCCTATGAAATGGGGGCAAAACAGGGAATACAGACCTGCCAGCTCCGCCTGGGGAAACTGAATTTATGGGGTAAGTTTGTTCCAAAGGATGAATCCCAGGCATATCACTGGTTCTGTCAGGCGGCAGGAAATGAAGATGAGGTTGAAGATGAAAAAAATCCCGTCAGTGAACTGGCAAAGATGTGGAAGGGGCATTGCCTGCTCTACGGCCTTGGCGTAAAAAAGGACGAAGATGAGGGAACAGACCTGTTATACAGTGCTCTCGATTATAACTTCCCCGGAAAGGGAGAAGACCAGGATATGACGGAAGAATCCCAGTTCGACTGGAAAGAAGACGTGCTGCAGCTTTTCTGGGATTTAGGAGATGCTTATGAAAACGGTTTGGGTGTGCCTGTAAAAGAACATAACGCCGGATATTATTTCAGCATCGTGGCAGAAGCCGGCTGGCCGGAAGCCATTGAAAAAATGAAGCATTATAAGCAGGCAGGTCTGCTTAAGCGCTGGAAGCGCATCAAATAATACGATGACAGAGGTGTATTCATGTTCCTGGCAACAACCTTATTAAACAACCAAAAAAGGCAGGCGTTTTTCCTTCTCTGGCGCCGCCTTTTGCTGGCAGCTGTCTTTATCCCTTCCGGAATCACCACCATAACAGGAGGTGCCAAATCCACTGTTACAGGGGATCACGGTCTGATCAGGCTCATAAACCTGCTGCTGCCTCTTTCGAAAAAATATCCTGTTATACAAAAATGGCTTCCCATTTTCGTTGCTGTCATCTTTCTCATTTTAGGAGCAATTTTTCTGTTTCAGGCAGGAAAATACGCATGGCAGATGATTCCCAAACACACGCTTTTGGGATCTTCCATAGTTCAGCAGGCCAAAACTCACGAAAGCTTTTCTGATGCCCTAAAGTCCATTGATACAGATATGGAGCGGGGATTCCATTCCTTTGAAGGAGTTTTCATTGGAAGAGAATGGATTCTCGGTCCGGCAGCCATGCGCTTATCCCGCATCAAAGGAATGTTTTCCCTGGATAACGGCAAAAATGATTACAGCTTATGCTGCGTCGATGATGACAAAAATGTCTTTCCAGCCATCTTAACCCGCAGAGAAGACCGGGACAGCGTGGAAGAATATCTTAAAAAGACCCTGTCCAACATTGTAACAGGCAATGTATTCGCTTATACAGCCTTTCTCATGGACGCCCTTGATAATCCGCAGATGATGGCGCTTCCACCTGACGCGGCCTTTGCGCTGGTAAAGCCCGATGGAATTCCAACCTCTAACTTTACATACGAGGAGGCCAGGGCGGCCCTTGACTCTCTTTCCCCGTCTCAATCCATTGCATTAAAGCCTTTAAATGGCGGAAAAACAGGCACAGAGGAAATTTCCTTTGCCTGCAGGGAATACAGGCAATGGGAAATTACCGTCATATGCCAGGAAGATGATATCCAATGGCCCATGGTAAAACTTGCAGATGAGCAGGAGGCTATGAGAATTTTAGAAGATTTGATTAAAGAAAAAAGCTTCCGCGCCTTTTCACACGGAACAGGCGCGGATAACAAAATATAATAGTACTTTCTATAAGCCTTCCCTCATCATGGCAATCTCCCTGGCATATCCGTCCAGTTCATTGGGAGTTTCCAGATAAAAGGGAAGGTCTTTTAATGCGGGATGAGACACCACCCGCTTTAATGCTTCAAAACCAATACAGCCTTCCCCGATTTTTGCATGGCGGTCCTTGTGGGCTCCCAAGGGGTTCTGGCTGTCATTTAAATGAATGGCCTTTAACCGGGAAAGGCCGATCACCCGGTCAAACCGGTTCAATACGCCGTCCAAATCCCCGGCAATATCATATCCACCATCCCACACATGGCAGGTATCTAAACAGACTCCCATCTGGTCACTTCTTTCCACACGGTCAAGAATTTCTCTCAGCTCCTCAAACTCCCGTCCCACCTCACTGCCCTTTCCCGACATGGTTTCCAGCAGCACTGTGGTATGAAGCTCCGGTGTCAGAACCTGGTTCAGCATATCCGCAATATAGCGGATTCCCGTCTCAGCTCCCTGACCCACATGGCTTCCGGGGTGGAAATTATAGCAGTTTCCGGGCGTGTATTCCATGCGCTCTAAATCATCTCTCATGGTCTCCGCAGCCAGTTCTCTTAAGTGTTCATCGGCAGAGCAGCCATTTAAGGTATAGGGGGCATGGGCCAGAATCCGGCTGATTCCATGGTCCTTGGCAAATTCCAGATAGCGTTTCACATCCTCCGGATTCATAGCCTTGGCCTTGGTTCCTCTGGGGTTTCTGGTAAAAAACTGAAATGTATTGGCATCGATTTTCACTGCCTCTTTGCCCATGGCCAGATAGCCTTTTGATGAAGACAGATGACAGCCGATTGTAAGCATAAAAATCTCCCTTGTTATTTTATTTTCCGTATTCCCTTTCCCGGACTGATGGCCCTTATTGCGGCAAAAAGGAAGATAGCGGCCAGCAGAAGCTGGATGAAGATGCTGAGCACCACCCAATTGTCTAACACAAAGCTTTCCGGATGGGGCCCAAATACGTTGTTCAAGCTTTTCAGCACCTGGTTATCTCCCGTCTGCCTGTTTATCATCACATAAAAGGTTGCCACAGGATTGATGAGAAGCAGATACAAAAAGCCGCCGGTATTGGCCTGATCGGCCATTCCGCTGGCAGATAAGGCATAGGTATTGGTCATGTTCATTCTGGCTATGGACAAAGCGAACACATTGACCGCATAGGTGCCTGCTGCAATGATGATCAGCACTCCATAGCTGACCACTGTCGCAATGGTGGACCGCTTGAACAGAGAGGAAAAACAGATTCCCATGCTTCCGCACAAAAGAGCCACCGCCAAATAGCATAAAAGCAGAAGGAACACGTCATAATACATCACCCCTCCGTATACGAAGGACACGGCCAACAGGGGAAAGCTGGATAGGATGAGCAAAAACATGGTAGCAAAGGAAGAGGTCAGCTTTCCCCAGATGATCTCCCAGGGCTTCATAACCGTGGTAAGGAGAAGGTCCAGAGTCTGGCGCTCCCGTTCCCCGCTGATGCTACCCGCGGTCAGGGCAGGCATAATAAACATCAGCATGACGAATTCCACCACTGCCACAAATACATATAAATTGGTAAAAGAAGAATACTGGATCTCAGCAGTCAGCTTTACCCGCTCTAAAACCGAGTACATATTGAGCATGACTACCAGAGCCAGAACTGCGTTAAAAAGCATGAGGATCAGGGCCAGGCGGAAGCTTCTGGCGCTGACCGTTGTTTCCCGTTTATAAACCGGATTCATTTTCATGAACAAGCACCGCCTTTTCTTTATCGTGATCCGTAATCTGCATGAACAGAGATTCCAGACTTCCAGGCTCCCTGTAAAATCCATGTACAGGCACCTCTGCATCCACCAGACTTTGCAGGAGAAGGGCTTCCTCCTGATCATCACCGATAAAGTTTACCCGGATATCTCCTTCCTTCACCGCAATGGTCTGGACACAGGGCCTGCTCTTTAAAATGGTCAGAGCCCGTTCTTTATTTCCCAGAATGGAAATGATCAGAGGATTGGAAGCGTTGACCCGGCGCAGAATGGCGTCCATACTTCCGCTTAAAACCATCTTTCCCTGGTCAATGATTCCGATATCCGTACACATCTCAGACAGCTCAGACAAAACGTGGGAGCTGATAAAAATGGTTTTTCCCTGCTCCCGCAGTTCCTTTAAAATCTCCTTGAATTCAAACCTGGTTCTTGGGTCTAAGCCGGAAGCCGGTTCATCTAAAACCAGAAGAAGGGGATCGTGGATGAGAGCTCTTGCCAGACAGAGGCGCTGCTTCATGCCTCTGGAAAGACTGTCCACATAAAAATTAACCTTGTCTTCCAGCCCCACCTGCTCCAAAAGAGTCATATACCTGGTTCTGGCCTTTAAGCCGCTGATCCCGTAGCAGGAGGCGAAAAACTCCATGTATTCATAAACCTTTAAATTGTCATAAACTCCGAAGAAATCCGGCACATAGCCGATTTTAAGCTTTAATTCATGGGAACCGCCGGACACATCTGTCCCGTCAATAATCACCTTTCCTCCGTCTGCAACCAGAAGTCCTGTCATGATCTTGATGGTAGTAGTCTTCCCTGCCCCGTTGGGCCCTACAAAGCCGTAGAGGGCACCCTGGGAAATATGAATATCCAGGCCGTTTAAGGCGTGGAATTTGCCAAAGCTTTTTCTTAAATCTTTAATTTCCAGCATTATTTATCCCTTCCTGTGACACTCAGCATGGGCAGAGTTACATACCAGTTGTTTTCCGACGTGCTGTCGCAGACGTATTTGACTGTCAGCGTGTTGCCCGGAGACAGATATGGGGTCAGTTCTCTTCCATGGTAAACCTTTTTATCCGGGTTCATTACATCGTAGTTTCCGGTGTCGTGGTTATAGAAATGAATGCTTCCTTTAAAAACATTGGTAAAATACAGGCCTTCACTGTTTAAAAATTCCTCAGAAGGATTTTCAAAGAACAACTCCTCCACCTCTAAATCATTTCCAAGAGAATACTCCAAAGACACCGGATCAATTCCGTAAATGGCGTTGGAATCCGCATAATACTGCCCGTTTACCGCTGTTGGAGGCTTCATAAGAGCAGAGCGGGAAACCTTCCCATTCATTGTGGTTTTCACGTCAATGGTAGAGGTAAACATGGACATGCCGTAGGTTTCGTAATCCCCTCTGGCAAGAAAACGGTTTTCCGTCTTATCCCTGCCAAATGCCACAACCCTGGCCTCCTGATTGTAAAAAGAAGAGAAACGGTCCAGATAAAAGCTCAGTATATTGGTTCTGGAAAGAGCCAGCATGTAGGCAGGATCTTCAATATCCGCCTTGGGATACTGATAGCTTCCCGTCACCCTGGCAGATACCAGAAACGGGTTGTTAATGGGATAATTGACAGCAGGAAATCCGTCTAATTCCATGGTCTCTCCAGGCTCCAGGACATCGATGGCCACCAGTTTTCCGTACATGAGGATTCCCACCCTTTCCACCGGAAACGGGTATTCATTGGTTACGGTGCCGTACACCTTGCCCTCAAATAAGGTAATATCCCCGGCCAGCCCCTTTTTGTCTGTGTTAGGCGTCCGTTTTCTTAAGGAGTAGTACTTGGGATCAAAGGCAGAGGCATTCTGGACTGAAATCTTTGTCTCAGCCTCTCCATAAAAGACCCTGACCTTGTAATCTTCATTTCCCGTAAACTTAGGCACCGGAGTTCCTTCGTAGGTATTGCTTCTGGTGATAGGTAAAAGATCATAGGAAGGATCTAAGGAAATGGTGTAAGCCTTATTATAAGGAGTTCTTATGTTGATGGAGGTATACTCATCCACATAGTCCTCTGTCGTATCCAAAATGGTGGCGTAATTGAAAAAGGTATCCTTAAACCGGGTTTTACCTCCCATTAAATACACCACTGCAGTAAATGTCAGGGAAACTCCCACCACTGCCATCCGGTAAAGAGTTCTCTGCTCCCGTCTCTTTAAAAAGAGGTAAAGACCAGGTCCTGCGATCACCAGATAGCCCAGGATTACCACTGCATAAAGGGACAGATTGGGCAGCTTTTCCGTATCTCCGGTGTTGAGGATGTTCTGGACCGACCAGTACTGGCTGGAATTGCCGCTATAGAGGTAGGAGGAAAGATTATTTAACCGGTTCTCTCCCAAAAAGGCGGTAAAAAGCTTATCCACGTAAGAACGCTGAACCCGGCAGAATTCGGCGATATCGATAAAGTCATAAGCAGCCACCCCTACGCTGCCCTTTCCTTTTACTACAGAGGTGAGAACGGGAAACTGGTCATTGGACAGCACTTCCGTTCCTCCGCTTAAGGTCACATTGGTGCATACCAGATTCATAAAGGAATCTCCGGGGCCATTGACCGCATATTCCACTCCCATGTCCACCGCTTTTTCAGCAGGCGGAGCGTAAGGTTCTTCCAAAAGAGAGGAACGGAAGGCGTAAAGGGTATCATCGGCTCTCGCGCCGGTTCCGATGAGCAGGGTTCCTCCTGCCTTCACCCATTCCCAGACGGCGGAAACCTGATCCCCCGACAGATTTTTGGTGTCATAGTCTGTAATGACCAGCACATCCAAAAGATCCAGCCCGATGGCATTATCCGGCATCTTTTCTGTGCCCATCTCAAAGGTCTTAATGCGGACTGAGCTGTAATTGACTCCAACCCCCTCCATGTAATCAAGCTCCTGGGGATTGTCGGAAAGAACTCCCACAAACAGCTCTGCCGTATCCAGACTCACATTCATTTTTAAGCGCTTGCGAAGAAGTTCCCTTCCCTGGGGGTCCAAAAGCTTTACATAGAGAACATCCGCCCTGCCTACGGGAATGTCCAAGGATTCCTCTAAGGAACCGGAGGGGTCTAAAGAAACGGGATAATCATATTCGTAAATATCATAATCCGATTCCATTGCCGTAATCCGCAGCGTTCCCTCAAAGGACACCTCTGACTGGCTGTTTAAGGTCACACTCACAGGCACGTAGCGCCCGCTTTTGGCATTTTCCTCATAGCCGTAGGAAACCTCCATGGAGACCGGGGAGCTGCCTTCTCCCTGGTACTGTTCTGTATAGGAATTCCCTGTCTCTGTTTCATAAGGCCCTGTCATCCCATAAGCAGGCAGCACTGCACTGCCCGTGAGAGTCAGGACCGCGGCCCAGACCAGGGATATCTGTCTGAATCTCATCCTCTGTCACCCTATCTTTCCAAAGTTCTCTTTGTTCACATCAAAATTGACCTGCAGCTTTACCGTAAAAACAGTTCCGGATAAGTCACTGGTCACATCAATGGTTCCGCCGTGCATATCCACAATGTTTTTGGCAATGGCAAGCCCCAGCCCTGTTCCGCCTGTATTGGTGGAACGGGACTGCTCCACCCGGTAGAATTTATTGAATATCAGAGGAAGCTCCTCTTCCGGAATCACATAGCCGTAATTGATGACCTGAAAAGTCACCAGCTCATCGCCTCCGTGAATCCTCACCAGAATCCGCTTTCCGTCCGCTCCGTACTTGATGGCATTGTTGATCAGATTGTCAAACAGGCGGGCCAGTAAATTGCCGTCGGCTGTGATGACCTGAACCGGAACATTGCTCTGAAGCTCATAAGATAAGTTCTTATCCACAAAGCTGGGGTAAAATTCCTCTAAAAGCTGGCTCAGAAGCTTTACCACATCCACCCTGGACACGTTCATGGAAATCTTTCCGTAGTTCAGCTTGGTAAAGCCGAAGAGGTCTTCAATCAGCTTTTCCAGCCTCTTTGTCTTCACATAGGCAATGCCGGTGTACTTTTTTCGCATCTCAATATCTAAGTTGCTGTCTCCGGATAAAAGCTCCAGATAGCCGATGATGGAGGTAAGGGGAGTCCTTAAATCATGGGCTATGTTGGTGATCAGCTCATTTTTCGTCCTCTCCGCCTCTCGTTCTTTATCCATCAGCTCTTTTAAGTCGCCTACCATCTTGTTTAAACTGGCAGCCATGACGGAGAACTCATCATCTCCCTCAATGTCCACAGTAACATTTAAATCCCCTTCGGAAATGCTCTGCATGGCATTGGAAATCCTTGCTATGTATTTCATGGACTTTTCCTGAAGAATGAGAAATGTGACGGTGAACACGCCGATGCCCAGAAGGACGTAAATCAAGATGACCACCACATCAAAGGAGGTGAGCATCTCTAAAAACGCATTGTCCCTCTGGGTATTTCTCATATAGGAAGCGATGAGAGAAACATTGGTGACCAGAAATATTTCGATCAGAACCGTGACGACTGCACTGTAAAAAATGTTGGCAATGACACGGGTGTGGAAACGGCGGTTCATATCACTTTTCAATTTTGTAACCTACCCCCCACACAGTGGTGATGATTTTGTTCTGTCTGGTATCTTCCTTCATCTTGCCCCGCAGACGTCTGATATGTACCATAACGGTGTTGTTGGCCTCATATACCTTTTCATTCCAGACCTTTTCGAAAATTTCGTCTGTGCTGAAAACCCTGCCCGGGTTGGAGGCTAAGAGGTAGAGGATGTCAAACTCAATGGGGGTCAGTTTGATTTCTTCGTTGTAAACCGTTACTTTGTGATTGTCTTTGTTAATGGTCAGGCCTCTGATGGAGATTTCGTTCTTTGCCATCTCATTGGACGCGCTGTTGGGGTTTAACTGGGTGTAGCGGCGGAGCTGGGATTTTACCCTTGCTGTCAGTTCCAGTGGGTTGAAGGGCTTTGTTACGTAATCGTCGGCTCCGGTTCCCAGGCCTAAAATTTTGTCTAAGTCTGTGGATTTGGCGCTGAGCATGATAATGGGGATGTTGTTGGTTTCACGTATCTTTTTGCACATTTGTAATCCATCCATGCCGGGCATCATGATGTCCAGAAGGACTAAGTGGATGGGGTTTTTCTCCAGGATCTCCAGGCCCTCTTGGGCGTTGTTGGCTTTATGTACTTTATATCCGTCGCTGACTAAGTAGATTTCTACCAGGTCTGCAATTTCTTTTTCATCATCCACGACCAGTATGTTTATTGTTTCGGACATGAAAAAAATACCTCCCTTGTCGTTTTGTGTATGAGGTTCGGCGGTGCATTCATAATTTGGCGTTGCCAAATTATTCATGACGGGCGTTCCGCCCTATAGAAATATCCGCATTATTTGTGCTTAGTGAGCAAAGCTCCCACGC
Organism: Lacrimispora sp.; assembly: GCF_036758025.1. Lineage (GTDB taxonomy): Bacteria > Bacillota > Clostridia > Lachnospirales > Lachnospiraceae > Lacrimispora. The sequence goes on along the minus strand of NZ_DAIOXM010000001.1, from coordinate 127,161 downwards.
ACAAACCATGCAAATATTTCTGCACCGCCTAGACTCTTATCCATTTTACCACAAGAAAAGTATCTTTGCCTTACTATTTTCTTACAAAAAATCTATATTTTAGGAGGTTGGTGCTGCCTCTATGGGGTAGAATACCCGGTTGCTTAGGGGGTCTAAGCGGCCCAGCTCCTTCTTTACCATGGAAACGGCTTCCCGGCAGAAATATTCCTGGCTGTTGACCAGGGCCTTGCCTCTTTTATCCGGCTTTTCATAGGTTCCGTCAGGCTGCAGGATGTGGGCTTTGACATTGTCTTCCAACTGAATCTCCAGAATTTCCCTGACCCGTTCCTTCAGTTCCTCATCTTCCACCGGAAACATGATTTCCACCCGCTTATCTAAGTTTCTAGGCATCCAGTCAGCGCTTCCCATGTAAAGCTCCGGTGCTCCGTCATTTTTAAAATAAAAGATACGGGCATGCTCCAGGAAATTTCCAACAATGGAATGAACGGCTATGTTCTCGCTGAGGCCCGGTATACCGGCCTTTAAGCTGCATATGCCCCGAACCAGCAGTTGAATATTCACTCCTGCGCAGGAGGCTTCGTAAAGGGCTGCTATGATCTCCTTGTCGCACAGGGAGTTCATCTTTGCCATAATGCCCGCAGGCTTTCCGGCCAGGGCATTTTTAGCTTCCCTGCGGATCATCTTTAAAAATCTGGCCCGCAGCCAGATAGGGGCTACCACCAGCTTATTCCAGTGAAGGGGCTCGGAATAACCGGACAGCATGTTAAACACTGCGGTGGCATCTTCTCCGATGAGGGGATTGCAGGTCATAAGTCCCAGGTCTGTATAAAGCTTTGCTGTGGAATCGTTGTAATTTCCGGTTCCAAGGTGGACGTAGCGGCGGATGCCGTCTTCTTCCCTGCGCACCACCAAGGTGATCTTGCTGTGGGTTTTTAAGCCCAGCAGGCCATAAATGACGTGACAGCCTGCCTTTTCCAGCTGTTTTGCCCAGTTGATGTTGTTTTCTTCATCAAACCGCGCTTTTAATTCCACCAGAACCGACACCTGCTTTCCGTTGTCAGCGGCCTCTGCCAAAGCAGCAATGATGGGAGAATTTCCGCTGACCCGGTAAAGGGTCTGCTTGATGGCAAGGACTTCCGGATCCCCGGCTGCCGACCGGACAAAATTCACCACCGGATCAAAGGTTTCGTAAGGATGATGGAGCAGAATGTCCCCGTTCCGGATATTGGAAAAGATGTCCTCATCATTCATCAGGGCACAGACCGGCTGGGGGATGTGGGGCGCCTCCTTTAAGTGGTCAAAGCCCTTCATTCCGTACATCTTCATAAGGAAGGTCAGGTCCAAAGGCCCCGGAATCTCAAAAATATCGCCGGGGCTGATGCGCAGTTCTTTCTTTAATATCTTTAAGAGCTGCTTATCCATCTTTTCCTCTATTTCCAGACGGATGGCTTCTCCCCACTGGCGTTTTTTCAACTGCTTCTGGATTTCCTCCAAAAGGTCCACCGCTTCCTCTTCGTCAATGGTCAGATCCGCATTTCTCATAATGCGGAAGGGATGGGCGGTAACTACATTATAATTTAAAAACAGGCTTCCAATATTCCGTTCTATGATCTGCTCCAGCAAAATGACGGCCCGTTCCCCGTCATCCCCTCGGGGCAGCTCCACGATTCTGGACAGAACGCTGGGCACCTGGACCATGGCAAATTCCAGTTCCTCTTCTCCGCTCTTTTTTTGGAGGAGAGCCGCAATGTTTAAGGACTTGTTGCGGATGAGAGGAAAGGGCCTGGAGGAATCCACAGCCATAGGAGTCAACACCGGGTATACGTTCTGCTGGAAATACCGGTCTGCATAGGCTGCCTCCTCTTCATTTAAGTCCTCGTGATATGAGACTACTTTTAAGCCGTTCTGCTTAAGGGCAGGAATCAGGGACCGGTTATAGGTGGAATACTGAAGAGATGTAAGCTCATGAGTCCGCTCACCGATCCGCTCCAGCTGTTCAGACGGCTTTAAGCCTGCAATGTCGGGCTTCGTGTATTTTGCATGAACCAGGTCCTTTAAGGAAGCCACCCGGACCATATAGAATTCATCTAAATTGGAGGCAGTGATGCTCAAAAATTTCAGGCGTTCAAAAAGGGGAATGGTCTTATCCCTGGCTTCGCCAAGAACCCGCCAGTTAAATTCCAGCCAGCTCAGTTCCCGGTTTACATAATTTTCAGGATTGTAAAATCGTTCATTGATATCTGCCATCAGGATAACCTCCTTTTTTGCCTCAGCACCGGTCTGATTCCAAATATTTCTTCAAAAAAATCTGCCTTCTGCTCAAATGACACAATTTCCAGGGTCATGTCTCCTTCATAGGGCGCAGTCACCACAAGCTGTCCTTCCTTGACGCTGATCCGGCAGTCTGAAAGCTTTCCTTTGTAGCTTCTGTCCATGGCATCGGCCAGCCGCAATATGGCGGTCAGCTTTGCCGTCAGAATGGTGATTCCCTCACGGGATATGGTGTTTCTGGTACCGTGGAGAATTCCCTTGTTTAAATTGAGCCTGGTGTAGTCAAATTCTGAGTCATTGTACCGGACCACATTGGCAACCAGTTCCCGCTCCATGTGGGATAAGCCGATAATCTCCGTTGACATGACGATGTGATAAGCTGATTCGCTTGGTTCCTTCATGCTGACAAATTTGCCGCAGCCGTGAAGAAGGGCGGCAATCTGGAGAAGAAGCCGTTCTCTCTTTCCCATGCCGTGATACTTTTTCATGGCGTCAAAGATTTCAAGAACATGCTTTTCCATTATGGCTGTATGACCTCCATGGCATTTATAGCGCTTTGCCATGTTCCGGGAAGCCGCCAGAATATCCTGGGAAAAGTCATGGCCGAACTTCACTGCCTTGATCTCCTCCGCATATTCGGCTGCCATGCTGTCACAGAGACGGACTTCCGGAATCCAGAACACCTCCGCTCCCGTCAGCTCCAGTATCCGCTTAAAGATGATGGCAGTGGGAAGGAGAAGGGAAGCGTATTCAGCATTGAGGTCAAACCGGTCTTCCAGCTGGTCTAAGGGCAGGGTTTCTATGGTGCTGTAGAATTTAACGAATTCCTCTGCTGTGATCTTTTCCGCAGGCATCCCTCCGTGGGTGGCCTGGGAAAGATAGAGAAGGCTTTCCCCGATTCCAATGAGATTTTTGATTTCCCTGTCTTTCAGATACAGCTTTCGGAAGGTATGCAGCTCATTGTCCACCATTTCCTCAATCAGAGCCTTTTGCATCCGAAGGTCAGCCTGAACGGTTCCAAGAAGTTCCTTGACTCTCAGCACTCCAAGCATCAGATTCTGGGTGGAGACCAGGGCATCCTTATCAAACAGGGACATCTGCATGCTTCCGAATCCTGCATCCACAATGGCGGTTCCTTTTTCTATAATCCGGTTAAATTCTACTGCTTTTGAAGCAATGGCCTTATAGCTGATAAAACGCAGCTCTGAGTTGCTCATGATCTGGACTTCAATTCCTGTCCTGACCCGTATCTGGTCCAGTATGATCTGGTTATTCTTCGCTTCTCTCAGGGCGCTGGTGGCATAAGCCCGGCAGGTTTCCACTCCGTAGGCTTTCATGATTTCAGAAAACTCTTTGATAACACCGCACAGCTCATCCACCAGACGGTAGCTGATCTTTCCATTATTATAGGTATCTCTTCCAAGGGCAATGACATGACGTAAGTGGTCCACTTTCCTGATTCCGTATTTGACGGAAACCTCATAAATTCCAAGCTCCACCTCCAAAGATCCCACATCAATGGCTGCAAATAGTTTTATGGCCATAATTGTCCTCCTTTGTACCCAGTGGGGGCAGATTTTTTATTATTTTACCACATCTTTCCAGCCTTTGTGTCAATTCCCTGTAAAATTTTACCCGTTTTTTTCAGCTTCTTTTCCCAGGAGATGGGTGATAAACTGGCTGGCCGTTCTGCCTGATAATCCCCCGTGGTGCAGCTCCCATATATTGGCCTTTGCATACAGCTCTTCTAAAGGAATGTTCAGGTCATAACGCTCTGCAAGTCCTCTTACAATTTCCCTGAACTCGGCCCTGTCGGGAGAGCCGTAATAAATAGTCACACCAAAACGGGCTACAAGAGAAAGCTTTTCCTGGACTGTGTCATTATTATGTAAATCATCATCCAGTTCTCTCTTGTCGCTGAATTTCTCCCGTATGAGGTGGCGGCGGTTGGAGGTGGCATAAATCAGCACATTGCCCGGTTTGATGCCCAGTCCCCCTTCGATGATTGCCTTTAAATATTTGTATTCCAGCTCAGAATCCTCAAAAGATAAGTCATCCATATAGATAATAAATTTATATTTCCTGTCCTTGATCTGCTCCTGAATCTTTGATAAAGACTTAAACTGATGCTTATAGACCTCAATGATCCTTAAGCCTCTGTCATAGTACTCGTTGAGAACAGCCTTGATGCTGGAGGACTTTCCTGTTCCGCTGTCTCCGAACAGGAGGACATTATTGGCCGGCTGTCCATTTAAAAAGGCTTCCGTATTTTCAATCAGCTTCTGCTTTTGAAGGCGGTATCCGATGATATCGTCCAGGTGGGTGTCTTCGATGTTGGGAATGGGCAGGATGCGGGGCTCATGCCCTTCTTCTTCGATGCGGAAGGCCTTGTTTAAGCCGAACTTTCCCACGCCCAGCCTGCGGTAAAACTCCGTCACCTCTGCTGCAAATTCCTTTTCGTCAGCGGCCTTTTCCAGAGAGGAAGCCAGGGCCAGTATCTGATCCCGGACGTGCTTGTTATAGACCTTGCTGCCGCCATTTGACGCCTGATAGCAGGATAAGGCGGACCAGATTCCCGGTCCCTGATCCAGATTGTCCAGAGCGCAGATATCATAGTCAAACAGCTCCTTCATAATCCGGAAATCATGGGCTGCCAGTTCATTTAAGGTGCCTCGGGAAGCTCCTGTTATCTCGCAGGAGGTACTGTAGGCGTTCTCATCGCCTGCCAGACACAGCGCCAGAAAGCAATGCCATAAATTGCCCTCAAAGCCGTAATAGGACGCCAGTTCAATCAGCTCCCCGGCACAGGCCCGCAGGGTTGGGGCTGCTTCTGTCTGCTCCAGGGTTAAAAGGCCGGCTACCTTGTCAAATAATTCCTTGTGTTTCATATTTCTGTATAAAATCAATTCCTGAGACTTCATGCTATCTCTCCCTTGTATAAAATTCAGGCCCGGCTTAACCCTTAAGCCGGACCCTGAAGTATTCTTAATAATTTCCCAGTACCCTCATGTTAAGGCCTTCTTCCGATATGCCCTTTAAAGCATTCTGAACGGCGCAGTCGCTTAAATTTCCTTCAATATCCACGAAGAAACGGTATTCCCAGTTTCTTCCCGGTATGGGCCTGGATTCGATCATCCTCATGTTAACCCCGTTATAAATGAAATTGCTCAGCATGTTGTACAAGGTACCGCTTTTATGAGGCAGCTCAAAGCTTATGCTGACCTTTTGCGCATCCTCTCGGTATACCGGATTCCTGGACAGAATGATAAACCGGGTGGTATTGTTCTTATTGTGGTTAATGGAAGATTTTAAGACCTTCAGGCCGTAAATCCTTCCTGCGATCTCGCTGGCAACTGCTGCTTGGGATAAATCCCCTTCCTCAACCACCTTTTTGGCGGCTACAGCCGTATTTTCCAAACTGATCTGCTTCCACTGCCTGTTTGCATTTAAGTATTGGGAACACTGCATCAGCGCCTGGGGATGGGAAAATACAGTCTCAATATTCTCGGTTGACGCTCCCGGAAGGCCCAGCAGAGCGTGGTTTACAGTGAGAAAAGTCTCAGCCACAATATAATTCTGATATTTGATCAAAAGGTCATAATTGTCTATGACGGCTCCTGCCGAGGAATTTTCAATAGGAAGCACTCCGTAATCGGCTTCTCCCTCTGCCACTGCCTTCATGACGTCCTCCCAGGACTGGACGTGGTATATTTCCCCAGCTGCTCCAAAATACTGGAGGGCAGCTTCATGGGTATACGCCCCTTCTACTCCCTGATATACCACCCGCACCTGATCCATAGGCAGGCTTTTTACCGGCTGGAAATCATTTTTCACAGTGAGGCCGTGTTCTGCCAAAAGCCTGTACTGCTGGCGGCGGCTGATGGTCATCATCTGGGTGAACAGCTCCCTGACTGCCTGCTTGCGGAACGAATCTTCCACCATTCCGGTCACGTCTTCAATCTTTTGCTGTTCCCTTTCCCCGTCATAAACCTGCTTGCCTGTGGTGATCTTGAATTCAGCCACATCGCCTACCACCTTCATACGTTCTTCAAACAGGGACACGATTTCCCGGTCAATCCGGTCAAGCTTTTCTCTTATTTCCTGCAAATCTAATGTTTTCATAGGTTTTTGTATTCCTTTGTCTTATCTGTTTGTATATAAGTCTCTTCCAGGGGAAGCTTTCCCTGGGAAACCAGTTCCTCTCTCAGCAGAGCCTTGATCTGCTCTCCCACATAGGCCCCCGGAAACTTCTTATGTTCAGGCGCCAGTTCCTTAATGAGAAAGGGCCTGCCGAATTCAATGGTCACATGAGAAGGTCTGATAAAGGGTAAGTGCTTTTCAAAAATATCGGCTGTTCCCGTAATCGCCACAGGCACCACCGGACATCCTCCTTTTTCAGCAATCTTTAAGCTGCCTTCCTTAAAAGGAAGAAGATCCAGAAGGTCTTCCTGTTCATTGCGGGTTCCTTCCGGGAAAATCCAGACGGATATCCCTTTTTTCACCTGATCAATGCCTTCCAGAATGGTCTTCAAGCCTTCTTTTATATTATGCCTGTCCAAAAACAGACAGTTTACATACTGCATCCAATTGGAAAGGAGAGGAATTTGTTCCATTTCCTTTTTTGCCACAAAGCCCGTAAGGCCGGGAACCGTCACATATCCCACCAGAATATCAAAATAGCTTCTGTGGTTTCCTACATATAAAACGGCACTGTCCGACGGAATGTTCTCCCGCCCTTTTACCGTGAGCTTTACTCCGGAAAGCCAGAGACACAGCCGGAACAATGCCTGAACTACTTTCAGACTCTGCATATCCCGCAGGCGCCGGTCTTTTCTTCCTATCAGCCATTCCACTAACATAAGAGGAATGCTGAGCACTAAAAAACCTATTACTGTTGTTGCTACAAGAATAAAACGTATCATTAGTCTAGTCCTCCATCCTATCTATTATATAGAATGAAATCTGTAATTACAATACTACCTGCCTTTCTTTTTTGTAATTTGTTCAAACAACAGTCCTGTGGCAAACCATAAAGGTGCAAAGTCCAGACGGATCAGCCCGTCGATGTTGGTGCTGCGTCCCGAATAATCCCAGGGGCACATCCCTTGTCCTCTCAGCAGGGTTCCCGCAAAGTATTCGGCCACAAAGATCAGGACCATGTAGAGAAACCCATGACGGATAGCCGTATCCGCCCGTTTTATCGCCAGTCCTGGGCCGGGAGTGACCCATTGGTCAATGAGATTTCCAATGGGACCTAAGAGGGCTCCGCAGCCGTAAATTGGAAACATGAGAAGGGAAGTATGGCCCATCAGCCGCCAGTCCTGGCGCAGGATGGAGTCGGTGGAGGTAAAAATAACCTCCAGGCACCAGCCTGTGATCCCGCATTTGCAGAAATCAAGAGGCAGTTGTTTTAAGTTTTGTGTTAATGTCTTCATAACCTTCATTATGCGCCGGTTATGGAGATATTATGTTACTTTGTAAAAGAATTCTATAAGAGAGGAGACAGCAGTCTGCTTCCCTGTTCCTTAAGACGGATTAAGAGGCTCCGCTCTCCGTAGATCTCAGGAGTGATCTCCTTGCACGACTTTAAGTCCTCCAAAAACAGCTGCTCCAGCTTTTTGGTAGTCTCCTCGTCGTAGATTACTGCATTTACCTCAAAATTCAGTTCAAAGCTTCGGATGTCCATGTTGGCTGTGCCGTAGGAGCTGACTTTTCCATCGGTCATAACACCCTTAGAATGAAGGAATCCGTTTTCATAAGTATAGCATCTGGCTCCTGCAAACAGCAGATCTCCCACATAGGAATAGGTGGCCCAGTAGACAAAGGGGTGGTCCGGCTTGCAGGGAATCATAAGCCTTACATCCACACCGGAACGGGCCGCGATCTTTAAGGTGGACAGCACTGCATCATCAGGTACAAAGTAAGGGGTCTGGATGTAAATATGGTCCCTTGCCTTGGCAAAGAGCCGGATGTAATTGTCCCGGATCTGGCGGCTTCTGGCATCAGGGCCGCTGGCAATAATCTGGATACCGAGCCGTTTCTCCACCTCCCAGGTTTCATCAATCCCATAGCATTCCAGACAGCTTCCATCCTCTTCTTCGCAGAAATACTTCATATTTTTAAACAGGTTTTCCCCAGTGGCATAATTCCAGTCCAGGGCAAACCGGATCTGCAGACTCAGCACCGAGCCTCCCTGTATCTTTAAATGAGTATCCCGCCAATAGCCGAATTTAGGGTCCTTGGAAATGTATTCCCGGCCAATATTAAAGCCGCCCACATATCCGATCTGGTTGTCAATGACCACGATCTTTCTGTGGTTGCGGTAATTGACCCGGAGCTGAAGCCTGCCCAGAATGGGAGGAAAGAATATTCCCACCTTTACGCCGTTTTCCTTCAGTCTTCTCCATTTTTCCTTTGCCATAAAACGTCCGCCCATACCGTCGCAGAGGATGCGCACTTCAACTCCGGCTTTGGCCCGCTCAATTAAAACAGGGATGATGGAGTCAAATACCTCGTCATCCTTGATGATATAATACTGCATATGAATGAAATGAACCGCCTTGGAAAGCTCTGTCCGCAAATCTTTGAACTTTTCTTCTCCATCGGTAAATATCTCAATGCTGTTGTCAACCGTCAGCACTGATCCTGAGGTCTCTAAGTTATAGACCACCAGATCCTCATAATCGCGGGATAAGGAGGACATGAGCCTGATGTCATTCTGTTTTAAAAATTCCTCCTGACTTTTTATGGAATAGCGCATCCGGTCTTCCACTTCCTTCACCCGGAACAGCTTATCCTTTCGCATATCCTGCCCAAAGAGCAGATAAATGAGAATCCCGAATACGGGAACGAAATAAAGGGCCAGCAGCCAGGTCCAGACCGTCTTGGGATCGCGCCGCTGAAAAAACACAATAATAACAGAAAGAACCAGATTAATGTAAATCAAATGATCGATGGACCAGTTCCACATATCTGCCGTCTGTCTCCAAATTGTCTCTATCATAAATTCCTCCTGTCCTGGCGGTAGGTTTACGGGTCCTATTGCAAAAAGGCCACCGCTTCAGCGACGCCCCTCTAAGGTTTTCATATGAACTGATTTCTCTCTCTGTTATAATAATAATCAATAGCTGCCAGGGCATGGGACAATTCCCCAGCCTCAATTCCAAGGCTTAAGCAGCATTCTTCCAGAGAGGGGTAATAGTCTCTTAACTGAGTGTTAATGTAACTCAGTAATATTACGGGGTCTTTTGGTATATTAGACATTTTTTGATTCTCCTATTCCGGTAACAAAATTATTCTATCACAAAATTTGCCCCTTGTGAATCTTTTAAAGCCAGAATTTAACTTCTTAAATCTCTCTCTTTTTTGGCAATAATTGTATGATTCCCCTGTACGGATAAAAGAAACAGTGCTACAATCATATATTAATGTCCCTCAGGAGGTAATATCACAGATGAAAAAAATATTAATGCTTGGAACAGGAGGCACCATCGCCTGTAAAAGAAGCGATCAAGGTTTAAAGCCCCTTCTCACCTCAGATGAAATCCTTTCCTATGTCCCGGAAGCGGCAAGTTTCTGCCAGGCAGACAGCCTGCAGATATTGAATATAGACAGCACCAATATGCAGCCAAACCACTGGCTTGCTATGGCAGAAGCCATTGAAACCCATTATAACGATTACGACGGCTTTGTCATCTGCCACGGCACCGATACCATGGCTTACACGGCTTCGGCTCTTTCCTACCTGATTCAGAATTCGGAAAAGCCCATCGTGATCACCGGAGCCCAAAGGCCCATTGATATGGAAAATACTGATGCCCGCACCAATTTATCAGACAGCCTCCGGTTTGCAAGCCAGGAAAAAGCCCATGGGGTTACCATTGTATTTGACGGCAAGGTCATTGCAGGCACACGGGGTAAAAAAGAGAGAAGTAAAAGCTACAACGCTTTTTCCAGCATCAACTTCCCTTATATTGCCACAGTTCAGGATGGACAAGTGGTGTTTTACTTAGATGATAAAGCGTCCTGCCCCAGACAGGTGAAATTTTTCAAGACCTTAAATCCGCGTGTGGCTTTGATGAAGCTGATTCCTTCTATGGGGTCAAATGTTCTGGATTATCTGGCGGAGCATTATGACGCGGTCATTATAGAATCCTTCGGAGTAGGCGGCCTGCCCTCCTATGACACCGGGGATTTTTATAAGGCTGTTGAAGCATGGATTTCCCATGGAAAAATTGTGGTCATGGCTACTCAGGTAACCAATGAAGGAAGCAATATGTCCGTCTATGAGGTAGGACACTCCATAAAAAAAGAACTAGGACTTTTGGAAGCCTATGATATGACCCTGGAGGCCACAGTGACTAAACTGATGTGGATTCTGGGACAGACCCGGGATGGGGAAGAAATACGGGAGCTGTTTTACCAAACCATTAACAGGGATATTCTTTGGCAGGTATGAGAAGCTTCCTTCTATGAGAAATTTCTCACAAAAGCCTCTTGTTCAATTACTATGCTTTTTACTGTTTCACGCTAAATTTTCTGGTATAAATCACAAGAAAAAAGATTGTAATCTAAAGCCATTCATGATATTATGTCTTTGAGAGAGGGACGATAAAGGGGGAATGTCTTTTACTCAAAGACATTTTACGTCTCACAAAGACATATAAAATAATGTGAAAGGTGGAGGTTACAATGAAAGAAAACATGATGTATGCAATTGTAAAGGAACAGGCGGGGAGAGGTCTGGCACTCAGAGAAGTCCCTATTCCCATGACAGGAGAAAATGATGTGAAGATCAAGATTCACTACACATCAATCTGCGGTACGGATCTGCATATCTATAACTGGGATAAGTGGTCCCAGGAAACCATAAAACCGCCCATGACCATCGGACACGAATTCGTCGGTGAAATCGTGGAGACCGGCAGCCTGGTGAAAGAATTTAAAATCGGCGATATCGTATCGGGAGAGGGCCATATCGTATGCGGCCATTGCCGCAACTGCAAAGCGGGAAAACGTCATCTCTGTAAAAACACTGTAGGCGTAGGGGTAAACCGTGATGGAGCATACGCACAGTATCTGGTGATTCCACAGACCAATGTCATTATCTGTGAGCCGGGAATTCCTGAGGAATTATGCTCCTCCTTTGATCCTCTGGGCAATGCGGTGCATACAGCTTTATCCTATAATCTGGTGGGTGAGGATGTGCTGATCACAGGAGCCGGTCCTATCGGCATTATGGCTGCGGCGATTTGCCGTCATGTGGGAGCCAAACATGTGGTGATTACAGACGTCAATGATTACCGGCTGAATCTGGCCAGGGAAATATGCAATGTCCACACGGTCAATGTATCCAGAGAGAGCTTAGATGATAAGATGCGGGAGCTTCATATTGAGGAGGGCTTTGATATCGGGCTTGAGATGTCCGGCAACGGTCAGGCATTTACTTCCATGATCGACCACATGTACAACGGCGGCAAGATTGCGGTGCTGGGGCTTCAGGGAAGCGATACTGTGGTGCCATGGAATAAGATTGTGCTTAACTGTCTGCAGATCAAGGGAATTTACGGAAGGGAAATGTTTGAAACCTGGTACAAGATGATGGCCATGCTGAACAGCGGTCTTGAGATAGAGAAGATTATCACACACAAATTCGATTTCCGGGAGTTTCAGAAGGGCTTTGACGTAATGAACAGCGGGCAGTGCGGAAAGGTAGTTTTGGACTGGACGAAAATCTGACAGAGTAATGAAAAAACGAGTTGACAATAAAGATTATTGGGCCGAACATGGAAAATAAGCGATAGGAGGAGTGATGTTATGAAAAAAGCGTTAAACTACTTTAAAGAAGTGGTGGAGCAGGCCAAAGGTGATGGAACTTACAAGGAAGAGCGCATTATTACAACGCCTCAGCGGAGCAGAATCAATACTACGAAGACAGAAAATGTCATCAATATGTGTGCCAACAATTATCTTGGACTTTCTGACAACCAGGAGATTATAGAGGCGGCCAAAGCTACTTATGATACATGGGGTTATGGTTTGTCTTCCGTGCGTTTCATCTGCGGAACCCAGGGGATACACAAGGAACTGGAATCAAAAATTTCTTCTTTCCTGGGGATGGATGATACGATTTTATACTCCTCCTGCTTCGATGCCAACGGAGGCCTGTTTGAAACACTGCTGACAGAAGAAGATGCGGTAATCAGCGATGCCTTGAATCATGCCAGCATCATCGATGGTGTGCGTTTATGCAGGGCAAAGCGTTTCCGTTATGCCAATAATAATATGGAGGAGCTGGAACAGTGCTTAAAGGATTCCCAGGATGCCAGGATACGTCTGATTGCCACGGACGGTGTATTTTCCATGGACGGTATTGTGGCTGATTTGGAAGCAATCTGCAATCTGGCTGACAAGTATGATGCGCTGGTGATGGTGGATGACAGCCATGCGGTAGGATTTATGGGAAAGCTTGGTAAAGGTACACCGGAGCACTGCGGCGTCATGGACCGGGTGGATATTATCACCGGCACTCTGGGCAAGGCACTGGGTGGAGCCAGCGGCGGATATACCAGCGCCAAGCAGGAAATCGTGGATTTGCTCCGTCAAAAGAGCAGACCCTATCTGTTTTCCAATACCGTAGCTCCTGCAATTGCCGGAGGGGCCATAAAGACCTTGGAAATCCTTGAGCGGAGCACAGAGTACAGGGACCGGGTTCATGAAAATACCCGTTATTTCAGGGAGAAGATAAAAGAGGTGGGATTTGATATTATAGAGAGTGATCATCCGATTGTGGCGATTATGCTGTATGATGCAAAGACGGCCGTGGAATTTGCGGCAAGGATGCTGGAACGGGGCGTGTATGTCATCGGCTTCTGCTATCCTGTAGTGCCAAAAGACCGGGCCAGAATCCGTACCCAGATATCCGCCGCCCATACAAAAGAGGATTTGGATTTTGCAGTAGAATGCTTTAAATGTGTAAAGGAAGATATGGGGATTTAATACCATATTAAAATTAAAAGAGGGTGTCTCAAAAACAATGTCAATAGGTTAAAACTTATTGACATTGTTTTTGTAACGGCCCCTTCATATCCATTTATTTTCTTTTGTTTATTCCAGATAAGCGATCAGCCTCTGACCGTCTTCCGATACGTCAACAACGATCACATTTCCGGCCCGCACTTCATCTCCTAAGATGATTCTGGCTGCCAGCGTTTCCACATGCTTTTGCAAATAACGCTTCAGTGGCCGGGCGCCGTAAACCGGATCATAGCCCCGTTCCACCACAAATTCCTTAGCCTGATCGGTCAGCTCAATCCTCAGCTCCCGGTCTCCAACCCGTTTATTCAAGTCTGCAAGGAGCAGATCAATAATTCCTGCAATGTTTTCCTTGTCAAGGGGCTTGAACAGGATCATTTCATCAAGACGGTTTAGGAATTCCGGACGGAAATGGTTTCTTAAGTCATTCATAACCATTGCCTCTGCATCTTCCCTGATGTTTCCTGCCTCATCAATGCCTGTCAGCAGATATTGGGAGCCGATGTTGGAGGTCATAATGATGATCGTATTTTTAAAGTCAACGGTTTTTCCCGAGGAATCCGTAATACGTCCGTCGTCAAGAACCTGGAGCAGTACATTAAACACATCGGGATGTGCCTTTTCCACCTCATCAAAGAGCACTACGGAATAGGGCTTTCTCCTGACAGCTTCCGTCAACTGGCCACCCTCATCGTAGCCTACATATCCTGGAGGCGCTCCGATGAGCCTTGACACAGAATGCTTTTCCATATATTCGCTCATATCGATTCTGACAATGTTGTTCTCATCATCAAAGAGGCTTTCCGCAAGAGCCTTGGCAAGCTCTGTCTTTCCCACACCCGTAGGCCCTAAAAACAGGAAGGAGCCAATAGGCTTTGTCGGGTCCTTGATTCCTGCCTTGGAGCGGATGATGGCTTCCGTCACCTTCTGCACCGCCTCATCCTGGCCGATAACCCGTTTATGAAGCTCTCCATCCAGGTGAAGGGTCTTATTTCTTTCCCCTTCTGTCAGTCTGGTAACAGGGATACCGGTCCATTTGGACACGATTCTGGAAATCTCTTCTTCTGTCACACTTTCGTGAACCAGACTTAAATCCTGGTTCTTAATCCGTTCCTCTTCCGCTGCCAGTTCCTTTTGAAGCTGTGGGAGCTTTCCGTATTGCAGCTCTGCGGCACGGTTTAAGTCATATTTTTGCTGGGCCGCCTGGATTTCCCGGTTCATGGCTTCGATTTCTTCCCTCAGAGAAGATAAGCGGTCTACAGAAGCCTTTTCATTTTCCCACTGGGCTTTTTGGGAGGCGAATTCATCATGAAGCTCTGCCAGTTCTTTTTGAAGCTCTGCAAGACGGTCCTGGCTTAAACGGTCCGTTTCCTTCTTTAAGGCAGCTTCCTCAATTTCCATCTGCATAATCCGCCTGGACATTTCATCCAGCTCCGCAGGCATGGAATCCAACTCTGTTTTAATCATGGCGCAGGCCTCATCCACCAGGTCAATGGCCTTATCCGGCAGAAAACGCTCGCTGATGTAGCGGTCAGACAGGACAGCCGCCGACACTAAGGCGGAATCCGTGATTTTCACTCCATGGTAAACCTCATACCGCTCTTTCAGACCCCTTAATATAGAAATGGTGTCCTCTACAGAAGGTTCATCTACCATAACCGGCTGGAACCGCCGCTCTAAAGCCTGATCCTTTTCAATGTACTGTCGGTACTCATCAAGTGTGGTGGCACCAATACAGTGAAGCTCGCCTCTTGCCAGCATGGGCTTTAACATATTTCCTGCGTCCATGGACCCTTCTGTCTTACCGGCTCCTACAATGGTGTGAAGCTCATCGATAAACAGGACAATCTGGCCGTCGCTTTTCTTCACTTCATCGAGGACCGCTTTCAAACGCTCTTCAAATTCGCCCCGGTACTTGGCGCCTGCCAGCAGTGCACCCATATCAAGAGCAAAAAGCTTTTTATCCTTTAATCCCTCTGGTACATCGCCCCGGACAATACGCTGGGCCAGACCTTCTACTACGGCTGTCTTTCCCACTCCAGGCTCACCGATGAGAACCGGATTGTTTTTCGTCTTTCTGGAAAGAATCCGGACCACATTCCGGATTTCACTGTCACGGCCGATGACCGGGTCCAGTTTCTGTTCCCTGGCCCGCTCTACCATGTCGTACCCATACTTGGTTAATGTGTCATAGGTAGCCTCCGGATTGTCGTTTACCACACGCTGGTTTCCCCTGACCGTAGACAATGCGGTCAGAAAGCTTTCCCTGGTAATGCCGTAAAGCCGGAACAGTTCCTTCAAGGCTCTGGACGGCTGCTTTAGCATAGCAAGAAACAGATGCTCTACGGAAACGTACTCATCTCCCATGGCCTTTGCCTCATCCTCGGCGCTGATTAAAACTTTATTTAAATCATTGCTGATATAGAGATTGCCTCCGCTCACCTTTGGCAGCTTTTCAATGGCACCTGACACCTCATTGGTAAACTGCTCTTTTTGTATGTTCATTTTAGTAATCAGTTTTAAAATCAGGCTGTCTTCTATGGTCAGAAGGCTGTAAAGCATGTGTTCCTGCTCAATCTGCTGGTTTCCGTACTCATAGGCAAGCTTTTCACATCTCTGGACGGCTTCCACAGACTTTTGTGTAAATTTATTGATATTCATGAGAGTACCCTCCTTTTTCTGTTCCATGTACTTCCATCATTATTGTTTGTTCTATATGTAATATAACAAACATTTTTTCTTGTGTCAAGACAATTTTTTAATAAATCTTTTGGTTTTCTGCTGCAATGGAATAAATGCAGAAAAAAGCCCGGCTACTGGTAGTATACCAGTGACCGGGCACTTAAATCCCTTATTTCTGCATAATATGAATGGCAAAACCGCCAAACTCGCCGTCCAGATAAACGTTTTTCAACCTGCCGTCATCAGTATAGGCGGCTGTGTCCATATTAAAAGAAAAGCCTTTTTCTTTCAATTCTTCTGCAGCGGCAGTCAGATCGGCTGTACGCATGGCAATATGGCCGTTTGTCCCCAGAAAAGGAGCCTTCATACATTCAAAATAGGGCCCGCTGAATTCAGACTTCTGTCCGTGGCGGGGTTCCAGATTAAACATCATGCTCAGAAGCTGTGCCAGCTTTTCTGCTTCCTCTGGATTTGGGGTATTGATACCGATATGTTCCAGCTCAAACTTATTTTTCATCATCATACCTCTTTCTCTAAAATTCCAATTATTGTTTTATTTTGCACAAATGACCAGGCGGACGAACACGTTTGCATGTTCAGGGGGCCCACCGCGGAAGCGGGACGAAACCAGCAAAGTTTGTTTCGTCCCGCTTCCTATGTACTTACATGGGGAACATTATAAGTGCACCGGCTGTCAAAGCGAGCAAACGGATGAAATACATGGGAATGGTGAATTTCCAAAATTCCGTAAGTTTATAGTTTCCAACGCCCATAACCATGGCAGGCATACCGTCAATTGGCAGGAAGTGACCGCACCAGCCGGAGATGACGATTGCAACCGCAGCAGCAACGGGATTTAATCCCAGGTTGGTGCAGGTGGCAATTGCGAGAGGTGCGAAAACATAAACAGTGCCAATTGTGGAACCGGTAAGGGTTGCCAGCACGCTGGTAAGAATACAGAAGGAAAACACCAGGACGAAAGGATTGATGCCGGTGCCCAGCATATTGGCCACTGTCTGGCCCACAAGATTTGTCAGGCCGGTGTTGCCCAGTGCATCGGCGATGCCGATAACGCCTGCGGACATCAGAATAATGGGGGAACAGATAGCATCACGGATTTCCTTGAAGTTCATGACACCGATAACCAGCAGAACAGCAACAGACAGGCCCGGAATGGCATAACCGGCATCTCCGATGGAGCTCTGCAGGATCATACCCACAACAGCTGCTACAAAAACAATATATGTCGTGTACTCTTTCCATTTGGGGAATGTAACAGCAGTAGTTCCCTGTGCAGCAACCTCCTCCGTTGCCTCTGCAATCGGATGGTCAGGCAGGGTTTTATATGCAAGCAGGCACCGTAACAGAAAACCCATGGAAAGGATAAAGTTAACCACAGTAAACTTTACCATAGAAACCTCGGCAAGTGCGCCGGCACTGTTAAGAACTGCCAGAACAATACCGTACTGAAGTGCCACATTCAACGGAATTAAGGGATGGTTGGCGGCAAAACCGGCAGTCATTACCACCTTGGATGGAGGCAATTTTTTATTATAGGGAAGGGTGGAGAGCAGGCCAATTGTCAAAACATAGTATGCTGTGGAGCCGGTGCCAAACAGGCTGCAGCCCAGCATGACAATCAAAATCAGCATCAAATAGGCCTTGAAACCGCCCTTGCTTGCCATGTTATACATGGCGTTCTTAAAAGTGGCGATAAAACTGGTCTTTTGCAGGGCGGCCATGATCGCCATAAAGGAGGCAAGCATAACTATGGTGGAGTTGGAGAAGCCTGCAAAAGCGGTCTTAATATCTGCCACGCCAAAGGTAACCAGAAGCAGACACGCAAGCAGAGGCGGTGCACCGAAAGGCAGTTTGTCTGTCATGATCAGAATAACCATGAATACTGTGATTGCAAGAGCAATAATCATTGGAAGTGTCATTTTTGTTTTCCTCCTTGTTTCTTAACAGCTGGTACCGTGTGCAGATATTTGCCATTTTGCACAACCCAGTACAATATTAACTTATCTAAATTATACAGAATGCTGTATCGGGCAGCAAGAAAAGAAGCCGTCCCATATGTTCAATTTAGAAACGAGTTCAAAATATTTTAAAATAATCCGTAAAGATACGTTAATTTTTGAAACATCACTGAGAAAACCGGACAATTTTGTTTCAAATCAAAACACTCTCAGGGAGCAAAGCTCCTAATGCCAGAACTTTCTCGTTATGTTAAAAAAGCGGGGCACCAGCCCCGCTTGAAAGTATCTGGCGGGTGATTATGCCTTGCGGCCGTTCACCATGCGAACGGCGTAATCCATAGCGTTGACAAGACTCAATTCGTTGCTGGTGCCTTTTCCAGCCAGCGCAAAGCCGGTGCCGTGATCTACACTGGTGCGGATGATTGGCAGACCCAATGTGACGTTAACACCCTCCACGGCCTTCCACGCCTGTTTTTCGCGGTCGTAAACGAAACCAACGGTCTTGAGAGGGATGTGTCCCTGATCGTGGTACATGCAGACAACGATGTCATACCAGCCGCCCAGCGCCTCGGGGAAAACACTGTCCGGCGGAATGGGACCCATGGCATTGATGCCTTCGGCCCTGGCGGCCTCGATGGCGGGCTTGATTTCTTCCATTTCCTCGGTGCCGAAGAGTCCCTTTTCACCGCAGTGGGGATTCAGACCGGCGACAGCAACCTTAGGATTCTGGATGCCCATATTCTTGCAGGCCTTGTCAGCAATCTCAATGACCTCGAGAACCCGCGCTTTTTTGACGCGCTCACAGGCTTCACGCAGCGAAACATGGGTGGAAACATGCACAACGCGAAAATCATGGTGAGCCAGCATCATGGTGTATTTTTTGGTATTCGTGTAAGCGGCATAGATTTCGGTATGGCCGTCAAAGTGGGTGTATCCGTCAGACTTTTCACCGTTGCAGGATTCCAGAGCCTTGTTCATGGCCTCTTTGTTCAGTGCGTTGGTGCAGGTGGCGTCTACCTCACCGTCCAGCGCCAGTTCGATAACTTTTTTTACGCACTGGAATGCAGCGTTACCGCCCTCGATGCTGACCTGCCCGATGGGAAATGCCTTGACATCGGAAATCAGTTCCAGATGGAGCACGTCAATGGTGCCGGGCGTGAACAATGCTTCCCCTACCTTTTCGCAGCGGTGGATCTTGATATCGGGACGGCCAACGAAATGGGCCGCCTGTTCGATCATTTTGACGTCACCGACCACAATAGGGCGGCAGCGGTCATAGACGTCGGCATGAGCCAGCGCCTTGACGGTGATCTCAGGCCCGTTTCCGGCGGGATCGCCCATTGTAATACCGACAATCGGCTTTTCGTTCATGGTCGTACCTCCTCTTTCTTAGTGCATACCCTTGGCTTTGTTCTCATCCAAAACCTTTTTCAAAGCCTTGATGCCTTCTTCCGGTACCTGATTAAACGGTGCGCGGCATGGTCCCACATCGTAGCCCAACAGGCGGGTCGCGGTCTTGACAATGGTGTTGGGGTTGCCGTACTTGAAGCAGGCGCGGAAGCTTTGAATGCTTTCGTTGGCTGCCTTGGCTTCCTCGATCCTGCCCTCCATGAAGAGGTCATAGATAGAGGCCATGGTATGGGGGTAGACGTTGGCGCAGCCTGCGATACCGCCGGTGCCGCCTGCCAGCAGAGTCCAGATGATAAGCTGGTCGTTGCCGGACAGGGTGTAAAACTTTTCGTTGGTTTTCTTTTTTCCGGCGTCAATGTAACCCAGAATGTTGGTGAAATTGCCGCTGGAATCCTTCACGCCGACAATGTTGTCAATCTCGGCCAGACGGCCTACGGTAGCAGGAGCCAAGGCATTGCCAGTACGGGCAGGAATATTGTACAGCACAATAGGCATATCAACCGCTTCAGCTACAGCCTTGTAGTGGGTGTACAGTTCATCCTGGCTGGCGGCGGCAAAGCTGGGGGTGATAATGGAAAGCACGTCTGCACCGGCAGCCTGTGCCATCTTGCTCTGCTCAATCGTCTCCTTGGTGGAAATGCAGCCGGTGCCTGCATAGACGGGAACACGGCCGTTGCACTGCTCAATGACCGTTTCCAGTACAAGCTGCTTTTCCATTCCGTTGAGAATGTAGCCCTCGCCATTGGTGCCAAACGGGAACAGGGCATGGACGCCGTTCTCGATCATGCGGTCAACCTGACGGCGCAGCTCGGCCACATTGATGCTTTCGTCTTCGTGCATGGGTGTGATAATCGGCGGGATAATACCTTTCAATTCAATTGCTTTCATGAGATTCCTCCTTGTTTTTATGAAATGCTTTTATAAAATCTGTTTGTAAAGTGCACGGGCATCCTCAGGCGTGACAGGGCGCGGATTGTTGACCAACAGGCGCTGCACCTGCATACCGGACTGAACCAGACTGTCTAAGTCGCTCTCCGGCACGTTGAATTCCTTGAGGCTGACGGGAATGCCAAGGTGCTTGACAATCTGTTCCAGCCGGTTGATGATCCATGCGGATTTCTCGGCTGCGGTCTTGCAGGTCTTGACCTCATCATGGCAGCAGCGGTCATAGGCAACGGCGAATCGGTCCCGGCAGGCAGGCTCGTTGAAACGCATAACCGGTGCCAGCAGGATGGCATTGGAAATGCCGTGGGCAATGTGGTACTTGCCGCCCAGTGGATAACTGAGGGCATGCACAGCAGTTGTACCGCTGGCGGTAATAGCCAGACCGCCGTAGTAGGCTGCAATCTGCATACAATTCTTTTCCTGCATTGCGTCAGGATCGTCACAGGCTTTTTCGATGTTATTGAGGATTAAGTCCAGGCCTTCCAGCGCATAGAGATCGCTGAACGGGTTAGCCTTGTTGCTGGTGAAGCATTCGATGCAGTGAGCCAGCGCATCGACACCGGTTGCGGCAGCAATCTTACGCGGCAGATTCTTGATCATGCGGGCATCCAGGATCACGTAATCGGCAATCATGTTCTCGTTGACAATGCCGACCTTAAGCTCTTTTTCGGGCACAGCCACGATGGCATTGGGCGTGACCTCGGCTCCTGTGCCGGCTGTGGTCGGTATCAGAATAATGGGCACACACTTTTTGGCGCGTCCCGGCTCATCGAGCAGCTCCTTAACGCCGTACTCATCTGTAACCAGCACGCTGGCCAGCTTGGCTGCGTCCATAACGCTGCCTCCGCCGCAGGCGACGATCATATCAGCTCCGCTTTCCTTGAACTGATCAACCAGCTTCTGCACTTCTATATAGCTGGGCTCCGCCGGCAGGTCATCGAGCACGTAATAGTCAGCACCGGCCGCCTTGACGGCCTCTTCGGGCAGAGTGAACAGACCGGCGCCCTTGATACCTTTATCGGTAAACATGGCCACACGTTTGACACCGTTGGTTTTCAAAATCGCGGTGATGTTTTCCATGGCGTTTTCACCGCCATAGACGGCGTGGGGCATTTTCAGGTTATAGGTGGTAAGCATAATAAAGGCCTCCTTGGTTTGGGTTGAGTATCTGTATGCCGGTGGGTAAAGCCCGGCAGAGGATCAGCGGTTCTGGGCTGCAGTGGGGTTGTACACGCCCACACTCTCCCGCTTCTCGCCCAGGACGTCCTGCTCGCTAAAGCGGACGTACTTGACGCCCTGACGGGTCCGTGCGGCATAGGCCAGATGCAGCATGCCGTCGCGGCTCTGCATGATGTAGGGGTATTCATACTGTTTGTTGTTGGTTTTATTTTCATCACCCACGAAGCCCTCGCCGCGCTCCATCCAGCGGATGATGGGGAAGGTCAGGCCGCCGTCCTCGGACAAGGCCACTGCCACGGGGCAGCGCAGGCCAGGCCATGCGGCTTTGCCGGTCTGGGGATTGGGTGTGCAGGTAGGATTGTGTGCAATGGCAATACGGCCGCTTTGCAGCTTGACGGCACTGATGCTGGAGTTGTTGTTAGGCAGCGGTGTGGGGGCCGGTTCACTCCATGTCTCGCCCCAGTCAAAGGATTCGCTGCGATGAATACGGTAGGCCTCACGGTTACGCATGAAGGCTGCCAGATGCCCCGGTTCCAGTTCAATGATGTTGGCATGGACATGACCGTTGCTCTTAGGCATCATGACCATACGCCACGTTTTTCCCTCATCGTCCGAAATGCGGAACGCAGTGGGATCACCGGAAAGGCCGTCGGCAGAATCGGTGCAGAGCCAGTTGGAGAATATCCAGCGGCCGTTGGAAAGGATCTGGATAGGCTGACGGCAGAAAGTGCCTTCTTCCGGGAAAACCGTTTCATAAGGCCCCCAGGTTCTGCCGCCGTCGGTGCTCTTCTGGCAGCGGACGACTGCAGTGAACTGCATATTGTCTTTGCCCTCCTGGCGGTCCAGCTGGGCGGTGTACATTGCCCAGACAGCATGATCAGGTCCGTAGAACAGCGAAGGATTCTGCTCGCTGCGGGCCGGGTCATTGGAAATGTCCACGGGAGGCAGCCATGCCGGGCCGTCTTTAGGCAGAATGGAGCAGATGATGTGGATGTCAGCGCTGCCCTCGTATGTACCGGCGAACCAGCAGCACAGCAGATCTCCGTCAGGAAGTTCCACCATAGCGGGAGCATGTGCGGTGGGATAACCGCCGGTGGGAAGCAGTGCTTCACATGTGCCCATTTCCTCATTTTCGTAAACGGTTCCATCCCAGGTCAAGCCAGGAAGTTTTGGATATGCCATATTTTTTCCTCCAATCTTATGTTGCTGCAGTGGAAGCAGCGTTACTTAGTGTCGTGCAATGCGCGCTGCCAGATCAGTCAGCAGACTTTCCTGTCCGAAGCCGCCTGATTTGGTGATGACATGACGGGTACAGCCGTTGTAAGTAAAGCTGGCAAGCACAACGCCATTTTCCAGCTCACAGAGCGGTTCCAGTTCCCTGACGCCGATGCAGCTCATGCATTGCAGCAGAGTATCACCGCCGGTCAGCAGCAGGGTTCCCAGAGAAGGGCTTGTGAAGATTGAATTGACCAGACAGCCCAGGCTGCCGGCAATACGTATACGCAGTGTCTCACGGTCAATGCCAAGCCTGGCTGCATAATCTGCAGTCGGCTGGTTGCCGCCCCGGTCGTTGGTCTCAATGATGCAGTGAGGGCTGGCGGCCAGCATTTCCTCGATGCGGGTCAGCTCTGTTCTGCCCTCGCCGCTCTGCCAGTAGCCAGGTTCCAGTTTCTGGCGCGGAGTCAGGCGCAGGCGGGTGAAACCGGCGCTTTCGGCTCTGTCAAGCTGAGCCAGCGTGATAGGGTTGACGCTGCCGCAGACCACTAACAGCCGCGGATCAAGCTCCGGCAGAGGGCGGGGCGTTTCTGCAGCGATACCCAGCAACTCGGGCAGTACAGCGCCGAAGCCGGCACATCCCGCCATGATATGCAGCCCCCCTTGACCCAGCAGTTGAGAGCCCGTACTATAGAGGTCGCCGTCATCGGCAGCATCAAATACCAGAATACCTTCATCCCGGGGCACGCTGTCCCCTGCTGCCAGGGCGGGGAAGCTTCTGACTGCCAGATCGCACTGTTCGGCAATCAGATCGGTTACAACTGAATGCTTTACCGGATCAAATGGGTCGATGCCGAAGGGGCTTTCAGTCACTGGTACACCGTCTACATAGTGTACTCCACCGCGGGTAATGCGTCCCATCTGGGGGAAAGCCGGAAGAAACGGCAGATACCTGCAGCCGCTGGCTTTCAGCAAGGCGGCCAGCTCGGCGCCGATGTTACCGCGCAGGGCTGAATCAGTCTTTTTATAAATGTAACTGACACCCGCACGCAGCGCACGTTCCGTCAGCCTGAAGACCCCATCATAAGCATTGGCCGCCGGCAGATGGCGGGTCTCGGTATCCACGACCAGCACCTCCGCCTCACAGGCGGTAAAATCCACATCTGGTTCCACAACCACCCGTGTCCGGATTCCCCGGGCGGCAAATTGCACCCCTGTATCCAGCGCACCGGTGAAATCGTCCGCAATAATCAAAAGAAGGATCATGGGTTTCCCCCTCTCTGTTCTTACTGCCCGGCAGTTGGCCGCCGGAGCAGTTTTTTTATTCTGTGCTATCATTATGCCCTATTTAGCGGGGCTTGGCATTGAAAAAAATCAGCAAATACGTTTCACTTTTAAACGGTTCAGTAGTTTTGAATAAATTTATTTATAAATCGTTTTAAAATGAAACTTATATGTAGTGCTTTTTGTGTAACCCCCTGCTATAATAGTCTCAAAAATAAACGGAGGAACCCGCTATGGTCGAAACACGAACCCGCATTCTGGGGATTGCTCCATACGAAGGTATGCACACCGCTATGGAGCGTGCGGCACAGGCTTACCCGAATATACAGATGGATGTTTATACCGGCGACCTTGATGAGGGCGTTGCCATTGTAAAGCGCATGCCGCCTAACGCTTATGACTGCATCATCTCCCGCGGCGGTACTGCGGTACTGATCCGTCAGGTGACCGACCTGCCGGTGGTCGAAATTCATCTTTCTGTCTACGATGTGCTGCGCGCCATGAAGCTGGCTGAAAACTATTCCAATCTGTACGCCATTGTCGGCTTTCCCAACATTACGGAACCGGCCCACACCCTCTGCGATTTACTGGGCTGTAATCTGGACATTTTAACGGTACACAGCGCCGATGAGGTCACCCGCACACTGGAACGGCTCAAGCAGAGCGGGTACCGCATGGTTGTCTGCGACATGGTCACCCACAGGGTCGCCCGCCAGATGGAGCTGGACGCCTTCCTGATCACATCAGGCGTCGAGAGCCTGCACGCCGCCATCGATCAGGCGCTGGACATCAGCTTGTGGTTCGGCCGTCTGCGGCAGGAAAATATGTTCCTGCGCAGTATTACACAGGATCAAAACGGCTGTGTGGTGGTGCTGGACACCAGCGGGACTGTATTCTACAGCAGTCCGGACGAGCTGTCCGCCGGATTGTCTGAAGAGCTGCGTGCACATCTGCGTGAGGTGCCGGCCAGCGGTTCACTGAAATTCTACCGCATTGAACGCGACCAACTGTACAGCATCACTGCTCAGACGCTGTTGATGGACACCGAGCGGTACTATTTGTTCTATTGCGTGCCGTCGCGTATTCCGCTGCACTCCCACTGGGCAGGGCTGCGCTCCATGAACAAGGGGGAATGTGAATACCTGTTTATGAACAGCTTTTACAGTATCAGCGGGGCTATGGGAACCCTGGATGCTGAAATTCAGACGCTGGCTGCCGTACGCCAGCCGGTTATGATCAAAGGGGAGCCCGGCACAGGAAAGGAACAGATCGCCCGGTTTCTGTATTTGCACAGTCCTCTGGCAAACAAGCCCTTTGTGCTGGTCAACTGCGAAATGATGAACGATAAGAGCTGGGATTTCCTGCTCAGCCACTACAATTCGCCGCTGAATGCGACCGGCAACACGGTTTACTTCCAGAATTTTGAATCTCTGCCTGAAGCACGCGCTCCTGAACTGCTGGCTGCCATTCAGGAGACCGGCCTTGCCCGCCGGGTGAGACTGCTGTTCTCCAGTGTCTGCCGCGACAGTGAACCAGTTCCCGATGTGGTGCACCGCTTCAGTACCAAGCTAGGCTGTCTGACGCTGAATCTGCCGTCACTGCGCAGCCGTTCCGATGAGATTTCCTCGCTGGCAAGTCTCTACCTCGGCAGCCTGAACCTTGAGCTGGGCAAACAGATTTCCGGCTTCGAACCGCGTGCCATTGAGATGCTGCGCCAATATGATTGGCCAAATAACTATACACAGTTCAAGCATATACTGCAGACGCTGGCTACACTGACGACCTCGACCTATATACGCAGCAGTGTTGTGGCGGAACTGCTGACCAAGGAGCGTTCGCTGCGCCGCAGTACCGCTCCGGCCGCTGTCCCGGTGAATACCGATCACACGCTGGAAGAAATCATCATCGATGTGGTACAGCAGACGGTTACTGCCAACAATGGTAACCGGGCGGCGGCCGCACGCCAGCTGGGCATCAGCCGCACGACGCTGTGGCGTTATTTGAATAAAAATGGGGATGACGACACGTTCATATGATGGCTTCGGCAAAATCCCTTCTCCAAATATAAAAGCCCTCCGGTTTTGCTTCGGAGAGCTTTTGTATTTTATAGCAATTCTTTATTCTTAATCTTCAAAGGGATACTTGATTCCCCACTGCCTTCTCAATTCATCCATAACCTTCATAACATTCAGAGTCGTCTGGTGAGGCATTTGCGGGCACTCTGTCCAGCCATTTCTTATGGCGTCTGCACTGGCTTGAATCTGATATTCGTATCCTGAAATCTGTTCCGGCCTGATGTGAGTTTCAACCAGATTACGATCCTTGTCATACACACGGATGGCTTCAAAATTATTTACATTTTCAACAATAACGTATCCCTTTGTCCCGTAAATAACTCCCTGACGGTCAGAGATCACGCGGAGGGAACTGTTGAGTATAGCCATTTTTTCGCCTGGATAGCACAGGGTAATGCTGCTTTGCGCATCCACTCCTGTATCTGTTTTAATAACAGTGGAATGAATCTCTGAAATATCATCCCCAAAGACAATAGAAGCAAAAGTAAGGGCATAAACCCCTACATCCAAGAGGGCCCCTCCAGCCAGTTCCGGCATCATAAGCCTGGGTTTATGAGATATCAGATAGCAGAGATTTCCTGTAAGGGTCATGGGCTCTCCGATAATGCCTGAGTTTAACACATTTTTCAGAGTTTCAGCCATAGGCATATAACGTACCCACATGGCTTCCGTAATCAAAAGGTTCTTGCTTTCTGCCAAAGAAATCATTTCCTCAGCCTGGGAAGCGTTGGCAGCAAAAGCCTTTTCACAAAGAACATGCTTTCCATTCTCCAGGCACAATTTGGCATTGCTGCAATGCTCAGAATGGGGGGTGGCAATATAAATCAACTGAATGTCCGGGTCCTGCACAAGTTCTTCATAGGTTCCATACGCCTTTTTTACAGAAAAACGCTTTGCAAACTCCTCCGCCTTTTCCAGGCTTCTGGAGGCAACTCCGTACAATTCCACCTGCGGCATCTGTACCATAGTATTGGCCAGTATTGAGGCAATTCCGCCTGCTCCCATAATTCCTATCTTTAATGGCTCCATGTCTTATACCTCCATATATGTGTCTTGTTTATTTATTCAGTATAGCACACCAGTGCAGCCTGTACAATCATTCTTTCCGATCTTCCATAGCAGGTTGACAAGGTGATGACAGAGGCTTGTTCGGGGAGGGAGACGGGGATGGGGTAGAGAGAAGAGGCTTTCATGCTGCTAATAAATTCATGTTTTTGTGCGATGGTTGAAAATTCAGTCTGATAGCATTCCAGCTCTTCCTCGTCTCTTATCTGGCAGGAAAAAATAAACCCTTCATATCTTTTTCCGTTGTAATAGATATGAAGGATTTTATGGTTTTCGTAAAAGTCCTTGTTTTTGTAGTGTTTTAAATCAGCAAACATGGAGCCGTCTTTCATATTGTGACCGAAGATGACCGTATTTCCTCTATTTGTTTGTTCCGTTTCTCCCTGCACAAACAGGCTGCCGCAGGAATTTTCATTTCCCTGAAAGGTATGGTTCAGATAGTATCCCGGAAGAGCACTTTTTACTACTGGATAGTCTATAGAAGTACCGGGGATGGAAAGCCAGAATATATAGTCAGAATTTATTTGCTTTAGACTGTCTTCAAATAAAATATCCTTATTGCAGTCCACATTTTCTCCAGACTCAGTCCGGTTTTTCCACAAAATACGGTTAAGTTCCCGGTACTCCTCACTTCCTTTCCTGTATTTATAAATGTGCGTTAATAAGAGCAAGCTAAACCCCAGAAATCCGGATAGCCAGAAAATTGACAGGAGATGTTTGGTTCTGCTGCATTTTGATCTTATATTCATTTTTAACTTTTCCTGTGCTTATTTCTGTTGTATGTATTTTTGTTTGCTTTATATAGATATTTTGGTTTATATAGATATTTTGGTTTATATAAATATTTGGGTTTATATAGCTGTTTTGTTTTATGTAGCTGTTTTGTTTTATGTAGCTGTTTTGTTATATATAGCTATTTCGTTATATGTAACTATTTTGGTTTATGCAGTTTTTGGCTTTTTGTATTTCCTTTCTGTTTTATATACTTTCCGCTCTGTTCCATTGCCTTTTCACCTATTTCCTTTTTTTCTTCTGTTTGCCCGTATGGTTAAAAGGAATCCTAAAAAGCAAAGAGCCATACCGGAAATCCAGAAACCTATGGGAGCCGTATCTCCCGTTTTTTCTCCTCTCTTTCCCGTCAATTCTCCATAGGCCATTTCCAGCCATGCCGGATTTAAAGGGGATTTACTGTAACGGACCGTGATAATACCTTCTTTTTTAGGTTCTTCCGGAGTAGGAGGCTCTGGTTTCGGCTTAGGTCCTGGCTCCGGCTCCTCCAAGCCAGATTCTTTTAAATCCGTCATAACGACGTCTAATATTCCGGCATCTTTTGGAACAGTAAATTTTACATCAGCGGCGAAAAGATATCCTTCCGGTGCCTGTACTTCTTTTAAAAAATAAGTTTTTTCAGCCTCTAAAACTCCAGTTATATCAACAGCTTCACCGTTTGTTTTAAAATCCTGTATGATCACATTTCCCCATTCATCCAGAACCCTGAGTATGGCATCTTTTACTGACTTTCCTCCTGAATCAACCTTGTGAATCCTCACCTTTGTGGTGGTATTTCTCATTTCAACCATATCAATATTTCCATTTTTACTTACTGAAAATAGAACCGAATCAGAATAGGCATATCCGGCCCTGGGGCTTTCTTCACAAAAGTAATATGTTTCTCCGGCTTTCAGCTTTGCGCGGATTTGATGTGGCTGATCAGAGGATACCCATTCCTCTATTAGCTTTCCTGCCTTATCTTTTATACTCATTTGGTTTCCGGGAAGTTCATCCTGACCTGTCATTGACTTTTTTGACAAAATTACATGGGTTGGTTCATCTATCATGATTACTGTATCCTTGTTTCCATTTAAACTGACTGTGAACAGAATATCTTCCGCATAGGCATAGCCATCTGTAGGCTGGATCTCATGGAGCCAGTAACGTTTCCCGGCCTCTAATTGGCCCTTTAATTCTTCAAATTGGTTTCCAGTTGTGAAAATCAAGTCCTCTCCGGCTCTTAAGCCGTTTCCATCACGCAAAGCCTTTGCCGGGGTCTTATCTTTATTTAATATCTGAAGTGTACTCCCTGGTAACTGACGCTCTGCCTCTGATGGGGTTCCAATCAGAGAACCGGCCAGCTTCCTGATTTCAACTTCTGTCTTTTTATCTTCCATGGTAACGGTAACTGTTCCCGGCTCTTTAGGCACAGTAAAGGTGATCGGATCATGATAGGCATATCCAGCCGGTGGCTCCACTTCTGCCAACTCGTAGGTTTGTCCGGCGCTCAAAATTCCCGTTAAAACCACGGGCTTTCCGTCCGGGGTAAATTCTTGGATCACGGTTTTCGTATCCTTCTCCCGTACATGGAAGCGGCCTCCGGTTAAGATCTCTCCTGTTTCTTCATCCACTTTTAAAAATTTTACCTCTGTCTTTTCATCCTGCATAATGATGGTCGACCGTATCCCGCTGTCTTCCAGAGTAAAACGGATCTCTTTTTCATAAGCATAGCCAGCCGGGGACTGTTCTTCCCGGATAATGTATTCCTTTCCTGGAGTAATCAACTTAGCCGGTATCAATACCTCCTCTCCCTCTTTAGTAAATTCATAGATAACATCTTCTGTCTCTGCATCAATCAGGAGATAATTCCCGTCTGCTATCTCCGCTCCTGTATCCTTATCAACTTTTGAGAAAGATAAGTGTAAAGGCCGGTCCTCCATATCCACGTTGTCAACCGTTCCAGAGGCATTGACGCTGAAACGGTAGATACCGCTTATCAGGCTTTCTCCGCCAGTGTAGGCTGTGGTTTCAGTCAGACGATAGCTTCCTCCTGCTGTTAAAATTTCCCGGATTGTCTGATCATTTAAGTTGTTTTTAAACACCGCACTCTGAAGTGCTCTTGCTATTTCTCCGGTTACAACTCCTCCGTCTGACTCATAACCAGCCCCGGACACTTGAAGGATCTCATAACTGGTTCCATAGGGCAAACCGGCAAAGGTGATAAATCCATCACCGGCCAGGGTTATGCTGCCCTCGCCCTTAATCCTTCCTGCCTTTGACCCACTGTAAGCCTGGTATCCGGTTAAGGTATCTCCAGCTTGGTCCCTAAATCTCACCTGGTAGGTAAACTCATCTGCCTGGTTCTTTCCGGTTCCGGTCAGTTTGTTTATGATGGTAAGGGAGCCATCCGGAGCAATGGGGTTTGTCAGCGTGGTTTGTTTGGCAACGGCTTCCGCCCTTGTCTCAAAATAAGCCTTGGTCTGCCCTCCCTCATCACCGGCGGCAACGGCCACCACATCAACAGTACCGCTTTCATGAGCTGCCACATCGGTTAAGTTCCAGAGGATCGTTCCATTTAATTCTCTGCCGTAATCCGTGGACCGTAAGTATTCCAGTTCTTCCTGAAGGACAGCCTTGATCCGGATATCTGCTGGATGGCTGTAAGGATTATGATAGGTAATGGTATACTTCATGACGCTGCCTTTCTTAACAGCATGATCCTCTGCTCCTGCGCTGCTTGTTACTTTCGCAAAAGGAATTTCCGTGGTCACTGGATTTTGAATGGTATAATCATGGGTTTTCTCATTAACCGTCCAACTTGCAAGGGTATTTCCAGCATCGTCCGTCAACTCCTGCCTGGTTTCTAAATAGGTTCTGGAGGGAACATCATAAGACCCGGCTTCATCAAGGTATATCCGCTTTGTTTCCTTTTGGGATGTTTCTGTTCTGCCATCGGAATACTTAGTGTACTCCGTAATCTCATACAAATGGCCATCTATGATACCGTCTGCTACAGTTACTCTCTG
The DNA here is from genome assembly GCF_036758025.1 of Lacrimispora sp. Classification (GTDB taxonomy): domain Bacteria; phylum Bacillota; class Clostridia; order Lachnospirales; family Lachnospiraceae; genus Lacrimispora. The sequence continues at coordinate 96,225 of NZ_DAIOXM010000001.1, read as the reverse complement.
CCCGCTTCCTGATCCGATGAGCGGAGGAAGTTCGGTGCCGGTATCCAGATCCCTTAACACGGTATAGACCTTGACAGGAACCCTTCCCGTTACGGTAAGAGCTTCGATAGTGCTGTTCTCACTTGCCAACTTTAAGATGCTAAAGCTGTTTGAAACATTCCGGATTCCGGTACCGGTACGATTTACGGTAAATATCACTGGCTCGGAAAGAGCATAACCGGCTGGGGCCTTCAACTCCTCCATGATGTAGACTCTATTTGCGGATAGCTTCTTGGTCAGAGTAAAACCATTGGTGCCAGAAATAGCCTGTTCAATGGCTTCTCCCTGCTTTTGGTACTCTCCGTCAACGGCCACCGCTTCAAATACGGCTATTTCTGCCCCCTCCACGGCCATTCCTGTATCAAAGTTCGTTTTCTTGAACTGAATGCTTGTAGGTTTATTCTCAATTTCACAAATATAAAGTACTTCTTCTCCGTTCCCTTTTTCATTAAATTGGAATTTCTTTATCCCACCGGTGATCTGGTAAAAATCAGGTGGAGATATTTCTTCAATGGTGTAGGTATGCGGTTTTATGGTTCCGTTTGTCTGCACCTGCCCCACCGGTAGCCCTGCAAGCTCCGCTCTTCCTTCCACTCCGGTTGTCATATACCAGATTGTCCCCGTATCCCGATTGGAAACTTTAAATCTGGCATGTTCCAGCCCCTCCCCGGTATCAGAAGCTTTCTTTATGATCTCCAGTTTGCCAGTGGTGGGGATATTTATGATCCGGTAAACAGGAACCTTTTCTGCTCCCACAACGATCTTTACCGGCGTTATCTTTTGCATATAGGCTAGGGATATAAGCTCTACTATGTAATAAGTACCGTAAGGGATTTTATCAATCCGGTGGGGTTTTAAATCTCCTGACGAAAATCCCTCCGGGATATCACCGTTAAACCGGTCCTGATCTGTATACCTTCCATCTGTTCCAGATATCCAGCGCTCTACCAGGTGGCCTTCATCTTCCACGAGGTTTCCAGATTCATCGGCCCGGTAAAGGGCCAGCTCTGCTCCCTCTGCCGCATATTCCCTGGTTCCGTCTGAGACTACCTTTAAGATGTTGATATACTTTTCTTCATTTTTAAAACTAATTCTCTGTACATCTCCGGTTTCTTTTAGGACAATGGCCTTGGGATCAGGTATTTCAAATCCATGGGGAACTGTTTCTTCTACCAGTATATAGTTTCCTACTTTTCCTTCTTCTTTCTCTGCGTTAAAAGGCAGATAATCAATCCGGTGCAGCCCCTCTAAGGTGTCATAGCTTTTTATCCTGCCTGATTCCTGGTAGTTAAACTGATATTCAAAGATCAAAGGCAGCTTGCCATCTGTATCCAGGGAGCCGTTTGTTACGTTCCGGTAAATGGTGATCCGGATAATCTTTCCGGAATCTGTGTTCCAGGTCTGGGTAACTCCTTCCTCGTTTCCGATCCGGAGGCTTTCCATGCGCTCCGCTGTCCGTTCTCCATCTTTCATGTACCAGGTAAGGGAAGTAAGATCCTCCCCTTTTTCCCGGTATGCTGCCTCAAAATCCATGATAAAGCTGGACTGATTCTCCGCCAGACCAAAGAAATCCTTTAAGCGGTCCATAAAGCCGGTACTTTTTAAATTTTTTTCTGTATATTCTGATAAATCATCGGTAGTCCAGGCTACCACCTTTTTTTGTTCATCGTAAACCGGCTTCCCATTTTCCATAAGAATGTTTCCATCACTATCTGTTTTGGCCTCATAAAGTGCCAGACCCGCTTGATGACTGTTTGGAAGTGGCCCTTTATTTCCGGTGCTTTCCTCGTAATACTTATAGATTTCCAGCTTTGTATGGTCATTTTTTAGATTAATGGTCTGTACTTCTCCAGTTGCCTGGATGGTAACCTCCATGGAGGTACGGATATAGCCGCCAGGAGCCTCTATTTCTTCCAAAATATAATCTCCAGCCGGAATTCCTTCCAAGTATTTCGGGGTTCCGTCTGTGATCCAGTCGGCCAATACTCTCACCGGCGCATTGTCGGCCGTACGCTCCACGGTCCATTCTGCTGGGGTCGTTTCTGTTTTTATCAGGTAATACCCCTTTGGATAAACTTCATTGTCAGTGGTGTAGACCCTTCTTGCTTTGTAAAGGGCCACATGCGCTCCGGAAACCTGGATGTAGCTGTAGGCTCCCTTTGGCTCTGTAACCGTAAGGCCCTCCTGATAATCACTGATCACGTTAAGTTTGTACCGGTCTGGCGCATCGGTCTTGACAATCTCTGCTTTTATTTTTTCATCTTCCATACCAATACGCTGAACTTCCCTGGTTTCGGAAATGGTAACACCTTCTGGAAAGCCCTTGGTATAACCGGCTGGAGGTTTGACTTCCTCCATGATATAGGTTCCTGGGATCACCCGTTTTAACATGTCTGCCTGTCCTACGGTCATATCTGCCTGAAACGGGTCATTTGGATAGGCTTCCCCGGTGATCCAGGTGTTTTCCATGATCCAGGATTCTCCCTGGCGGTGGTAAAGCTTCGGATCGTCTGCAAGGTTCTCTTCCTCTCCAACATCTTCTATACCGGTCTGATCATTGATCCGGTATGCTGCCCCATTATAAGCAGAAAGAAGATCATCGTATTTGTAACGTACGTAATCTCCGTCAATGTCATAGATCGGCGTTCCTTTTTTATAGGTCTGTCCTGATCTTTGGTAATACTCCGGGAGGCCGTGGCGGTCAAGAACGGGATTCAACCGTTTAGCCAGGCTGCTTCCATCATAGGTCCCCGTCATGTATTCCTGATCCGTATCTGCATGAAGAGAAGCAATCCGGGAGGTTCTGATCTTTTCCCTGGCAATGACGGCCCCGGTTTCTGTCTTGGAAACCTTTACGGACCACACCAGGAGTTTTTCTCCTTCTTTGGCGTAAGCCATGCCGGTAGTTGGATTGACATATGCATCTCGGTTTCCATCACTGTCTAAGTGGTACATGACGGTCCCGGAGCCTAAAGAGAATATCTTATCTCCCGCAAAATACCTTGCTGCTGTCAAGTCTCCTCCGGTCAGCTCAAACACGGGCTGACCGGCTCTCAATATATAGATGGACTCCTGATCCTTCACCTGCACCTTATTCCCATTCCGGTCATAGCCATACAGTTTTCCATCGGTTCCGGTTTCCGTCACCTTCAGCCCTCCAAGGGAGTAAAACAGGATATCCGTGTCCTCCCGGTCTATGGTTTCATAGGTCCAGGTACCGTCCCCGGCTTCTCCCTTCAGGCTTCCTTCTGGGTCTTCTTTCCGGATAAATTCCACGGTACTTCCAGCATAGCCCTTTAATACTTGAATGGACTGGACATTGTTATTCCGATCCCTTACCACCTCCACGCCGTCATAACCATAATCCCCGCTGTCGCCGTTTTCCTTGATCTCAATGGCATCGTAAAGCGCCATCTTAGCTCCGGCCACGTAGCGGTTTTGATCATCAGCCGTATCCAGTGGCCTGGATATCAGGCCGTAACCGGCAAATACACCATCTATGTAGACCGGCTCTGCATCTTCCCCGGCCGCTTTCCTGGACTCTAAATATTCCAAAGTACCTTTGTACCAGCCATAGCCTAAGTAAGTTCCGTTCTTATAACCAAACTCCAGGTTTTCGGCCCCGTATCTCTGCTTTAACTCCAGCTCCGTTCCCGTCAGTCTGGTATTAGTCCGGTAGGTGACGGTGCTGGCTGAATCCTTGATCTTTGAAACTTCCAGGCGCACCGGAGTATTGCCTATATAGATTCTGGCCGTATCGGTGACTTCCTGGGAGCCTGATCCTTCTTGATCCTCGTAGATGGCTGACGCCACCCGGCTGTCCCGGTTTCCCTCCAGATAGTAGGTGATCTGATCCGAATAGATTTCAATAGCAACCGGCTTTGTCCTCACATACCCGGCTGGAGGTTTGATTTCACAAAGTACGTAGGTTCCGGCTCCAAGAGGCTGGGGAGTGATCAAATATCCCGTGTTCTGATCCTGATCGGAGGTATTGGTTAGATTCTCTTCCCTGGCCTGCAGGTCATCTCTGGTTGTTGTGAATGCCTCAAACTGTCCTGTTCTTCTTCCTTCCTGATCGGTAAGAATCACTTGTTCCGATTCCTTGCAGACAGGTGTTCCAGCCGGTACAACTCCGCTAAAGATATTCCCAACCTGGGTAATGTTTCTGGCTCCCATCGCTTCTAAAAATTCCTTAGAGCCCTCGATCCGGGTATCTGCTTCGTAGAACCTTACCAGGCCATCGGTATTTTCCCCGTCCTCCCTGGAGGCTGCATAAAGGGCGAACAAGGCTCCGTCATGAAGAATATTTTCTCCTGTTTCGGAATCCAGCTTTTCAATTCTTAAATGGCTCGTATAAAAGGTGTTTCGGTACTTGCGGTAGGCGTATCCCTTATAGCTTGATGTACCGTCCCCGTTTTGCATGGTATCTGCTGTTTCATTGGCTGGCTCTGTCACCGTCCACGGCACCAGCATGGGAGCGTATTTCCCGTCATAGGCTGTCTGCATTCCTTCCATGGCTGCCACGCCATCCCGGTAAACCTCACCGGTTCCGGAAGGGAAGGGAACGTTGTTATAGATCTGTTTGTTTTCAGAAATAGAGCCGTACCGGTATACCTTCTCTACCCCATTGGTTTCATAGGTAGATCCATTGGCGGTCCTTTTTCCGGCATTTCCATCGTCAGCCAGGTAATTACTGCCTGGATTTCCTCCAGCCTCTACCGGGTCGACCAGGGTGTTGTAATAGTCTTTTACCGGGTCGTTTGCGCCCTGGGTAATGGTAAAGTGTCCACGGCCGGCCGGATCACCAGGAGCTGTCCCTGATAGCTTATCAAGGTCTAAGCCATAAGGATAAACTTCATAGTTACCTAAACGGCTGTGCGCCCGGATCACGTACTTTCTTAAATCATCCCCTCCTTCCCCCGGCCACTCCTCATTAAACCGGATGTGATATTTTGAGGAAAGCTGGGAAACGGTGTTAGCTGCGCTGTAACGGTAATAACTGGCCAGCTCCTCCGGGGTCTTATCCGACCCTGCTTTCCCACCTTCATAAGCAGTCGGAAGTTCAATCTCCTTTGGAGCATCAGTCTGATAATGCTTGTTATAGAGATCTCCTAAGTCCTTGTGAAAGGGCTGCTGTTCCACGGCCACATAGGTTCCGTAGGGAAGGTATTCTGATATTCCGTAGGTATAACCGGCCCCCGGATCTTCCTGATCAGCGCTTAAGGTGGTTGTATCCTGATCCTTTCCTCCGTCTGTCTCACTATCCCAGGCAATGGCATAAACCTCATCGAAATCATAGCTGAAGAACGGTTTTAAGTAGTTTTCTGCCTTTTTAATCGCTTCTGAAAGGGCTTGATCATAAATTTCATCTGGATAAGCCTCACCTCCTGAATCGCTTTCCCTCTCACCGACTTGGTTTTCTCTTACCAGCTTTGCGACCTCATCCTCCAAGTACCAGGTGATTGCAAACTGGCGGACATGATCAGAGCGGAGGGCATTATCTTTAGCCGTAGCCAATGTATTTATGCTGTTTTCGATCTGTGGGTTATTATGTACAGCGGGATATTCCTTTTCTCCTCCGCCAGTTCCAAACAAAAGGCTTTTGATAAATGAAAATGGCTTAAAGGAACTGCTTTGATTGTCAGTCCTGTCCCATTTATCGCTGTTGGCCACTTTGATGGCATCAAAGAACTTTTCATAATTGTAGCCCAGGATCTCCCGGACATTTCCAGCGCCATCCTTGACGTTCTGTATTGTTTTCTCCAGAACTGCCGTATAGCCGGGGTTCTGATCGGCATTGATCAGGTTATCTGTGTAGCTATAAAGGGACTCGTTGGCAATGGCTGCATGGTTGGAATTTCTGGCAAGAGGACTGGTCTGGTAGCCTACCCTGGTAAAGAGCTTTTGAACCTTTTCCGGGAATGCTGCCCGGTAAGCCTGGATGTCCACCAGATTTCCGTTCCGGTCCTGCCAGCTCACCGTTCCATCCTCTCCCCGGTAAAGCCGTTCTAAGTTGGATTTTAAGTAAACCTTGAACCGGAAGTTCTTTAAATATCTGGCATTATCCTCCGTTCCTCCCACGCCCTGGGTATAGCGGTCCTCATGGCCCGTTCCTGCATAGGTGTTATTCTCATAAGTTCCATCTTCTTCTAAAGAAATGTCCTTTGTAATCTTGACCTTTTGCATGATAGGCCGTTCCACAACGGAAATCTTATTTATACGGGTCCCACCGTCTGAATAGGTCTGATTCCTGTCATAGCGGAGGGTGACCGGCTCAATGTAGGTCCCTGCTCCAGTCATGTTTGGAGTAGCAGAGATATTTCCATAACTTCCTGCATAATCCTGCGGAGTGGTATAAGTTCCTTCCACAAAGTCATCCCGGTAAGTAATCTTAAAATCTATGGAAGAGGTTCCTTGCTCTCCTCCCATATCAATGGTATAGCCTTTTCCGTCATAAACGGCAGTCACCGGCACGTCTACATCTTTTAATTCGTAGCCTGGAGCAACCTGGATCTCTCCTTCCACCATGATTGTTTTCACGCTGCCATCATTATTTCTAAGCGGTTCGCCCGGACTGTATATCCAGTAGGTACGCTCCGGGCTTTCTATCACGGATATGGCAGATAGATCCTCCGGATAAACCGCTGTCTTCTTTGACAGCTCCCCAGCCTTTACCTTGGCATAGGTCACAAAACCGGTTCCATTTTCTTTGTAATCTTCATGCTGATCCTGGGTATAGGCTGCATAGAGATAGCCGTTAACCATGATTCCGTTTAAATCGTATTCTATCTCCTTTTTTATATAGAGAATCCTGGCCGCTTCATCATAGACACTTGCGGACACCAGGCTTCCCACCCGGTAGGAATAGCGTATCATGGCCTTCCCATCTATAATCTCCTGCACTCTTAGGCTGTTAAAGACGGAAAGCCCGGCAGCCTCCATTCCTCCATAAAGACTGATAGCCTGTTCTTCAAAGGTATCCCCAACAAGAGGGATCTGCAACCAGGGAGCGCCTTCGTCTGGCTCTTTAAAGGAAGCCTTCTTTAGTGCTGCATTGGCATCTTCCGTTAAGTCCCCGGTGATTTCCTTATCCTGAAAGGTGGGAATGGTATAACGGAGTCCATTGTCTGGCCGGACAGCGGTATAATCATACTCCGGTGCTGATACTCTGCTTACCAGGACAGTTTCCCCGTTTGGAAGTAAAATACTGTCCCCGGCCTTTGCTGACACTGGTGATCCGCTAATAATCACCCGTTCCCCTTCCTCTCCTGCCAGGGCGGTTTCCTCTCTGGTCACGTACTCCGTATGGGTCCCGTTTGGATCTTCCACCACTTCACTTCTGGTGATGAAAAAAGAGGCTCCCTCTGGTATGTTCTGGGCATAAATCCGGTAGCCGTTGACGGTTCCGCTGCTTGTTACCGTAAAGGTATTGGCTTTCTTGATCCGATCTGTCTCTATTTTTTCAGCAGATACACTTCCCTCTGCCGATGGAGAACCACCGGCCTGAAAAGCCTCCCGGTTGCTTATGGTGGCATCTTTTCCGTAAACCGAAAGCTCATAGCCCTCTGACCGGGTCAGCTCCTTAATGTAATACTGGGTCCCGTCTGCATTGACGATCAGAGGCCGTCCGATCCAGGCATTTCCGTTTAAAGTTTCGTTGTTCTGGATGGGATAAGAATTTCCACTTCCTCCGGTCCCGTCTCTTCCCTGGTTAGAGGAAAGCTTTTCATAGCCGGAAGCGGTTTCATTGCGGCTGTCCGTGATGGAAATGCTGCTTCCCCGGTCCGTATGTCCGGTAAAACGTTCTGCATCAGACTCCTTTCCGATGGCCTTTCCCATGGATGTGTAAAGGTTTGTCGGTGCCTGATCGGCCCAGCCATCAGGGGTTTTTTCAATTGTCCCGGTCTGATAATTGAATGTATAGCCGGGAGCCTGGGTAATGGCCAAAAAGCTTGCTTCCCCATTCCTGTCTGGTGCCGCTACGGATACCAGGTTGTCTTTTTTAAATAACACACCGGAATGTCCATCCGGGTGGAGAGTATCCGTTGCTGCAAACAAACCATAAACAGCTCCCTCTAAAGTCCCATCCCCTTGACTGTCTCCATAAGCACTGTAAGAATCAGACTCCCCGGCCTTTAGAGCCATATCTTTCTTATTAAAGTGAATCTCCCCTTCCATTCGGTGATCATATGCAATAAAAGTCCAATCCCTGGTGGAAGAATTTAAGGGGCTTAAGCGGCTTGTCTCCGTAGATTCTGGGAGAGACGATAAGGAACTTCTTGAAACGGCCCCTTCATCCTCATCACCAAATGCAAATGCAGATAAAACTTTTTTTGCCACGGACCGGAAACTGGAAAAAAGAGACTCTAACAGCCCGGTAAAGGTAATTCCTCCATGGATTCCTTCTGCTTGGGAATCGGTGGCTGTTTTCTTTTCTTTTTTCACTGCCTCGGATGCGGTTGCACTGTTATCTGGCCGTATTTTTGTTTTTTCATCTTCTGTAGGTTCTTTTTCTATCTCCTTTGCTGTTTCCGGTTCTAATTCTGTTTCTGTTTCACCTTCTTCTAGATCCATGGCTGTCTCATCTATGGATTCTGTCTCTTCCGGTAACTCTAACGGCGGATCTTGCCTGATTTCCGGTTCCGTTTCTTCCATTACTTCCTGTCCAATTTTTTCCCCCGCTTCCGGTTCGGACTCATTTTCTTTCTCTGCCTCGGTTTCTTCTGCTTTGGTTTCCGAATGAGACTCTAAATTAGTCTCAAAACCTTCCACATGATTAGAAACTCCAAAGCTGGTAAACATCACCGTCTCTGGCTCTTTTATGTCTTCCTCCTGCTCTGGAGGATCTTCAGCCAGGGCTTCCCCTTTCATATCCAGGCCCACCCCGAAACCACCGGCCATACGGCCCAGACCGTGGGAACGGTAATCTTTGTATTCACTGGAGGTAACGGTCCGCCGCTCCATGGGAATATCATCGGGATGACTGCCATGAAAGGAATAGCCGGGAGCTGGGATGGTTTCCTTTGCAGAGTATTCATAGGTTAAGGAGATAAAGTCCTTATAAAACTGATCCCGGTCCGCTTCCAGAGCTTCCCTTTGCGTCTTCCCCGTTGGATCAATGGCATGGAAGAAACCACCTTCTTCCACCAGTCTCTCACACTCCTCTACTCCAGAAAGCCATTCCGCCCAGGCACTGTCATGAAGCTGCTGATTGTATTCTTCTACGGCCTCAATGGAATCGGCATTGGTCTGTTCTCCGGTTATCTCATCATACTCTGGCTCCGGAACCTCCTCATACTCCACCTCCGGAGCCGGATGGCCACTGCAATACCCCTTTTGGTAGGTGTAGCTTCTGGCATCGGAATGAGCAATTTTACTGTGAACCTTTCCCCTGGAGTCAACGTAGTGAAGTTCTCCGTTATCATCGGTTATATGATCATCAGCACTGCAAGGATCATTTTCCGGATCAGACCATCGCTGAAACTGGGAACGGGAAGAATTGGCCTGATTATAAAGGTTTACTTCCGAATTATTTAAACCAGTATCTCCGCTATAATTGGTGGATATCCTATCCTCATCGCTTCCGTTATCCTCTTCCCAGGAAGCTCCGGTTAAAGAGCCAGTGTTGGACGAAAAGTCCCCTGGGTTTCTTAAATCCAGGTCGGTGCTGTCAAGCTGGGAATCGTCAAATGCCTCTAAGATATCCCAATGGGAGCCGGCCAATGGCTTTCCTGTTTCGGAATCATATTTAATCAGGCCCACGTTATAATTGGCCCCAAAGCCTTCCGTATGCTTAAAACGCTGAACCTTTCCGGTCCCTCCAGATCCGACACGGACATGAACTTCTAAATTCTTATCCAGCTTGGCTGCAAAGTAGGTCTGAGAAATGTCAAAGGCATACTCAGTTGGCTTATTAGGATTTCTTGTAAAAAATTTAAAGGTAGCAAGCTGGGCAGAACCGATATCCTTTGCCAAAACTGCCCCCACCTGGCTCTGATTGGCCCAGTAAAGAGTTCCAATCCCTTGCCCATTAGTAGGTGTTTCACCAGATAAGGAAGTAAACACAAGTCCTGTATCCGTTGGGCCAGTATAAGTCCAGTCCCCGTATAGATCTTTAGCAGAAAGTCTCTGATAATAGCTTTTTACCACTTCATTAGGATAAGGAATCGTAATGGTATATGAATCCGCGGAATGATTCAACTTGGCAAAGTAAACGGTTTCTTCTGAATCCACTTCAAACTCTTTTGTAATCATAGCTGCATCCCATACATTTCCAAACATCCATTCAGCCCAGTTTTTACACCCTCTGCCTGCATACTCTGATGCAATCTGAGTGCTGGACATTTGATTATAAACAGATCGGTCACCTACGGCATTAGGATTCATTTGTATCAATGCAGCTCTATAATTATCACTGTCACGAAATGCTTCTAAATCATGCTGCCAATCACCGGTAAAACCGCATTCATCAGCTGCAATCCAATTGATCACCGATGCAACGATATACTTGGCAGTACCAGAATTGGCATCGTTACAGGCTTCAATGCTGTCATTGCTTCCCATGTGGGTAGCATAGACATTCATGAGAAAGTTGAATTTTTCTCTTTTTTCATCACCAACTTTTTTCGGAAAAAGCTCAGGCCGTCTACTAGCCGTATAATAATCATCAAGAAATGCCTGGCTTCCAAGATATATCATGGCATTCTCTGTATGACCTTGTACACAATAAAGAAAGTTCTTGTCAAACTCTTTATAAGAGCCGTCACTGTGCTGTTTGTTTTCCACCAGGTATTGTTTGGCTCCAGCGGGAAATGCATCTCCATCTTTATCTTTCAAATTAATCCACTTGGTTTCATACATCAGTCCCGTGGGCTTATATCCATTAGGGTTATTTTGTTCATATGCGCTGGGATTCCAGGATATCCACGCTGCCGGTTCAATGATCTGACCATAATCCGCAAAGGATATCATAGCCTCCGGAATATATGGGAGAAATGCCATGGTCGTTACAATCACTGCCATAGCTCCAGCTAGTTTTCGTTTTATGTTAAGTTTATGTAAAACCTTTTTCATCATTTATCTTCCCCTTAATTGGTAACAAAAAAAGACCACCGATTATGATTTAACCGATAGTCTCTTAGAAAGTTCTTATTTAGTTGTTTAAAATCTATTTAAAAGTATGGATTAGGAGTTCCCCAAATTTGTGCTGCTTTTTCACTGGATTCGTAATCATAGCCTAATGCTCCTATGGGAAATCTTACAAAGCCATACCAGGGAGTGACATCATTAGGTTTCCTTGTCATCACTTTTCCATCAATCATAAGCTGGCCATGTTCGTTAACCATGAATCCATCCGGAGTGATAGTATTAGTATAAAGATAGCCGTACTCATTGAAGCAATAGGCGTATTTCAAACCATCTTGCTTCCCATCAGGAGATACCATGAGCCATCTCCATTCACTTAACGATCCGGATTTACTGGTTCCATACCAATAATTGCTGATGCCGTTTTCATTTAATGGTTTAGCTGAGTCTTGATGCCATGATGGTTGTTCATATGGTTGAGTATTATAATATTCAATCATAGCCAACTCTGTTCCATAAGAATGTACAAAACCATCTGCCGAAATCAGAATTCCATTTTCATCTGTTCGTAAGCCTCCAGCAAGCGAAGTACCTTTCATAAAATTCCCATAAAGATCTTTCACATAAAATGTATAAGTGTCCTTTTTAATTGCATTCCCTGCATTAAGAAAAAAATCCTTATTCTCCCACTCATTGGTGGTATACCCTGCCGGAAGTTTATCCGGGGTCCAGATGATTTCCGCAAACGCTGGTATTGCCATACTTATGGAAAGTGCTGCCGCTAATATTGCTCCTAATAATTTTTTTTTCATACTCAATTCCTCCCTTATATAATCTATTTTCAACATCTCTGATTTGACAACATCATTAATTCGTGTTATTCTAAAGGTACAAAGGGTAGCCAACTCCACAAAGTGGCTTCCAACGTTTAATTAATTATTTTTCGAAATAACCAACTCACTTGGCGGCGGGGTGGTTATTTTTTTGTACCTTTGTCATTGTGTTTCACGTATGTAATTATTGCAACGATTAACGCTGCAACATTTATGATTACCATAAATTCCTCATAAGTGCTCACAATTACCACCTCCTTTCGGAGATGGAAACCACCCGGCAGATTAGCTACCATGATAATTATATCATATTAAAGTGGTTTTTACAATTTTTTACTGCTATAGTTCAATTCCTCTATCTCTTCCTATCGGAAAACGCTCTTTTAAGATAAGATCACGATTCTTTAATTGAAGCCTTTCACCCAAAAGTAGATTTTTATAGAATTTTTCAAGGTATTGGTTGGTTTCTGTAATTCCATTCTTGTAGTCAGCAAAATTCGCTCTGACCAAAGCATTTCGGAAATACTGACTGTAATCTTTAAAGATGGTATTATCTACTTGGAACCCCATATTGTTTAGATAGCATTTCATGAATACCGCTGTCGTTCTGGTGTTTCCCTCCATAAATGGATGAGCCTGCCAGACAGAGGAAGTAAATGAAGCGATTCTCTTTATCATCTTCTCTTTAGTAAGTCCAGCATAGCTTTTACTCTTTTCAGCATCAAAATCATATTCCAGTGTATCTTCCAAAGCTGTGTAATTGGTATACTTTACAGTGTTCCCGTTTAAGATCGGCTCTGGTTTATAAATATTAACGCATCTGAATTGACCAGCATGTTCATAGATATCTTTAAAAAGTTCCCTATGAATTACCTTAAGTGAAGCAATCTTTAAGGGGTAACCTGGACTGTCAAGAATATGAGCGATTCTTGCAGCAACAAGATCTGCCTCTTTATTACGGTTCTGAATATCCTCTTCTGTTTCATTTTCATACCGTTTATACAGTAAATCTTCAATTTGCCGATATGTTAATTCACCTTCAATATTCGCTTCTGCTAATTCAGATAAATACTCTGTAGGTTTAAGGCCATCAACTTGCTGAAGGCCTTTTGCAGCATCCCAGTAGCTCTTTTTTGCCACTTTATCGATTGTTTCACCATAGATATGATATTCTTCAAACATTTATTCACCTCCTGCAAAATCATTTAACCATACTTTTATCAGCCGTGAAATCTCCTGAACTTTTCTGTCAGTAGATTCTATTCAAATTTATAAACTTATCTATTAATGTGCAACTGAGATTTTATTGCTTCCTGTAATACCTGAGAAAAGTTTATATCATGCTCCAAAGCAATAGCATTGAGCCATGCAGGAAGTGTTACGGTACGATTAACAGAACGGTTGACTCGTGCCATACGAATGGAAGGCATATAAACGTCAATTAGAACCGCTCTTTCATTTTCATGTACTTTCACTTGTGATAGCGGTGTAGGATCTGGTATATCCTCCCCATCCTCCTCTAATCCATATAGAACACAACCAAGTAATTCCCTTGCTGAAAGTAGCGCATCATCATCATCAATTCCACTGGTAGCGCAATCCAAATCAGGAAAAACAACAGCAATTTCCTTTCCAGATTCATAAGTAAAGATAGCAGGATAAAAATAGCGTTCTGTTTTTTTCATAATAAAAGGCCTCCTCTATTTATATTTTATCAGGAGAGAATCAGGGCTATTTGAATTTTAGCCCTGACTGTCTTTCAATGCTTTTTAGCGTTGGGCGCGGAATATCTTTGTCAGAATGTTTTACTGTTGTACGCCCCTTTTTCGTTGGATGCTTGTATTGGTGATGAATAACTTTTCATGTGGTTTCCCTCCTGACATAATAATTGTAACACATATTATTATATGTGTCAGCTTGTAACACATATTATTATATGTGTAATGCCTAAAACAGTCTTTTTAACACTTTCTTGTCTATCGGTTAAAACATATTTGATTATCAATGTACTTGTATTTTTATTCTTTATTCATTGAACGGTAAGCCCGGATCTTCTACACCATCAGGAATACTCATAACCCCATCTTCGCCTGCCTGGGAAGGCTCCGGCCTTGAAACTGATTGGCTTCCGTCTCCAGAAACACTTTTGCTGTCAGCAAATTCCTGAGTCTGAATAATTAAATCCGTTGTGTAAACCTTTACGCCCTCTTTGTTAGTATAGCTGCCGGTCTGGATTCTTCCGGAAACCAGAACCCTCATTCCCTGGCGGAAATATTTCTCTGTAAATTCTCCCGCTTTATCAAATGCAACGCAGTTAATAAAATCTGCTGTCTGCTCATTGTTATTCTGGCTACTGCGCCCCAATCGGTTAACAGCAAGGGTAAATTTTGCGACTGCCATACTATTTTCCCCTTGTGAATACCTCACTTCCGGATCACGGGTCAGTCTTCCCATAAAAACTGCATGATTCATTTTTCTTCCTCCTCTTCTCCCCTGCCTGTCCTGTAGCAGGGGATATGTTTTATCGTTATTGAAACTTTTCAATTACTTTCATCGAGTCCTTAATTTCCCTGCCTTGAATCCATAAAACAATCAAACCAATTATAACTAGTGCAATACATAATTCGATTGCACCGATCTGCCATTTGCTCTCACCTTTTCCTAAAATAATAATGAAGAGAAATGATATGACAGATGCAATGATTATTAAATGGATCAAAAATAACGCATTATCGTATTTTTTCATGAGATCCACTGTCCTTTCTCATTTACTGTATACCCATCTGGTGTAACGGTATTGGTTATCAATTTTCCTCTTGTTCCATCAGAAGCGGGATTTAAGTAATACCAGACCCCTTCTATGTACTGCCACCCGGTAAGCATCTGCCCCTGGGTTCCATCGGAAGCAGATTTTAGGTAATAGGTATTCCCATCTGGGTCCGTCTGCCAGCCGATCACCATAAATCCGTCCTGATCAAAGCGGAACCAGGAAGCCTTTTCCTGTTCGCCAACTGCATATGGATTGCTGATGTAGGCCCATTCATTCGTATAGGTTCGATCTGAAGCAAAAATCCAGTTTCCATTTGCCATCTGTGTCCAGGTCCCTATAACGGCACCTGCCGGAGCTGCCGCCCCTTGTGTGTTGCCTGTGGTCGTTACTCCTACGGAGCGGGCACCGCCGCCTCCGGAAGAGCCTTTCCCACCTCCACCTCCGGAAGATCCCCCAGATGTTGTATTATCAATAACTTTGAAATTAAGTGTTACCGTAACCGGATCAGACTGCTTCCCGTCACTTGTGGACGAATAAACGGTTACTGTACGGGTTCCGGTGTATGGATACCTTGCCAATGCCTCCTTGATCCAGTCAGCTACAACCTCCCGTTTCTCGTTGAGAACAACCGGTATTACCGTCCCATCTGGATTGACTGTAAGGATTCCGGAATCAGAAGAACGCCACAACACATCTCTTTTATCCTGGTTTCCATAATAAGTAGTTGCGTTAAATCTTTTTCCTTCAAGTCCCTTCCAAGTAAGGACTGGTGTGTTACGTTTTCCTGTCTTTACCAGTATCAGATCAAAGCTCTCGCTTTCCCTGTCTGCCTCGATACAATCCGCCTGGAAGCTTAAGGATATTTGACAGGAAGTAGCCTTTTGGCCGTCCTTTGTAGCGGCCGTAACCTCCACACGCTTTTCTGCCCGGTACGGAGCCTTTAAAAGTGCTTCCTTAATCCAGGAGGCTCCATCAACCAGCGTTACATTTCCCTCCTGATCCACTTTAACCGCTCCCGGATCGGAAGAGGTCCATATCACGCTACGGTCATAAGGCTTATGTTCCTCCCCATTGTCAATATCCGGGAAAATCGTTGCTGACAGCTTCTTTGTCTCAAATCCGGTCCTTTTCACTGTCTCAGATCGGATATCTCCTGCTTTTTCGTATCCCAAGTTGTAAGAAAGTGCTGTCTGATCCAAGGTAATGCCTTCCGGCACCACTCGTGTCTGGTCATTGGTATTGAAATTCACCGTTACCTGGCAGACAGCGGATGCCTGATTACCCAGTTTGTCCCTTCCATTTACCGTAACCGTAACTTCCCGGCTCCCGCTTCCTGAAACCTTTGCATACGCATCGTTTTCCCGGATTCCGTCATCCGTAGCCATGATGTTGCGGATCCACTGGGAATCTTTCATAGCGGATATGGAGGCTTCCCGGTATGCCTGGCTGTCCTGGGCCACCTGGATCACTGCCGGATCAGAACTTGTCCAGATCACTTCATCCTTTGAAAAGAAGTCCGGGGTAAAGGTGGCTGTCAAAGACTGAGGCGCTGTTACCGTTATCTTTTCTACGGGGGCTGTCCGGTCCCCGGTCAAGGTCCTTGTTACTGTATAGGCAATGGCCTGCTTATCAAGCGCTGCTCCCTCTGTTGCCACCAGGGTATTATCTATGATCTGAAAGGTGACGCTCACACGGCTATTAGCCGTACAGGGTTTTCCTTCAAAGGAAGCCGCCGGCCTGGTCAGCGCTGTTAAAACTGCAATCCCGCCATTTTGATGCCCAGCCCCGTAGATCGTATTAGGAATCTTATACTGATAATTCCCTTCTGCCTGTACCCGTTCTGCCTCCTGAATAATGCCGGTAAAGAAGGAAGAAGAAAGATTTACCGAAAGGCTGGCGGATTGGGCTGTATAACCGTCTGTGCCCTCATCGTTGTTTGTTGCAAGGTGGATCAGCACCGGATCGTCAATGCTCCATTTTACCCGGTTATCCTCCACATCATTGTTGGCATCTATGATGGCTGTAATATTCACCGGCTGCACTTGGGTTCCCTGCTCCAGTACACTATTGATGTACCGGGCAATGAGCTTTCCTTCCTTATTCCGGATTTCCGTGGTCTTAACCGGATTCTTCCGGTTCCCGGTCCTGGTCTGGGTTACTGCAAAGGAATAAGTTTCCGGCTCCACCTTAATGGATACAGCCACTTTTTTATAAAGTGCGGACACCACTACATCTTCCTGGGGCATGGTAAAGGTGTAGGAACGGCTGCCTTCCGAATAAGTAGTATTCTTTCTTATCCCCTTCCCATTTGTATAATAGGGGAAACCTTCCATCTGGTACTTTTCTGTATCTGTGTTCTTTGGTGCTGTGGTAATGCTGACCGTTGTCCCGGCTGCAACAGCTCCCCGGACTTCTTTATTAAGAGTTTTGGAATACTGAGAACTTCCCCTTACCTCCAGGACAGCAATATCGTAAAAGTTCTGGCCGTTGGCTACGGTATCGATCTGGTTGACCGTTAGCAGATATCCCCTCACCGGACGGCCCAGGGAATTGGGCGCAAAATGATCCAAGGTATAATCTCCGCTTTCCTGATCCATAACCGTCAAGATTCCATTTTCCAGCTCCTCATAAAAGTATTGGTCTGAAATGGTCCGTTTGGCTCCCCCCTGCACCAGGGTGTAATATAAATTCCCAGTATGCCAGTAGCCTACATGAGCAGCGTAAGTATAATCGTTATCATCACTGATCTCTGATCCGCATACATTGGCGCTGATTTTGCTCTCAGAATCTGCAAATAAGTAGGCTACATCTTCGATATAGTTGAAATTTGTGGCGGCTCCCTGTCTAGTTCCGATAAACGTTCCCTCTCTTGCTAAAGATCCAAGTTGGGAGTTTCCGATGGTCCCGGAAAAGCGTGCCACCTTGATCTTCCCGGCTGCATATCTGCCAGTGATGCCGCCGATGGACTTGGAGTGATAGCCTCCAATGGTTCCACTGACATGGGTATTGTAAATATTGGCTGCATCCTGGTATCCCACAATCCCGCCGATATAGCCCGTTCCCTGTATCCTGGCCGTAGTCCCGTCACCGGTAGAAACATCGCAGTCTACAATATAGGAATCCGATGCAATCCCGGCAATTCCTCCGGCATAAATGACATCTACGCCTCCGGCTGCGTCTATCATGACCTTTTCGCAAGTGGCATTTTCAATGACCGTCCCGCTGATCTCTCCTGCAATTCCTCCGGAAATACCGCTGGAACGAATATAAGCATTCTTTACAGTGATATTCCAGATCTGGGAATCCTCTGCATATCCGGTCACCACTCCGACCCGGTCCTTTCCCCGGATCTCGCTGCTGTCCGGGATAATGGTCACGTCATGGATCTGGGTATCGGTTACAGCTCCAAACAGTCCCACATTGTCATAATCTGCAAAGGAAGTGAGCTTTAAATTTCTGATGGTATAACCATTTCCGTTAAAACACCCGCTAAAGGGATAAGGAATCTCCCCGGCATTTTCCGATGAATCCCGGTAAAAGCCTATGGGAATCCAGTCCACACCCTGTAAATCAATGTTTCCGCCCAGGGCAAAGTAGCCTCCGGAATAATCCCCGGCATAATGCGCTCCTTCCGCCTCCGGAATCATCATGCCCATGGCAGCCAGCTCCGATAGCCCCATAAGCTGTTCCCGATTCTTAATTACATAAGGCCGCTCCTCTGTTCCTTCTCCCTGGCTTCCACTTAAGAATTCAAAGCTTGTCTTTCCAGACCATGCATCCCAGACATCTCCTAAGGAACTGGAAAAGGATGTTACGGCCATCTTGGCAGCTAGGGGAGCTGCTGTTGGAAGTTCCTTGGGCATCTCTTCTGCTTCAGAAGGAGTTGCTCTTTCGTGAGACTCATCTTCCTCTATTAGTTCCAGACCGGTTTCCATCTCCCCGGCAGCTTCCTCCTCTGGATCAGCTTCATCTTCCCGTCTGGCCTCGGAAGGTGTTGATAGGCTTACCATCTTTTCCTGATGTTCCTGGGGTTCTTCATTATATCCATACGCCATCCCGGCTGGTGCCGCCGATGTGATTGCCAGGGCAGCACACAAAGCATATACCGTCCCTCTTATCAGTTTTTTTCTCATTCTTCCTCCTCTATTTCAACGTTCTCGTATTGCCCCCGATGAGGTAACTGCATATTCTTCAGCCAAAAATGATGAAGGAATATTTAAGGCCCCTATAGCTGGGGGTGCGTGCCATATGGGTGTTGCCACAATAACGGCTACAGGAAATGAGCTAATAATCTTTTTTACTTTTTTCATGTTTTCTCCTCATCCCGTTTGTTCTGACCCTTTACCCTTGGGGTATTGCCATGACAGGCCGGATTCCCATACTTGTATCGCCTGCATTCACCGGTTTGATGTTTCCGTCCGTAAGGCTGACACTATAAATCCCCTCCCCATACCACAAATCATCCAATCCGTTATCTTGCGGCGTCCGCAAATAATATCCCTTTGAATATGCAGAAAGCTGTGATTCCGGATTATTTATATCGCTCCCGTTAAACTTCCAAAGGTAATCCCTGTATTCAAGCGCTTCATCCACTGACAGGATGAAAACTCGATCCTGAAGAAGCTGAAAACCACGGTCAATTCCTATCAGGTCATTATCATTAAATTGTTCATAGAGTCCTTTTCCCGTTGATCCTCGGTAAGACTTCGTAATGCCTATGTAAGTATCATGGATAAAGTCTGCATCAGCCTGATTCAAAAGCCATTGGCGCACCTTGGAATACTTATAATTATTATTAGGGCCAAAATTTAATTTCTTTTCTGGCCCCTCAACATCGGACCGGATTACGCTGTCACAAAAAAACAGCGCTGTTTTCTGGCTATTTCCCATAGCATCCTCATAATCATCATCAATGCAGCGGAACAAATAAATCCTGCCTCCTATGGTCCGGGCCTGAATATCGCCTATACTGTAATGCATTGCCTCTGGCACTTCATCTACTGGTTCGCAGCAAATATCACATATCCCGTCATGATCTGCATCCACATGTCCTGTAGCTGGCAGTATCACGTTTTCTTCTTTCCCACATTTCTTGCATCTGACTGTTATATGTCCTTTTTCCATACAAGCAGGCTCTGCCTGATCAACTATCTCATAATCATGGCTGCAAGTGCTTTCCTCATAAACTTTTTCGAATCCAACCCGCAAAACCACGTAGGGAATATCCAGTATGGTAAACTCATCCCGGATCAGCTCCGATATATTCCGGACATTGGGAAATGTCCGGCTTAAAATCAGAGTATTAGGAACATGTCCTTTTGCAATCAAGTAAATCTCCTGACGTCCTGTTCCATCAGCCATAGAAGTCAGATTGAGAAGCCTTTCATTACTTTCCTGAATACTTCCTGTAACAATCTGATGATAGGAAGTCCTTTCGCCAGTAATGCTAAAGTCTTCTTCCCTGGCAATATTTAGCCAACTGTTTAATTTGTTTCTGGCCTCCTGATCCGGATCAGTTTCTTCCGGGAGATACTCCCCCTTTTGATATTCAATATAATATTTCTGAACACCATTACCATTTACACTGACGCTCCATGGACTGGAAACAAGGGAGTGGTAATAATAACGATCTGTTCCCAAGATGGTCTCCGGAAAATTAATAACAAGTGGATTTCCCTCTTCTGTGTGTCCGCTTTGGGACTTAAATATCTCGTTGCTGTGATTTCCCCTTTCGACAAAGCGCAGATTCCAGTCCACCTTCCGGGCGTCAGAAGGGGAAGCTAAAATTATTTTTTCATAGTAAATATCTATCATCATACAATCAGACAACAATTGAAATCCGTTTCTCTGTCCTTCACAAAGCTGATACCCCTCAATATCAAGCCATTCAATCACAATCCTTTCCCCCTCCCTCCCAACGCCTGCTGCTAATTGAAGCACCGTCTTATCAGCAATATCCACATACCGGATCGTATACCCATACTCCTTTTTCTGAACCTCGGATTCTTCTCCCAATATTTCCTCCGGCGTCTTCACTTCCAGCTCTCCCTCCGGTACATGATCCCCTGGCTCAGACTTTCCCCCTCCACTATCTTTCCCGGTCCTCTTCCCTCCGCCTCCAGACCCAGACTGCTTTTCGCCTCCACCTGAAGCCTTTTTGGAGCCAGACGTCTCTTTCTGAAAAGGAATTGTCCGTAGCCCTTTCCCATAAATTTCAACAATACCATCATCCTGGGACCAGGCCCCCGAATCGGTCACAAAAAATCCATCTGGAGTAAACCCATTCCGATACATGGCCCCTTCCGGATAATCAGTTCCCGAATCTTCCGCCAAGTAATAACACCGCCCATCAATCCACTGCCATCCTGTCATCAGCCTTCCATATTCTCCATTAATATCAGTATTTAAAAAATACCAATACCCACCGGACCATACCCACCCACTAATCTCCAAACCACTTTCATCAAAGAAATACCAGCCTTCCCCACTCTTACTCCACTTCCCGTCCTCTTGTAAAATCCCGGCACTTCCTTCCATAACCAGCAAGTGAAATATTAATACTACCCACATAAAAATCAGCCACACTCCTTTGGCCTTATATAAATTCCCTTTCATTCCAAAACTCCTTTCCTCTTTCGAAACTTCTTCACTCCCCCCATAATGAGCAAAGCCAAAAAAGCTCCAACCAATAAAACTGACATCGTCACCACAACAATATTCCGAATTATCAACCATTTCCCTTTTTTTACCGTCTCACTCAAAGAGGAATCCTCCAGATCCATATCCCCCTCCTCCGCCAGCCCCCAGCCGTCAGTCACCGAATCAAATCCCCTGTAAACAGCCACACACTTAATCCCCTCTGTCTCCGGAAACAAGGCCTCCCCTCCATAAGTCACATGATACTCAGACACCTTCTTCTCCCCTGTAACCAACGCATTTCTGCAAAGATTTCCGCTCTCATCGGAATAAGGTTCCCCATGCCAGACAAAATCAAGAATCCGGTATCGTTCCGGGTCAGCCCCAATCTCTGCCAAAAGCTCTCTGCCGGCCCCCTCTAATTCCGGCTTACTGCCGTTAAACGGAATCTTCTTTTCTCCCAGCCAATAATAGTCCGCATCATAGGAATGAAATACCGCAGTAAAGTGAAAGTCAGACATCCACCGCTCCCCTTTCTTACTCATCCGCAGAACCGGATATTCCTTCTGAACCCGCCTGCCACCGGCATTATCCTGTAAATCAACAAACGCCTTCTTTGGAATCTGATCCTCCCATTCCACCTCCTCATAAATCACCGTCCTTTCCACCATTTCCAGACGCTCTGGAATCACATAGGTTTCCAGCCTCCACTCCTTAAGCCAATACATCTTCCCATACTGATCCACATACTCCCCCAGCGGCACATACCCCTCCCCTTCCTCTGGCAGGATTTCAGTTTCCACAATCACCTCTCTCTTATCTGCTGTCTGATCCACCCTTCTTCCTGCATCTGCCGCCATAATCCCACTACCCCAAAACCCTCCCTGCAAAGCAGAAAGAGCCAAGGCAATAAAAACCACAGCGGGTACAGGCAGCCACCGTTTTCTCCGCCTCATAATACCCTCCTTAATCTAAGGAATAACACGTATAAAGCAAATACAGCCACTTATTTGCCTGTTTTAAAAAATAATGGAATAATTAAAAGAACTCAAAGAATTAAAACAATAAAAATACAAGAAATTTCAGACATAACTATTAAAAACACTTATAAATCAATGAATAAAAAATGGGATAATTTTGAACTTACAAAATACGAAAAAGAATTTTCAAGATAATCCTGCAGAAGAAATCTGCAAGATGAAAAATAAAATCATTACAATAAGTATACCTGATTTTTCCAAAATAATCAATAGTCTTTTCCCAAATCTCCCAATAAATCCCTCTTAACAGGCCAAAACCCTCCCCAGCCATACCGCCGGGAAAGGTTTCACTATACCCAATCCTAATTCTCCTCTCCCCCCTGTTCCGCCGACTGAACCAACTCAATAAAAGCTGCCATTTCCCTGCTGACCCATTTATCTTTATGATAAACAACCTGCCTCCAATTCTGCAAATGAAAATCTTCCACATCCAGAACCGCCAGAGCCCCCTCCTCAACATCCTTTCCCACTGTAAATTCCGGAAGAAAGGAGATTCCTGCATTATTGCGAAGCAGTTTAATAATAAATTCCGTACTCCCGATTTCCAGAAAGGGATACACCTTCTTTCCCTTTGCTGCCAAATACTGCTCTAAACTGAACCGATAGCTGGCATTCTTTTCCGTGAGAATCATTGGCTGTCCAATAACCTGATCCAGCTTAAGCCCTTTCACTCCTGCGCAAGGATGCTCCCTGGAAGCCGTAAAAACAATGTTCTCCGGTTTTTCCAGCACCTTAATCCATTTGGTATCATAAATCTGCTGGTCAAGAAAATAAACCACATCAACGGTATTTTTCTCCATCATGGCGAGAAGCTCCCCGGGAGAATCAATGACCATACTCACATTGACCTTTGGATAAAGCCTGTGATATTCCTGTATGAGAGAAGGAAATAATGAAGCACAAATGGACTCAATGGTTCCAATCACAAGCCTTCCCGTAAGTTGATCTGACTCCGATAAAATATTTTTTACATGCTCCACATCTCCAAGAATCTCCGAAGCATACTGGTAAAAAACTTCACCTGCATGAGTCAGAGTGGTCTGTTTCCCAATCCTGTCAAATAAATGAACCTTTAACTCCCTTTCCAGTTGTTTGATCTGTATGGTAACCGCAGCCTGAGAATATCCCAGCTTCTCAGCAGCCTTGCAAAAGCTTTTTAAATTTGCCACCTCTAAAAATGTCTTAATTTCCCGAAGCTCCATCCCTCTTCCCTCCCTTCTACAATTAAAAAATATTAAACATTATCATAAAAACATTAAATTTTACATGCACATGCTTTTATGGTACATTAAAAATACTTATAAATCAACGACATTTTAAAATCCCCCTCAAAAGACCAATGGCATTTAGAAAGGATATAACCTCATCATGGAAAAAACAAGCCAAAAATACAACACCTACATACAGATTTTAAAAGAAGAGCTTATTCCAGCCATGGGCTGTACCGAGCCAATTGCCCTGGCCTATGCAGCCGCTGTTGCAAGAGATGTGCTGGGTGATATACCGGACAAGGTAGTGGCAGGAGCCAGCGGAAGTATCATTAAAAATGCAAAATCCGTAATTGTACCCCAGACCGGCCATTTAAAGGGAATTCCTGCCGCTGTAACAGCCGGAATCATCGCAGGGGACCCTGAAAAAAAGCTGGAAGTCATTGCGAATACCTCCCCCCAGCAGATCACCCAGATGAAACAGTTCATGGAAAAAACGGAAATCACCGTAGAACATCTGAATAACGGAATCACCTTTGACATTCTCGTCACCCTGTATAAAGGCCCTTCCTACAGCAAAGTACGCATTGCCGGCCATCACACCAATATCATCCTCATTGAAAAGGATGGAAACATATTAAAGCAACTGACGCCGGATCTTAAAGAACAGCCTCTGGCCGGACGTGAACTGCTCAATATGGAAGACATCTGGGATTTCATCAATACGGTGGACATCCATGATATCAAAGAAGTTCTGGACCGCCAGATGGAATACAACTGGGCCATTGCGGAAGAAGGGCTGAAAAAAAGCTATGGAGCCAATATCGGCAAGGTACTTCTGGGAATGTCAGAAAATGACTTGGCCGTAAAGGCAAAGGCTATGGCAGCAGCAGCCTCCGATGCACGAATGAACGGATGCGAACTGCCCGTCATCATCAATTCGGGAAGCGGCAATCAGGGAATTACCGTATCTGTACCGGTCATGGTATACGCAAATGAATTAAACTCCAGCAAGGAACAGCTATACCGGGCCCTGGCTCTGTCCAATTTAACCGCCATCCACCAAAAGACTTCTTTGGGCCGCTTATCCGCCTATTGCGGAGCCGTAAATGCAGGAGCCGGAGCCGGGGCAGGCATCGCTTATCTTCTGGGCGGCAGCTATGAAGATATCACTCACACAATCGTCAACGCCCTGGCCATTGTATCAGGCATCGTATGTGACGGCGCAAAAGCTTCCTGTGCGGCAAAAATAGCTTCCTCTGTGGAAGCCGGGATTTTCGGCTATCACATGTACCGCCAGGGACAACAGTTTTTCGATGGGGACGGCATCGTTACCAAAGGTGTAGAAGCCACCATTAAAAACGTAGGCAGGCTGGGAAAAGAGGGAATGAGAGAAACCAATGAAGAAATTATTAAAATCATGCTGGGAAAATAAAAGCCTGTTTCAGAACCTCTTGAAATAAACGCCTTGTGTCCGAGATAAAAATAGCATAGGAAAAAACAGCAAAAAATCAAAAGCGAGCGATGCGCCCCCTCCCAGGAAGCCCATCGCTCGCATTATATTTCCAGGATTCACACCATCCGGCAAAAGCCCCGGATCATCAGTCTTTAACCTTCTTCATTCAGCTTACTCAAACGCATAGCCTGATCTGCCGCAATAAGGGAATCCAGAAGCTCATGAATATCCCCATTCATAACAGCATCAATCTTATAAAGAGTCAGCTTAATCCTATGATCCGTCACCCGTCCCTGAGGGAAATTATAGGTCCGGATCTTCTCAGAACGGTCTCCCGTACCAATCTGGCTCCTTCTCTCCTCAGCCTCTGAGCTCTGCCTTTTTTCCAATTCGATATCATACAGCTTAGAACGAAGCAGACGGAAAGCCTTTTCCTTATTTTGAAGCTGAGATTTTTCGGTCTGGCTGTAAATAACGATTCCCGTAGGCATATGAGTCAGACGTACAGCGGAATCCGTGGTATTTACGCACTGCCCGCCGTTTCCGGAAGCACGCATAACATCGATTCTCACGTCCTTATCTTCAATCACCACGTCCACCTCTTCCGCTTCCGGCATAACTGCCACTGTAGCCGTAGAAGTGTGAATCCTGCCGCCGCTTTCTGTTTCCGGAACACGCTGTACCCGGTGAACCCCGCTTTCATATTTCATCTTGGAATAAGCACCCTTGCCCGTAATCATGGCAACCACTTCCTTAAAACCGCCGATTCCATTTTCATTTACACTGATCAGTTCCACCTTCCAGCGCTGTCCCTCTGCATAGTTCACATACATACGGTACAGCTCAGAAGCAAACAAAGCCGCCTCATCGCCGCCTGCTCCGGCCCTGATTTCCAGCATAATGTTCTTGTCATCATTAGGGTCCTTAGGCAGAAGAAGAACCTTAAGCTCCTGTTCCAGAACCTCGATCTGCTTTCTGGAGCCGGATAACTCTTCCTTTACCATTTCCCGCATTTCTTCGTCATTTTCCTCTTCCAAAAGAGCCAGACTGTCCTGTACGTTCTGCTTTTCTTTCTTGTACTGGGTATAAGCCTCAACCAGGGGAGCCAAATCCGCCTGTTCCTTCATCAGCTTGCGAAAACGGTTCTGGTCCTCCGCCACAGAAGGATTATTAAGCTCCTGCATCAGCTCTTCATAATGAATTAAAATATCATCCAATCGATCAAACATCGATAACCTCCTACTTTTATCAAAAAGTTCCATTCATCTGAACGGCTACTCTCCTAAATATCCTTCCGGGCAGAACTCAGCCCGCAGTATTCTTTATGAAACACACATGCCAATAAATGTCCTTCACCGGACTGCACACACCACACGGTCCAGGCCTGCTGCATCCTTTTTCACTCGGATTTCTTCAAATCCCTCATGTTTTAAAAGTTCACTTACCGATTCCCCTTGGTCGTAACCGATTTCAAAATAAACGGCTCCGCCAGGATTTAAGTATCTGCCACACTCTGCGGCCAGTCTTCTATAAAAATACAGTCCATCCTCCCTGCCGTCAAGAGCCAGCATAGGTTCATGGTCCTTAACCTCCGGCTCCAGTCCCATGATTACCTCAGTGGGAATATAAGGCGGATTTGACACGATCACATCAAACTTTCGGCTTTCATCCAGCGCAGAAAACAAATCACTTTCCACCAGCTCAATTCTGCCATTTCCCATCAGCTTCTCCGCATTCCTCCCCGCCACCTTAAGGGCTTCCGAAGAAATGTCAACCGCCGTCACACTGTCAAAGCCTCCAAGCAAAGCCAGGCTGACGGCAATACAGCCGCTTCCGGTACACATATCCAGCACCTTGGGATTCTTTCCCTTATGCTCCTTCAAAACCAGCTCCACAAGAGTTTCCGTATCCTGCCTGGGAATCAGCACTGATTCATTTACATAAAACTCCAGTCCCATAAACTCCCGGCTCCCTGTAATCTGCTGGAGAGGAATCCGTTTTGACCGCATTGCCACCATGGAATGGTACTTCCCAACTGCCTGCTCTGTAACCTCATCCTCTAAAAGCTTTCTGTCCCTGTCCAAAAGAAAATGGGTCATATCCGTATGAAAGGCTTCCAAAAGCAGGTATCTGGCATCAAGTTCTGCTTCCCCGATCCCGGCCTTTGAAAATGCTGAAATTCCTTCCTCCAGTAAAAGCTGCAGCGTTATGTTCATGCCTGTTTCTCCGGAAAATTCTTTTCCAAAAATTCTCTCCAGTCAAATACAGCTTCCACAGAAGCGATGCTGACCTCGATCATATCATCGTCAGGTTCCTTGGTGGTAAGCCCCTGCATCCACATACCTGGACGGCTGAGCAAATTCACCAGTTTGGAATCGCTGCGTCCGGCCAGACGCAAAAACTCATAAGAAACTCCTGCAATCACCGGAATCAGAACGATTCTGCTCACAATCCTCATGGGCAGAGTCTCCACCCTGATGACCATAAAAAAGAGAATGCTGATAATCATAACGATTAAAAGAAAGCTGGTACCGCAGCGCTTATGTTCCTTGGAACTGTTTCTCACATTTTCCACGTTCAATTCCAGTCCATGCTCCAGGCAGTTGATGCATTTATGCTCTGCCCCATGATACATGAACGTCCTCTGGATATCCTTCATACGGGAAACCAATTTGATGTAAGCGATAAAAATACTGAGCCTGAGAACTCCCTCCAAAACAGCCATTACCGTCTGTGACTTTATAAAATTCCGGAATATATTGGCAATAAACATGGGCAGTACCATAAAAATGCAGATAGCCATGATTACAGAAAACACCATGACAATGCTCATCAGCGCCTTTTCCAGTTTTTCTCCAAATATCCGTTCCAGCAGCTTTTCAAATCTGGAAGGCTCCTGGCTCTCTTCGTCATCTTCAAAAAAACTGGCCGAAAATGTCAGCGACCTCATTCCCAAAATCATGGAGTCTGCAAAGCTGAAAACTCCTCTGATAAAAGGAAGGGAAAACAGTTTCACCCTTTCTCCCAGGCTGACATAAGCATCCTTTTTCACCTCAATGACCCCATCGGGCTTACGGACAGCAGTGGCATACTCATCCCCATTTTTCATCATAACGCCTTCAATGACGGCCTGACCGCCGATTCCTGAATACTTCATACGCCTTCCTCCTTTCTATTTTTAATTAAGAAAGAATCTCGCTTGCGAGATTCTCCGCCTGTGGCGGTTGCGTCAGCAACATTTTCTTCTACGCCACAGTGCGATCCTCAGGTCGTGTTTTTTGTATCATAAGACGCAATTTCCTATGATACAAAAAAGGCTGAGCTAAAGTGTTTCCACCAAACTCAACCTTTTCATTGCTCCTGATATAATAAGGATGCCTGGTGTGTCAAAGGGCTCACCAAGCGGCTGATTTGCTAAAAAATTATGCTTCAGCCTTAACGCCATATTTACGATTGAATTTATCAATACGTCCACGAGCAGCAGCAGCTTTCTGCTGACCTGTGTAGAATGAATGGCACTTGGAACAGATTTCCACATGGATATCTTCCTTTGTAGAACCTGTTACGAATTCATTCCCGCAGTTGCAGGTAACCTTTGCCTGGTAGTAATTTGGATGGATTCCCTCTCTCATGACTTTCACCTCGCATACTCTGATTTCTATTTTTCCAATCCGCAGTATTAGAACCGCAAACCGACTTTGTCTAATAAACAGCTTGTATAGTATAACATAGAATGTTTTTTAATGCAAGCATTTATTTTTATTAATGAACCGCTCTGAATCCCCGATTTCTTAGTAGAAGCGCATCTTCTTGGAGGACTCCACAAACTCCCGGTTGTTTCTGGTTCTTGCAAACAGATCCAGTATTTTTTCCACCGCATCCTCCGGTTTTAAGCTGCCTGTGGCCTTTCTCACAATTTCAACTGCCTCAGCCTCTTCTCTGGTGAGAAGCAAATCATCCCTTCTTGTGCTGGACTTAAGAATGTCAATAGCCGGGAAAATCCGTTTCTCAGACAGCTTCCTGTCAAGAACCACTTCCATGTTTCCTGTGCCCTTAAATTCCTCGTAAATGACGTCATCCATACGGCTTCCCGTATCCACAAGAGCTGTCGCCAGAATGGTTAAGCTTCCTGCCTCTCTCATGTTTCTGGCCGCACCGAAGAAACGCTTTGGCATATGAAGGGCAGCCGGGTCAAGACCTCCTGACAGGGTGCGTCCGCTTGGAGCCACCGTCAAGTTGTAGGCCCTTGCCAGACGGGTGATGCTGTCTAAAAGGATCACTACATCCCTTCCATGCTCTACAAGGCGCTTTGCCCGTTCAATCACCATCTCAGACACCCTCTTATGGCGCTCCGGCAGCTCATCAAAGGTGGAATAAAGAACCTCCACGTTGTTTCCCACAATGGATTCTTTAATATCCGTAACCTCCTCAGGCCGCTCATCGATCAGAAGAATCATCAGATGAACCTCCGGATGGTTGACGGTGATGGCCTTTGCCACATCCTTAAGCAGAGTAGTCTTACCGGCCTTTGGCGGGGATACGATCATGCCTCTCTGCCCCTTTCCAATGGGAGCTAAAAGGTCCAGAACCCGCATGGCCATGGTATTTTTCCCCCCGGGTGACTCCATATGAAGCCGTTTGTCCGGGAATATGGGGGTCATATTTTCAAAATTAGGACGGCGCTCTGCAACGCTTGCAGGATAGCCATTGATATTTTTCACATACAGCAGGGCGGCAAACTTCTCTGTCGGGGCTTTCACTCTGCGGCTGCCGTGAATAATATCCCCTGTTTTCATATTAAAGCGGCGAATCTGGGACGGTGCCACATAGACGTCGTTATCTCCGGGAAGATAATTCTCACAGCGGATGAACCCAAAACCGTCAGGCATAACCTCTAAAATACCATGGGCCTCTATGCCGCTGTCCAATTCCTGCAGCTCAGGGCTTGGCTGGAAATCCTGTCTTGGCTCCTCAGGCACATGCTCCTGGCGCACCTCACTTCTGACAGGGGCCTCTGTATTGTTTCCCGGCGCAGGGCGGTAGCTTACGGACCTGGGCTGCTCTGCCTGCCTGTAGGAACGGACAACCGTTTTCTTCTGTCCTCCTGCCGGAATAGCCTGCTGCTCCACGGTCACCGGCATGGGTGAGGGCTGAACTGGTTCCGGCTGAACTTGCGCTGCCAAAGAAGCCTTGGTCTCTTCTCGTTCACAAAGCAAATCTATAATTTCAGCTTTCCGCATAACGCTGCATCCCTTGATTCCCTGAGCCTTTGCAAGCTCCTTCAATTCCGTCAGCGGCAATGTTTGTAATTTTTCACGCATATAATTCTCCTTCTGAATTTTTATAAGGAAGTCCGCCTGATTCCATTAAAAATCAGGCCGTGTTTTGCAAGTTTGGGAATGATCTACGATAGAATATCGCAAACAGATGGCCGGAAAGGGTTTCCGGCCCAAATCACGTTAAATCAAGTCGTATGATACGCTCATTATATACCTTAACAAGAAAAAAGAAAAGTCATTTTTTCAGAAAACTTAAGTGTTCCTTTATTTTCAACTCATAGCCGTTTTCTGTAGGATGGTAAAAGGAAATTTCTTCCATCCCATCGGGAAGATACTGTTGTTTCACATAATGATTGGGATAGTCGTGGGCATAGAGATAGCCCTGTCCATGGCCCAGCTTTCCCGCTCCTTTGTAATGGGAATCCTGTAAATGAACAGGCACCGGCATGGTCTTGTGATTCTTCACGGCATCCAGAGCATCAAACACAGCCATACATGCCGCATTGCTCTTGGGAGCCGACGCCACATAAGTGACGGCCTGGGACAGAATAATCTGAGCTTCCGGAAGCCCGATTCTCTCTGCCGCCTGAGCCGCTGACACCGCTACCACAAGGGCCTGAGGGTCTGCATTTCCCACATCCTCAGAAGCACAGATCATAATTCTTCTTGCTATAAACTTGATATCTTCTCCTGCATAAAGCATGCGGGCCAGATAATATACCGCCGCATCAGGGTCTGATCCCCTCATACTCTTAATAAAGGCGGATATGGTATCATAATGGTTGTCGCCTGTCTTATCATAGCGGATCATCCGCTTTTGAATGCATTCCTGGGCTACATCCATATTAATATGAATTTTTCCGTCTGATGTGTCCCGGTCTGTTGTCATAATACCAAGCTCCACCGCATTTAAGGCGGCTCTGGCATCTCCGTTTGCCACATCAGCCAGGAAATCCATGGCATCCTCATCAATGACTGCCTGATAAGAGCCCATCCCCTTTTCCCTGTCATAAACAGCCCGGCGGATCAGCTCCTTGATGTCGTCTTTTTCCAAGGTTTTCAGTTCAAAAATCCGGGACCTGGAAAGAAGAGCCCCGTTTACCTCAAAATAAGGATTTTCCGTAGTAGCCCCGATGAGAATAACAGTCCCATCCTCAACAAAGGGAAGGAGATAATCCTGCTGCCCCTTATTAAAACGGTGAATCTCGTCCACGAACAGAATGGTCTTTTTCCCATACATGCCCAGGGCATCCTTGGCTTCCTTTATAATCTCTTCCATGTCCTTTTTTCCGGCCACAGTAGCATTTAACTGCTTAAAGTCTGCGCTTGTGGTATTGGCAATGACCCTGGCTAAAGTGGTCTTTCCCGTTCCCGGAGGCCCGTAAAAGATCACCGAGCCCAGCTTATCCGCCTTAATGGCCCGGTAAAGCAGCTTATCCTTTCCAATGATATGCTGCTGCCCCACCACCTCATCAAGAGTGGAGGGCCGAAGCCTGGAGGCCAGAGGGGATTCCTTTTCCATGGTATTTTCCCTCATATAATCAAATAAATCCATGTTCTCTCTCCTGTAATTCTGAAATCCTTTATACTTCCTCCGGATACTTTAAATTCCAGTCATTCCGGATTTTCGTCATAATCCTCATCACGTCCTGGGAGTATTGGAGATACATTTCATCCGCTTCCCCGGAAACTGCCCGCTCCATGTCCAGAATCTCATATAACAGGGCATCGTCCGTACTTCCTTCCTCAATCACTTCCCGGCTGTTGTCCTCCGTATAAGTGATCACAGCCTGATAAGCCCTGGGATATTCGTAAACTTCAATATACCCTTTATCAAAAGCCACCATTCCCCGCTTAGGCTGCTTGGCCCTGAGAGAAAGGGAAATGGAAGCCATTTCCTCATGGTTATTCATCAAAAGGATTCCTGCCTGTTCATCAACGCCCGTTGGAGCGAATTTCACCTGGGAAGTGATCTGGTCCGGAGCCTCTGTCATAAACCATCTCACGAAGGAAAGTGCATAGACACCGATATCCAGCAGGGCTCCTCCCGCAAGATTACGATTAAAGAAGCGGTTTTCCTCATTGTATTCTTTATAGCTTCCAAAATTCATCTGAATCAGCCGCAAAGGCCCCAGTCTGCCGCTTCTTACAATATCCTGAAGCTTCTTATAAAGAGGCATGTGATAAATCGTCATGGCCTCTCCGAACACCACGTTATTTTCCCTTGCTGTCTGAACCGCTTCTTCCAGTTCCATGGAATTTAAGGTAATAGATTTTTCACACAGCACATGCTTTCCACTCGTTAAAGCCTCTTTGATATATGGAATATGAGTATTATGAGGTGTGGAAATATAGATAATATCCAGATCTTCATCGGAAAACATATCCTGAATCTGGTCATAAACCTTGGTCACACCATTTGTCTTTGCAAAGCTGACTGCCTTTTCATGGGTTCTGTTTCCCACTCCATACAGGACCCTTCCCTGTTTCTTCATGTTTTCTGCCAGCTGTTTTGCGATCTCACCGCACCCCAGCGTTGCCCATCGGTATTCTTTCATTGCTCCCCCTCCTCTATGGCTGGTGTCAAAACTTTCTCATAGATTCATTATGAACATAACTTGTCCTTTTGTCAAGCGGAGTCCCTGCTGCCTTCTCTTCAGCCCCCGGCTAAAATGCAAAAACCGGAACAGCTTTACACCCTCGTTCCGGTTTTTTTCCCAATCTTACAATGAGACACAGACTGTCTTATTGCAGGATTCCAAATATATAATTCTGTTTTCAATATTGTATAATTCCTTAATAGCCTGTTCCGTAATAATGTCCTTTCCTTTTCCCACACAATGCTTTTTGTCTTTATAAAGCAACAGCACATTGGAATCCTCTAAAAATCCATGATCCGGGAAATGGGTGGTCATGATGACAGTTCTTCCAAGCTTCTTAACCAGGCTGCAGATATGGGAAATAATCCTGGCCTGGTTTCCAAAGTCTAAATTGGAAACAGGCTCATCCAGGACCAATATGGGCGTCTGCTGGGCAATAGCTCTGGCAATCAAGGTGAGCTGCCTCTCCCCGCCGCTGATCCTCATATAATCTTTATTGCTGAGGTCTCCGATTCCCAGCAGTTCTACGGCCTCTTCCACCGCCCGCTTATCTTCCGGGCTGAGCCTTCCCATGCCCTGCTGATGGGGGTTTCTTCCCATGGCAATGACTTCCTTCACCGTAAAGGCAAAGGGCGGAACGTGGTTTTGAGGGACATAGGCAATCTGCTTTGCCAGCTCCTTCCGGTTCCATTTATCAATGGAAATATCATTTAATATGATATCTCCCTTTACCGGATTCAGCAGACGGAGGGCGGACTTAAAAAATGTGGTCTTCCCCACCCCATTGGCTCCCAAAACACACCACATTTCTTTTGAGCCGATGGTAATATTGATATCTTCAATCACCGCATGGCCGTTATAACCGCAGCTTAAATGTTTCATTTCCATTTTCATTTGCTTCACCAACTGCTTTCTCTCCTGCTCATTAAAAATATAAGAAAAGGAATTCCAACCAGGGATGTGGTGATTCCCAGAGGAATTTCTATGGTTATCAGACTGCGGCATAAATCATCCATGAGCAAAAGATAAACAGCCCCTAAAAGCAGGGAGCCCGGGATCACATGCTTAAAATTAGGGCCCATGATCATTCTCGTCAAATGAGGTACAATGAGCCCGATCCATCCGATTGTTCCGGTTATTGAGATGGAATAGGATGTCAAAACAGTGGCTGAAATAGTAATAACAGCTTGCAGCAGCCTGGTATTTACCCCCAAAGCCTTTGCCTCATCCTCTCCCAGGGAAAGAATGTTGATTTTATTGCTGCAAATCACCAGAACGCCAATGCACATGGAAAAGGGTACCACCATGCCCAGAACATCACGGTAAGTGGCCTTATTCAAGCTTCCCATAAGCCAAAACGTGATTTCCGGCAGTTTATTATCCGTATCCGCCGTATATTTCATCAGAGTAATCAGGGACTGAAACAAACCGCTGACTAAAATTCCTCCAAGCACCAGCAAAAACACCGTGTTGTTTCCCTTTCCAATCCGGGCCGCAATAAACCAGGTCAGCATAACGGCCAGAAGGCCGAATAAAAAAGCCATCATCTTAGTTCCCCCAATACCCACGGACAAAACAATACCCAATACCGCACCAAAAGAAGCTCCTGAAGAAGCTCCCAGTAAGTCAGGGGATACCAGGGGATTTTTAAACATCCCCTGGTACGCCGCTCCGCTGACCGACAGAGCTCCCCCCACCAGAATGGCGGCAAATATCCGCGGCATACGCACCTGATAAATAATATGGATAATCTGCTCATCCTCAGAACGCCCTAAAAGCGCATTTACAACACTTGCCAGGGATATTGGATAACGTCCGGCCAGCAAAGATAGAAGCACAGAAGCCATCAAAAAAAGCACCAGCATCCACATCATCTGCCCAGGCAGTATTTTATTTTTTGTTTGCTCCAAGCTCCATCATCCTATCTTCATTTTCTTAATATTTCCTTTTTGGAAGCTCTCCCCTACCCGGGTTTCCCCAAGACAATAGGAACAGAGGGCCGCAGGCATGGCAAACCTCAGACGGCAGTCCTCAAGCCGGTCTGAATCAAGACCTTTCCCCTTCCGGAAATATTCCGCCCCGTCAAAGGAGCCCTGTCCGGTAATTCCGTTGAGGAACAAAACATCTGCCTTTGGATTAGCCATTTTCACCTTAAAAGCAAATACCTCCCGCTCCGCCTGGGATACAATATCCCCCTTTGTAATCATAACCAGGTCCGCATAACGAAGCATGGGCCCGATCTTATGAGGCGTGTTAATGCCTGATAAATTATCAATGACGCACACCCCTAAAAACTCCCGCAAATGGGGAGAACACCGGTTGCACAGCCCGGCACTTTCGATCACAAGATATTCAAAATTATTTTTAAATCCCCACTCCACGCACTCCTCAATGTTGCTGACAAAGAAGTGATCCGGGCATAGATTTCCCGAAAGCCCTACGATAGAGCGGATCTGGTGTTCCTCAAACCGCTCTGCATCAGAGCTGGACAAACAGTCAAACTTGGCCACTCCAGCCTTGTCCTTCCCAAGCTGTTCAATAATGCGGATTAAAACAGAGGTCTTTCCCGCAGAAGGAGGTCCGGAAACCGTAATTAATTTCATGGGCATAACACACCCCCAGGATGAAGCCTCTGCCATTCCTGCCAGAAAACTTCCAGACAATGCTCTGCCAGGGTAGGAATATCATGGCTGCGGATAAAATCCCAGCCCAGCCACTGAAAAGCTGCTCCGGGGGGCAGATTGGCATTCACCTCCCCATTCATAGGCGGTGTATAGGCTTTGGTACAGGCCTCTGCAAAATCCTTTCCGGTAATATAATCGGTAATATCCTTTACCCGTTCTGCATCATCCTTTCTCACAAGCATGTACATGGGAAGGGTAATGGCTCCGTCATCAGGCCAGACAATTTCCACACCCTCCCGCACACAGGTCTGGGCGAAAAACCAGGAAACCAGATAAATTGCCCCGCCTTCGGACCGGCTGCTGGCTGCTGTCTTGGACATGACGCTTCCATGGAGGGCGTGCTTTACATTTCCGGCAAATTTCCTGATCCCTTCCTCTCCATAGGCTTTATATATGTATAAAAACAAAGCATTGGAAATGGTTTCCCGGTCTTTTCCGAAGATAATGATGTTATTCTCATACATGGGATCAAGCAGGGCCTCCAAAGTCCTGGGAACCGGAAGATCACCCAAACGTTTTTTATCAATCAGAAAGGTTTCCGCCATCACTCCGTAAACATTGTAAATATTCTCAGGATCATACAAACCGGCTTCTTTTAAGACGGGATTTACCTTCTCATAGAAATCTCCGGTAAACCTCCCCTCCATTTTTTTCTGAAAATCCAGGCTCAGGTATTCATTGAATTCCTTAGAAAAGAACACCCCTGGAAACTTCTCCGGATCTCCGTGATCCCAGGCTTCCCCGCAGGTATCATCGGTCATTTTCCCGAACTCCAGATAACACTTTCTGGAAAATCCGTGCTGTTTTTTATGTTCCCGCTCAATCTCTTCCAAAGCATCCCGGAAGGTGAATTTCAAGGGACAGATGGTATTTCCGTAAAAATCCAGCTTTTCTCCCGGCACAAAATCCTCCAACAGATGCTGCCGCTCTGCCTCTGCCTTTAAAACCGCATTGTCCAGATAATACAAAAAAAGCTCCTGATTAATTCCCCGCACATAAAGCAAGGTTCTCAGCATGGTATCCGGGCCAGCCACCTTCAGAAAATCCTCGGGCTGTTCATAATCAAATCCATTAGAGCGGAACACTTCAAAGCTTTCCGGGTAATGCTCCAGAATTTCCTTTAACTTCATCGTTCCTGTTATCACACCTAACCTCCTGGCTAAAGCATTGATACCGATGTCTCCGCCCGCTCTCCTGCGCGGAGCATCTGTAACAGCTTTGTTGTTTTTCTGTCCATATCTTCTAAATCCTTTAAATTCTGCTTTTCCATGGTACTGGTTTCCAGCACCGCCTTCATGCCGCCGTTTTCAATGATAATGCGCTTATCCCCCATAAGGGCAAGAATGGGATCATGAGTGGACATGAGCACAATTTTCTGCTCCTGAGCCAGCAAATGCAACGCCTTTTTCCGGTCCACCCCCGCATTTTCAATTTCGTCAATGAGCACAATGGGGGAAGTGCTTAAAAAGGCGGTATCCGCAATCATGAGAGCCCGGGACTGGCCGCCGCTTAACTCCGTCAAAGGAGTTTCTTTGGAAAAACATTCTCCAGCCAGATCATTGGCAGCATCAAAAATTTTCTCAACCACCTGATCAAGGTCTTCTATCATCCGGCTCTCCCCATGGAGGCGCAGAAAGTCAAAGACCCGCAAATCCATAACAAAATTCATGTTCTGGGACAATTGGGCGATGAGCTTATTTTCAATTTGAAAGCGTTCCCTTTCACTGGGAACGCGGCCGTCAATGAGAATCTTCCGTTTTGTCTGGGTATCCCCCTGAGCCAGACACTCAATATCTGCCAGCAGACAGCTTTTTCCGGAACCCGTAGGCCCCATGACAGTGATGATTTCACCCTTTTCAATGGAAAAAGTGAGGCTTTCCGGTTCTCCCAGCTTATTCTGCCCTCCGATAATGGTGATCTTCTCCACACTCTTCTTTTTCTGCCTCAAAGCTTCCATCCGGTTTAAAAACAGGATAAAATGCTCCGCCAGCTGAGAATAGGAGGCTCCGATATCCTCCAGCAGAGATTCCGGAATCTCCTCAATATACTGCCTTACTGTTAATTGAGGCCGGTCCAAAAAGCCCTCTATGCCGGAGGCTGAAAAAAAGTCACCGGCATAGGGATATGTATTTGAAACACTGGCTATATCATCTTTCAATAATTCATTTGTTATCATGGCTTCATTCACTTTCGCAGAGCGTTCTTTGTAATGATTTTAACATCCTCATCACTTAATTCCACATGGTAAAACAGCTTATAGAATTCCTTTGTTTCCTCTTTGATATCATAATCCACATATTCCGGATACAAAATAGAATGAACCCACTTGATTCCGATGATGGTGTTGACAGAAGGCGGCCTGTCAAACCAGTTCTGAGGCTGCATAGGCGTTTCAAATACCAGCCCGCTTTTCACTGCTGGAATGGTGGACCATTTGCTGTCGGTAGTAACAGTGTTATAACTGCTGGAATCTGCAAAGCCGTTGTCCACACTGCAGATAATCAGTTCAGGAGCCCATTGCATAACCTGCTCAATGGAAACAGCGGTACGTCCGTACCCCGGCGTAATTTCACAATCAGCCACATTAATTCCGCCGCATATGTCAATTAATTGAGAATGAGAGGAACCTGAGGGATCGGTATGGAGGCCGTCCTGCTCTTCTGCATAATAAACCCGGATTTTCTTATCTTCCGGAATCTTAGCTGTGATTTCTTCCGCGTGATCCAAAGTGGCCTCTGTATAAGATGCCAGCTCTTCTCCACGGTCTTTCCTGTTAAAAAGCCTGCCTAAGAAACGGTAGGTTTCCGGCAGATCCTGCAAGTCACTTTTTACCAGTATCACCGGTATGCCAAGCTGTTTCTGCAGTTGTTCCGCCTGGTCAATGCTGCCCTGGTCCGTTCCGCTGGATAAGACAACATCAGGAGCTGCTTTTATAATCTCTTCGATATTTCCCTGGTTTCCTTTGCCGTACCAGCCGCCTAAATGAGGAAGATTCACATAGTAATCCGTCAAATACGCCTTTTCCGCATCAGATATAATTACATTGAGCCCGGCCACCATTTTGTCATCAAAGGTATACATCAGCATAGTTCCAATGGGACTGGTTGAATATACGCTCTTAATTTCTCCAGGCAGTTCAATCTTTCGCCCTGCATGGTCCGTAACCTCCTGAACGGCCGGACTGTTTTGTGATGTCTGGGAAGATTCCTCCTTTGTTTGTTCTGGCTGGGCGGAGCTGCTTTCCGTTACCGCCTGCGTCTCCTTTACCTGTGAACCGGTTGTGTCTGCCGCTGATTTGCAGGCGCTTAATCCAACTGTAATGCCTAAAAGCAGTGCTGCCAGATAAAAGCTTGTCCTAATTGTCTTTTTCTGCATGATATGGAATTCCTTTCTTTTTTCGATATAAATATCTTAATATATCGGGATTGAAAAATCAATAAACAAAATTATTTTTTAATTTCCGCACATTCTCCTTGCCATGGGGCTGAAACCTTTGTTATAGTTAACCTGAGGTGATTAATTATGCGGGTAGTGACAAGAATAAGAATCGGTAAAAATAAAATTTTTATGGGAAAAGGCGTAAAAGAAATGCTGGATGCCATTGAAATGTATAAATCCATAAAAAAAGCGACAGAATATACAGGGATTTCCTATCCAAAGGCCATCCGGATGATACGGACCCTGGAAGAGGAGCTGGGATTTCCTGTGGTCATTTCTGAAAAAGGGGGAAGTGAGCGGGGAGGAACCCGTTTGACTGAAAAGGGCAAGGAAATGCTGGAAGCTTACCGGAAAATCGAGAAGGCAGTGGAAGAATATGCGGAAAATCTCATTGATCAGGAGTTCCTTTTTTAAAAAAACCATCTGATTTACATAAGATTTATTCTGACCATTTAACTGAGAAAGGGAAATTGACGCTATTTAGCACCATTTAAACCTTGCAATTTCCTTTCTCTTCCTTTACAATAATAAGTATGAAAACATTAAGAACACTAAAAGAAGTATTTTTATCCTCGATTCCTCTGGTAATCATTATTGTTCTGGTTTGTGTCTTTATAGCGCCTATGAAAAACCCCTCTGATTATGTAAAGCTGACCTTAGGCTACGCCAGCGTTGTGTTCGGGCAGGCATTTTTCCTGGTCGGGCTGGATTCCAGTATCCTCCCCATAGGAAAAATCGTAGGCAGCTCCCTGATCAAATTTAAAAAGGGCATTTTCATAATCTTTTTCGGCGTTTTATTCGGGATTCTTGCCACAGTAGCAGAACCGGCTCTGGCAGTTCTTGCCCGTCAGACTCACATGATTATGGCAGAGGTCAACGAAACTGTTTTTGTATGGATCTTAAGCTCAGGAGTGGGAATATTCGTAGGCTTCGCCTTATTCCGTATCATTAAGGACTTAAATATCAAGGTTATATTCGCCATACTTTACTCCATGATATTTTTGACCGTAGCCCTTGTCCCCGAAGAATTCGTGGCCCTGGCATTTGACGGAAGCGGCGCTACTACGGGAGATATTTCAGTTCCATTTATCCTGGCTCTTGGCATTGGTATTTCAGCGACCATGTCAAAGCGCAAAACCAATGACGATACCTTTGGAATCATTGGAATGGCCTCTGTAGGTCCTATCATGGCAGTATTTATTTACGGCATCATTCTCAACATCAAGCACGGCGGGTCCATTCCTCCTGCGGGTCTCTACGATCCGGGTGCTGCAGAAAGCTTTGCCGACATTGTAATTTCCAATATTTCCGGTGTGGCTCTGGCCTTATTTCCCATTGTTATTGTTTTTTTACCCTTCCAGCTTTTCCTCAAGTTTCCCAAAAAGCAGTTTATCAAAATGATGCTGGGTATCATACCTGTTTACGCCGGACTGCTCATCTTTTTATCGGGAATTGATTACGGCTTTGCATTTGCAGCAAAGTACATCGGCGAGGTATTCCTGGAAACGTCCCGCCCCCTTTGGTTTAAATGGCTCCTTCTGCCTTTGGGATTTATCCTGGGAGCGGCCATAACCCTGTCCGAACCGGCTGTTACGGTTTTAGGGGAACAGCTTGAGGAAATAACCAACGGTCATATCAGGAAGATGACCATCCGAATCACCCTGGCACTTGGAATCGGGTTTGCTTCCCTGCTTTCCATGCTGAAGATTTTAACCCAGATCAATATTCTGTGGTTCTTGGTTCCGCTCTACTTCTTATCCATTATTATGATGAGGTATACATCCTCTCTTTTTGTGGGGCTGGCCTTTGATTCAGGAGGCGTAACAGGCGGTGCACTGACATCAGCCTTTCTGACACCGCTCACTCTGGGAACGGCCCAAGCTGTTGCCATGTCGGCAGGCTCTAAAGCCCAGTCTGTGCTGACAAACGGATTTGGAATCATTGCATTTATCTCAGTAACTCCTCTCATTGCAGTTCAGCTCCTTGGAATCATTTATGAAGCAAAGGTTAAGAAGACACTGGCACTGAACAAGGAACATGATGCCAAAGAGTTTGAAGAGCTGTCCATGTATGAGGGTGATCTGGATGAAAGCATTACCGATTACACCGATGACATGAACGACGACGACGAATATATTATAGAAGAAAGCTCCGGCTTAGAGGAGGGAACTTATGAATAATCAAACAATTGATAACATTGAATTTCTGATATTGATTGCCGGAAGAAAGCAAAAGGATGCGCTGCTGGAAAGAATGTGCAGCATCGACTGCCGGATAGTCAACACGGTATACGGAAAAGGAACCGTAAAGCCCAATTATCTTTTGGATATGCTGGGCCTGGTTCCTGAAGAAAACAAAATTATCGTGACTTCCGTATTGCCAAAAGAAAAATCAGATGCTATATTTACTATGTTGCTGGATGAATTTCACTTTGGCCAGCCCAACAGCGGCATAGCCTTTACTCTGCCGATTTCAGGCATGTCATTTTAACTTTTATCTTACCAGGAGGAGACAAACCCAATGGATGGTTGTGAGCAAATGAAAGCACTTTTTATTATAGTCAATGCCGGCTTTACGGAATCAATTATGGATATCGTAAGGGCAGAAGGCGCAAATGGTGCTACTATAATAAATGCGAGAGGCGAAGGCGCCCAGCATGAGTCGTTTATGGGCATTACCGTCGACTCTGAAAAAGAAATCATTCTGACAATTACCGATATAGCCACAGCAAAGCGAATCATGCATGCAATCAAGGAAAAGGCAGGCTGGAAATCTCCCGGACATGGAATATGTTTTGCAATGCCGGTAAATAAGGTCATTGGAATGAGTTCTGTTACCCAAAAGAATAAAGAAGAAAACGAAAAAAAGTCATAAACAAAACATAAGCTCCTGTTCTGCAGGAATCAGCTTCAGCGATTCCCTTGGAACAGGAGCATTTCTTTGCCCTGTAAAGCCTTCTCAGTCCACCAAAAGCTCATCCACAGTAACAAAGGTATATCCCTGCTTAATCAGGGTATCAATGGCCTCCAGGGCAGCCTCTACGGACGTGGGGTATACATCATGAAGAAGTATGATATCACCCGGCTCCACATTCTTTACGATGTGCCGCACCACCTTCCTGGCATTCTGGGCTTTCCAGTCCAGAGGATCGATATCCCACATCACCACCGTCATGTCAATGGTACACTCCAGCTCCTCCGTCCAGGCTCCATAAGGAGGGCGCAGATACTGGGGCCGTTTTCCGATAATGGCCTCAATCTTCTTGTTGTTCTCCTCAATCAGCTCACAAGCCGTTTTAATTTCCTCCTTGCTCATCTGGACGTGGCTGTAGCCATGGCTGCCGATCAGATGGCCATCCTGGTACATCTGCTTTACAATGGCCTCCTTGCCCTCCACGTTTTCTCCCAGGAGGAAGAAGGTGGCATGAACCCCTCTCTCTTTCAATCCCTCTAAAAGCCGGGGCGTATAAACAGGATCAGGGCCGTCATCAAAGGTCAGGGCAATCTGCTTATCTCCGGAAAACTGCCTCCGCACCTCATTGATTTCCTCTGAGTCCCCGTTTACGGGAATAAACAAAGTATCCTTTGCCTGCACATAAGAATGGTACATTCCCCTCAGGAAAACAATATCCAGTGCCAGAACAAATAAAAGACAAGCTATTTTCCATCTGATCTTACTCATGCATAAGCCCTGCTTTCTGCCATTATTATTTAGTCTATGGGCCATTTCACAAAAATAAAACCAAAACTTAAGTGTTTTTTCTTCCCCTGTCTCTCCTGTTTTGGGAAGCCCAAATAACGAAGAAGGACTGCCCTCCATTCTGAGAATGGGGACAGCCCTTCTTGTAAATCAAAGATTCAATTAAGCCATGCAAACGTTAACTGCCTGCAGACCGCGATTTCCTTCTGTTGTCTCGTAAGTTACTTTCTGGCCTTCTTCCAGAGTCTTGTAACCATCAGCAACGATACCGGAGAAGTGTACGAAAACTTCCTCGCCTGTTGCGTCATTTACGATGAAACCGTATCCCTTAGCTCCATTAAACCATTTTACTGTACCGTTGTTCATAACGTGTACCTCCTGAAATAAATAAAAATTATTTGTTATATCGCCTGAAACAAAAATCACATATTTTTGTAAATCATCATCCGAAAATAATGACTTACAAAAATATGTGAAATCATAACTCCATTCGATAATACTCATTCATTCTAACCCAAATACACAGAATTGTCAAGACTATTCTGTTATTTCCCTATGCGATTTCTTCCATAAAATCAGCAGGCTGTCCATGAAAAAAACAGAGCCCTGCCTTCTTAAGAAAGCAGGACCCTGTCCATACAGCCAAAGAAAAATTACTTTAAAGTAACTTTTGCGCCTTCAGCCTCTAAGGAAGCCTTGATCTGCTCAGCTTCTTCCTTGGAAGCGCCAGCCTTTACTACCTTAGGAGCGCCGTCAACTACGTCTTTAGCTTCCTTTAAGCCTAAGCCTGTAGCTTCACGAACAACCTTGATAACCTTAACCTTGTTAGGACCAACCTCTGTTAATTCAACGTCGAACTCAGTCTTCTCTTCTTCTGCTGCTGCAGGACCTGCTGCTGCAACTACAACGCCTGCTGCTGCGGATACACCGAACTCTTCCTCGCAAGCCTTTACTAATTCGTTTAATTCTAATACAGATAACTCTTTAATAGCTTCAATAAACTCAGCTGTTGTTAACTTTGCCATGATAATATACCTCCGTATTTAATATGTTTTATTTTTTTAATGAAGTTCGATTTGCTTAAGCTCATCGAACGGCTAAAATTCAGGCGCAA
This sequence comes from Lacrimispora sp., assembly GCF_036758025.1. GTDB lineage: Bacteria > Bacillota > Clostridia > Lachnospirales > Lachnospiraceae > Lacrimispora. The sequence continues at coordinate 52,344 of NZ_DAIOXM010000001.1, read as the reverse complement.
CTTCGTTTGCCTTTATTAAGAATTTTATGCCTCTGCTGCTTCTCCGCCCTGACCGTCTGCGATCTGCTTGAGTACGCGTGCAAAGTTTGTAATAGGAGACTGGATGCTGCCCAGTAACTTTCCGAGAAGGATTTCTCTGGAAGGAATGCTGGCGATCTGTCCCATTGCTTTGGCGTCATAGTAAGCGCCTTCTACAACACCGCCCTTAATTTCTAAAGCGGGAGCTGTCTTAGCGAATTCAGCCAGGATTCTTGCCGGAGCGGTTGCATCTGTCTTGGATACAGCGATTGCTGTAGGTCCTTCCAGGCTTGGATCTAAAGCCTCAAATGCAGTTCCTTTCGCTGCGAAACGGATCATAGTGTTCTTATATACCTTATAAGTAACACCAGCATCTCTCAATTTCTTACGAAGCTCTGTATCCTGAGCAACTGTAATACCGCGGTAGTCTACAACTACTGCTGTCTCAGCGCCATCCAGTAAGTCCTTGATTTCGCTTACGATCGGCTGTTTTAATTCAACTTTTGCCATTATGGTTTACCTCCTGTTTAGTCTAAGCCTGCGGTTTCCCGCAAAGCCTGCTCGTATAAACTGCAAGGGAATTATGCCATAGAAAAAACCCCTCTGCCCAAAGGACAGAGAGGTCTACAAATTCATTTTAAAAATGATTCTTGTACATTCCTCGGCAGGCGTTTACACCTTATGCCTTACGGCACCTGCTGTCTTCGGCAGTTAATACTGAAATATTATAACATTATTTATAATTCATGTCAACCACAAAACAAAATTAGTTCATTAACTTCGCTACGTTCAGCTTTACGCCAGGTCCCATGGTGGAAGCCAGTGTAACGCTCTTTAAATAAGCGCCTTTAACTGTACTTGGTTTTGCTTTAATGATTGCATCAACAAGCGTCTGGAAGTTGTCCGCTAACTGTTCTTCTGTGAAAGAAGCTTTTCCAACTGGCACGTGGATAATATTTGTTTTATCAAGTCTGTACTCAACCTTACCAGCTTTGATGTCGTCAATTGCCTTTGCTACGTCCATGGTAACAGTTCCGGCTTTTGGGTTTGGCATTAAGCCCTTTGGTCCCAGGACACGTCCTAAACGACCTACAACACCCATCATGTCCGGTGTAGCAACAACTACATCAAAATCCAGCCAGCCTTCGTTCTGGATCTTCGGAATCAGTTCCTCAGCTCCAACGTAATCTGCGCCTGCAGCCTGTGCCTCATCAGCCTTAGGTCCCTTTGCGAAAACTAAGATCTTTACAGTCTTACCTGTTCCATGAGGAAGTACAACTGCACCACGGATCTGCTGGTCAGCGTGACGGCCGTCACAACCGGTTCTGATATGAGCTTCAATGGTTTCATTAAATTTAGCACTTGCATTGGTCTTTACTAAAGAGATTGCTGCCGGTGCATCGTAGAGAACAGAACGATCTACTGCCTTTGCTGCCTCTGCGTATCTTTTTCCTCTTTTCATTCTAAATAACCTCCTAGTGGTGTTGTCGGGGATTTTCCCTCCCACGTTTTCAAAAATCCTTCAAATAAGAGAATTATGCTTCTACAGTAATTCCCATGCTTCTTGCAGTACCAGCGATCATGCTCATAGCAGCCTCAACGGATGCAGCATTTAAATCTGGCATTTTCAGTTCTGCAATCTTCTGCAGTTCAGCCTTGGAAATGGTAGCTACCTTTGTCTTATTCGGTACTGCAGAGCCGGATTTGAGCTTGCAGGCCTTCTTTAATAATACAGCAGCAGGCGGAGTCTTGGTGATGAAGCTGAAGCTTCTGTCTGCATAAACAGTGATAACAACCGGAATGATTAAATCTCCCTGATCTGCTGTTCTTGCGTTGAATTCCTTTGTAAACTGTACAATGTTTACACCATGCTGTCCAAGTGCCGGACCTACAGGAGGAGCTGGTGTAGCCTTTCCTGCTGGAATCTGCAATTTGATATATCCTGTTACTTTCTTTGCCATAATAAGGCACCTCCTAATAAATGTGGTATTGTCGGGGATTTCCCTCCCACGAGCTTATACGGATATAAGCCGCTTTTACTTGTTACATCTTTTTCACTTCGCTGAAACTCAATTCCACCGGTGTTTCACGGCCGAACATCTCAACGCTCATGGTGATGGTTTTCTTACCTTCGTTGATGGACTTGATAGCACCAACGGTATCCTTCCATGCACCGGAAGTTACCACAACGGTATCTCCCACTTCAAAGCCAATAATGATCTCCTCATTCCGGAATCCAAGCTTTTCCATCTCATATTCAGTCAGAGGAACCGGTTTTGATCCAGGGCCTACAAAGCCTGTCACCCCGCGTGTGTTACGGACCACATACCATGTCTCATCGTTCATGAACATATGGATCAGTACGTAGCCGGGGAACATCTTTTTATCGGCCTTTTTCTCAATGCCATTTTTAATCTCAATGACAGATTCCAAGGGAACTGAAACCTCCAGGATCTGCTCCTGCAGACCTCTGTTCTCGATGGTCTTTTCGATATCGACTTTTACTTTGTTCTCATAACCTGAATAGGTATGGACTACATACCAATTTGCTTCTGACATAAACTCACCTTAACCCTAAGATAGAACTGAGACCAAATCCGATGATCAGATCAAGAATCGCAATAATCAGTCCTAAAGCAACCGCCGCTGATACAACTGCCACGGTCTGCTTCATTACGGTTTCTTTGGAAGGCCAAATGATTTTGGCAAACTCGGCCTTTAAACCTCTGAAAAAGCTTTTCTTCCGAGCACCTTCGTTGTTCACTGTATCTCCCATAATTTCACGTCCTTTACAAACTGATTACTTTGTTTCCTTGTGCATGGTATGGCTCTTACAGAACTTGCAGTACTTCTTGGTTTCCATTCTGTCCGGATGAGTCTTCTTATCTTTGGTCATGTTATAGTTACGCTGTTTGCATTCAGTACATGCCAGTGTGATTTTTGTGCGCACGACTTCCACCTCCACTTAAATTTTCGTTGTTGTGTTTTGAGTCTTCCTCTTTGCGTCAAACAATTTTGAGCATAAAAAAAAGACCTAGCTCTTCCATTCGCCCAATAAATATAACACACAGGCCAGGATTCGTCAATCTTTTTTTATGAAAAACTATCGTCTTTACGGCATTTTTGTATTATACCATGAGGCAAGGAAAATTGCAAGATGAGACAGCAGGATTTTTGAGACGAAAATCCTTTTATTCTTCTTGTACCCCGGCGGACAGGTGGAGTATAATATTATTTATGATAATCTTCAGTAACGCCATAATATAGAAAACGAGGTAATGATTATGAAGCAGATAGAAATAGGAAAAGATAAAATCAAGATTCCTGCCATCGGGCTTGGCTGCATGAGAATTACAGGGCGGGATATAAAAGAAGCGGAAGCTTTAATCAAAACAGCTATGGAAAATGGTGCCAATTTTTTTGACCACGCCGACATTTACGCAAAAGGCGAAGCAGAGTCCTTTTTTGCAGAAGCCATCAGCATGAATCCTGCGATCAGGGAAAAGATGATTTTGCAGACAAAATGTGCCATCAAGCCCAGATGCTGTTATGATTTTTCCAAAGAGCATATTGTAAGCGCCGTAGACGGAAGCTTAAAACGCCTGAAAACCGATTATGTGGACTTTTTGCTGCTTCACAGGCCTGATGCACTGATGGAGCCGGAGGAAGTGGCTGAGGCCTTCTCTTCTTTGGAGAAACAGGGAAAAGTACGGTACTTTGGCGTGAGCAATCACAATTCTTATCAGATTGAATTGTTAAATAAATATTGTAATAATAAAGTGATCATCAACCAACTTCAGTTCGGCCTTGGACATACAGGAATCATTGATTCCGGCATTAATGTAAATATGGTAAACCAGAATGGCTACGATGTGGCCGGGGGAATTTTGGAATACTGCAGGTTAAAGGATATTACAGTTCAGGCATGGTCTCCCTTCCTGAGCAGCGTTTTTAAGGAAGTGTTTTTAGACAACAAGAAATTCCCGGAATTAAATAAGGAGCTGAACCAGATGGCTGAAAAATACGGTGTGGACAATTCCGCCATTGCAACTGCATGGATCTTAAGGCATCCGGCCCGTATTCAGGCTATTGTGGGAACTACCAGTGCAGAGCGGTTAAACAGCATCTGCAAGGGAGCTGACTTTGAACTGACCAGGGAGGAATGGTATTCCCTGTATATGGCTGCAGGAAAAATTTTGCCGTGTCAGAGGCCGGCTTCTTCTGCCGCCGAATAGTGAAAGGCTGAAAATGCAAAACATAACACAAGACGGACTATAAATGTAAATCAGTCCGTCTTGTGTATTTTTATATATTTTTTACGGTCTCACTGCCGTCCCATCAGGAAGCCGTGAAAACAGCCAGCTATGGTCCATATCCACCGCAGGATACTTCTCTGCCGCCTTTTCATCAAATCCAACACCAATTCCCGGCTGATCATTGACATAGGCATATCCGTCCCTCACTTCCGGACAGCCCGGGAACACTTCCTGCTCCTCTTTGGTAAAACCGGAGAACTCCTGTATTCCAAAATTATGACTGTTTAAATCCAAATGCATCTGAACTGCCATTCCAATAGGAGATAAATCATTAGGCCCGTGCCATGCGGTCCGCACTCCATAGGCTTCGCTGAAATGAGCCAGCTTTCTGGCTGGAGTCAGGCCTCCGATGTCGCTTAAATGAACCCTGATGAAATCAATCCACTGATTCTGAATAATGGTCTTCCACTCGTTGGGGTTGGTAAACAGCTCTCCCATAGCCAGCGGAAGGGTAGTGTGATAACGGAGGGTTTTAAAGAACTCCACATGTTCCGGAGCAAGGGAATCCTCCAGGAAAAACAGCTTGTACTGCTCCATTTCCTTGGCAAATTCCAGGGTCTCGGAAAGGGTAAGGCGCTCATGAACGTCATGCATAAGTTCCACTCCCCAGCCGATATCCGTTCTCACACGGTCAAACAGCTTGTAAACGCTGTCCATATACATTCTGGGATGGAAGTAAGCTCCGCCGGGAGCATGTTCCGGCTTTACCATACGCTGGATATTGCCGTCAAAGTTTCCTCCGTAAGTTCCCATATGACACCGGATGTAACGGTATCCCTCATCCATATAACCGCGGATACATTCCTCCACCTCTTCGATGGACTTTCCGTCGGCATGGCGGTAAACGGCAAGACCTTCCCTGCACTTTCCGCCTAAGAGGCTGTAAAGAGGCATTCCTGCACGTTTTCCTTTAATGTCCCAAAGGGCTTCATCCACACCGGAAATGGCATTATTCAGCACAGGCCCGTTTCTCCAATAGGAACTGCCCATCATCATCTGCCAGATCCCTTCGATGTCATCAACCGGATGTCCCTTCAGCATGGGACGCAGGTATTCTTCAATAGCAGTCACCACCGCCTTATGGCGCCATGTGAATGTGGCGCAGCCGTAGCCGTATAACTCCGGCTCAGTCGTCTCTACCTTTACAACCACCAGATTGATGTTTCTTGGAGCTGTCACAAAAACTTTAATGTCCTGGATTTTTATGTTATCCATCTTTACTACCTCCGTAAATCGTACTTAATAAAAATTAGCTTTTTACAGCTCCTCCGGTCATTCCAGCGATGAAATACTTCTGGAAGCTTACAAATAAAACTACCAGCGGAAGGCTGGATATGCTGGATGCCGCCATTAAATCATTCCACTTGATCTGATACTGGGAATTTAAGGAAATAATTCCCACAGTCAGGGTTTTTAAATTATCCTTTGATACCAGGACAGAAGAATACATATACTCATTCCATCCGTTAAACAATACAAACATGGCTACCGCCGCAATTCCAGGCACGATCAGGGGAAGGATGATGTTCCAGAATATACGGAAGCTGGAAGCCCCATCCACTCTGGCCGCCTCGTCAAGCTCCAGGGGAATGGTCCGGAAATAGGACACGATCATCCAGGTACTGAATGCGATATTGGTGGCGGCATATACGATAACCAGACCGAACAAGGTATTGACAAGCTTATATCTGGAGAGCACCGCGTAAAAGGGCACCACCAGCATGACGCTTGGGAACATCTGTGTAATAAGAAGAAAGCTCATAAGCTGTTTTCTTCCCTTAAACTTAAACCTGGTCACTCCATACCCTGCCAGGCAGGCGAAGGCCACGCAGATTACCATGGCGGAAAGGCAGACAATTAAGCTGTTCATGGTCATGCGTCCAAAGTTATAGGTATTGAAAAACTTGCGGAAGGAATCCAGGGAAAATGGGTCCGGAAGCCATTTGGGCTGGGGATAATAAGTCTGAGGCTCTGTTTTAAAAGCCGTGGATATCATCCATAAAACCGGAACCACAATAAATGCAGCCATAATCGTTAAAACCGCATAATTCAAAATCATGCTGTTTCTTTTCTTTTTTGTTCTACTCGTCATCTCTTGTCACCGCCTTACTCACCAGACTGATCAAATAGCAAATGAAAAATACAAGGATTCCCCAGGCAGAAGCCTTTCCGAATCTCAAGTCATTAAATGCCGTACCATAGATGCTCAAGCTGATTAAATTGGTGGCTGTTCCCGGACCGCCTGCTGTCATGGTGTAAACCAGGGTGTACTGCTTGAACCACCACACACTGTCCAGAATCAGGACCGTAGTCAGAATGGGCTTTAGGGCCGGAACAGTGATGTATTTAAACTGGGCCCATTTGCTGGCTCCGTCAATTTCCGCTGCCTCGTAATAATCCTTAGATATACTTTGAAGTCCGGCCAGAATCATGGTCATGACCAGAGGAAAGCCCTTCCAGATGCAGACAAAAACCACTGCAGGAAATGCCAGCTCCTTGCTGCCCAGCCAGGATATATTGGTGGATATAAGCCCCACGCTTTTAAGTACGCTGTTTAAAATTCCGTACATGGGATTCATGATCCAGGTAAACAAAAGAGCAACCACTGCCTCCGGGAAAAACCAGGGCAGCATGAAGATCACACGGAAAACCGTTCTGCCCTTAAATTCCTTGTTCAGCATGGTGGCAAGGATAAAGCCCAGAAGAAAATGACCGCCTACCACCAAAACCATGAACCAGGCGGTCAGCAAAACAGACTGGTAAAAGGCCGCTTCCTGAAAGGCCGCCGTATAATATTTCAGTCCGACAAAATTCCATTTTGTAACAAGGTTCGTATTGAAAAAGCTGATATAGAACCCGTAAATCATAGGATAGATAATAAGGGAGGCTAACATAACCACAATCGGCAGGGTAAAGTAATATCCCTGTCTCTGGGATTTCACTTTGACTCGTACAGTTCCATCTTTGCTCATAACCTTCATCTTACTCCCTTCTTAATTTTTTGAGGGAGGAATTCTCCTCCCTCATTTTTAACCTTAGTTGTAATCTTCTAATAACTCATTGATATCGCTGATCAAGGTCTTCACTGCTTCTTCATTTGTCTTCTCGTTGGAGAATACGGAAGCGTATGCATTTCCAAGAGCGCTCTTTAAGCCGCTGACACCGGCAAACTTAACAGTTGGGCGGCAGCCGTCTGCGATCTGCTGTAAGAATCCTGCATAATCTTCTCCGGACACGTACTCTGCCTTCTGTCCTTCTGCGGTAGCCGGAATCTTTCCGCTGCTCTGCCAGAACTGCATGTCCTTGTCATGCTCTACGAAGAATCTTAAGTAGTCGATGGCAGCTTCTTTCTCTGCATCAGTAGCATGAGCGCTGACCGCATAGCCTTCTGTTCCAAGCATGGTTCCAGGGTAATCTCCAGGCATTTTAAAGGAGCCCAAATTTCCTTTTAAGTCAGGGTTGTTGGCATATGCCACGCCGAGAGCGTTAGGTCCTGTTAAGAACATGCTGGCATATCCCATTGCAAAGTAGTTGGCTGCTGTGGGGTAATCCACTTCTGTAATACCGGTAGGAACAATGCCTTCCACATTCATGTTGGTCCATCTGGAGAATGCATCCATGAACTTCTGGTCTTCTGTGATGTCAGTTGCCCATGTTCCGTTATCTTCTGTCACACACTCGATTCCGTTTGACCATAAGTATGCCATGAAACGGCTCTGTCCTGAGGAGTTGTTGGAACCAACCATGTCAAATCCCCATTCGTCCATCTGTCCGTCGCCATTGGTATCCTTTGTAAGAGCCTTTGCAGTCTCTACAAACTCTTCCCAGGTCTTTGGAATCTCTAAGCCTGCTTCTTTGAAACGGTCTGTACGGTAAATAACTGCTGTCGGCTGAACGGCTACCGGGAAGTAGGACATTTCATCACCGAGCATACAGGAATTCACAACGCCGTTTGCAAAGGAAGCCTTTAAATCTTCCGGTACAAGTCCGCTGATGTCCGCTGTCAGGCCTAAGTCGTGAAGGGTTGCCACTGCGTCTGCTGATGTGAAGAAAATAGTTGGCACATCATCGGGTGTAGCTGCCATAGCGGAAAGCTTTGTGTAGATGTCGTTGGTGCTGACTGCCTGCACTTCGATGGTTACATTAGGATTTTCTGCCATGTATTCCTCGGCATACTTGTAGATATACTGTCCGTGGGGGTCCTCTCCTGCATATCCGTCAAAGACGGTGAGGGTTACCTTCTCTCCCTCTGCTCCCTTGTCTGCAGCGCTTGTCTCTCCGCCTTCTGATCCTTTTGCTGCTGCTGTTGTTTCCTTCTGTCCTGCTCCTGAGCCGCAGCCTGTTACTGCTGACATGGCCATAAGGGATGCAAAAAATAATGCAAGAACTCTTTTTCTCATAGCTGTTTTCCTCCGTTCATGATAATGGGCTAATTTCTTTGCGTGATTTCATCATAGCTCATTCTCATTGTTTATTCTGCATAGTTTTTAGTCAAATATCACCACTTTTTAATTATATATGGGGAGATTTCTCTTCATTTTTTCGTTTCAGCCGGTGCCTATATGGAATCTTAAATTCTAAATGATAATTTTTTTCCTCAAGGAAAACCAACATATGTAAGTTTGTTACAACTTTATCATTGTCCCCGCAGCATAAGAAAAAGACCGTAATTTCTTACGGCCCTTGTGCATCTCCCTTGCTTCTTTCAAACCATTCCATAATGGATTTCCGGTACTGCAAAGGAGTGGTTTCCATAACGGACTTAAATTGTCTTAAAAATGTATTCACACTGTCATACCCGCATTTTGCGGCAATGACGGTGACGGTTTCATTGGTGTTTTCAAGGAGCTTTGCAGCCTCACAGATTCGGACTGCATTTATATATTTCACCAGATTTTTTCCGAAATACTTGTTAAACTCCCTGCTGATGGTGGCCGGATGGAGATAAAAAAGCTCACTTAACACCTTTAGATCCAGGTTTTCCTGATAATGCCCATCAATATGATCCTTAATGGCCCTCATCCGAAGGTTCATTTCAGACAATTCGCTTTCTGACCGTTCCAGCTTAAACACCCGGAACATCAGGATGGCGATTTCTGTGATAGCCGTCCGTTCCATCATGGAACGAAAAGGCTGATGAACGTCCTGTTCCCCGTACAATTCCTTTAACAGTGTAATGATGCGGTTAAATACGTGCTCATCCACACGCTTATAATGGGCCTCATGGGCCTGGGGAGTGGGGGTGGAAAAGACCTTTTTTAAATCTTCCCCAAGGTTTAAGCTTTCGTAATAGGAGGGTCTGACCGACAGCCCGTACCTTAAGAAGGGAAGGGCCAGAAGCCTTCTCTGATGATGCTCCTGCCCTCCGATTACCATAATATCTCCCTTTTCCAGAAGGTATTTCTTTCCGCTGACGTAATATTCCGCAGCCCCCTCTTCCACAAACAGCATTTCGCTTGCAGAGTGGATGTGGTGCATTTCATTCTTTTCGTATTCACAGGACCTGGAGATATTGTAATTGTCTTCGCTCAGGGCCCTGAAATGATCCGGTTCCCAGTAGTCATTGATCTCGATTTCCATATCTCCTCCTATTGACAATCAGACGGGAAATATAACCTCCAGATACCGTTTCAGCGCATCCTGCCAGGAAGGCAGGCGCACAAAGCCGTTTTCCTCCAGCTTGTCCTTGTTCATGCGGCTGTTGGCCGGACGTTTTGCCTTTGCAGGATACTGGTCCGAGCTAACAGGCTCCACCTTTACATCCATGCCTGCCTGCTTAAATATCTCGCAGGCAAACTCATACCAGGTACACTGTCCTTCGTTAGTGGCATGGTAACGTCCGTATTTGTCCGTTTCAATCATATCTACCAAAAGGCGGGCCAGATCATAGGTATAGGTAGGGGAACCGGTCTGATCGGCAACCACAGTCAGCTTATCGTGGGTTTTTCCCAGGTTTAACATGGTCTTTATGAAGTTCTTTCCATTTACACCAAACACCCAGGCGATCCGCACGATAAAGTATTTGGTCAGGTTCTCTTCCACTGCCAGTTCTCCATGGTATTTAGTCCGGCCATAGACACTCAATGGCTCTCTCTCATCATCCGGCTCCCAGGGACGTGTTCCCTGGCCGTTAAACACGTAATCTGTGCTGATGTACATCATCTTAATGTCCAAATCCCGGCACACCCTGGCAATGTATTCCGTGCCCTTTGCATTGACCCGCTCACACAGCTCTTCATTGTCTTCAGCCGCATCCACTGCGGTATAAGCCGCACAGTGGATCACGCTGTCGGGAGCAGCCTCCCTGATCACCCTGTTTACGCTGTCTTCATCGGTAATGTCCATCTCCTCGATGTCCACCCCCACTGCCTCATGCCCCCGCTTTTCCAGTTCATTTACCACATCAAATCCAAGCTGGCCCTTTACGCCAGTTACCAATACTTTCATAGCCGCCTCTTTTCTTCCAATCAGAAAGTCCGTGCTGCTATTCAGCCAGAGACTTTCCGTACATGTTGTCAAAATAATTCTGGTATTCTCCGTTAATGATATGCTTCCACCAGTCCTCATTGTCCAGATACCATTGAATGGTCTGGGCGATTCCTGTATCAAAGTTGTATTGAGGCTTCCAGCCAAGCTCTGTTTCCAGCTTTTTCGGGTCAATGGCGTAGCGTCTGTCATGTCCAGGACGGTCTGTCACGAATTTAATCAGGCTTTCCGGCTTGTCCAGGGCCTTAAGAATGGTTTTTACCACCTCTAAATTGGTGCGCTCATTATGTCCGCCTACGTTGTAGACTTCACCCACTTCACCCTTGTGGATGATTAAGTCAATGGCCTGGCAGTGATCGGAAACGTGGAGCCAGTCTCTGACATTTTCCCCTGTTCCGTATACGGGAAGTTCTTCATCTGCCAGAGCGCGGCTGATGATCAGGGGAATCAGCTTCTCCGGGAAATGGTAGGGGCCGTAGTTATTGGAGCATCTGGAAACGGTCACCGGAAGTCCGTAGGTTCTCTGGTATGCCAGAACGAAAAGGTCTGCGCTGGCCTTGGAAGAGGAGTAAGGGCTTGAGGTATGAAGGGGAGTTTCCTCTGTAAAGAACAAGTCAGGACGGTCCAAAGGCAGGTCTCCGTATACCTCGTCTGTGGATACCTGATGATACCTCTTGATTCCATAAGTGCGGCATGCATCCAGCAGGGTAGTAGTTCCCATTACATTGGTTCTCACAAAGCTTTCAGGGTCCGTAATGGAACGGTCCACATGGCTTTCTGCTGCAAAGTTCACCACTACGTCCGGCTTTTCCTTTTCAAAAAGGTCGAAAATAAAGGCGCGGTCAGCGATATCGCCCTTTACAAATTTATAATTAGGCTTATCCTCAACAGGCTTTAAGGTCTCCAAATTTCCTGCGTAGGTCAATAAATCCAGGTTAATGATCTGATATTCCGGATACTTGTTCACCATGTGATGTACGAAATTTCCGCCGATAAATCCGGCTCCGCCGGTAACAATGATTTTCATATTTATGTTCTCCCTTATCCGTGTAATTTGTCAATATATTTTCCTGCAAGGACATCCATTAAATACTGTCCGTACTGGTTCTTTTTCAAAGGCTCAATGCTTTCCATAAGCTGGTCCCTGGTAATCCAGTGGTTTAAATAAGCGATCTCCTCCAGGCAGGCAATCTTCCTGTGCTGGTGTGTCTCTACTGTACGGACAAAATCAGTGGCATCCACCAGGGATTCATGAGTTCCCGTATCAAGCCAGGTAAAGCCCTGTCCCAAAAGCTCCACTTCCAGAACTCCTTCTTCCAGGTAAATACGGTTCAAGTCCGTGATTTCCAGTTCCCCTCTCGGTGAGGGCTTTAAGTTCTTCGCGTACTCCACAACCTTGTTGTCGTAGAAATAAAGGCCTGTCACACAGTAATTACTCTTGGGATTAGCCGGTTTTTCTTCAATGGAAATGGCCTTTCCATCGGAATCAAACTCTACAATTCCAAAGCGCTCCGGATCATCTACATAATAGCCGAATACGGTTGCCCCTTCTTTTTTGTTGGCAGCATTTAAAAGCCGCTTGTTCAGACCATGGCCTGCAAAGATGTTGTCACCAAGAATCATGGCTACGCTGTCATCTCCGATAAAGTCTGCACCAATGATGAAAGCCTGGGCCAGTCCGTCCGGTGAAGGCTGAACCGCATAGGATAACTGGATGCCAAACTGAGCACCGCTTCCCAAAAGGGCCTCAAACCGGGGCGTATCCTCTGGTGTGGAAATGATCAGAATGTCCCGAATCCCCGCGCTCATTAAAACAGAAAGTGGATAATAGATCATAGGCTTGTCATAAATAGGCAGTAACTGCTTGGAAGTTACCATAGTCAATGGGTAAAGTCTGGTACCGGAGCCTCCGGCAAGAATAATTCCCTTCATTTGTTCCTCCTCCATATCATCGTTATGCATGATTTCTTTTTACCATCATACAGGGTGACGTAAGGTCACTGTCAAGTGTTTTATGATTTTTACATGTTTTTTATGCTATTTAATACAGATAAACGCTCCCGCTTGCTTTGTAATATGAAGAAATCCCTTCTTTTCCATCTTCTTTTCCAGAAATTCCCGGAACTCCTCATAGCGGTCGCTTAAATACTCCTGCTGGTTTCCGTGACAGGATAAGATATATTCTAAAAGAGCGCCTCCATCCCGGACCTCCAGATGATCCTGAAAAACCCTTTTTTCCACGGACCGGAAGCTGGACTTTAAAATTTCTTCTCCGTTTTCAAGTCCGAATACATCGTATAAATTCACTTCAGAAAGAGCGATCCTGGAGTCAAATTCCTTTACCAGCTGGCTGATTTCCTTCATGTGGTCCGGTCCGTAGGTGCTGCAGAAAAATACGCCTCCCGGTTTTAGTATTCTATGAACTTCCTTAAGGGCGGCATCCAGGCTTGTTAAATAAAACAGCACATGGTTTGCCACGGCAATATCAAAGCTTTCTTCCGACTTTGGAATCCGCCGGCAGTCAAATGTCTCAAAGGAAAATTGACCGGAGACTGTCTTTAAACGCTCCTCCGCATCCCGAACCATTCCCTTGGATACATCAGATAAACAGATTTTTGCATCAGCCGGAATCCGATGGCCACCGGTATACCACAACTCCCCGTTTCCGCATCCCAGTTCCAGAATTGTTTTGCTGTCTAAGGGCTCCATAAGACTATAGAGCCATTGAAACCATCCTGTGGGATTTTTGGTGTATTTCTTGTGCAGGCCAATGCGGATGCTCAAGTTGGCCGCGTCCTTATACTGCTCCACAAGGGACCGCTCCATATTGGTAATATGGATTAAGTGAAGAATTTTATTCCAGTCCACAGACTCATTCTCATTGACCAGCCTTGAGGTTTCCGTAAGGGTCTGCTCCACCAGCTTTAAGTGTTCAATCCGTTTTCTTATGAGGTTTAACTGAAGACGGAGGGATTCCTCTACATAATCGTTGTCATCGTCATTGATGGTGATGGAACGGATTTCATCTAAGGAAAAGCCCAGATATTTTAGGGAAAGAATCTTCTGGAGCTTTGCGAAATCAGAATCTGTATACAGCCGGTATCCCCCTTCGCTCATCCCCGACGGCTTTAACAAGCTCTGCTTATCGTAATAGCGGACAGTTCGTATGGAAACATTGGCTTTTTTGGCAAACTGGCCTGATGTGTAATATTGATCCATCTGTCAACCTCCTCCCTGCTTCACATTTCAGAAAATAAGCCTGTCCGAAATCACAGGCTACACCATCATCTGGTAATTCTCAATATCCAGCAGCTTCCCAAACTTCACGCCCACTTCCCGTATGGTCCCGCAGTATACGAATCCAAGTCTTTCATGAAGAAGGAGGCTGGCTTCATTTCCACCTGTTATAACAGAAATAACCGTATGAATGTCATCCCTCTCCCTTGCAATCTCCAAAATGGCAGAAGACAACGCTCCTGCGATTCCCCTGCGCCGGTAATCCTTATCAATATAGACAGACAGCTCCACCGTAGCCCTATAGGCTTCCTTAGCCCTGTAAGAAGAAAGACTGGCATAGCCTACGGCCTTTCCATCCTCTTCCGCTACGATCAAGGGGTGATTTCCGATGTTATGCTCCTTAAACCACTCCATCCGTTCCTCCATGGTTTTGGGGTTTAAGTCAAAAGTGGCTAATCCGTATTCCACCTCATAATTATAAATATCCAGCAGCGCCGGCATATCCTTTTCTTCTGCAGTTCTGATTATCATGTCATCCTCCTGGTTTCAATGAATTTCATAACCATATCATACATCAATCTACTGCCCCCGTCCAATACAAATCGCAAGGAAATAAACATTTTTCACCCCCGCCTTTTTTAATGCACGGGTGCATGCCTCTATGGTGCTTCCTGTGGTATAAATGTCATCCACCAGAATCACTCCCTTCACCTGAGGCAAAATCTCTCCTGCCCCAAATGCTTCCTCCAGATTCTTAAGCCGTCCGGAAGGATCAAGGCCTTTCTGGGGCATGGTCTTTTTATTTCTCACCAGCATTTGGGGACAGACCGGGATTTCAAGCTGTTCTCCTATCCGGCGGGCCAGAATTTCCGCCTGGTTAAATCCCCTCTCCCGCCTTCTGGAAGGATGGACTGGAACAGGCACCAAAACCTCCGCCTCCATGCGCCGGATCAGCTTTTCGTATCTGGCACATATGGCATCTCCGTAAAAGTCCAGGTATTCCCGCTTGTTCTTATACTTTATTTTCGCCATGGAACGGCCTGCATTTTCATCGTAGTTTATGAGAGCCCTTCCGTATTCAAAGGTTCGTTTATGACGGACACAGTCGAGGCAGTATTCGGCCTGTTCGCTTATGATCTCCTTTCCGCATTTTTTGCAGACCGGATCTTTTACAAAAGACAGACGGTTCATGCATTTCTGGCAGATCAGCTTGTTTTTAGGCATAACAATCCCGTCACAGACAGGACATCGTCTGGGAAATAATAAATCAATGAAAAATGGTAGATACATATAGAAGGATTCTCCTTGAAGTAAAAAATAGAAAAGTGAGAAACAGAAAAATGAAAAATAAAAGATGAAAAATAGAAGTAAAAATAGGAGTATAAAATACGAAAAACACAAAACCGGAAAACTGAAAGGAAGGAAACATAGAGGATAGAAAAAAGACATGAAAACATGGGATGGGCAGACTCACATCCCTTGTCTGCCCAAATATCTATACAAACGGAAAAAACCTCCAAAACCTGCTGATCTCACCTAATCTAACAGACTGATCTCCGAAATCCGCTCCTTCAAACCGGAATACCTGCGCTGTTCCATTTCATTTCCTGCCATTTCATGAAATACCTCAGGCATTCCAACCAGACAGACACAGGATTTGGCCCGGGTCACCGCAGTATAAATTAAGTTTTTGGTCATCAGCATCCTGGGGCCGGAAAATACCGGAATAACCACTGCCGGATATTCACTTCCCTGGGACTTATGAATGGTGATAGCATAAGCAAGCTCCAGCTCCTCCAACTGCTTAAAGCTGTAATCCACAGTTTTGCCCTCGTCAAATTCTACGGTCACCAACTCTGCAAAGCCATTGATATCCCGTATAACCCCAATATCCCCATTGTAAATTCCAGTTCCCTTATCAACTGGAATCCCATATTTATTTTGAACCACCCACTCAACATTATAATTATTCTTAATCTGCATCACCTTATCGCCCACCCGGTAAGTAACCCCGGACAGTTCCTTTTCCGCCTTTTCCTCAGAAGGCGGATTTAAGTACTCCTGCAATATGGAATTGAGCCGTTCCACGCCTATGGCACCCTTTCTCATGGGCGTCAGAATCTGGATATCATATGTTTTTGCATTGACGTAACCAGGAAGCTTATCCTGAACTAAAGTGATCATAGCATTAATAATGGCATTGGGCTCTTCCCGTTTAATAAATAGAAAGTCATTGCTCTTTTTTCCCAGGGGAACTGCTTCTCCTGCGTTTATCTTATGGGCATTGACTACAATATCGCTTTGTGTTGCCTGACGGAAGATTTTAGTCAACATAACTACATTAAAGCTTCCGGAATCAATCATATCCCGAAGCACATTTCCCGGGCCAACGCTGGGAAGCTGGTTCACATCGCCCACCAGAATCAGCCTTGTCCCCGGGTTGACAGCCTTTAACAAAGACTGCATCAGATGAATATCCACCATGGAAGTCTCGTCAATAATCACTGCATCCGCATCCAAAGGATTTTCTTCATTCCTGTCAAAATGCATATGAGCGGAGCGCTCATCCCCCGGAACTCCGGTCAGCTCCAAAAGCCGATGAATCGTTCTGGCCTCATATCCTGTGGCCTCTGTCATCCGCTTTGCCGCCCGCCCAGTCGGTGCTGCCAGGAGAATCTCCATTTCCTCCCTTTCAAAGAACCGGATAATGGTATTGATGGTAGTGGTCTTTCCTGTTCCCGGACCTCCGGTGATGATGAGAAGTCCGCTGTTAACTGCCTCCACCACTGCCTGAGCCTGCTTTTCATCCAGCTCCATTTCCGTTTCCTTCTGAAGCTTTAAAAGCCTTGATCTGATTTCCTCCTCAGCCATAGTGCCCTTGACATTTAAATCGTGAAGCATCTTTGCCACATTTAATTCCATGTAATAATATTGGGAAGCATAAACGGTGCGTCTGCCCTCTGTCTCCCGTATAACCAGCCGCTTGTCAAGCTGCATATCCATCAGATGCTTTTCTATGGACTGCTTCTCCACCTTAAGAAGCTCCGAAGCATGGTCTAAAAGCTCATCCTCCGGCAGATAAGTATGTCCGTTTCCGGCAGCCTGTAAAAGAGTATAGAGAACTCCGCACTTGATCCGGAAATCCGAATCCGTAAGAATCCCCACTTTTCTGGCAATTTCATCGGCCATTTTAAAGCCAACACCAGGAATATCATCAGCCAGCTGGTAGGGATTTTCTTTCAGTATTCCGTAAAGTCTGGGCCCGTATTCCTGATAGATCTTCACCGCCAGATTCATGGAAATACCGTAATTCTGGAGAAACATCATAGCCTGGCGCATCTCCTTCTTTTCCTCTATCTGTTGGGAAATGGACATAGCCATCTTTTCACTGATTCCCTTGATTTCAGAAAGCCGCTCCGGCTCCTCCTCCAGAACACGGAAAGTATCGGCCTTAAAACGGCGGATGATTCTGGCAGCCAAAGCCGCACCAATGCCTTTGATCGCCCCGGACCCCAAATACCGTTCCATGGCAGCCGTGTCCTCGGGAGACTTGATCTCATAGCTTTCCACGGTCATCTGTTCACCGTAAACCGGATGCTCGGTCATGGCTCCTACGGCCTCTACCATCTCTCCCTCGCTGATGTAATGGAAGCTTCCCACAAGGGTGTATTCTTCTCCCTCATCCACAAGACTTAAAACCGTATAGCCATTGTCTTCATTCCTGTATTTGATTTTTTCCACAAACCCGCAGACTGTTGCCATGGTTCCTCCCGTAAATGAATAAATACAAGCAGACCGCCCCAGAACAGGCCCTGCCGAAATCCCTTGATTCCGCCAAAGCTGTTGTCCCAAAGCAGTCCTGTAAACCTCCGGGGGCCGGTTTCAACCAGCCTTCTTTTGGTTAAAATTCTGTTTTACTATTTCCGCCGTGCATGTATTCAATAAATTTGCCTGTACCGATAGCCACAGCAGTCAAAGGATCTTCTGCGATCATGGTGGTGATTCCTGTCTTTTCTTCAATCAGGGCATCCAATCCGCTTAACAGGGAACCGCCTCCGGTCAGCACAATACCACGGTCAAAAATATCAGCTGCCAACTCCGGCGGAGTTCTCTCAAGGACGTTGTGAACTGCATCCACGATCTGCATAGCAGGCTCTTTTAAAGCATCTAAGGTTTCATCAGAGGTAACTACAATGGTCTTTGGCAGACCGGTTACCAGATTACGTCCTCGAACCTCCATGGTCAGAACTTCCGGCCTTCTGTATGCTGCTCCAATATTGATCTTGATTTCCTCAGCAGTTCTCTCACCAATCAAAAGGTTATGTTTTTTACGCATATAGCGCACCAAAGCCTCGTCAAAGTCATCACCGGCAACCTTAATAGAGGTACTTACTACTGTTCCTCCAAGGGAAATAACCGCAATATCAGAAGTACCTCCTCCAATATCCACAATCATGTTTCCGCAAGCCTTTGCAATGTCAATACCGGCTCCAATAGCTGCTGCCACCGGCTCCTCAATAATAGCCACTTCCCTGGCTCCTGCCTGGTAAGTAGCATCTTCTACTGCCTTTTTTTCTACTTCAGTGGCACCGCTGGGAATACAAACGCTGATTCTTGGCTTTCTTAAGGTCTTTTTTCCCACTGCCTTATTGATAAAGTATTTCAGCATCTTCTCTGTTACAGTATAATCAGAAATAACTCCCTGGCGCAGCGGTCTTACTGCCACAATATTCCCCGGTGTCCTTCCGATCATCAGTCTGGCTTCTTCACCAATGGCTTTGATCTTATTCGTATCGCGGTCAATAGCCACTACAGACGGCTCTTTTAATACCACGCCTTTTCCCTTAATATAAACCAGAATACTGGCTGTACCTAAATCAATTCCAATATCATTGGACATCATCATCACAAATTCCTCCTGCTTAACTTATCCCATTTCCAAACTTCTTTTATCGTCAAATTTTTACTTATTTCGCCTATATGTCACAGTTTCCTTCTTATTATATACAATAAGCATTGGATTTGAAAGGGTTTTTTTATTTTTTATTTAGTTTATACTTTTTTTATAATTAGTACATATTCTGGTCACATTTACCTCGTATACTTTAAGTACGTTATCCGAAAGGGTAACGGGCCTTTTGTTTCAAGTAACTTACTTGAAATCACAAAGCTTTTTCATACTCATACCGGACGGTGCAAGCCGTCCGGCCCCCCTAAAGAATTTAGCAACCGCGTTCACTCAGTGAAGGGCGGTTTTTTTATGTATATATTTCTAATATAAGTTTAAGAGAAACTGTCTTCTGCCCATATTTGAGGCAGCAGACAGTTTCTTCTTATGTGAAAATCTGATTTACTTCAATGTTTGAATCCTTTGATCCCATGAGATTATCATTTTTCTCTCAATCCATGGGCCTTCCTATTAATAAACTCCAGAAACTTTAATTTTTCTTCTTCACTGGAAAAAACAGTGTTTGGAAGCAGAAAAGCATGCATAGAACTATGATAAATATAAACACCATGTTCTGTCACAGCAATCTTTTCAATCAGTGAATATTTCACTCTGAGTTCAATCTCCGGTGTACTTTCATGTATCTCATCCTCTTCAAACCTCAAGGTCACGTGAGTGTGATACGGAAGCTTTCCCTCTCTCTTCATCCGCAGGATTCTTTTCCTTATGAGTCCGAAATAACGTTTCTTACTGAAAATAAACCAGAGAATCGATACAATTCCAAGAAATATTGCTTCAATGAAAATCAGCAGTCTGTCAGCCCTTGCAATAAAAAACACCAAAATA
Organism: Lacrimispora sp.; assembly: GCF_036758025.1. GTDB lineage: Bacteria > Bacillota > Clostridia > Lachnospirales > Lachnospiraceae > Lacrimispora. The sequence goes on along the minus strand of NZ_DAIOXM010000001.1, from coordinate 32,493 downwards.
CACAGAGCGCTGAGAATGTACATCTGAAAACGATAATACAGCAGAGTTCTTTTACCCATAGGGCTGTTTGATGAGTGATAATAGTTAAACTGCAGATAATCCTCATCGTTTAAATCAATTTTAAATTCAAACATCCATTTCACCTCTCAAGCATTTTTTATAAAATGACTATGCCGATTTCAGGACAATCGGAGAGCCCAGTCTTTACAATCCATAACTCTGGTGGCAACCCCTTCATAAAATTCCGGTTCATGACAGATTAAAAGGATGCTTCCCCTATAAGCTTTCAACGCCCTCTTTAACTCTTCTTTTGCTTCCACATCCAAATGGTTGGTAGGCTCGTCCAAAAGAAGAAGGTTGGTTTCCCGATTGATCAGCTTGCAAAGCCTTACTTTGGCCTGCTCGCCTCCGCTGAGAACCCGGACCTGGCTTTCAATATGCTTGGTGGTCAGGCCGCACTTTGCCAATGCCGAACGCACCTGATACTGGGTATAAGAAGGGAATTCCTTCCAGATCTCTTCAATACAGGTTGTGGTATTGCCAGGAGCCATTTCCTGCTCAAAATATCCGATGGACAGATAATCTCCAAGTTCCACCTCTCCCTCAAGGGATGGTGTCATTCCCAGAATGCTTTTCAGCAATGTGGTCTTTCCGATTCCGTTTGCTCCCACCAGAACCACCTTTTCCCCCCGCTCCATATACAGATTCAAGGGTCTGGACAGAGGTTCATCATAACCGATGACCATATCCTTTGTTTCAAAAATGCACTTTCCCGCTGCACGTGCTTCTATAAAATTGAATTCCGGCTTCGGTTTATCCTTTGCAAGCTCGATCACTTCCATCTTATCCAGCTTTTTCTGCCTGGACATCGCCATATTTCTGGTAGAAACCCTGGCCTTATTCCGGGCCACAAAATCCTCCAGCTCAGCGATTTCCTGCTGCTGCCGCTTATAGGCTGCCTCCAGCTGGGCCTTCTTCACCGCATGAACCTCCTGGAACTTATCATAGTCACCTACATACCGGTCCAGACTCTGATTTTCCATGTGGTAAATGATGTTGATAACACTGTTTAAAAACGGGATGTCATGGGAGATCAGGATAAAGGCATTTTCATATTCCTGAAGGTACCGTTTCAGCCATTCAATATGCTGGGCGTCCAGATAGTTGGTAGGCTCGTCCAAAAGCAGAATGTCCGGCTTTTCCAGCAAAAGCTTTCCAAGTAAAACCTTGGTCCTCTGGCCTCCGCTCAGCTCTGTTACATCCTTATCAAGGCCCATATCCGTAAGTCCGAGAGCCCTTGCCACTTCCTCCACCTTGGAATCAATGATATAAAAATCATGGGCCATTAAAAGGTCCTGAATGGTTCCCAGCTCCTCCATCATGGAAGCCAGAGTCTCCTCATCTGCTTCTCCCATTTTGTCACAGAGCTCATTCATCTGTTCTTCCATCTGAAACAGAAAGGCAAAGGCACCTTTTAACACGTCCCGTATGGTCATTCCCTTTTCCAGCACCGTGTGCTGATCCAGATAACCGGTGCGGACCCGTTTGGCCCACTCCACTTTTCCCTCATCCGGCTGCAGCTTTCCGGTTATAATATTCATAAATGTGGATTTGCCTTCTCCGTTTGCCCCGATCAGCCCGATGTGCTCACCCTTTAACAGCCGAAAGGACACATCCTGAAAAATGGCACGGTCGCCAAATCCATGTGTCAGATGTTCTACGTTTAAAATGCTCATTGAAAAACTCCTCTATTAATAATTGGCGGTTTCGCCTGATAATTTTCCGCCATAATACGAAACAACATAATTCTACACGACAAGGAGAATTAAAGCAAGTAAAAATACAATATAGCCCCCAGCTTTACCCTTGAAATTCACCTAAAATTTTTTTAGATTTAGCCTAAAAAATTTTTTATTTTTTTCAAAAAAACAATAGGAAAAATTGCACCAATATGTTATTATAAAAAAGTACCTTTCTGTTCACTTTGTTTATCAGGAAACCAAGGGGAAGGAGTCCGGTTAAATGGTTTTACCAAACAGAGCAGGTATAAGACATCAGCGGATCCGCAATTTAACGGATTCCGGAAACCTTACAATTAAAAAAGGAGAATGGTAAAATGAATCAAAACACAATGGAAGCTCCAATGAATGAAAAAGAGCATTTTTCAGGCGACTCCTCTGCAGCAGAGTCCCGCAGGGTTGAAGAAAACAACTTAAAGTATACCCTTACGGACAAACCGCCTATATCGGTTTCCCTGCTTTTGGGATTCCAGAATATTGTAACAGCCTTTGGGGGTATCGTGGCTGTTCCTCTCATTTTGGCCGGAATGGCGGGCTTTGACGTCAGAAACAGCGCATACCTGGTAAGTGCTGCTTTGCTGGCCTCAGGTGTCTGCTCTATTATTCAGTCAAGGGGAATCGGAAAAAGGCCTTTCCGGGTGGGAAGCGGCCTTCCAACTATTATGGGTACGGATTTCGGTTTTGTTGCTCCTGCTTACAGCATCATCAATACCATGGGCGGCGGTATGGCAGGATATTACGGCGCCAGTATGCTGGGAGCTGTCCTGGAACTGATATTAAGCTACTTCATCAAACCGCTTATGAAGTTTTTCCCTCAGGTTGTTACAGGAACTGTAATCACACTGATCGGTGTAACATTGATGCCCGTTTCCATGGACTGGATTGGCGGAGGACAGGTGGGTGACCCAGGTTACGGCGCTCCCATCAATATCGCCATTGCTCTGGTCGTATTTATCATTATAGCCCTGTTAAACCGTTACGGAAAGGGACTGGTAAGCACTGCATCCGTTCTAATCGGTATCGTTGTAGGCTATGTCATCTGTATCCCCCTTGGAATGGTGGATTTCAGCCAGGTTGTAAATGCTCCCTGGGTTGAGTTTCCTCAGATATTCCGTTACGGCGTAGACTTTAATCCTAAATTTGTGGTTCCTTTTATTGCAGGATACCTTGTTACAGTAATTGAGACTGTAGGCGTTGTTCAGGTTATTGGTGAAGTTACCCATACAAAGCTTACTGATGAAGACATTGCAAACGGCGTTCGTGCCGACGGATTCGGTTCCCTCATTTCTCCAATTATGGGAAGCGGCCCTGTGGCTACATTCAGCCAGAATGCAGGTCTGATCCCACTGACCCGCTGTGCTTCCCGCAGAGTAGCGATTGCAGCCGGCGGACTGCTGATTATCATGAGCCTTTTCCCAAAGCTGGCAACCCTTGTTTCCATTATGCCTGCTCCGGTTCTTGGCGGTGCTGGAATCCTGATGTTCGGAACTGTAGCTGCTTCCGGTATTCAGTCCCTTTCACAGGTTAAATTTAACAACCGCAACATGCTGATCATTGCTTCTGCCATGGCAGTTGGCCTTGGAGTTACCATGAGACCGGCACTTGTGGCAAACCTTCCCGGCATTTTAAACGCTCTGTTCTCTTCCGGTATTTCAGCAGGTACCATTGTAGCGCTTGTGCTGAATATCATTTTAAAAGAAGAAGCTGGTGAGTAAAATCATACATTAAACCGGCTGCAAGTGCAGTCTGTCGCATTATATAGAAGGAGCATCGCATGATGGCGGTTACTGCCATGAAGCAATGCTCCTTCTTATTTGATTTATATTGCTGCACTTCTCCCTTTAACGAATCAAGTTGCAAAATATTGCAAAAACATTTATGATAGAGCCAAAAGAAGAAAGGATTAGTCTTATGTACGTCTACACATGGTATCAATGGCTGATGTTTTTTTATGTATATTGCTTTTTTGGCTGGATCTTTGAATCTACTTATGTTTCTATAAAGAGTGCCGGTTTCATTAACAGAGGATTTCTCCGTCTTCCCCTCCTTCCCCTGTATGGGAGCGGGGCCATTCTCATGCTCTTTCTGACCATTCCGGTACAGAATCACTTATTTCTGGTGTTCCTCTTCGGTATGGCCGGTGCTACGGTTTTGGAATACGTGACCGGTTACGCCATGGAACGGCTTTTTAAAATGAAATACTGGGACTATAGCGGTAAACCATTTAATTTAAATGGCTATATCTGTCTCACCAGCTCTCTTGCCTGGGGATTTCTTACCATCATGCTTACGGAATTCATTCACAGGCCTGTGGAATGGCTGATTTTCCAGATCAATCCCGCTTTATGCACGGTCCTTTCCCTTGCCCTATTCGGCCTGTTTCTGGCTGATGCCATACATTCCACCAGAGAGGCCCTGGATCTTGGCCGGGTGCTGGAATCCATGACAAAGCTGAAGACAGAACTGGAGGAAGCCCAGGTCCAAATCGCCTTGTTAAAGGCTGAAACCACGGATAAGGTGGCAGAGCTTCGGACCGAGGTACGCTTAAAGGCTGCCTCTATAAAAGCTGAAACTGCCGATGTCTTAAAGGAATCAGTTCTGGCGGAACGCCTCCAGTCATTGACAGAGGCCAGAGAAAAGCTGACAAAGCGTCTGACCATTTCCACCAAAGGAATTCTGCGGCGAAATCCTTCTGCTTCTTCCCGTCTGTTTGGAGAGGCATTGAAGGAATTAAAGGAATATTCCAGAAAGTACAGAAAATCAGAATAATAAACCTTCATTACAGATTACAGAAATCCTGCTATGCAGAAAAAGGAGTGAATGACATCATCAGCCATTCACTCCTTTTTTATGGACAAATTTCATTTACCAGCGTTATGCCATCATCTTATCCACCATAGCCATCACTGCATCCCCAAGAGCTGCAGACTTTTTATCTGCATCTTCCATGGAAGCGCCTTTGATGCCATAGTAAAATTTGATTTTCGGCTCTGTTCCCGAAGGTCTGACACACAGCCATGCGCCGTCAGACAGGTCATAGTAAAGCACGTCAGACTGAGGAAGTCCGGTTGGAGCAACTGCTCCGGTGCTCATATCCTTTACGGTATCAAGTTTATAATCCCTGGCGGAAATCACCTTATATTCGCCTACCTCCAGCGGAGTATCATTTCTCATAGTCTCCATGATCTCCTTGATCTTCTGCTGGCCCTCGATGCCCTTTAATCCGATGGATTTCACCGCATCTTTATAATAACCGTATTTCTCATACATGGCGGTCATGGCATCCCATAAGGTCATGCCCTTTGTCTTATAATAAGCAGCCGCCTCGCAAAGAGCCACTGTTGCGGAAATGGCATCCTTATCACGTGCATAAGTACCGATAAGACAGCCGTAGCTTTCTTCCAGGCCAAACATATAGGTTCCCTGTCCGGTGGCCTCTGCCTTTAAAATCTGCTGGCCTATGTATTTGAATCCGGTCAATACTTCAATGAGTTCACATCCGTAAGCCTTTGCAACTGCATCTACCAGATTGGTGGTTACGATAGATTTGATAACTTGTCCATCCTCCGGAATCTCTCCGTTTTCCTTTTTCTGGCTCAGCACGTATTCACAAAGCAGGGAGCCTGACATATTGCCGGTCAATGGGATGTACTGTCCGGATTTCTCATCCTTTATGTACACTCCAAGACGGTCGGCATCCGGATCTGTTGCCAGAACCAGGTCCGCATCCTTTTCCTTTGCCAGTGCAAGACCTAATTCAAAGGCCTCTTCTGCCTCAGGATTGGGATAGCTGACCGTGGGGAAGTTTCCGTCAGGCAGCTCCTGCTGGGGAACTACATACACATGGGTAAAGCCGATTTCTTTTAACGCTCTTCTCACCGGAAGGTTGCCTGTACCGTGAAGAGGGGTATAGACTACTTTGATTCCATCCTGCATTTTATCAATGGCATCCTGGTTTACTACCTGAGCCTTTACATTGGCAATGTATTTATCATCAATTTCCGCTCCGATGATCTCATACTTTCCTGCTGCCTTTGCCTCTTCTGCGCTCATGGTCTTAACCGTGGAAATATCGGAAATCGCCATAACCTCAGCCGTCACTCCCTTGTCATGAGGCGGAGTGAACTGAGCGCCATCCTCCCAGTATACCTTGTATCCGTTGTATTCCGGCGGATTGTGGCTGGCTGTAATGTTAATGCCTGCAATACAGCCCAGCTCTCTTACCGCAAAGGAAAGCTCCGGAGTAGGCCTGAGGGATTCAAATTTATACGCCTTGATTCCATTGGCAGCCAGTGTTAAGGCAGCTTCTTCTGCAAACTCCGGTGACATACGTCTGGAGTCAAAGGCAATGGCTACGCCCTTATCTGCGCCGCCCTGTTTGATAATATAGTTAGCAAGACCCTGAGTCGCTTTTCTCACCACATAAATATTCATGCGGTTGATTCCTGCCCCGATTACTCCCCTTAAGCCGGCGGTGCCAAATTCCAGATCCTGGTAAAAACGTTCCTTGATCTCATTATCATCGCCTGAAACAGCACGGAGCTCCTCCTTGGTTGCCTCGTCAAAATACGGATTGGAAAGCCATTCTTCGTAGATATTCCTGTACTCTTTCATAATCAAAATACTCCCTTCTCTCCACTTTTGTTAATGTATATTATAAAGCAAAATACGGTAAAAAGGAAGTGTATTTCCATTATTTTATTCTCGACAGGAAAAGATTCCGCATGGGCTGCTGAACCTCTAAATCCTTCAGTTTTTCAATGTTCCGGGCCGGTATCCAGGCCTTATTGGCGTTGTAATAAAAGTTGATCTGCTTCCAATATTTTTCGGGATATAAAAACAGGTAATAAAGGCAGGTCCTGTCTCCCTCCGTAAGAGGAAGAACCCTTGCATAAGTCTCCAGCATGGACATACCAAGCTTTAAATTCCAGTCATGTTTTTCCATGGCCTTGCGCATAAAGTGGTATAAGTCCTCCATCTGGATTCCCCGGTGCATACGGTTAAATTCCACGATAGCCACATCCCGGGCACACATAAGGACATGGTGCTGATTTAAGTCACCATGGCATAAATACCCCTCTACTTCGCCGCATTGCTGGCAGAACAGCCTCATTCCCTTGCAGGCTTCTGCAGCCTGTTCAAAAAATATGTCATAGTTTCCCATTACACATAATTCAAACTCAGACTTTTTCCTTTTATTTCTGATAAAAGTCCGGGCACGGGCCAGTTCCCTGTTATGGCGTTCCATTTCCTCAGAAGGAAGCTGCACCAGAATGGAGCCTAAGTTCCACTCCTCTTTGAATTCGATCTGACGCAGCATTTTATGTAAAAAAGCAATTTTCTCTATGGCGCACAGCACTTCCTTGCTGTCCTTTAAATTGCATTCCCGGTCCGCATACCAGTCTTTTACAATCCAACGGGTTCCATCATCGGCACTGGAGAGGAGTTCTCCTTCCTTATTCCTGACATAGCGATCCACATTTAAACGGCCGTTCTCTTTCATTTGTGAAAATACCTGATCTTCAAATTCCAGGCGTCTTAAAGTGCCTTTATATTCCCGAAGCAGCTTAAGCCCCTGATTGGTTTCACACAGCCAGGCGCCCCGGCCGCGCTTCACATCCAGAATTTCAAGCTCATACTGCGAAAGCACCTCTGTGTATTTTTCGTTCACAACCACCCCTCCAACTCTTAGCTCATCAGCTACTTCTAGGGTATGAAGGGGCGGAAAAAAATATGCGTTGCAGTTCAGACATGCAGAAAGATTTGTACGATTTTACAGCTTTTTTGCCAGCTCCATCAGATATTCCCTGTCATTGTATTCCGGACATGCTAAAACCTCTTCAAACAGGCTGTTTAACAGGACTCCCAGCTCAGGTCCGGGCTTTCTTCCTGCTGCAATCAGCTCCCGTCCGGTCACCGCCATATCCTTTAACCGGATACAGTCTCCAGCCCTTCTGATCTCCTCAGAATACTGCTTTACCTGCCTTAACTGCTCCCTGTATTCTTCCCTGCAAAATATCTCCTGAAAGCAGAGAAGATCGTTAAAAAGCTCTTCCGTTAAGCTGCTCATCACCTTGCGGATGGCAGGCTTATGAGCCGGAATCGGGGTTTTCCACAGGCTGACCAGGGTTCTCACCCCGTCAATAGTCTCGTTGTCCAGCTTTAAATCCCGCAGGATGGAAACGGCATCTCCGGAATCCTCCATTCGCAGAAAACCGGCCCAGCGCATGTGCTTTCTGGGCGGCAAAAGACGGACAGACTCACCGCCTGCCAGCCTTTTTCCCGCCTCTTCAAACCGCTCTGAGATAAAGGGCCCTATGCCGTTTTCAAATACGTCCTTTATGCGCTCCGGGTGAGCGGAAAGTAGAAGCTTGGTAAGCTCCACCTGTATCCGCTCCTTGCTGACCTTTGCCAGATTGGGGGCAATGGCTGAAATGGCCTGCTCCGTCTCCTTTTCCATATCAAAGCCAAGCTGGGCACAAAAACGGATAGCCCTTAAAATCCGCAGGGCATCCTCTGTAAACCGGTCCATGGCATTTCCAACACAGCGGACAATTCCCCGCTCTAAGTCCTTCCTTCCGTCAAAGGCATCTACCAGCCCTTCCCGGCTGCTGTAGGCCATGGCATTGATGGTGAAATCCCTGCGTTTTAAATCCTCCAGCAGATTTCCCGTAAATTCCACAGACTTGGGGTGGCGTCCATCCTCATATTCCCCGTCAATGCGGTAGGTGGTTACCTCATATCCCATGCGGTCAACTAATACTGTAACCGTTCCATGCTGGATTCCCGTATCCACTGTCCTTGGAAAGATTTCTTTCACCTGTTCCGGCTTTGCTGAGGTGGTGATATCCCAGTCCTCCGGCTCACGGCCCAGCAGACTGTCCCTGACGCATCCGCCCACCGCATAGGCTTCAAATCCATGGGTATTCAGTTGTTCCATGATCTTTTCTGCTGCTTCTGGAATCTGAATTTTTACCACATTCTACCTCCTGGCTTTTCCATTTCTCAATTATTAATAAGCTCTGCCCCAGTAAACCATTTTTGTGGCAGGCTTGCCGCAGCATACGCATGTATCAGCCAGCTTTTCCTGCTTAAATGGCATACAGCGGGAGGTTGCTCCTGTCAGTTCCTTGATCTCATCCTCACACTCCTGGCAGCCGCACCACATAGCCTTTATAAAACCGGGCTTTTCTTCCACTGTCTTGATAAAGGACTCTCTGTCAACAGCCTCATAAGTGTGTTCTTCCCTGTGAAGGCGTGCACGCTCCAGCATATCCTTTTGAATGGTTTCAAGAAGCTCTCCCACCTTCTCATTGATCTCATCCAGTGAAACAGTGATTTTCTCGTGGGTATCGCGGCGCACCAGCACAGCCTGATTTTCCTCAATATCCCTTGGCCCGATTTCCACACGAACAGGAATTCCGCGCATTTCACATTCACTGAATTTCCAGCCTGGGCTCTTATCAGAATCGTCTACTTTTACCTTATAATTGGAAAGAACTTCTTTTAATTCAAATGCTTTGTCAAGAACGCCTTCCTTTTTCTGCTGAACCGGTATAATGATAACCTGAACAGGTGCGATTCTTGGAGGAAGCACAAGGCCGCTGTCATCTCCGTGAACCATGATGATGGCACCGATCAGTCTGGTGGTCATGCCCCATGAGGTCTGATGTACATACTGAAGCTTATTTTCTTTATCGGAATACTGGATATCAAATGCCTTTGCAAAGCCATCCCCAAAGTTATGGCTGGTTCCTGACTGCAAGGCCTTGCCGTCATGCATCAAGGCTTCAATGGTATAGGTAGCCTCTGCTCCTGCAAATTTTTCCTTATCAGTTTTCTGTCCACGTACAACAGGCATTGCCAGAATCTCTTCGCAGAAATCAGCATATACGTTAAGCATCTGCTCGGTTCTCTCCTGAGCTTCCTCAGCAGTTGCGTGGGCTGTATGGCCTTCCTGCCATAAGAACTCTCTGGAACGTAAAAACGGTCTGGTAGTCTTCTCCCAGCGCACAACAGAACACCACTGGTTATAATTTTTCGGAAGGTCCCGGTAGGACTGAATATTCCTGGAATAGTAGTCGCAGAATAAAGTCTCTGAAGTAGGTCTGACGCAAAGCCTTTCCTGCAGCGGTTCTAAACCGCCATGAGTCACCCAGGCAACCTCCGGCGCAAAGCCCTCTACATGGTCTTTTTCCTTTTCAAGCAGGCTTTCAGGAATGAACATAGGCATGTAAACATTTTCAACTCCTGTTTCCTTAAATCTTCTGTCAAGCTCGCTCTGAATATTTTCCCAAATGGCATAGCCGGCCGGCTTAATAGCCATACATCCCTTTACGCTGGTATAATCGATTAATTCTGCTTTCTTCACCACATCTGTGTACCACTGTGCAAAATCCACCTCCATAGATGTGATGGCCTCTACTAATTTTTTGTCCTTTGACATGACAATTCTCCTCTCTTTTTTCTGAAATCAAAAAAGCCATCCGTTCCCAATAAAAGGGACCGAACAGCTCGGCGGTGCCACCCAATTTAGCCATGGAAATTCCATGACTCACTTTGTATCCCTTAACGCAGGACTTACGCCGCAGTTTGCTGCGGGACTCCGAGGCAGGTTGGGTCATGAGGGGTATAAAGACCTTTCAGCATAGGGCCTTCTCTCTGGGATACATCATCACTTACTAGTCCTCTTCAACGTCATTTTACCGATATGATAATTGTGACTGTATGGTTGATTCTACGTTATTTGCATATATTTGTCAAGGGTATGCCGTGCAGAAATACCATATCACCTGCTCATTTTTTCCTTTTCCTGATTCAATATTTCGGAGCAGTCTGCTGCGGAAACTCCCAATGTCTTTAGCAGCGTGTCTTTTTCCAAAGTAGGGGAATAATAAAATCCCTGCTGGTAATTACATCCTGCTTCTGTCAGTATCTTAACCTGGTTCTCTGTCTCCACACCTTCGGCAATAATGTTGATACCAAGCTCTCTGGCCATCCGCACCAGCCCTTGCAGAATAAATCGTGACCTGGGATTGGTCTCCAACTGCCATACAAACAGACGCTCCAGTTTTAAGGTGTCGACCGGAAGCTCTAAAATAGAAGAAACTCCGGAGTGGCCCGAGCCAAATTCATTGAGAATACACTCCACTCCCATTTCCTGCAGCTCCTGGAAAATGACATTGACATTTAAAGAAGACATAGTCAAAACGCCTTCCGTAAGTTCCAGAGCCAGCTTTCCCTTTGGTATCTGATAGGTATCCAGCATACGGGCTACCTGGTTCAGGAAATCTTCCTGCAAAAAGAGGACAGGGGAAATAGGCAGTGCAATGGATTCAAATTCACAGTCAGCTTCTATCAGTTCTTTGATGCACTGAGCCGCCTTTTCCAGAGCATAGTATTCAACAGCCCTGATCTGTCCGGAATCCTCGGCAACAGGAAGAAACTCTCCGGCTCCGACTAATCCCAGGCCATTAATAAAGATACGCATATAAAGCTCGGCCCGTGTAAACTTTCCGGTATCAAGGTTCACTGTGGGACGATAACGGACCTCTACTTCTCCCTTTTCCAGGGCTGTCTTTAAATAAAGGGCAATGGCCTGATGTCTTTGCAGCTGCTTTTGTAAATTGCTGTCAAAAACTACCGCCTGGTTAGGGCCGCCTTCTTCTGCCTTTATAACTGCCAAATCCAGACATTTTAACATTTGGTCCGGAGAAGCAGCATGTCCGGGATAGGAACAAATGCCCATCTGGACAGAGCATAAGCAGTCTGTCCCTCTGACCTTCCAGGCACTGTCAAACCGTCCTGCAATTTCCTCGGCCAGATTCAAGGCCTGTCCCTGAGTATATTTGTCCAGTACAATAATGAACTCCACACCAATGTAGTGACAGACCTCTTTCCCTGTCACCTCTCTTAAATATGTGAGAATCTGGTCCAAAAGACTTTCACAGTATTCATAACCGAATATCTGATTCAGCCGCTTAAAATTTTCTATGTAAATCTTCAGCACAGCCCCTCTCTCTCCAGAGTCCATAGCCTGGCTTAATAGGTTGAAACAGGATTCCTGTTTCGGCTTACTTTCTAAAACCGTACGCTCTGCTGCTTGGTGTTCAACTTCTGTTTCCACAGTTGGAACTGTTTTCTTTTGGAACCAGCTCATATGAATTACCTCCCCTTTATCCGTTTCCCGGTATGTTCAACAGCTTTTATATTGTAAAATATAACATACCCTATCCCCATAATCAAGACAGGTATTGATCAGCTAAATAAGAATCTCAAAAGCCGCCAGTGCCGTCTCCATTACCTGATCAGGAAATTCATAGCCTGCAGTATGAAGGCCCGGACAGTCTTCCCCTGCCCCCACGCCGAAAAACATTCCGGCCGCCCGTTTTAAATACCAGCCAAAATCTTCTGACCACCGGAAGGGCATTTCTGCCTCAACACAGCAAATCCCCTTTTCCTCCAAGGTTTTTCTGCATTCTTCCACAATAAGAGGATCATTGACCGTATCTGGAAATTCATCCTGAAAATCGTATTGAAGTCCTATGCCCTGCTCCTCGGCTTTCTCTTTTGCAAAGGAAAGTATGCACTCATTCAGTCTCTCCAAATCAGACAGCCGTTCCGCCCGAAGGGTAAGAGCCAGCTTCCCGTCTCCGGGGGAAATCCCAAAACTCTCCTCCCCAACCTTCACCTCTACGATGGTGGCAAGCACCATGCCTTTCATTTCCGGCTGTTTTGTAAACCCCGGAATGCGGCAGATCAGTTCTCCAATGAGCCAGGCAGGATTCACTCCCTGTTCCGGGTAAGCCGCATGGCTCTGCCTTCCTTTAAACCGGAGAATAAGGCCCTTTGAAGCACAGGCAAAGGTCCCTTTTCTAAGAACCACCTTTCCAAGAGGATATCCCGGCAGATTATGAAAGCCATAAATCCGGTCTATGCCCTTTTCGGTTAAAAGCCTGCTGCACATCTCCCCTCCCTGCCCTGTCTCCTCGGCAGGCTGAAAGATAAAGTACACATTCTTTCCAAGACTTTTTCCCTCAGTCAGAAGACAAAGCCCTGCAAGCACCGCACTGTGTCCGTCATGGCCACAGCCATGAAAAAGGCTTCCATCCTCTCCCGTAACCGCATCCATATCCGCCCGGAACCCAATACTTTCCTTTGCCCCTTCTTCCTCATGGACAGCGTAAAACCAGCCTTCCCGGTCAATGATCGTAAGGGAAGTATGGTTTTTTATAAAATCCTTCAGCAATTCCATGGTTTCCCGTTCTTCTCCGGATTTTTCCGGACATTGATACAATGCCCTCCTTAAGCCCCTTAACTTCTCATATGTATGATACTCCATTTCCGCCTCTTCCTTTCAAAGCCCGGCAGCATCCGCTTAAGCTGGGCGGGGCATGTACCAAAGGTCAATGCCCCATTTCTTTCCCACTATTATAACACGATCCCCCATACAACTCCACAATATCCTCAATAATCAAAAGCCCGATAGGCCCCAGAATAAATCCTAAAAGCCCAAATAACTGCAGCCCTGTATACATAGAAACAAGAGTTTCCAGGGGAGTCAGCCCCACCTTTCCGCCCATAATCTTTGCCTCCATGATTTCCCTCAAAAAGTAGCAGATGATGAAAATGGCAATCAAACCGATTCCGCGGACCCAGTTATGGCTTACCAGGGAAAATATGGCCCATGGGATCAAAATAGTTCCGGTTCCAAAAATAGGCAGGGCATCTAAAATCCCGATTGCAATTCCCATTAAAATAAAATATGGATTTCCCATAAGGAATAGTCCCACGGAACAGACAATCATAGTACACATCATAATTGTGCCCTGGGTCTTTAACCAGGCATTTCCAACGGTCATAAGCCGGTTTCCCAGCATGGCATACTCATAGCAGAACATGGAATTATCCCGTCTCACCCGGATATCATCCATTTCCTGCAAAGTCAGCACTGTGGCGACAAATAAAATTACGGTAAACACAGTAACCCGGATCATCCATTTCACCATGGTCATGGTATTTACCATGAGAAACGGCATGGCTCCGTCCTTTATGGCTGTTTCTCCTTTTGAGATCATTTCTCTCATGATATCCACCATATAGCCGTCAGGCAGCTTTAAAATCCCTTCTGCCCAGGAACAATGCCCCATCAGCCATTGATCCAGCCGGGCCATAATCCCCGGAAGGTTTTCAAGCAAAAGCTGGGCTTCCATGCACAGTTTTCTCCCTCCCACATAGAGCAGGATTCCAAGAACAATCATCAGTATAATAATTTCCACCCCGCCGATCACTGCCAGAGGCAGGGTAATGGTTCTTTTTTTTATGGTAAAACGGCATCTTTGTTCCACCCAAAGAGCAGAGGGGCGGAGGGAAAGTGCAAATACATATGCAATCAAAAAGGGAATCACAAGGGGCAGCAGATATTTAAAGCTGATATATACTGCCCCCGTAACTCCCAATATTAATAATGTTTTCTTCAGTTTCCTGCTGGGCTTCTCCATGGACTCACCTGTTTCTGATTTGTACTTCTTTTGTACATTTTCTAGTATGAGCCGCTATGAAAAAAATATGCGGAGTTTCCTCCTAGTAAAAAATTCCTGTTTTATTTTAACGGCAAAGCCTGAAACATCTCAAAGCCCTCTCCCTTAGGCTCTGCCTCATAGGTCATTTTCTTTTTTGTAACCGGATGGGAAAATGTCAGGCTGCGGGCGAACAAGGCCACATTTCCCCTTACAGACCCCTCTTGAAAACCAGGATTATACTTTCTGTCTCCCCACAGTGGAGTTCCATGTCCTGCCATCTGCACCCGGATCTGGTGATGGCGTCCGGTCTTTAATGTAATTTCAAGCAGGCTGTATTCCTCTTCCCCGTTCTTTCGGCTGTCCACAATCAGGAAGGAAAGTTCGGCAAGTTTTCCCTCTTTTATCCCCTTATCCACAATTTTAGAACAATTATTTTTCCCGTCTTTCCACAAATAATCCACGTAGGCTCCTGAGTTTTCCACTGGTTTTCCACAAACAACTGCTGCATATACTTTTTCCATTTCATGGCCTGAAACCTGCCTGCTGAGAACATCCGCGGCTCTTTTTGTCTTTGCATAGACCATAACGCCTCCCACGGGCTTGTCCAGCCTGTGGATAACTCCCACATATGGCGGAGCTGGCTTTGGGGATAAGGTGTGGATATGTCTCTTCACCTCGCTGACCATGTCAGGCTCAAAAGACTTGGCAGACTGAGATTCCACCCCTGCCGGTTTCTCCACAACCAGTATTTCTTCATCTTCGTATAATATGTTAAGGTTCATAAAATAACATTCCTTTCCTGTTTTTAAAAAAACAGTTGCATTTTTTCTTTTGCAAGTGTATAGTATAGAAAAAGACTACACATAGTATTCATTACTACGTTATATATTTTCATTGTTTCAAAAGGAGGAACCCCATATGAATGTAAAAGTCAAAGATCCTATCAGCGCACTTACCCACTTTATTGCCATGCTGCTGGCTCTCATTGCCGCCACCCCTCTTCTGATTAAAGCGGCTTCTGCCGGAACTCTTCATTTTGCGGCTTTGGCCATATTTATTTTCAGCATGGTTCTGCTTTATGCAGCCAGCGCCACATATCACACCCTGGATATTTCCCCAAAGGTGAATAAATTGCTGAAAAAGATCGATCACATGATGATTTTCATTCTTATAGCAGGAACGTATACTCCCGTGTGCCTGGTGGTCTTAGGGGACCGTACCGGCTGGGGCCTTTTGGCTCTGGTATGGGGAATTGCAATAACAGGTATTATCATTAAAGCCTGCTTTATCATGTGCCCCAGATGGTTTTCTTCTACCATTTACATTGCCATGGGCTGGGTATGCATGCTGGCATTCAGTAAAATTACAAAGGCCATGCCTCCAGCAGCCTTTATATGGCTTCTGGCCGGAGGAATTATTTACACCATAGGCGGCGTGATTTACGCCTTAAAGCTTCCTATCTTTCAAAATGGCCGCAGCAAGCTTGGAAACCACGAGATTTTCCACCTCTTCGTCATGGGAGGCAGCTTGTGCCATTATATTCTTATGTACCGCTTTGTAGCATAGAAACCACATAAAGCCGCCGGTCCTTTTTAAGCAAAGGGACGGCGGTTTTCTCATCCATTGATCAATTTCAGCTTGTCCTCCCTGGAAAGCTGTTTTATGGCCCATTCCCGGCTCATGGCCTCCTCCTTTGTGGAAAACGCTTCATAATAAGCCAGTTCCACCGGCCTCCGGCCCTTGGTATACTTGGCCCCTTTTCCCTGGTTGTGAGCCTCCAGACGCTTTTCCAAGTGGTTTGTCCAGCCGCAGTATAAGGTGTTATCTGCGCATTTTAAAATATAAGTGTAATTCACTTTTTCTCTCCCGGTACAGGAAATCCGTGCTATGTAAACGGCAATAACGCCTTGCAATCGCGTCACTACCGTCCAGGGTATCCTGTCATCTATTTTAAAGCACCAGCTGGATGCGTTCTGCCGCCGTCCATCCGATTACGAAAATAGCTTATTAATTCTCATAAAAGGTGCTGTTTTACAGCACCGTGCATCCGATTATGAAAATGTCTTTTCTTATCTTCATAATACTTCTTATGAGAAGTTGCTTTTTAACTTCTCATAAAAGGTGCTGTTTCCCAGCACCGTGCATCCGATTATGAAAATGTCTTTTTTATTTTCATAATATATTATATAACAGGACATGCTGATATGTGAATAGCAATCTTTATCTTTCCCTGTTTTCAAAAAATCATTCAGGAAAAAGAGCACGGCAAACGCCAGGCAAAAGTTACCTGTTTGCCTGGCATTTTATGAATATGATTAAAAAAATTATGTCTATGACAGCTCTTTTACAAGAATCAGGCGGTCTCCCGGCTTCACTGTTTTGTCCGTCAGACCATTGGTAGCCATAACTGTATCAATGGTGGTATGGAACTTTTTGGCAATTTTCCATAAAGAATCATCAGGCTGGACAATATATCCCACGATTCCCGGAAGCCTTTGCAGATTATTTAAATCCACGGGAGCCTCAGATGCACCGGCTATGATCTGTACAAACACCGGCTGGAGAGCCAGTAAATCCAGGGAAATGGTCGCCTTGACTTCCACGCTTCCGCCGCCCAGCATAACAGCACTTAACTGCTCCAGGCCCGGATTTAACTGGGTGACCGTATCGCTATTGATTCCAGGAGCTTCAATTAAAAAGTGGAAGGGAATATTCTCCACTGCGGATAAAATAGGCTGGGTGTCGTCAGAGGTCAGATAAAGCAGCCGCACCTCTAAAATACCCTCCACATGGAGTCCGTCTTCCCGAACCTCTGTCTCGTCAATTTTTACTGCGCCCTCACTGTGGCATATTTGAAGAATCTTTTCCGCCTGTTCCGGGCTGATCTTTTCTGCAACCTTACATTTGCTCATATTTTTCATGAGAATTTTATCAAAACGGGCTTCCCCGGTCTGAAGAGTCAGCTCCCGGTTGGTGGAATACAAGTCGCTTAAGAGCTCCATATTTTCTTCTTTATAGAGCTTCATATCCAGCTCTAAAACTGCATCCACATCGATTTCTCTCATTTCACCGTCTGAATCCGGTTTTGCCTCTACATCTTTATGTATTAAATGGACCATAACGGAAGAAACCATATCCCCGGAGGCCCCCGGAATATCCAGTTCCCCTGAAAATGGAATACTCTGCTCCACCCACTGTATGGGCACATTTTCCCCTTCGCCCTGATAAATGACGAAAACAGGCAGTTCTCCATCCAACATCATTTTTCCATCCATGCACCTGGTGGTCACACCCCGCAGCCTCATTTCGCTCCATAGAATGCGGTCAATATTCAGCTTATTTCCGGACAGAGTAATGGTGTCCTTGATACGGAATGTATCCTTGTGGCGCAGGGCAATGGATGCCACGTCCACATTGCGGCGGAGGCTTTCCACCACGGGTGCGTCTCCTGAGGACACTCCTGTGTCCACATCCACGGCAGCGTCCACATCGTATGCGGTTTCCACCTTGACCTGCAAGGTCACAATGGCCTTGACACTGAGTTTTCTGGAGTTAATAAGTCCTGCATTCAAGTCCTCTAAATCCCACTGAAGCTGAATAAAATCCTTTTCCTCCAGCCCCGGTACATTGACCGGCTCCTCAAAACTAATGCTTCCGGGAAGGGTCTGTAATCCGCCTTCTGCTCCCCGGTACAGGATGATGAATTCCAGCTTGCCCCGGGCCACCACCCGCTCCGCCTGGCTTTTTACAGAATCAATGACGATCTCACCAGAACTTAAAATAATCTGCTCCACATCATCCATGGTATCCGGTACAATAAAATCATCATCCAGAGTGATCTGTGATGTGGCATATCCTTTCCAACGATTCATATGTATGTTTTTCTTCACCAGCTCCAACATAAAAAAGCACCTGCCTTACCTTCTTTTATTCCTTTAAGAAAGTTTATGCAGGTGCATGTTTCAATATACTTTTTTTGTTCGCATTCCGGACATATCCTGTCCTCAGGGTGTTTCTTCTTCCTTTTCCCCGGTTTCCAGAGCCTTCTGAAGCTTTAAAATCTGTTCCTCCAGCTCCTTCATCCGCGCCTCCAGTTTCATATATGCCTCGGCAGACACCACACCGGTTCCCTCCTGGGGAATGGGCACTCCGCCAATCTTGATGGGACGGGCAGGGATTCCCACTGCAGTCACATTATTTTCAAGAGGCTTTAAAAGCACTGCATTGGCAGCTATGGTACAATTATCTCCTACATCAAAGGAACCCAGTATTTTGGCTCCCGCGCCTACGGTCACATTGCTGCCGAGAGTAGGATGGCGCTTTCCTTTATTTAATCCCACACCTCCCAGGGTCACTCCCTGGTAAATGGTGCAGTTGTCTCCCACCACCGCAGTTTCACCGATGACCACTCCGCATCCGTGGTCAATGAGTATGCCGTGTCCCATCTGGGCACCGGGATGAATTTCAATCAGTGTGAAAAACCTGGCCAGCTGGGAAATCAGCCTTGCAATAAAAAACAATTTATGCTGGTAAAACCAGTGCGCAAAGCGGTGCCAGATCAGCGCATGTATGCCCTGATAAAGCAAAAGCACTTCAAGGGCATTTCTGGCCGCAGGATCCCTCTCCTTTACTGCCTTCACATCGAGCCATATATCCTTTAATATCATAGTGATCCTCTCCTTTTGTCCTGACTCCTGTTTGAGTTAGTATATCATATGGCGGAATAAGAAAAAAGGAGAATTTACACAAATCCCCATTTCCTCACAAAAACAGCCGCCCTGCTCCCTCAAAGTGTGCAGAACGGCCGCCCGGCTCAATTTGCCTACTGAAATACCACCGGAAGCTCCGACATCTCTGTTTTGATGACAATAAAGGGATAAGAGGCTTCCGTTCCCACATTCTCTCCCTTTCCCGGCCCGATTAATTCCGTATTCAGAACAATGGAATTATCGGTCAGATACAGTTCATTGACAGCAATGCTGTAACCTCCGCTGGCCTGATGGCCATACCCGGTCACTATGTAAAGATTCTGATCATCGCTGAAGGTCAGCTTAAACGGGGACTGCATTTTCTCCCCAATAATCTGCTTAAGCTCCTGAGGAATATCCCCTTCGGCAACCACTGAAAATTCCAGGTCCCGCACCTTGCCGCCTTTATCCTTGTTAAAAATACAGCCGCCCAGCAAAGCCCCTGTCAGCATCAGAACGGCCAGGCCAAATAAAATCGGCCATTGCTTCATAAACAATCTTTTCATACCACACTCCCAAACTCATTGATTGGTACTATTTATATGGGAATGACAGGGGCTTTATGAGAAAGTTTTATGCCTTTTTATGCACTGGAATCCAGATTTCACTTCTGTAATCGTCTGAATCCATATCTTCCATGGAATACCATTCCAACTGGGGACCGTCAGCCATATCATAGCCGGACAGAGGGAACCATTCTGTAAATATCCTCTTCCACACGTTCTGCTGCCCCTCAGGCATCCTGCCTATGCATTCAAATATGGCGTATGTGCCGGCCGGTATGATGATTTCCTCCATGTCTTTTGGTATTTCTTTTCCTGATCCGGTTGCAATGTAGTAATCGAATACCTTTTCTTCCATATTGGCGCATACTCCCATGCAGGACAGATCTTCCCGGTCATTGAATTTCATCATTTCTTCAAACTTGCCCTGGCGGCCCACTTCGGACCAGAACTCCGGAATCCGCTTGAAATTTTCTCCGTTTTCCACAGACATTCTTTTCTTAAAGCCTACCAGACGAAACTCTTCCAACTCTTTTACACAATAATTCATAGCCTCTACTCCTTTAATGGTTATTTCAAATGAGATACGGGGATAGGCCTTAATCTTGACCCCAGGGGTTCTTACCTCACTGGGATTTACACCGTGGATGGCACAAAATGCCCTGGCAAAGGAAACGGGAGACTCATAGCCGTACTTCATGGCAACGTCAATGACCTTTTCCTCTGTGGTCAAAAGCTCCATGGCAGCCAGCGACAGCCGCCTCCTTCTGATGTAATCCGCCAGGGATACGTCCGCCATAAAGGAAAACATCCGCTGGAAATTAAAACTGGAACAGCAGGCCCGTTTTGCAGCCTCTTCCAGGTGAATTTCTCCGGTGAGATTGTCTTCCACGTAATTCAGCGCCCCGTTCATCTTTTCCAGCCAATCCATCCAAACCCTCCCCTATCTGTCCTTGATAACCTCAGTATAGACTATTCCAGCGTTATAATCGCAACTTTCCTTGCACAAAAAAGTGAGGTCAGGATCTTCCTGCAATTTCCCCGTACATTTCCGGTCTGCGGTCCCTAAACAGCCCCCAGTTTCTACGTTCTTTCAAAATCTCATCTAAGTCAAAAGAAGCCAGGATCACCCCTTCTTGCTCCCTGCCCATGGACCGGACAATGGCCCCGGTGCTGTCTGTAATAAAGGAAGAACCGTAAAATTTCAAAGAAGAGCTTTGTCCGCCGTTTTCTGTACTGGGAGTGACAGCTTCCTCTCCAATCCGGTTGGCTGCTGCCACAGGAACAATATTAGAAGCAGAATGACCCTGCATACAGCGCCTCCAGTGCTCCATGCTGTCACACTCCAATATAGGCTCGCTTCCAATGGCCGTTGGATACAAGATCAGCTCTGCTCCCTTTAATGCAAGACATCTGGCCGTCTCAGGAAACCACTGGTCCCAGCATATGCCGATTCCAATTTTTCCATATAAGGTGTCAAACACCTGAAAGCCCGTGTCTCCGGGGGTGAAATAAAACTTCTCCTGATAATAATGGTCATCGGGAATATGAGTCTTTCTATATATTCCAAGATTACTTCCGTCTGCGTCCAGAACTGCCACAGAGTTAAACATGGTGTTTCCCGACTGCTCATAAAAGCTGATGGGAAGAACTACGGAAAGCTCTTTTGCTATTGCGGCAAAATGCCTTACCGCGTCGTTTTCCTCCGCCGTCTTTGCAAAGGGATAGTATTCGTATCTTCTCTCCTGACAGAAATAAGGGCGTTCAAACAGTTCGGGAAGGAGGATCACATTGGCCCCCTCCCCTGCTGCCTGCCGCACCAGACGTTCCGCATTTGCAATGTTCTTATTAATATCTTCACAGCACTTCATCTGAACTGCCGCCACTGTCACTTTTCTCACTGAATTTCTCCTTTTGGGATCTGCTGCGTAATGCAGTGAATATTGCCGCCTCCAACGATAATGTCCCTTGCATAGACCGGATAAATATTCCGTTCCGGGAAACATTCCTTTAATATCCTCACGGCCTCTCCGTCATGCTCATCTCCAAACTGAGGGACAATCACCCCTCCGTTTGATATATAAAAATTCACATAACTGGCCGCCAGACGCTCTCCTGCTTCCCTTTCATCCTCTCCCGCCTCAAAAACAAAGCCGGAAAGCTCATCTTCCCTGATACAAACCGGATTCTTTGGAATAAGAAGCTTATGGATTTTAAAATGCCGTCCTGCTGCGTCTGTCTCTTCTTCCAGCAGCTTTAAGTCTGCCAGGGACATTTCATACTGAGGATCATCCTCATCGTCGGTCCAGGCCAGCACCACCTCACCTGGGCGGACAAATGCGCACACATTGTCCACATGTTCATTGGTTTCATCCTGATAAATTCCGTGTTTCAGCCAGATAATCTTTTTTGCTCCCAGATAAGCCGTTAACTGCTCTTCAATTTGAGTCTTAGTGAGAGAAGGATTTCTCCCGGGGCTTAACAGGCAGGCTTCGGTCACCAGTAAAGTTCCCTCTCCGTCAGAATGAATGGAGCCGCCCTCCAGAACAAAATGTTTGGCATCGTAAACCGGATATCCGAACCGTTCACAGAACCGTCCGGCAACCAGATCATCCTTATCCCAGTCCTGATACAATCCGTCTGCAGTTCCGCCCCATGCATTAAACTGCCAGTCAATTCCCCGGACCTCTCCATGGCCGTTGACCACAAAGGTAGGACCTACGTCTCTGGCCCAGGCATCGTCCGATTCCATTTCCACCACTTCAATCCGCTCAGAAAGCATTTCCCTGGCATTTTCTGCAACATCAGGCTCTGCCAGCATGATCACGGATTCGCTGTCTGCAATGGCCTCTGCAATCTGTACAAAGGCCTTTCTGGCCTCCTTTGCCCCAAAGGGCCAGGAACCGGGCCGCTTGGGCCAGATCATGATACAGCCCCTGTGAGGCTCAAATTCCCCCGGCATATAAAATCCGTCATCAGCCGGAAGATTTTTCAATCTCTCTATCGTCATTCTCCGCCCTTTCTATCTATCCAGATTCATGCCGGCCTCGAAACGCACCTGAACATTCATTTTCCTTAATCGGCACGTCCGCTTAAGACAGCCTGTTCTTAAAATCTTCATACCCAAATTCTCTGATCACCCGGCACTCCCCAGCCTTGTCCATAACAGCAATGGAAGGCAATGGCATACCGTTAAAAGTATTGTTCTTCACCATGGAATAAATGGCCATATCCATAAAATACAACTTATCCCCCGGCTTTATCTCCCTGTCAAAGGAATAGTCGCCTATCACATCTCCGGCCAGGCAGGTGCAGGAAGAAAGCCGATAGGTAAAGGCCTTTTCTCCCGGCAGACCGCTGTCCTTTAATGGGGGCCTGTAAGGCATTTCCAGCACATCAGGCATATGGCAGGCGGCAGAAGCATCAAGGATCAGAGTTTTAATCCCGTTTTCCACCACATCCATCACCTCTGTCACCAGATAACCGGCATTTAAAGCAATGGCCTCTCCCGGTTCTAAATAAATATGAAGGTCGTATTTCTCCTGCATTCTCTTAATGCACTCTTCCAGCAGGCCGATATCATAGTCTTCTCTGGTAATATGATGGCCTCCCCCCATATTCAGCCAGGATAAGCCGTGTAAATACTTCCCAAATTTCTCCTCTACCGCATCCAGAGTCTTTTTCAAATCATCTGCATTCTGCTCACATAACGTATGGAAATGCAGGCCCGAAATATAAGGCAGCCATTCCTCTTTAAAATTGTCAAGAGTCACGCCCAGCCTGGACCCGGGTGCGCATGGATCGTAAATTTCATGGCCCTCCTGGGTGGAGCACTCCGGGTTAATCCGGATTCCAGCACTCACCCCATGGAGGCAGTCCTTAAACTTCTCCAACTGGGAAAAGGAATTAAACACAATATGATCGCAAATCTTAACCAGCTCATGAAAATCCGCTTCCTTATAGGCCGGAGCAAAGACGTGGTTTTCAAGCCCCATCTCCTCCCTGCCAAGGCGGGCCTCAAAAAGGCCGCTGGCAGTGGTTCCGTCAAGATATTTTCCAATAAGGGGATACTGGGAAAAACAGGAGAACGCCTTTTGAGCCAGCAAAATGCTGCACCCCGTATGTTCCCTGACCCCCTTTAAAATCTCTAAATTTTCCTCCAGCCTGCCTTCATCAACTACATAGCAGGGAGTCTTTAATTCCTCAATTTTCATGCTTTATTCCTGTCTCCAAACCTCTACGGTTTCCGGGTCCTCGCATACTACCCATGGAAGCCCCCATTTGTTTAAAGCTTCCATATAGGGATCGGGATCAAACTCTTCCACATTGAATACACCGGGCTTTTTCCATGCGCCGGTCATCACCATCATGGTGCCGATCATGGCCGGAACGCCGGTTGTATAGGAAATGGCCTGTGAGCCCACTTCTCTATAACACTCCTGATGGTCGCACACATTGTAAATATAGATAGTTTTTTCCTTCCCATCCTTTACTCCCGTAAAAATGCAGCCAATATTGGTCTTTCCTACGGTTCTGGGGCCGAGAGAAGCAGGATCAGGCAGCAAAGCCTTTAAAAACTGGATAGGAACGATTTCCTGTCCGTTAAATTCAATAGGAGAGGTAGAAAGCATACCTACATTTTCCAGACACTTCATATGGGTTAAATAGCTCTGCCCAAAGGTCATGAAAAAGCGGATTCTCTTCACTCCCGGAATATTCTTAGCCAGGGATTCGATTTCCTCATGGTGAAGGAGATACATGTCCTTTTCTCCTACTTCGGGGAAATCATACTTGGACTTAAACTCCATAGGCTTTGTCTCAACCCAGTGTCCATTCTCCCAATAAGAACCGTTGGCAGATACTTCCCTTAAGTTAATCTCAGGATTAAAGTTGGTTGCAAAGGGATAGCCGTGATCTCCTCCGTTGCAGTCTAAGATATCAATGGTGTGAATTTCATCAAAATAGTGTTTTAACGCATAAGCGGAAAATACGCTGGTCACTCCCGGATCAAAACCGGTTCCAAGGAGAGCGGTAATCCCAGCCTTTTCAAAGCGCTCCTTATAATCCCACTGCCAGGAATAATCAAAATAAGCGGTAAATCCCAGTTCCTCACAGCGTTTCTCATAGATCTTTCTCCACTCCGGATCATCGGTATTTTCCGGCTCAAAGTTAGCCGTATCAATGTAATCCACCCCTGTTGCCAGGCAGGCTTCCATAATGGTCAAATCCTGATAAGGAAGGGCCACATTTAAAACTGCATCAGGCTTATACCCCTTAATCAGGGCAGCTACCTCAGCCACACAGTCCGCATCCACTTTTGCAGTCTCAATCCTGGTTTTGGTCGTTCCCTCCAGTTTAGCCTTTAACTCATCACATTTTTCCTTTGTTCTGCTTGCGATGCAGATGTCTGTAAACACCTCGCTGTTCTGACAGCATTTTTGAATTGCCACTGAGGCAACACCGCCGCATCCGATAATTAATAATCTGCTCATTCTTTTTCCTCCTCTTCCAATAAATCTTCCACATATTTTGGCAGCATAAAGGCTCCTGTGTGAAGATTAGCTGTATAATACCAGGTTTCTATATTTAATTTTTTCCAAGTTTCCGGTTTAAAATCATGAATGGGGTGATACTTTTTTGATGCAAAGCCAAAGAGCCAGTAACCTGACGGACAGGTGGGAATATGAGCCTGATAGACCCGGCTTATGGGGAAGGAACGGTATACCTTCCTGTGCATGCTTCTGCAGGCCATTTCATCCTCATCGTAAAAGGGACTTCCATGCTGGTAGACCATGATTCCGTCATCCTTAAGGGCCTTATAGCAACTTCCGTAAAATTCCTTAGTAAACAGCCCTTCCGTATGCCCAAAGGGATCTGTGGAATCGTTGATGATCAGGTCATAGGCTTCCTTTTTATTTCTCAGAAACCGAAGCCCATCATCGTAAAAGACCCGGACCCGCTTGTCCTCAAGTCCTATTGCCACCTCCGGAAATATATCCCGGCACACATCCACAAACAGCTTATCCGTCTCCACCACGTCAATGGATTCAATGGAAGGATACTGCAAAAGCTCCTTTGCCACGCCTCCGTCTCCCCCGCCGATGATCAGCACATTCCTTACATTTGGATGGACTGCCATGGGAACATGAGTCACCATTTCATCGTAAATAAATTCATCCTTTTCAGAAAAAACAATGTCCCCATCCAGAGCCACAAATTTTCCAAACTCCTGGGAGTCAAACACATCAATCCTCTGATACTCGCTTTCTCCGGAAAACAACTGTTTATCGATCCGCACTGAAAGCTTTACATTGGAAGTATGCAATTCAGAAAACCATATCTCCATCTTTTTGCCCTCTCCTTCCTCCTCTTACTTTTTCAGCACCATCAGATGCTCCACTGCCGGGTCCTCGGTTCCCTGCATGGAGCAGCCCTTTTCCCTGGCATAGATGATGTATTCCACAATTTCCTCTGTAATCATTTCTCCGGGAGCCAGAATGGGAATTCCCGGCGGATAGCACATGACAAACTCCCCGCTGACCTCACCTGCGGCTTCCCGCACCGGCAAAGATACCTTTTGAGAGTAAAATGCCTCCTGAGGGGAAATGACCACCTTAGGCGCTATGTACTCTCCGGAGAGCATTCCCGCCCTGTCCTTCTTATAAAGCCGCTCAATATCCGCCAGAGCCCCTACCAGCCGTTCAATGTCCTGAATCCGGTCCCCAATGGATATATAGGCCAGAATGTTGCAGATATCCCCAAACTCAATCTGAATATCATATTCATCCCGAAGGAGGTCGTAAACTTCAATTCCCGCAAGGCCATTTCCCAGGGTGTAGACCGAAAGCTTTGTCACATCGTAATCAAAAATACTGGTTCCGTTGATCAAGTCCCTTCCATAGGCATAGTATCCTCCGATGGAATTGATCTCCCCTCTGGCATATTCAGCCATTTCCGCCACCTTGGCAAAAGATTCCTCTCCCCTCAGGGCCAGATTCCTTCTGGATATATCCAGGCTTGACAACAGAAGATAAGAAGCGCTGGTAGTCTGGGTCAGGTTGATGATCTGGCGCACATAATCCCCGTTTACCCCTTTGTTTAACAGGAGCAGGGAACTTTGAGTCAGGCTTCCCCCTGACTTGTGCATGGAAATAGCCGCCATATCTGCTCCGGCTTCCATAGCAGATACCGGAAGGTCCTTCCCGAAATAGAGATGGGTTCCATGGGCCTCGTCAGCCAGAACCTTCATTCCATGGGCATGAGCCAGCCGTACAATGGACCGGATATCAGAACAGATGCCGTAATAGGTAGGATTGTTTACAAATACAGCCACCGCATCAGGATTGTCTTCAATAGCCTTCTCCACCTGGCTGATTTCCATTCCCAGGGAAATGCCCAGCATGCTGTTCACCTCAGGATTTACATAAACCGGAACCGCACCGCACAAGACCAGGGCATTGATGGCACTTTTATGGACATTTCTGGGGAGTATGATCTTATCTCCTGCCTTGCAGACCGATAAAATCATGCTCTGGACCGCTGACGTGGTCCCTCCCACCATTAAAAATGCATCAGCCGCTCCAAATGCCTGGGCTGCCAGCTGTTCCGCATCCCTGATCACGGAAACCGGATGGCATAAATTGTCAAGGGGTTTCATGGAGTTTACATCAAGTCCTACACACCGCTCCCCTAAAAGCTGGGCCAGTTCGGGATTTCCTCTCCCACGCTTGTGCCCCGGCACATCAAAGGGAACCACTCTCTTTCTCCGGAATATTTCAAGAGCCTCATAAATGGGTGCCCTCTTCTGATCTTCTCTGTTCATATGGCCTTCTATTTCTCCTTATCCTGAGATTATCCCTTCCCGCAGGCACGGGGATTGGGCGAAAATTTTTGCATCAAAAAAGCAGGTGACTTCACATCACCTGCCTGTAATTTCATGAATTAAATAGCTGCAAGGGCACTTTTCCCCTATTTCTTCATGACAATTATCATTTCCGTCTACATAGCAAATATATCGTCCCTGCTATTATTGATCGTTTCACAAGATGATGTGCAATTGCACTGATTATTAAGTAATCAACTTATAAAATTTGAGCTTCTAACTCAATCAATAATGTGGTTTCCCACGCTCGGCAGCCGACCCGCCTGTCCGTCTGGGCTTAACTTCTTACGAAGTGGTCGATATTTGCATGAAAACGATAATGTCTCTTCATACTGGGGTAAAGAATAACACAATCTGCAGATCCATGTCAACAGATTTTTTTATAAAAAACAATTTTTTTTAACTTTATTCCGTTTTTTCAGACCCGCTGCTGTCCTGCAGAAGAGCATAGAATTCTTCCAGCACCAGGTCATTTTCCACCAGGAACTTGGCTACTGTTTTTCCTACATAACGGAAATGCTCCGGCTCGTGGCGGATTCCTGTAATATTTTCCTTATCCTTCGGGTAACGGGCGATAAAACCAAAGCGGTAGCTGTTTTCAGCCAGCCACGCCGTCTCCTCCCTATCCTCGTCCAGATAAAAATAAGCATTGGGAGCGATATCCACTACCAGACCGGTCTGATGCTCACTGGTTCCCGGCAGGGCAACCCTGGCCTTGCTTTCATAAAAAGCCTGATGATAATCCAGCCCTTCCTCCTGAAGCCGTCTTAAGCACTCATTAAAAAGGGACTGCTGCCTCTTTAAATCACGATAGGCGGAGTATATCTGAAAGTGATATCCTTCTGCTTCCGCCGCAGACAGCATATCCTCCAAGTCCCCTGCAATACGCCTGTCCACACTTTGTCCCGGCTGTATCTCCACTAAGTCCACTTGAAAGCTGGGCCTTAAGGGATGGGTGTCATTGACCAGCATCAGCTCCCAGGAGCTGGTATCCACCAGTATATCTCCATATACGCTGGAAGAGACTTGAACCGGCTCCGGTTCCGGAACAGGCTTGCTGTTTTTCACCTCATCAGCCTGATTCCGAAGCTCTTTATTTTCATTGTAAAGCTTGTACCGTTCCTTTGCCAGCCTGCTGTTTTCTGTTTTAAAATATACAGCCAGGCTGGTGGGGACCAGGATAAGCAATGCAATGGTTGTAAGTATTAAATGACGGAAAAACCGTACACTTCCAAAGTAAGGTTTGCGCCTGAGGTTTCTTCTTTTGTTCATAATCTTCTCTATCAATCGTAGGTAGTCATCATTCCCTTGATCTTGGCTCCCTGTATAATAGCAAATGCTTTGGCATAAACCTTACCTGTCACCATAGCGCTTCCCCCAAAGTGTATGGTATCTTCCGCTTTGACATCACCTTCACTGACACCTTCGCTGAACACATTGGCGGCCGTAATATCTCCCTTGATTCTTCCATTGACACCTACATCAGCCCGTTTGTCAACCGTTAAGTTTCCGTTGACCTCACCTTCCACTCTCACGTTGACACCGGAAACGTCTCCGGTCACACGGCCCATGATTAAAACATCACCTCTGCTGGCAACACTTCCGGTTACCTGACCGTAAATATTCAAATCCGACTGCGTGACAATATCGCCGTTGACAATCATGTCCTCTGTAATCACAGCCACCTTGGAAGATATCTGGTTTACAGGTTCCATGGACAATGTCTTTGTCTCCACAGTATAGGAGGAAACCTTGCTGGTCTCCGCTGTCATGCGGACCGGTGCCTGTCCGGCAGAAGGGTCCTGAAAGCCGGAAGGATTAAAAAATGAGCTCTGGTCCGGGCTCAATACCTCTTCACTGGTCCGGGCTTCCTGCACAGCTGCCCTTGGTTCCTCTTTATAGTCCGGAATATCGGTCTCATCCCCTGTTCCCGAAGAATAACCCAGCAATTCATTGACAGCTTTCTTGAAATTGCTCTCTTGTTTTTTAATCATACGGCCTCCTTTGTACCAATTCCTATATAACAATGCTATATATTCTTATTTTATACATACTAGTTATTATAATAAAATTTCATGTTAAAAACAAGTAGTATTGGATAAAATTGTTAAGGAATTTGTAACAAAAAAATAATTTTTACAGCAGAACAGCCGCCCGAAAAGCGGCGGCTGCCCATTTTTATTCTGTTAATTCCTTTTGCTGCACATTTGCAGCCGATGCTGGTATTTCTCTTTAGTGGCAAGGCCCCCCCGGATATGGCGTTCTGACTTATTGATGTCAAGAATCACTCTGGCTCTTGCTGCCAGGGAGGGATTGATATGCTCCAGGCGGTCTGTTACATCTTTATGTACCGTGGATTTGGATATGCCAAATTTTTTTGCCGTCTGCCTCACGGTCGCATGGTAGTCTATGATGTAATTGGCGATCGCTACCGCCCGCTCTTCAATATATTCCTTCAAGAAAATCCCCCTGCTAGGACGTTTTTACCATCATATGCAAAGGACTTTTAAGTTAGTACCAAATCGGACCACATTACCATGCTGCTTTGAAACAAAAGTTTTTATGCTTATTTTTATACCTGTCCGATGAATAATTTTCCGGCACCAGTATCCGCAGTTCCTCGTTTTCCGCCAATATTCTCCGGAAAATGCCCCACTCCCACAATGGCAGGAATGCCAAGACTCTTAGCGAGTATGACCATATGGGAGCAGGAAGAACACCTGGACGTTACTACAGCTTTTAATCTGGCTTTTCCCATTTCTGCAATTTCACTTGGAAAAAGCTCACTTGTGCATAAAATGACCTGCCCTGCTGCAAGTTCTTTGTTGACGCTTCCCCCAAATAAATCAGACAGAATGATAACCTGATCCTAAGGCACAGTCTTTTGAAAAACTGTTCCAGCTCCTCCTCATCCAATAACATATAAATCCGGAAATGTCATGTAAGAAAAGCTTAAAACAAGGCTATTTCAAGGCTTTCAGCGACTTTTCCATTATACGGCTGTCAAGGCCCCGGACCAGTACCAAATCAGACCACATTGATGTTTCAGACTATAACAAATTTCCATTGACGCAGGGCTCAATAACATCTATAATTTAATGAGATATTATGTATATACTTCCAATTATGATAAAATAAGGAATATACCGACTAAAGGAAAAAAAGACTGGGATCCAGTCTTTGAGGTGAAAAAATTGATTTATCTTCCTATTGAAAAGCTGGTTGATGGCATGGAACTGGCTCGAAACATTCAAGGGCCAAACCCCATGCTTCCCTTTGCAGTAGCCGGGTGTAAATTAAACGAACGGATTATCGCCCGCATGCAAAGTGTCGGGGTTCAGGGGGCTTATATCAATACAAAATTGGCAGAGGGAATTGAACCGGAGGATTTTGTGGAGCCGGAATTAAAGGCAAAGATGCTCACAAGCATTCGCAAGGCCTTTGATGAAAGTCTGAAAAAGATGACCTTTCAATCCAGCAGGCAGATCTACCAGGAGATCACCAGTGTAGCTGAAACTGTTGTTATGAATATTTTAAGCAAGGATAAATATCTTTTCCAGATGATTGACATCAGAGATTATGACGGATACACTTACTCCCACAGTCTTTATGTGGGCATTTTAAGCGTCCTGCTGGGCCGGTACATCGGACTGCCCCTCAACCGCTTAAATGATCTGGCTCTCTGCGGTCTTCTTCACGATATCGGAAAGACCGACATCCCCATTGAAATAACCAATAAAAACGGTCCTCTTACTGACGATGAGTTTGAAGTTATGAAGCAGCACCCCAGCATCTCCTATGAAAAATTGGGACAGAACACCATTATTTCTCAGGCAGTCCTGCAGGGAATCCGCACCCACCACGAAAAGTTTAACGGAACCGGATACCCCTTGGGCCTTGCGGGAGAGGACATCCCTCTTTATGGGCGCATCTTAGCCATTGCAGATGTCTATGATGCCTTAAACTCTACAAGACCTTACCGGAAAGCCTGGGCTCCAAGAAAAATCTTTGATTATTTAAGCGGCTGCGCTGACACCCATTTTGACCCGGAACTGCTTACCGCTTTCCTGCAGTGTGTTGCCGCTTATCCTGTTGGTACAGTGGTCCACTTAAGCGATGGCAGCACAGCTATTGTCAGAGGTAATACACCGGGATTTGCGCTGCGTCCCATTATCCGCATTATTGCACCTCCCACAAAGGCCGGAACAGATCTGGATCTTTCCTCCGAGGCACTGAATGTCACCATTCTTGACACAGATGAATAATTAAAAAAAGAAACGGGCCCTTCCTGATTTACAAAGGAATCTGGTCCGTTTCTTAATCCTCTTAATTCCAGGGGTAATCCTGGTCCAGAATGTACGATAAAAGAGCCTGGCAGCCTTCATAAACATCATCATAAGTGAGATCAAAATCCCCGGTGTACCATGGATCTGCAATGTCTCTCGGATTATTTGAAAAGTCCAGGAGCTGTTTTACCTTTCCTTTCGGATCTCCTCCTAAAATCCGGAGCATATTCACCACATTTCTCTTATCCATGGCAATCAGATAATCATACTTATCATAGTCCTTCCGTGATATCTGCACCGCATATTTTCCCTCAGTAGAAATTCCATATTGCTTCAGCTTTTCCCTTGTGCCCCTATGTACCGGATTTCCGATTTCCTCTGTACTGGTTGCCGCTGACGCCACATAAAAACAGTCGCTTAAGCGTTCCTTTTCTATCATATCCTTCATCACAAACTCCGCCATAGGAGATCTGCATATATTTCCATGACAGACCATCAAAATGCGGATGACACCCCGATCTTTCTCCATAATCAATGCTCCTTATCTGTCCCTGCTGCTGTATTTTGCATGATCCTTCTTTTAATTTACCTTTTCATTCCGCAGATTGCAATACCGGAATGAAAATTTTTAATAAAAAAAGCGCAAACCCAGACATGGATTCACGCATTAAAATTCAATGTTATGCAATATCATCAATTGCATATACCCTCAAAACCACACATTGTTATATATCTTTCATCCGTTCTTACTTCC